>NZ_JAAVUN010000029.1 GCF_012163155.1 Kocuria subflava
GCGCCCTGCTCGCCGCCGGCGGACACCGGCCGTGGCGCAAGACCCCTACCCATGCTCATCTGTGAAGGGCCTTCAATGGCTATCGGAAGTACAGCCACTCTCAGATCGAAGTCGCCCGTCTCGTCACCATGCTCCGGCGCATCGACATGCCCCTTGACCAGATCAGGGAGCTGCTGGGACTGCCTGAAGATGAAAGATCAGCCTTCGTAACGCGTTATCGGGAAGCCGAAGCGCAGCGGCACGCACGTCGCCAATCCCTGGCTCGCTTCATCGAGCACGCGGTCGCAGAGGGCTCGTTGGACGGAGACGGCCAGCCTGGATCCTCCCGGTTTGAGGTATCGCTGCGAACCGTTCCAGACAGCGCGGTTCTGACATCGACCCGGCACACGTCCGCCCGCGAGCTGCCTGATGTCATTCACTCCAGCGCAGCGAAACTCCTGCAGCTCGCGGACGGCCGTGGCGGTGCAAGCGGTGGGCTCATCGTGATCTACCACGGCCAAGTCGGCTGGGAGTCCGACGGCCCCATCGAGGTCTGCGTGCCGCTCCGCGACGCGAAGCGCGCTCATCGAATGGAGTCTGAGCACCTGCAGTTGTTCACGCACGTCCTTTCCGAGGATGTCCAGTTCCCCAGGATTCTCGCGGCATTCGAAGCGGTCCAGATGCGTGCCCGTCAGCTCGGTTTCGCATCTGCGGGGCCGCCCCGAGAAATCTACACACCAGACGATCAAGAATCGCTAACGCGATGCGAAGTCGCATTGCCGGTCACCACAAATGAAGGGCTGTTGAACAAATGAAACTCGTTCTTCCCACGGACTGCGGGAATGCGCCGAGAATCGCCATAGTCGGAGAGTTCGTCACTAACTGGGCGAAGAGGGATGCCGAGGCCATGACAGCATGGTTGACCGACGATGTGACCTGGACAGTCGCCGGGCGAGAGGCCGCCAGTGATGTTGTCCCGGCCGACTTCGCGTGCTCGGGCAGCACGCCCAACTACCTCGAAGTCAATACGATTATCACGCACGGCCGACTCGCTTCCTGTGATGGCTTCGTAGATTCTGAGTCAGGTCGAATGCACTTCAGCCACGTGTTCAAGTTTGCGAGCACGTCGAAGACTGCCAAGATTCGGGAGGCCAGAACGTACCTCAACGAGTGCCCTTAGTGCTTCTCGATGATCACCGACCAGCGCGCCAGGGTGAGGATCTCCTCATCGGCTAGCACCAGCCGCTTGCGTTCGGCTTCCTGGGTGTCCACGGTCTGGGTGGATTCGTTGCCGCCCACCGCGTAGACTATCTTCTTTTCCTTGCGGCCCAGGGTCTTGGTCAGGATGGGGTTCAGGCCAGGTTCGTTCAGCCGCGGCTTGAACACGCGGTACTCGTCCGGGTCAACCGCACCTTGCACCACGGTCTCACCCAGTCCCCAGGCAGCATCGATCACGACGACGTCCGGAAAACCCGTGTCCGTGTCAATCGAGAACATCACGCCGGAACCGGCGCGGTCGGACTGGACCATCTTCCGCACGCCCACGGACAAGGCGACCTCCAGGTGGTCGAATCCACGTTCGCGCCGGTAGTTGATGGCACGGTCTGTGAACAGGGATGCGTAGCAGCGACGGCAAGCGGCCAACAGATCCTCAGCACCGCTGATGTTCAGGTAGGTCTCCTGGTGGCCGGCAAAGCTGGCCTCCGGCAGGTCCTCCGCGGTGGCGCTGCTGCGCACGGCAACCGATGCTGCATCCGCCCCGTCCCGGCGGCACATTTCCGCGTACGCCTCACGAATGACTTGTGCGATCTCCTCCGGGAACTCCCCGTGGCGCAGCGCGCGGCGGATGGTGGTTCCCACCTGTTCCAGGCTGCGTTCGCCCTTGTCCAGGGCCTGGGTCTCCTCCGCCAAGATGTCTTTGAGGTGGTTGTGGCGGATGAACTCGCGGTAGGCGTGGGCGGTGGTGGCAAAACCACCGGGCACACGGACGCCCTCTTCTGAAAGGCTGCGAATCATCTCTCCCTGGGAGGCGTTCTTGCCACCCACCTGGGGAATGTCGGTGTACTTGAGATCTTCAAACCACAGAACAAATGCTTCACTCGTCATTTCACACCTCCAGCATGATTGCCACGAGCAGGTGTGTCATGAAATGCCCGGTGGAATCACCGCACCTTTGCGGTTCAAGTCTCCGAATGAAGGGGTCGACTAATGCCCTGCAGGGGATTGTCTTGCCGGGCTGTTCACCGGCCCCACGCTGCCACCATGGTCATCTCGCATCCGCGTGGGATCACCATGCCCTCCGGCGCTGGTGCCACGCCGGGCCTTTGGCCCACCACCATGCTAGCACCGGTCAGCCCCGCGATTCCGGGCCAGTGGCGAGGTTGGCAGGGGTTGCCACAGGGCGCTGGCAGTGGCGCCTGACGCACGTTCTCTGCCTCATGGACCCTTCACCCATCCATACTGAGGTCAGCCGTCGTCGTGCATTTTCCACACGACGACGTCAGCGCCACCAGATATCGCATCCGAGAACCAATATGTGTGATCCGGATTCCATCCGGCAATAACACTTGATGTGTATTTGTCCACCGGGATCTCCATACAGGCCGAGGACAAATAACCGGTCATACTCAGGTGAACCCCGCTGTAATGAAATGCCACCTGGGACCAGTCAGGCATGACCCAGTGCCACCTCCAGCAGGAACCGCCGACCACGCGGCCCAGCCGTCAAAGGATGAGAGTCACTGCTCATCGGTCAACGCCCGCGCATAAGCGGTAACCGACCGCTGGTATCTCGGAAGATCTGGAATCAGAGCTTCCAGAACCACCCGCAAGGCCTCTCCGTGCCGTCCGGCGTCGTGAAGGGCCAAGCCCAGGAACACGGCACGTGCGTCTCCAATGGCGGGGTGAGGCTCGGCTGCCTCCAACATGGCGATTGCTTCATCCACTCGCCCCAGGTTCCTCAGCGTGGATGCCTGTTGAATGTTCAGCCGTGCCAGGCGTGCCCCACTGAGCCCAAGACCTCGTGCAGTCTGGTATTCCCGAGCTGCTTCCGCCTCGAATCCAGTGGAGTCGTAGACGCACCCCATCTCAAAGTGTGCGTCAGGATCCTCATTCGGCCGTTCCGCCACCAACGCTGCCATACCTGCCACCGCACCTTGGCGATCGAACAGTTCCACGGTCTCCCAGAACTGGGTGACGCGATGTTCCTAGGACGACTCTGCTGCTGACCAGGTGTGATCATTCATGACTTCATCCTGCCCCCAGAAAGCAATTTGGCAAGAGAAACCAGCTGCTAACCGGTTCCCACGATCAAGAAGATCAGCTCATGACTCCCGGCAAGCTGACTAGCAACCGCGTCCCGCACACGGTGCTCCCGGGAGAAGATCAGCCGCCGTTCACAAGTTCGCGCGGAAGTAGCGACTACAGAAGTATCCGTGGAAACCACCTCTCACTCTGCCAATGTTTTGGCCAATCCCACCTACATTCCCAGCATCGGAGCAGTCTCCATGGCCGGGCCATGCAGCTTGTACTCACGGGGACACAGGGTCCACCCGATTCAGATGCGGGTGGTCTCCGGGCACCCTTCCTGGAAACCAGCCACCATCACCGAGGTGGAGGGCAACACCGTCACTTTCGAGTCAGAAGGCATGGAGTTCCGCCTCTGGAATCACGATGCAGATCTGCTGACCGGAATGCGCGACGTCGCAGCCATCGAGCCTCTGGCGGTGGTTGAGTGGACTGTTGTCCACCGATTGTTGAGCGTCACCGTGGGAAACCGGGCACTGGTGGTTTATCTGAGCCACCACCCCCACACGGAATGCAAGCCATTTCAGGATGCGCCGCCGCAGACCGCCACGCCGCAGAACTGATGGTGGGCGCTGACGCCAACCACTGACGGCAGCCCTCATTCCACCCGAAACACCTTGTCTTCCCGGGTGTCAACGCAGAACGCCTGATACCCGGGGAGCTGGGCAAACCAGTCCAGTCCGTAGCGACCGGCAACCATCAAACCGGTGGAGAGAATTTCACACCACCCGGCATTCGGCCCGGAGACTGTGGCCTGCCGCGCACCAAATCCTGGCCAGCGTCCACCGGGCAGCACAATGTGCTCACCTTTCTCCGAAGATCCCGAAGTCGCCGCCGACCCTCCGCCCAACGGGAACGAATGCACCATGGAGTACCGGTCCTCCGGATGCGGCACACCCACCACCCACGGCACGTTCACATCCGCCATGCCCCGGACCGTCAGGTCACCAGCAGCGTTGACGCACACGTTCCCCAACCCGCGTTCCACCAGCAGGTCCGCCACCGCCTCAGCGGCCCATCCCTTCACGAATCCCGACGGGTCGAATCCACCCTCAACCGCCCACGGGTCAAAGGCACCTTCGGTCAGTTCTCGGCCTCGTTCGCAGGCGTTGAGGACGTGACGGAACCACGCGACGTCGTCGTCGGAGAACGGGCCGAAGCCGCTGACGGGAACGGCCGGCAGGTCCCCGCGACGGTAGGCGCTGACCAGGGAATCCGCACGAAATGGGGAGAACACCCGATCCACGCCGTCCATGAACGCGCTGGCCTGGGACAAAACGGTGTGCACCTGCGATTCGGGCGGCAGCGACCCGTCAACTCCCCGGATGTCAATGGTCACCACCGTGCCCTACACCTCCTCCAGGTGGCGCAGGCTGGGGCAGGTGGGCGCGGCCAATTGGGCGGTCATCTCAGACCCCCGCCTGGTCAAGCGCCGATTGCAGCGACTGCGCAAAACCCCGCGAGCTGTAGGAGGCCCCCGCCACCTTGGACACCTTGGCCGACTGCGCCTTCAGCGCCTCATCCGTGAGCACCGGCATGGCCCGCTGATTGATCTGCACGGACGTGCCCTCGCCCGTGGGGTACTGCAGCCACGTCACATCCGTTATGGTGCCGGAACCGTCCACGGTGGCCTGCACCGGCCCGTCGCGGGTCTGCACCGTGCTGCCCGTGTACGTTGTCGACGACGACGCCCCCGCCGTCCCACTCGCATCCCCCGACCCTGTGGATGACGTTGTGCCTGCGGCCTCGTTGCTCCCCGTGACACCGCCCGTGGTGGTCGCTGTCTGGGGCTGGACCAGAGCGGTCTCCCCCAGCACCAGCGCCTGGGCTTGCGGGTTCAACGCCACGGTGGAGAGCACCCCCACGGCGGCAGCAGCGCCAACGGCTGCCATTCGACCCACGGTGTGAGTTCGTGAAGTGGTCATGATGCGTGTCCTCACATCTCAAAGAGTTCGGTGTGAATGCGATCCGGAGCCGTGCCCAGAGCACGGGCTGCCACCCGGACCTCGTTGGTCAGACCCACCGGTCCGCACAGGTAGATCTCGGCTTGGCTGATGTCCCCCAACAAACTGCGCAAACGCCCGGCGTGCAGGGGCTGGTAGATGCGTGGGCCGGTCAGCAGATGCAGCCGGATTACGCCCGCTCTGTGGAGTTCTATCAACTCGCCCACCAGGGGCGCGCGTTCTTCAGACGGCGCCCGATACACGACGTCGGTGGCCACCCCTTGCGCTGCGAACTCCCTGGCCAGGGGCACCAATGGAGCAACACCGACGCCACCGCCCACCAGGACGGCGCGGTCGGCACCGAACTGGACGGGAGTCAGAACCCCGTGTGCACCTTCAACGGCCACTCGGGTGCCGGTTCGCAGGAACCGCATGCGTGCTGTGGCGGTCCCCGCTTCTGCCACGGTGATCCTCATGAGGCCTGCTTGTGGCACGGCCGAGATGGAGAAGGGGCGTGCGTGCCACATCAGGCCGGGTGAGAGGAATCGGAAGGTCATGAACTGACCGGGCTCCAGCCCCAGCGATTCCAGGTTGCGACCCCGCATCCACACGGACACCACACCCGGGGATTCGTTGACAACGGCTTCCACCGTCGGCCCGTGACGCATGGTGATCAGCACCGGGCGGATCACGCGGAAGCCCAGAACCAAGGCAGCAACCAGGGCATACAGACCGATCCACAAGGCCTTGGCGAACCCGCTGATGAACGGACCACCTGCGGTGACCTGGTGGAAGAACGCCAGGATGATCCCGGCGTACAAGCTCAGATGAATGCTCCACCACAGGCTGCGTGGCAACCGACCCCGCACCTTGGACAAGGAGGTCACCCCGCCCATAGCAAACACCAGGGAGCCCAGCAGGGCCAGGATCAGATCCCCGTCAGAGAGCACGAAGGTCACGGCAGCCCCCACCGCATTTCCTGCTGCCGCAAAGGCCACCGCCAACACGGACCCTGCGATGTGTACGGCCACCAGCCCCAGTGACCACGGCCCCAGCACCTTGTGCCAGGCAATCAGTCCGTCATGACCAAACGCTCGATCCAACGCGGGGATCCGTGCGGCCAGTACCACCAGCAGCAGAATCCCCAAGGTTCCTGCTGCCGCACTCACCACGGAGACCGCATCCAGGATGCCCGCGGCCGTGACCGCAACCGGGAAGATCGAGGCCACCGTCATGGCCATGACCACACCGGCCACCAACGCCATCCCGGCCAGCCACAACGTGACTGCACGCTGGCGCCGGCCACGTTCTGCAGCGAGTTCCTGGCGGTAGGTGCCCAGGTTGGCTCGGGCGTGGATGGAGTCGGATGGTGCGGGCAGGTGGTCCGAACCCGTTAAGTATTGCGCCGCTGGCGCGGATCGCTGGTGAAGTGACATGTCTGCAGTAGATGCCCGGCTTCTGTGGGCATGGCTGCATCAAGCTGGGCTGAACCTGTGGGTTGGTGCCGGGCCGGCGTCGTCGTCGTCGTTCAGGAGGCTGCGGTGGAGACTGCCAGGTAACGAGGTTCGGTACGGAAAAACCACCTCTGGGTACGCAAATGACCACTCAACCGGCAGTTTCGTGGTCATTTGCGTACCCAGAGGTGGCGAAACCCGACCTGGGCATCAGCAGCGGTGTGCTAAGCGAACGGCAGGTGAGACCACAGCCAGGAGCCTGAACGGCAGGGTCGCGGGTTAGCACCCCGGGCTGGGAGGAACCGCCTGGGATGCGGGCCGCCTACTGGAGCATGGTTTTGTCGTCCAGAGCTGCGCCCTTGAGCTGGGAGAACCGGCGGAGGAGGTCCTCCGGGGTCATCTGCTTCTTCTCCCCGGGGGTGGCGTCCAGGATGATCCGGCCTTCGTGCATCATGATCAGCCGGTTGCCCACTTCCAGGGCCTGGTTCATGTTGTGGGTGACCATCAGGGTGGTCAGCCCTTGAGCCCGCACCACCTGGTTGGTCAAGCGCGTCACCAGCTCGGCACGCTGCGGGTCAAGGGCTGCAGTGTGTTCGTCCAACAGCAACACCTTGGGGTTGGAGAACGTGGCCATCAGCAAGCTCAAGGCCTGGCGTTGACCGCCGGAGAGCAATCCCACCTTGGTCTTCATCCGATTCTCCAGGCCCAGTTCCAGGACCTTGAGTTCCTCCGCAAAACGATCCCGCTTGGACCCGGACACAGCCCGCGCCAGCCCACGGAACGCTCCACGGCGATCGGCCAGGGAGAGGTTCTCCTCCACCGTCAGGTTGGGGGCCGTTCCGGCCATGGGGTCCTGGAACACCCGCCCGATCCGGGCGGCGCGTTGGAACTCCTTCTGCTTGGTGATCTCCTTGCCATCGATCTCCACTCGCCCACTGTCCTGCTGGATCCGCCCGGCAATGGTGTTGAGGATGGTGGACTTGCCTGCACCGTTGGAGCCGATAACGGTCACAAAGTCCCCGGGGCGCAGTTCCAGGGACACGTTGACCAGGGCCTTGCGTTCATTGACCGTGCCCGGGAAGAACGTCTTGGACACATTGGTGATGTTCAGCATGGTCAAACCGCCTTGCTTCCGGTCGAGGACGTGCCACCCGATGCCCCTGAGCCCGTCGACCCCACGCCCGGCGACCCCACGCCTGCGCGGTCCCCCACCACCTGGTTTGCCGCGGTGGACGGCTGGTTGGGATCGCGCTCGGGCATGTTGGCGGACGAGGTGGCTGCGGCTCCGTCGTCGGTCAGTCCGGCAGCACCACCGGAGCCCAACCCGCGCCGCCAACCGGCGATCTTGCGGAACCCGGACCACTGCGGCAGCAGCAAGGCCACGATCACCAGCAGGGCGGAGAGCAGTTTCATGTCATTGGGGTTCAGCCCGGCATTCAACGCGAACTGGATGGCCAAGCGGTAGAGCACGGCACCCAGGACCACAGCCAAAGTGGCCTGGATGACCACACGGTTGCCAAAGATCGCTTGCCCCACAATCACGGAGGCCAGGCCCACCAGGATCAGACCAATGCCCATCTGGATGTCCACAAAGCCCTGGTACTGCGCCACCAGGGCGCCTGCCACAGCTACCAGACCGTTGGAGATCATCAGGCCGTAGATCTTCTGCCGGTCCGTGGACACGGCAAAGGAGCGGATCATGAGCTCGTTGTCCCCGGTGGCTTGCAGTGCCAGCCCGGCATCGGTGTGCAGGTACCAGTCGATCACGATCTTGAACAGCAGAGCCACCACTGCCAGCACCACAATGGAGCCGATGCCGCGGCTGACGTTGCTGTAGAGCAGCGTGAACAGGGTGTCCTCACGTAGCAGTGGCACGTTGGCGGCGCCCATGATGCGCAGGTTGATGGAGTACAGACCGATCATGGTCAGGATGCCGGCCAGCAGCCCGTTGATGTTGCCCTTGGTGTGCAGCAGCCCGGTGATCAGCCCGGCCACAGCACCGGCCACGAATGCCGCAGCGGTTGCCAGGAACGGGTTCACCCCCTGGACAATCAGCACACCGGCGGTACCGGCACCTGCGGTGAACGATCCGTCCACCGTCAGATCCGGGAAGTTCAGCACGCGGAACGTCAGGTAAACGCCCAGCGCCACAATGGCGTATATCAGCCCTAGTTCGACTGCAGTAGTCATGGGTCCTCGTCAGCAGTAAATGGGGAGGGTACGCGTTGACCGTGACCACGACGCCGCCCGCTCCCCTTCCGCTGCCACGCACCGGAGGTGGTGGTTGCGAAAAGGGAGACGGGCGGGTCGGGTCACGGCAAACGGTCCGTCAGATCACTGGTCGCCGGCCTGGGCGGGGTCCTGGGCCTCGACGTCCTCGCCGACCACCACGTCAGCGCGGTCGCGGACTTCCTGGGGGATGTCCACGCCCTGGGCCTCAGCAGCCTCCGGGTTGATGTAGAGCTGCAGCTCGGACTGCTGCTCCACGGCCATGGTGACCGGGTCCTCGCCGTCGCGCAGCACGCGGATGGCCATTTCACCGGCCTGCTTGCCCAGAGCCTCGTAGTCGATGCCGTAGGTGGCAACGGCACCACGGGTCACGGAGTCACCTTCAGCGGCCAAGATGGGCAGCTGGTTCTCCTCCCCGTACTGGATGACGGTTTCCAGGGCGGAGACCACCACGTTGTCCGTGGGGACGTACACGGCATCCACGTCCAAGGACTGCAGGCCCTGCTGGACCTCGGAGGAGTTGGTCACGGTGGCTTCCTGGATCTCCAGGTTCAGCTCGGATGCGGCCTCCTTGGCCAGGTCAACCTGCACCTGGGAGTTGGCTTCCCCGGAGGAGTAGACAATTCCCACGGTCTTTACGTCCGGATCCAGTTCCTTGAGCAGTTCCAGCTGCTCCTTGACCGGGTTCATGTCTGAAGTACCGGTCACGTTGCCACCGGGTTCATCCCAGGAGTCCACCAGTCCGGCTTCCTCCGGGTCCGTCACAGCGGTGAAGATGATCGGCTTGTCCTGGATGGCCTGAGCCGCAGCCTGGGCAGTGGGGGTGGCAATGGCCAGCACCAGGTCCTTGTTGTCGTTGGCAAAGGTGCCTGCAATGTTGGAGGCAGTGGCCTGCTCACCCTGAGCGTTCTGTTCATCCCATTCGACCTCAATGCCCTCTTCCTCGAAGGCGGACTTGAAGCCCTCGCGGGCGGCGTCCAGGGACGGGTGGGAGACAATCTGGGTGATGCCGATCTGGTAGGTCTCCCCGTCCCCACCGCCATCGCCATTTCCTCCGCCGTCACCACATGCGGTGAGCGCCAGAGCTGCAACGCCGGTCAGTGCGGCGACCTTGAAGAAATTGTTCCGTCCGGACATGGATCCTCCTGGTGGTGCGGGTTGCGGATCGGTGGTGCAATGGTGGTGCCGGCGCGATCCTTGAGGGTGAAAAGATCTCCCGTGAGTGGCATCAAGTATCCCCCGTCTCGTGCCTGCCTCTGAGGTCACCACAGGTGCGCGTCGGGACAGATAATGTGACTTGAGTCACTGCCAAGACCTTAGCATCATATATGACCGCTTGGTCAGGAGATCGGGCATTCAGGAGCACATCACGGACATTCACATCAGGATGGCGCCAGCCGATGACCTGCACCGGACACTTGGTGAGCTGGCAGCCCAGATCACTGGGGATCCGTCCGTTCGGCTCACCCACTCCTGTACCGCGTGCGGCAGTTCTGAGCACGGCCGACCCGTTCTGCTGAGCTCGGCTGGCGCATTCGGGGTGTCCCTGTCACGCCCTCGAACGGGTGCGCTCGGCGTGGTGGCCGTGTGCCGGGACAGTACCCTTGGCATTGACCTGGAGACCGCAGGTGCCGCCGCCTTCCCCCACTTTGAGACCGTGGCCGTTCACGCCCGTGAACACTGCCCCGACGACGACGCCCGTACCCTGCTGTGGGTCCGCAAAGAAGCCCTGCTCAAAGCCCATGGAACGGGACTGATCACTCATCCACGCAGCATCCGACTGGCACCGGATGGCACCGTGCTGGAGGGGCCGGCAGCCACCATTCTGGACGTGGATCTTGGTCCGGAGTGGACCTGCGCCGTCGCCGTGCTGCAGCCCGGCGCATCCCGGGAGAACATCCGGGTGATCAGGAGCTGAGCACCGGCAGAGGCGGCAATTCGGAGCGGTGCAGCCATGCTTGGAGCAGGTCATCCACCTGAGCGCCTGCGGCACCGGCCCAGCGCAGGCAATGCGCCTCAAAGTCATCCGTGGTCACCGTGCCCCCGGCGTGCTCCCGGGTCCAGCTGCGCAGGAGGTCAAAGAACACGGCATCCCCCAGCTCCGCGCGCAGGGCGTGCAAGGTCAGGGCACCGCGTTTGTAGACCCAGTCGTCAAACATGTTGCGCACCCCAGGATCTGCCAGGGTGCGGAACACGGGTGTGGAGGACGAGGCGGCGTGGTGCTCTGCAGCTCGATCCTGTGCGGACACGGATCCCCCGCGGCGCTCGGACCACAGCCATTCGGCGTAGCAGGCAAAGCCCTCATGCAGCCAGATGTCACTGAGCTGGCGGCTCGTCACGCTGTTGCCGAACCACTGGTGTGCCAGTTCATGGGCCACCAGGCGCTCGTTGTTCCACTCCGGTGCCACCAGATTGAGCCCGAACGTGCTCAAACCCTGAGCCTCCAGTGGAATCTCGAGGTCATCATCCACCACCACGGCGCGGTATTCCGCAAACGGGTAGGGGCCGAACACCTGGGAGAAGTACTCCACCATCTCGGCTTGACGTTCAAAGGCCGACCCGTGCCCCACATGCACCGTGCGGGGGTGCACCACCTCCACGGGCACGGAGGCCGGACGTTTCTGTACTACGTACGGCCCGATCTGAACCGTGGCCAGATACGGCGCCATGGGCCGGTCCATCACATACGTCCAGGTGCGGGTGGCCCCACTGCGGGTGGAGTCCGTCAGGGTTCCGTTGGCCACCACGTGGTATTCGGGATCGGTGGTGACTTCAATGCGGTAGGTGGCTTTGTCTGCGGCGTCGTTGTTGCAGGGGAACCAACCGGGGGCGCCCTGCGGCTGGGAACCCACCATGGATCCGTCCGTGAGTTCCTCCCAACCGGCAGCCCCGTGCACACCGGGCACCGGGCGTGGGGTGCCGGTGAGCTTGAACTCCAGGAGGAACCGGTTTCCAGGGACGCGATCGCCCACCTCAACGGTCACGCGCTGGCCGCGGTGCCGGAACTTGGCCGGGCGGCCGTCCAGCAGCACTTTGCCCAGGCGCAGACCGTAGAGGTCAACATCGATCCGGGACGTGGCCTCCACGATCTCCACGTAGAGCTGAGCCTGTTCCTCCAACCGGTTGGATGACACCTTGTACCTGAGCTTGAGGTCGTAGTGGGACACCCGGTAGCGGGTGTCTCCGTGCCCTCTCAGGTACGGGTCTGGGTTGGTCATTCGGCTCCGATCAGGGCTGGTGGTACGTGGGCTGACAGTCCGGAAGTCTAGTCCGCCTCCTCCACCCACGGCCCTATGGGGTTGCCGATCCACCGGGTCTTGTCCGGTGCCGATTCCCCGCGCATGACCAGGGAACCGGGTCCCACGGTGGCGTAGCGCCCCAAGGTGGCGGCCGGGAGGATCACGGAGTTGGGCCCCAGCGTGGCGCCAGGACCAAGACAGACGGTGTCCATGGCCAGCACACGGTCATGGAACAGGTGAGTTTGCACCACAGATCCACGGTTGACGGTCACGGCATCCCCCAACTCGATCAGATCGTGTTCGGGCAGCCAGTAGGTCTCACTCCACACCCCGCGCCCCACTCGGGCGCCCATGGAGGCAAAGTACAGATTCAGCACGGGGGTGCCGGGCACAAAACGCAGCAGCCACGGGACGGCCACTGCTTCCACAAAGGTGTCCGCCAATTCCCCCCGCCACACGAATCCGGACCACAGCGGATGTTCTGACGGTTTCCACCGACCCACCAACAGCCACTTGGCAAGCAACGCCGCAGTCACAGCCAGTACGCCAACCCCCAGGAGCACGACACCGGAGACCACCGCCGCCGCCCACAGCCCCCACGTGGAGGCCACCACGGCGAGCGCCCCGAAAACCACCAGGTACAGGGCCATGTGGACCAGCAGGGAGAGGATCCGGCAGGTCTCAATCACTCCGCGCAGAATCCGCAGGCCGGTGGAGGGTTCATAGGTGCGGGATGAGTCGACGTCGCTGTGGGTGCGGCGCAGTTTCTCCGGCGGGGATCCCACCCAGGACAACCCTGCCTTGGCGCTCTTGCGGCGCGGTGCCGCGGAGAGCACGGCCACCAGGGATTCCTTGGGGACTTTGCGCCCTGGGGCGGTCATCCCGGAGTTGCCCACAAAGGCGCCGCGGCCAATCTTCACGCGTTCCACCCGCAGCCATCCCCCACCCAGTTCATAACCGCCGATCAAGGTGTCATCGGCCAGAAATGCCCGGGCACCCACACGGGTCAAGCTGGGGATCATCAGCACGGTGGAGGCCTCGGCATCGCGGCCCACCCGAGCTCCCAGTGCCCGCAGCCACCACGTGGTGGCCATCCCGGCGTAGAGGGGGAACAGCCAGGTGCGGGCTTCATCCATCAGGCGCAGCGTGGTCCAGGTCTGCAGTGCACGCAGGCCTTGGACCGGATGTGGACCGCCCTCCAGCCCCAGGGCACAGAGCCGAATCAGGACCAGGATCATCAGGGCCAAGGTGGCGTAACCGGCCAACGCAGCCAGCGGCAGCCACAGTGCTGCGGTCAGCAGGGCATCTCCCAAGGAGGTGGTGGCACGCAGCGGCAGCCACAGCACAGCCAGGCCCACCAGTGTTGCCACGGCAGGCAGCGCGGAGATCAGCGTTCCGGCCAGTCCGTACAGCACGCTGAACACGGGTCGGTTCTTGGGCCGCGGACCCCACGGACCACGCGCGTCCCCCACGGGTGCTGCCGGGCAGCCGGACCACCGCTGTTGCTCCCCCACGGGGCCGAACACCGTGGAGCCCGGGGCGATTTCCGCATCCGCACCGATCCGCGCACCTGGCGCAAGGGTGGAGCGGGCACCCACGCGGACGCGTTTGCCCACACGGATGTGGCCCACGTGCACGGTGGCGCCGTCGATCCAGTGTCCCTGCAGGTCCACTTCCGGTTCGATCGAGCTTCCGTTGCCCAGGGTCAGGAACCCGGTCACCGGTGGCATGGCGTGGAGGTCCACGTCCCGGCCCACCTGACACCCCAGCCAGCGGGCGTACCAGCGCATCATGCCGGCCTCACCCACGTGCCCCACGCCCATTTCCTCCGCAAACCGCTCGGCCAGCCACAACCGCAGATGCGTTCGGCCACCGCGCCGGTAGGTACCGGGGCGTACCCCGGCCAGGATTGCCCGGACCACGACGGCGGTGACCGCCAACCGTCCCGGTGCCAACACCAGCAGCACCCAGGCCAGGCCCAACACCCACCACGGCGCCAGGCCAACGCTTTGAGCGGGAAGGGACCACCCCAGCAGATCCGCCACGCGGACACCCAGTGCCAACCACAGGAGCAGGCGCAATCCGCTGATGGTACGCAAACCCACCAGGGCCACCATCTGGGCGGCCTGTGTCAGGCGGGAGACGGGCTGGACCTGCTCATTGAGTCGGCCCACGGGCGTTTCCAGGGTGTCCAGCCAGGCGGCAAAGTCACCGATGGTGGGGTGTTCGTAGACATCGGCCACGGTGGCATTGACGTGGCGTTCACGCACCCGCGCCACGATCTGCGCTGCCGTCAGGGAGCCTCCACCCAGGGCAAAGAAGTCTTCCTCCGCTGCGCTGGGTCGCGATCCCAGGACGTCATTCCAGATCTCCGCCAACCATGCGCCGGTCTGGCCCAGACCTGCGGAGGAGGTAGTACCGTCGTCGGGCAGGGGCCAGGGCAGGGCGTCGCGGTCGATCTTGCCGCTGGTGCGCGTGGGGAGATCCTCCACCACCGCCAGGCGCGGCACCAAGGCGGCGGGCATGTCAGCGCGCAACCGGTCCAAGCTGGCGGTGCGGTCAAACGTGGGGTCCACGGTTAGGTACCCCACAATCAGCGAGTTGCCGCTGCCCGTTTTGCGGACGGCAGCGGCTGCTCCCACCACGCCGGGCAGTGCCAGCAGGGAGGCATCGATCTCCCCGAGTTCAATGCGGCGGCCACCCACTTTGACCTGGTCATCGGCGCGGCCTTTGAACAGCAGCCCGGCGGGGTCGTTGACCACCACATCCCCGGATCGGTAGGCGCGCTCCCAGCCCAGCGTGGGCATGGGCGCGTATTTCTCGGCGTCCTTGGCCGGGTCCAGGTAGCGGGCCAGCCCCGCGCCGCCAATGATCAGTTCCCCGGTTTCGCCTTCCGGGACCGGGTGCCCGGAAGCGTCCACCACGGCCAGGTCCCAACCATCCAGCGGCAGGCCGATGCGCACCGGGGGCTCACCGGTCAACTGTGCGGCACAGGCCACCACGGTGGCCTCCGTGGGCCCGTAGGTGTTCCACACCTCCCGATCGGCATTGGCCAGGCGAGCGCCGATCTCCGGTGGGCAGGCCTCCCCGCCCAGGATCAACAGACGGACGGCAGCCAGGGCTTCGGGCGGCCACAGGGAGACCAGGGTGGGCACAGTGGAGACCACCGTGACGTTGTTGGCCACCAACCACGGCCCCAGGTCCATACCGGAACGCACCAGGGAACGTGGGGCGGGCACCAGGCAGGCACCGTGGGCCCAGGCCAGCCACATTTCCTCACAACTGGCGTCAAAAGCCACGGAGAGCCCGGCCATCACACGGTCCCCCGGCGCCATGGGCTTGCGTTGCAGGAACAGCCGGGATTCGGCGTCCACAAAAGCTGCTGCGCTGCGGTGACTGACGGCCACCCCCTTGGGCTTGCCCGTGGACCCGGAGGTGAAAATCACCCAGCAGTCATCGGTCAACGACGGCGCCGCCGGGGTGAGTGCCGTACG
Organism: Kocuria subflava; assembly: GCF_012163155.1. Taxonomy (GTDB): domain Bacteria; phylum Actinomycetota; class Actinomycetes; order Actinomycetales; family Micrococcaceae; genus Kocuria; species Kocuria subflava. The sequence continues at coordinate 15,645 of NZ_JAAVUN010000029.1, forward strand.
CATCTGCGGCAGGCGGCTGGTGACCACACGGTCTGCCGTGATCACGGCGGCCACCTGGGCTTCTGAAAACACCGTGCGGGCACGTTCATCCGGGTCATCGGCATCCACGGGAACATAGGCGGCACCTGCAAGCAGGATGCCCATGATGGCCACGTACAGATCGGCCGTTCCGGACGGCACCCGCACGCCCACTTTGTCCCCGGCGCCCACCCCCAGGTGCGCCAGCTCGGCGGCAATCTCACCAGCTGCCTGGTGGAACTCGGTGTAGGTCAACACCGATCCGGCCGCATCCAGCGCCGGGGAGTCTCCGTGGTTCTGGACGGTTTCCAGGAAAACGTCCACCAAGGTGCGGGGCTCGGCAGCCCGGTCACCGGCCAGCAGCGGGCTGCGCGACGGCGGGTGAGGAACGTGATGGGGTGCATCGGTCACGCGGGAATTATCCCAAAACCCAGGCAGACCGGCGGCAGAATCGACATGTCCACAAGATGACGTGCGCAGCGTCATGGACATGCTCGCAAGCCCACGACGCGGTCTTGAAAACCTACATCTCATGAGGCAAGGCACGCCTTTCTTGAAGGATTCCAATTAACCAGGCACCATGGTGTTCATGAGCACCATCACAACCGATGAGCTGCCGGAACGCGCCATGTTGCGTGATGCCGGTCTGCGGGTCACTCGACCCCGCGTGGCAGTGCTCGTAGCCCTGGACCGCAACCAGCACGCGGATGCCGCAGCGATTCTGGAAGCGGTACGGCAGGAGAATCCGTCCGTGTCTCACCAGGCTGTCTACGACTGCCTGCATGCGCTCACGGAAGCCGGCCTGGTCCGCTCATTGCAGCCGGCCGGATCTTCCGCCCTGTACGAGATCCGACGCAATGACAACCACCATCACCTGGTGTGCCGCGGATGCGCGCAGCTGGTGGACGTCCCGTGCTCCACCGGTCAGGCCCCCTGCCTGCACCTGGAGGAGAACCATGGGTACTTAGTGGACGAGGCAGAGATCTACTACTGGGGCTTGTGCCCGGACTGCCGCAAGCAGCCTGACCGGGAGGCGGCAGCGTCGTCGTCGTCGCCGTCCAAGGTCACCTGAGAACCCAACTTTCCAGACCCCAAGGTTTGTCCCGATTGAAAGGAACAGAAGTGAGCACTGAGAACCTGCCTCATGGCGATGACTCCACCACCGTCGGTGAGATGACTGAGACCGAGGCCACCGGTCTGCCGGAGCAGCCGGTTCAGGAGTCCTCCGAAGGCAAGTGCCCGGTTGCGCACGGCGCCTCCCTGCCGCACCCGACCTCCGGCGACGCCAACCAGCAGTGGTGGCCCAATCGGTTGAACCTGAAGATCCTGGCCAAGGAACAGCCAGTGATCAACCCGCACGATCCCGACTTTGACTACCCCGCAGCCTTTGAGGCGCTGGATCTGGCTGAGGTCAAGCAGAGCATTGCGGAGGTGCTGACCACCTCCAAGGACTGGTGGCCCGCAGACTTTGGCAACTACGGGCCGTTCATGATTCGTATGGCCTGGCACTCCGCCGGCACCTACCGGTCACAGGATGGCCGCGGCGGTGCCGGTACCGGTCAGCAGCGGTTTGCGCCCCTGAACTCCTGGCCGGACAACGCCTCCCTGGACAAGGCACGGCGCCTGCTGTGGCCGGTGAAGAAGAAGTACGGCCAGTCCCTGTCCTGGGCTGACCTGATTGTGCTGGCGGGCAACGTGGCCCACGAGATCATGGGCATGCCCACCTTTGGCTTCTCCGGTGGCCGTGTGGATGCCTACGAGCCCGAGGACGATGTCTACTGGGGCCCCGAAACCGAGTGGACCAACGGTGGTGGCGAGCGCTACAAGGGCGACCGCGACCTGGAGAACCCGCTGGCCGCAGTGGAAATGGGTCTGATCTACGTCAACCCGGAGGGCCCGGAGGGTGAGCCGGACCCGAAGAAGTCCGCGATCGACATCCGCGAGACCTTCGGCCGTATGGGCATGAACGACGAGGAGACCGTGGCGCTGATCGGCGGCGGTCACACCTTCGGCAAGACCCACGGTGCCGCTGAGGTTCCGGACCATATTGGCCCCGAGCCCGAGGCCGCTCCGTTGGAGCAGATGGGCCTGGGCTGGAAGAACTCCTACGGTTCCGGTCATGGGCGGGACACCATCACGTCCGGTCTGGAAGTCACCTGGACCTACCACCCGACCCGTTGGGACAACGAGTTCTTCCACATCCTCTACGCCTACGAGTGGGAGCTGTTCCACTCCCCTGCTGGTGCCCAGCAGTGGCGTCCGGTCAACGGTGGCGGCTCGGACATGGTTCCGGAGGCAGACGGCAACGGGCGGCGTGAGCCGCGCATGCTGACCTCTGACTTGGCGCTGCGGTTTGACCCTAAGTACGACAAGGTCTCCCGCAAGTTCAAGGATGACTTTGCAGCGTTCCAGGATGCTTATGCTCGCGCGTGGTTCAAGCTGACCCACCGTGACATGGGCCCGATCTCCCGCCACCACGGTGCCGAGGTCCCCGCGGAGGAGCTGGTGTGGATGGATCCCATCCCCGCCCCGGATTCCGTCCCCGGCGATTCTGAGGTTGCTGCGGTCAAGGATGCCGTGGCCGCTGCCGGGCTGTCCGTGACCGACGTGGTCAAGACCGCTTGGGCTGCTGCCTCCACCTTCCGCACCTCCGACTTCCGCGGTGGCGCCAACGGTGGCCGCATCCGCCTGGAGCCGCAGCGGTCCTGGGAGGTCAACGAGCCGTCCGTGACCGGTCCGGTCATCTCTGCCCTGGAGTCCATTGCCTCCGATCACGGAGTGTCCTTTGCAGACACCGTGGTGATCGCCGGCAACTGGGCCATTGAGAAGGCAGCTGCCGACGGCGGCGTGACCGTGTCCGTGCCGTTCACCGGCGGGCGTGGTGATGCCTCTCAGGAGCAGACCGATGTGACCGGCCAGGAATTCCTGAAGCCCAAGGTGGATGGATTCCGCAACTACGATCCCCGCGGCAACAAGGAGTTCCCGGCGGAGTTCGCCCTGATTGACCGGGCCAACCTGTTGGGTCTCTCCGCTCCGGAGATGACCGTGCTGGTGGCGGGTCTGCGTGTGCTGGGTGCCGTTCACGGGTCCTCCACTGACGGTGTGTTCACCGATCAGGTGGGTGTGCTCTCCAACGACTTCCTGGTGGCGTTGACGGACATTGACACCCAGTGGGAAAAGGTGGCCGAGGGTCAGTACCGCGGTGTGACCGCCGATGGCCGGGAGTGGACCGGCACCCGCAACGACCTGGTGTTCGGCTCCAACTCGGAGCTGCGCACCGTGGCCGAGGTCTACGCGGCCGACGACGCCAAGGAGAAGTTCGTGCGCGACTTCGTGAAGGCGTGGGCGAAGGTCATGGACGCGGACCGGTTCGACGTGAAGTGATCTTTGTTTTGTAGGTGAATGTGAGTGGCGCCCGCTGAGTGCGGGCGCCACTAACATCTTGTGACCTGACGTTGACCCCGATGGCAAGTACAGTGTTCGGGTCAAAGCGGTTAGGAGAGTCGGGGTGACGACCACGAGGCGGGCCCTCATCAGGCAAGACCAGGCGCACTTTTGCCCTACCTCCTTGACTCGCACCTACCCTGCTTACCACCCTTCGCTGTGCGGATCTAGAGCCTATTTCAGGCCCGCGAAGGTGGCGTGGTTGATGACCCTCTCAATTGCCGTCGGGCGACCATAATTCAGGTCGAGATGGAACGCAACACTTCATTTAACGCCCTACGCTGCCCCGCTTTTGCCTAACACTCCCCCCATCACGGCGACAACTACCATTGTCCCCTAAACCAACCACTCTCCAAGTCTGCAGTGTGCCGACCATACCGGCGCACCACCACTTACGCTCCCGGGTGGCGAAAAACCACACTTTCGACATGTACATCCTTGCCCAAACGCATGGGCTCATATGGGAAAGCCTTGATCCTTCAGAACTGCTTCCCACCTAACTCTACAGCTCTCTGCCCAATCTGGTTCGACAGATGACGCAAAAGCAAGGCAACCATCGACGTGACTAATAAACGAAAACATCGACCGGAATCCACGATGCTCGACGTGAGAATCAAGCCCAAACCTGCCAACCCCACGGATATGGACTTCCACCCGGCGTCGAAATTCGGGGAGTAGCCGAACCTGACCAGAATCAACAAGCAACCCCAAGACAATATGACGGGCACCAGGTGGAATCACACGAGTCTTCTTTCGGTGCAATAAAAATCGATGTCTCTGGACGGTGCGGTCAACTTCTCGAACCAGAGCCTTTGCCTTTGGCCTGGAAAAACCTTGGCCGGCAGAAAAGAACATATCATCTGAATAACGCGAATATACGAGACCGTGCCGATCAGCAAGACTTGTCAAATCGTGGTCAAGAGGGGCCGCGACCGCGTTAGACAGGGCCCCGCTCGTGGGAGCTCCTTGTGGCAACCAACCACGCTGATCTACGCTATAGGATGGAATCACGTCATAACGTGACCGGGAGCCCAAATTTTTTGAGAGAGGGGCGCGCGTACAAATTCGAGTCAATTCCAGAGAGACTAATCGAGAGTAGCCTTGCCGACGGAACACTCGAAAAACCGACGGCTCCTTCACCTGGCCAAAAAAGTTCGTGATGTCAAATTTGAATAACCATTTCGCGCCTAGATGCCGCTCGGCGCACTGCTTAATATTTCGTCCCCTAGTATAAGCAAAACTGGCCGGATGAAGCGGAACACTTGCCAGAGCTCGATCCAATATAAATCGATGTACATCCATGAGAACAGGCTCAGGTGCAGAAATTGGGCGTGTTCCGCCAGATTTTTTTCTTTGCGAGATGTCCTGGTACGGATCCCGAACTCGCTGGACTATTTCTCTTAGGTATAAGTACGGAGCACCTGACAGGTGAGCAAGGTGCCCCAAACTGAGGATCGGAAATGAACCAGACTCCTCTATTAAATGCGACTGGGCCAAAGCTGCGCGAACAACGGACTCCGAAACGCCCGCTTCGCGTCCGGCGCGAGAATAGTGATGAGGAGACGAGTGGTTCATCTACTTCGGTGTCATCCCGCAAGGGTAGGCGGACATGCCCCCCAGCCTGCGTCGGCGTTGGGCAGGTTCGCCTCCCCACGCGTAGCGAGGGCTCGTCCATCGGTTACGGTCAGCCGCAACCGTCGAGTCTTGCGACTCGATGCGCCGACACTAGGCGTCGGCTTCGCTAGATCCCCCACTCGGCTCCCCATCTCAGTGTCCTAGGATAGTAGTTTTCCATACTGCCTGCTAGTCCTGCGGTCGAGACCCTATTCAATCTTCTCGCACTGTGAATCTCTTGCCGTCCACGCGGTGTTACAGTCATTGACCCGGTGATCATTCCGCTCCGCTCCAAGAATTTAAGCATCGCAGCAATATCATCGTCGGGAAGCCCGAGTTGGTGCGTAAGACTTTCGCACGTTTGCGCACTGGCGTTCATAAGAGCGAGAACCGCGATGAGTCTATCCGCCGGCATCCGAACATCTCCAGATTGCAGTGCACGCGCCAATCGTTGCTGGTTTGCAATCGTGGCCAATCTGGCCGGATCCCGCAAAGGTGGATCATATTGATTCAATTCATGCCTTAGGTCAGCGGGAAAACTGCGATTATTGAAGAAATGTCGCCAACCCGATTGAACACGGCGAAGGATATACGGTATGTTATTTGGCACGCTATCAGGAGCAACAAACAAACCTGCACTGCCTTTGTGCCCAAGTGCCTCGAACTTCTTCCGCTTCGGAGTGTACTTAAGGCACATCTCCTCTATCGCCTGGCGCTCCTCCGGAGTCCAATACGCATCCCGGAATGACGGGGCAGGGCGGTATATGAACGTTGCATCAACATCCCGAGCACTATTTAAGGCCCTCCGCCCCCTCTCGGAGGCCGCGTAGGCAACCACCACAAATTTTAGCCGACCAAAAGATCGCCAACTACGAAGTCTTGGATTTCGCGCAAGTGTAGCCGCAAATTCCAAAACTTGGCGTCCGGAACCGATATAATCCGTAGCTAGTACAATCACATGGCATCGATGCTCACGTAGCTCACTTAAAGTGCTCGCAGGATGCAACCACTGATACCCATTGGATTCCGGTCTCTCCCCAGTGAACTCTCGAAGCAAGCTGGCTACGGCAGCCTCACTTCCGGGCGTTGCCGGAATAAAAACTCCAGGCTCGAAAGTGAGGTAGGCAACATGCCGAGTCTTAGTATTATACCCTCGACAATCCTGAGACAATCCTGCAGGATCTTCATTGGACGCATCGAATGGAGATCCTGTATATCTACTATACTTCTTGACACATTCGACCTGCCTGTCAATATCTTCAATGGACAACACAGGAAGCAAGAGGCACTTTTCTCCTCGGAAACGAGGCCCAACCTCTTCAATTCGCGACCTTAGCCCATCCTTGACCTGTGTCGCGTTTACAAATTGCAAGCTATCAAGGAGCAGCGTGGCAGTCGATTGTTCTGAATCGGCAAAGTTCGTTAGCCACTCCCTGCCCCGTTTAGTCTGACTTGGTCTGATAGACACAAAGCCACCATAGCATTGAAGTGCAGCGCCCGGGAGGGGGGATTGTTCCGACCTTTAGATTGGACAGTGTCGAGCAAGTATCCACAGTCCGTGAAGCATCGGGCGATTAGTTGGGGCACCGATCGCATGGAGGCCGAGGGCGCCTGTCGCAGTACCAGGCAATCCGGGAGATCGCCCCGAAGTTGAACATCTCGACCGAGTCGCTGCGCGGCGCTGGATCGAGCAGGCAGCGGTCGATGCGGGCGCCAAGCCGGGGCGGAGTACGGATGTGCAGGCGGAGATCCGGCGACTCAAGCGAGAGAAAGGGCAGCTGTGGTGGACCAACGAGATCCTGAAGTGCGCCCCAGTGTTCTTCGCCACGAGGCTCGACCGGCGGACGACGAGATGATCGCATTTATTGACATATACCGCGATCAGTTCGGGATCGCGCTCACCTGTCGCGCCGTGCGTGCGAGTGGGTGTGGGTTCCTCACCTCTGGTGGCTATCCGGCTGCGAAGGCCCGCCGGCCTGGTGACCGTGAATCGGCCTGAGTTCCCTGCCACTACTGCGGCGGGGGCGGTGGGGACTGCTGCACGATCAGGTGACAGTGTGACCTGCCCTACGGTTAGGTTTCCACTCTTGGTCGCTAGCTTCCGATGGTGGTGAGTGCCCGCGGGGTGC
>NZ_JAAVUN010000003.1:0-89269 GCF_012163155.1 Kocuria subflava
CCGCCACAGGACTCTGACCAGCGACAACACCGGCCAAGTCAGCCAGGAGCTCTCAAGTGGCACGAGTCAGGTTGGATGCGCCGGGAGCCGGGGATCGGAACGATCCACGGCTGCTGCGCCAACAGCCACGCCAGCGCCACCTGACCTGCAGTGGCCTCCTTGGAGGCAGCCAGGGTCTGGACGTGGTCCACCAGGGCCTAATTGGCCTGGCGGTTCTCCTCCTGGAAACGCGGAATGGTGGCGCGGATGTCACCGTCACCGAACGACGACGTCGTCACCTGGCCCGTCAAGAATCCCTTGCCCAGGGGACTGAACGGGACAAAGCCGATGCCCAACTCGGCACAGGCCGGAAGAATCTCCGGTTCCGGGTCACGGGTCCACAGTGAGTATTCGCTCTGGACGGCCGTGACCGGGTGCACGGCGTGGGCGGCCCGCAGGGAATGTGCACCGGGCTCTGAGAGGCCGAAGTGCAGGACCTTGCCTTCGGCCACCAGATCACCCACTGCACCGGCCACCTCTTCCATGGGCACATCCGGGTCCACTCGGTGCTGGTAGAACAAGTCGATCCGGTCCGTGCGCAGCCGCTTCAGGGATTCCTCAGCCACCCGCCGGATCTGTTCCGGGCGGCTGTTCAGGCCGGTGATCTGACCGTCCGTGATCTGCCAGCCGAACTTGGTGGCCAGCACCACCTGGTCGCGCACCGGCTCAAGGGCCTCACCCAGCACTTCCTCGTTGTGGAAGGGACCGTAGGCCTCGGCGGTGTCAAAAAACGTCACACCGGCATCCACAGCGTCCCGCAGTACCTGCACCATGGCGGCGTGGTCGCCGGGGTTGGGGCCGTAGGACTGGGAGATGCCCATGCATCCCAGACCAATGGCCGAGACTTCCAAACCCTGTCCCAAAGTACGTGTGTGCATGACCTGCTCCATTCTGCTCGGAAGCGGCGGCGGACCTCAGTCGTTGGCCCGCTGGGCGGACCCGTTGGCCAATCTAAGGCCTCTGAACCGGTTGACGGCAGCCTGGAGCTCTTGTTGCCTGGGCGCTGCCAGGTAGCCAGGGTGCCCGCCATGAGCACTGAGCGCATCCAGCCCATCGCGTTCCATGCTGCAGATCCGCTCGAATGCCGCACGTTCCAGGGCCACGTTGTGGGGTGTGGTGGTGGCCAGTTCATCCAGGGCTCGCGCCAGCGCCGCGGTTTGACCGGCATCCACCAGCTGAGAGACGGCGGACAGGTCAATGTTCTGGCGGCCCACCTGAATCTCCGTGCGCCCACGGGCTCGATTGGGTTTGGTCTTGGAGCGTGGATTCAAGCTGGGTGCATGCAAGATCCGCGGGGTGCGGGCACGGAACGGTGCCACCTCACGGCCGTTGACGTCCACGTCATCGGACTCATCCCCCCACGGTGTGTCCTGGGCAATCTGCCGGGCCTGCTCGGTGACGTCACGCGGACGGTAGGCCTCCATGACAATCACCTGATCTGCCACGTCAAAAAAGGCTCCAGTTCCACCGGCCACGAGCACGGTGGAGACCCCGGTGTGTTCCAACATGGGCTTGACCCGCTCCACGAACGGCGTGATGGGTTCCCTGTGCGGAGGGATCAGGCGTTTCATCCGGTCATCACGGATCATGAAGTTGGTGGCGGAGGTGTCCTCGTCAATCAGCACGGTGGAGGTGCCAGCTCCCAGCGCCTCCACCAGATTGGCGGCTTGGGACGTGGAGCCGCTGGCGTTCGTCGTCGTGAATTCGCGGGTGTCCACGCCGGTGGGCAACCCGGTGATGAAGGGGGAGATGTCCACCCCCGTCACGCAGCGCCCGTCCTCAGCCCGGATGGCAACGGCATCGCGGCGGGTGATCACCCACTCGCGGCCGTCCCCGGCAACGTGCGGGTAGACCCCGCCGCTGAGGGCTGCCAGCAGCGTGGACTTGCCGTGGTAGCCGCCGCCAACAATCACCGTGATGCCCTCCGGGATGCCCATGCCGCGCACGGTTTTCCCACTGGGCAGCTCAAAACTCACGTCCAGAGAGCCTGGGGTGGTGAACGGGATGGCCCCCTGTTCCAGGGGCAGATCGGAGTCGCCGGCCCTGCGCGGCAACACCGACCCATCACCCACAAAGGCCACCAGTCCCCGGTCCTTCAAGCTCTCAGCCACATGGAGTTGGTCCAGGTAGAGCTGAACGTGGGCGACCAGGGCGTCGTCGTCCCGGTTTTCGGGGTCAAGAGCAGCGGCGACCACCTGCGGCAACTGCTGGGTGAGAACGTGCTCGGCGGCGCGGCCCTTGATGCGGCGCCCTGCGGCGGGCAGGGCCACCTCCAAGCGGACTTCCACACGGTCATCGGTGATGAGCACCGTGCTGCGTTCCAGCACCTGCTGACCGTGTGCGTAGGTTTTCAAAGCAGTGGTCTCGCCCTGATGCGAACCGTTGCCGTAGCTTCCACGAGGCTTGGAGCGCGGCGGCTGGTCCTGGGACGTGGTCCGGCCCTGGACGGCAGCATGGAAACGCCGGGCCAGATGGTCTGCTGCAGCAATCCGTTGAGGACGCGTCTGGGTCACGTGCCCGGGTAGCTGGATCTGGTCCCGGGCGAGCATCACGCGGATCTTGGACGGGGGAGCATAAGGGTCCACCTGCGTGTGGTCCACACTGAGTCGGAAGCCACCCATGTCATAGGTGCCCTTGAGGCGGTTGTAGCTGCCGTATCCCTGGCCGTCCAGATCGCGGAGCGTGTGCTGCAGTGCCTTGAGGTCGCCCATACCCCCACCCTATGAACTTCCTGCCGAGTGTGTGAGTTCGGGCGTTTCCAGGGCTACCAGACGACTGAACTCACACACTCGGCAGCAAGACGGTGGGGACGTAGGGTGGTGGTGTCAAGGACCGACCAGTCAGGAGTGCACCATGACTTCCACCTTGCCGCAGTTGGCCGTCACCGGTTCCACGGGAGTCCTGGGAGGGGCCGTTGCCCGCACGTTGTCCCAGGCCGGGGTGGCACAGCGGTTGATGGTGCGCTCCTTGAACCGGGCGCCTGAGATCCACGGCTCCACCGCCCGTCAGGCCGAATACGGGGACCGTAGTGCGGCCTTGGGCGCACTTGAGGGGGTCAAGACCCTGTTCATGGTCTCCGGCCGGGAAAGTGCCACTCGACGTCAAGAGCACGCCACCTTCATCCAGGCCGCAGCAGACGCCGGGGTCCAGCACATCGTCTACACCTCCTTCTTTGCCGCCAGCCCTGACGCAGTGTTCACCCACGCCCGGGGCCACGACGAAGCGGAGAACCTCATCCGTGACTCCGGGATGTCCTGGACTTTCTTGCGCGACAACTTCTATATGGACGTCCTCCCGGCGTTCACCGGGGACGACGACGTCCTGCGCGGTCCGGCTGGTGACGGCCGCTGCTCCTTTGTGGCCCGCGACGACGTCGCTCGCGTGGCTGCCGCCGTGCTCCAGGACCCCGCAGTTCACGTGAACCAGACGTACAACCTGACCGGCCCGGAGGCCCTGAGCCTCCAGGAGGCCGCAACCACCATGTCCCAGGTGATGGGCCGCTCCTTCAGCTACCACGCGGAGACCGTTGAGGAGGCCTACGAATCGCGCCGCGCGTGGCCTGCCGAGCAGTGGGAGTACGACGCCTGGGTGAGCACCTACACCGCCATCGCATCCGGAGACCTGGCACCTGTGACCGGTGACATTCAACGAGTGACAGGTCAGGCGCCCATGACCTTTGAGCAGTTCCTCCGCGCCCAGTCATCCAGCTGACGGTCGCTCCGGCCGGTCAGTCCCAGAGGCCCGAGCAGCCCCGCCGGTGCGAGCCCACCAGGTGCAGGTCCACCAGTCCGATGGCGGACATCAACGCGTAGGCCGTGGTGGGTCCCACAAAGCTGAAGCCCCGTTTCTTCAAGGCCTTGGCCATGGCCACAGACTCCGGGGTCTGGGTGGGCAGTTCCGCCATGCTCCGCGGCGCCGGGGTGGTCTCCGGGCGGAAGGACCACACCAGATCGGCCAGCCCGCCGTCCTCTCGAAGGCGCACGGCGGCTTGGGCGTTGCCGATGGTGGCGGTGATTTTGGCGCGGTTGCGCACGATCCCGGCGTCGTTCATCAACCGCTCGTGGTCAGCTGGACCGAAGGCAGCCACCGCGTCCGGATCAAAGTCTGCGAATGCCTCCCGAAAGCGTGGGCGCTTGGCCAGGATGGTGGACCAGGCCAGCCCGGACTGGAACGCTTCCAGGCTCAGCCGTTCGAACACGCCGCGCTCATCGGTCACGGGCATGCCCCACTCGGAGTCGTAGTACGCACGCAACAGATCACTGGATGCTGCCCAGGGCGGCCGGGCCAGGCCGTCGTCGCCGATGACCAGATCAGTCGGCACGGATTCAGATGTGCTCACCCCTTCAGGGTAGGCCGCCCCCGGCGTCCGGTCAGACGGTCCCAGAGCGGACCGCTCACCGCGGCCAGGACGACGGCGCCCGCCATGATGGCTGCCAGTCCTGCTGCCCCGGTGCCCAACCCGGCGCTGCGCTCAGCGCTGAAGAACAGGACGTCGCGCACACCCAACCAGGTGTAGTGCAGGGGCTCGATGTTGGTGATCCAGGCGAAGAACCCGGGTAGGGCCTCCACCGGCACCACGGCACCGGCAGATGGCAGGCCCAGGAAAATCAGGTAGACCATGGACAGGATCAGCCCTACGCCGCCGGCCGCCGTGAGCAGTGCCAACGTCACGGCCGATGACGCTGCGATGGAGAGCCAACTGATCAGGAACAGCTCGCCACCGTTCGGCATGGGCATGTTCACCACGGAGGCCGCCAGCATCATCAACCCGGAGGTTGCGGCACCGGCCAGCAGCATGATCGCCCACTTCACCAGGAACGTGGTCAGCCGGGACAACTCCACCGTGCGGTACTGGTGGAAGCTGGGCCCCAGATCCACCGGCATGATCCCCAGGATCCCGTCCACCAGGGTGTGGACTGCCACGCTGCCGCTGAGACCCACCACCAACAGGACCACGGACCAGTAGAACGGGCTCATGCCCAACGCGGTGCCGTCCTGCAGGTCCTGCCAGGCATGGGTGGTGATGTGAACGGGATCGTTGAGCACGTCCTGGGCAACGGTGGTGACCTCGGGGACGTGCTGACCTGCGTCCTGGCGTGCTTGCACCTGTTGGTCCGCGGATGCACTCAGGTCCTCACCAATGGACTCAGATGCCTGGTCGAGTCCTGGCTTGAGGCCATCGGAAACCAGCCGGGTGCTCATGGAACCGGCCTGTGGCGAGGTGATCAGCTCAATGGTGGGCTGGGTGCCGTCGCCGTCCCCTCCGATGGCAGCGGGTACCAAGGCCACGGTCTGTGCGGAGAACTCCTGCGGGATCTTGATGGCCCCGTAGATCTCACCGCTGGACAGTTGGCTGTCAGCTTGCTCGGAGGACATCTCCTGCAGATTGAACTCACCGCTGTCATTGACCTTGGACATCAGGTACTCCGTGAGGTCATCACCCAGGTTCACCTTCTGTGGGGAACCATCGGCTGCGGTGGTGGTGGCGCCGTCGTCCTGGTTCACGATGGCAACGGGCAGGTCCTCCATGTGATCAGCGGGGGATCCCAGGCCACCCAGGTAAAGCAGGATGCCCAGGAACCCGATGATCATCACGCCCACCGGGGGAATGATCCACCGCAGCGTGCGGGGCAGGTCCCACAGTGTGGCGTGGTGGCGGGTGGCCTCCGCGGACGGGGAGTTTTCGCGGTGTTTGGGATGTCGCTCGGTGAGCTCGTCTGAGTGCATGACGTCCTCGATGCATGAGTGTATTGAAATTCAGGGCCTGACGATACACTGGTGTATCGAGTCGGTCGAGGGGATGATGACGCCAATGAGTGAGACTCCTGACACAGAAGCCGCCAAGCGCTCGCGCTCAGCCACGCGCACCAAATTGGTGGACCAAGCCGCCACCGTGTTTGTCACCAAGGGCTTGGAGGCTGCCAGCGTGGCGGATCTCTGCGCGGCGGCAGGGTTCACACGGGGTGCCTTCTACAGCAATTTTGACTCCAAGTCTGAGCTGGCGGTGGCGGTCTACGCCCACCGGGTGGATCAACTGGTGGAGCTGCTGACCACGGAAGTGCAACGGCAACTGCGGCGGGATGTGCCCGTGACGCAGATGTTGGCGTTCGTCCTGCAGGCACTGTCCGGATTGACCCAGGACGGCCAATGGCAGGCCTTCCGTGTGGAGATGCACTTGGCGGCCGACCGAGACCCGCAACTGCGCCTGGCCGTGGACGAGCAATACGAACGCATTCTGGCGGCTGTCACGGAAGTCCTGGAGCAGGTCAAGAGTCGCGGGGTTTCCTACCGCGTTGACGGCAAGGACCTGGCGCGCATCCTGATCGCGGTCTGGGACGGGGAGTTGTTGCGTGCAGGACGCAACATGGCACCGGACCGGGGGACCGGTGCCCGGTTGATCACCGCAACATGGGAGGCCTTCACCACGGTGGACTGACACCGCCACCGCGGCCCCATGTAATGGCCTGCAACCACGCGCCACCGGCACGGCGCTGTGCCTACCGTGGAGATGAATGCACACACAGCATTCGAACCTCAAATCGGTACCCAGAGGAGTGGCATCAGATGAAGGCTGCACGTTTCTACGACCGTGAAGACATTCGTATCGAGGACATCCCGGAGCCCACCGTGGAACCTGGTCACGTGGGGATCGACGTCGCCTGGTGCGGAATCTGTGGCACCGATCTTCACGAGTACAAGGATGGCCCGGTGTTCTGCCCCACGCATGACACCCCTCACCCCATCTCCGGTGAGACTGCGCCCATCACTCTGGGCCATGAGTTCTCCGGTGTGATCTATGAGGTCGGTGAGGGCGTCACCGACCTGGAGGTTGGCGACCACGTGGTGGTGGAGCCCTACATCATCGACGACTCCGTGGACACCGGCCCCGAGTCCAAGGACTATCACCTCTCCCAGAACATGAACTTCATCGGTCTGGCCGGTCGCGGTGGCGGGCTGGGGGAGAAGATTTCCGTCAAACGCCGCTGGGTGCACGCCATCAGCAAGGACCTTCCCCTGGATCAAGCAGCACTGATCGAGCCCCTGTCCGTGGGCTACCACGCGGTCCAGCGTTCCGGGGCCACGGAAGGGGACATCGCTGTGATCGGCGGTGCCGGTCCCATCGGCTTGCTCACCGCAGCTGTGCTCAAGGCCATTGGATGCACCGTGGTGGTCTCCGAGCTTTCACCCCTGCGCCGTGAGAAGGCCCTGGAATCGGGCGTGGCAGATCACGCCCTGGATCCCACCCAGGTGGACGTTGCCGAGGAGGTACGCAAACTCTCCCGTGACGGACGCGGTGCGGACGTGGCTTTTGAATGCACCTCGGTGCAGGTGGTTCTGGACACCCTCATGGACGCGTTGCGGCCCACGGGTGGTCTGGTGGTGGTCTCCATCTGGGCACAGCGCTCCAACTTTGACATCCACACGTTGGTCATGAAGGAGATCGACCTTCGCGGCACGATCGCCTACGTGAATTCCCACCCGGCCACGATCGCGCTGGTGGAGTCCGGAAAGATTGATCTGGCCCCGTTCATCACGGGCAAGATTGCCGTGGAGGACCTGGTGAGTGAGGGCTTTGACACACTCATCCACCGCAATGAGACGGCCGTGAAGATTTTGGTCTCTCCCAGTGGGAGGGGCTTGTAAAGTCGGATCCATGCGCCCGACACTTCTTGAGCGCCTACGCAGTGAGTCCGGTAGCGCGCTTCTTTTGGTGGCGGTCACGGTCTTTGCTCTGTTGTGGGCCAACTCCCCGTTCTCCAGGCTCTACCACGAGCTGTGGGAGACCCACATGGAGGTCACCGTGGGGTCCTGGGGCCTGAACCTCAGCCTGCACCACTGGGTCAATGACGGCTTGATGGTCATCTTCTTCTTTGTGGTGGGCTTGGAGGTTCGCCAGGAGTTCGCAGTGGGCTCCTTGCGCGACCGTCGTCGGGCCCTGGTGCCGCTGGTGGCCGGCGTGCTGGGCGTGGGGGTGCCTGCGTTGATCTACCTGAGCATCGCCGGGGGCGAGGCACCCGCTGGTTGGGGTGCGGTGGTGGGAACGGACACCGCATTCCTGCTGGGTGCTCTGGTCCTGGTGGGCCCGGCCATGTCCAATCAGCTGCGGATCTTCCTGCTCACCCTGACCGTGGTGGATGACTTCCTGGCGGTGTCCATCATTGGTGTGTTCTACACCGAACAGGTGCGTATCTGGCCCCTGGTCATCGCGGTGTTCGCCTTGGTGGCTCTGTTCCTCTTGGGGCGCACCCGGCAGTGGCGTTCCTCCCCGTACGTGGCACTGGTGATCGTGCTGTGGCTGGCCACTTTGGAATCGGGGATCCACCCGTCCATCGCAGGCATGGTGGCGGGCCTCATGGTGCCCGCCTTCGCCACGCACCGCGGTGTGGTGGACAGTGTGGCGCACCTGTTCCGTGACTTCCGTCAGTCCCCGGAGGCCGACGCCGCCCGTACGGCTTCCCGGGGCCTGGCCCGTTCCATCTCGGTCAACGAGAGGCTACACGCCGCCTTGCGCGGGCCGTCGTCGTTGGTGATCGTTCCGCTGTTCGCCCTGGCCAATGCCGGGGTGGACCTGCGCGGTGACACCCTGGGACAGGCGGCGACCTCCACGGTCACCTGGGGTGTGGTGGCCGGGCTGGTGATCGGCAAACTGGCCGGAATCTCCTTGGGCACCTGGCTTGCCATGCGCATGGGTCTGGGCAAACTTCCCGACGGCGTGGGGCCAGGTTCCATCATGGGTGGTGCGGCCCTGTCCGGAATCGGGTTCACGGTGTCTCTGCTGGTGATCGGGTTGGCCTTCACGGATCAACAGCACAGCAATGCCGCCACGGTGGGAGTGCTGTTGGCCATGGTCCTGGCCTGGTTGTTGGGCTGGATCATCTTCTGGGTGGCCCGGGTCCGGTTCGGGGAAACCTCAGCCGACCTGCCGGTGACTCTGACTCCTGCGGTCAACGAGGACTACGACCACATCTTTGGATCCCCGGATGCCGAAGCCACTGTGGTCGAGTACTTCGACTACGAATGCCCCTTCTGCTCACGCACCACGGGTATCGGTCAGGACCTCTACCAACACTTTGGGGACCGGGTGCGTTTTGTGGCGCGTCACGTGCCCATTGCAGACCGGCATCCCAATGCCGAACGTGCGGCCGTGGTGGCAGAAGCGGCCGCTCGCCAGGGTCAGTTCTGGGACATGCACAAGCAGTTGTTCGATCACCAGGACCACCTGGATGAGTCGGTCTACCGGCGACTGGCGCAGGAGATCGGACTGGACATGGACCAGTTTGAATCTGACCTGGCGGACCCGGAGCTGCCCAAGTGGGTGGCCAAGCATGCCCGTAGCGCCCATGAGAGCGGGGTGCGTGGAACCCCCACGTTCTTCCTCAACGGGTCGCGGCACCTGGGCGCCCATGATGCCCGCACCATCATCGCCGAGCTGGAGGCCCAGATGAACACCCAGAGCGAACAGCCCCTACGGCGCCGCTCCTGAAACTATCGGCCTTGGCAGCCCGTGGGCTTCTCAGGCAGTTTCCTCCACTTCACGACGACGCAGTGCAGCCAGGTGGGCGTGCACCAACGGCAGCACAGACGCACCCTCGCCGGCGGCGGATGCCACGCGTTTCATGGACCCTGCGCGGACGTCACCCACCGCAAAGATCCCCGGCGTCGTCGTCTCCAAGCTGGTGGGGGGCATGCCACCGCGCCACCGGTCCTGGGGGACATCGCGACCGGTGAGGATGAAGCCGTGGTCGTCGCGGACCACGGAATCGGGCAGCCAGTGGCAGGCGGGTTGGGCACCCAGCAGACAGATCAGGCCGTCGGCTGGGACGTCGCGGGTGACACCAGTGGGGATCTCCTCCAAGGTGATCCCGGTCAACCGGCCCTGTCCACGACCTCCCACCACACGGGTGTTCGGCAGCACTGAGATGTTGGGGGTGGCCTCCACCTCACGGATCAGGTAGTCGGACATGGTGGCGGCCAAGGACTCACGGCGCACGGTGATGGTCACGGACCGGGCGAACTTGGCCATGTGCACGGCCGCCTGGCCCGCGGAGTTGCCACCGCCCACCACGTAAACGTCCTTGTCCTCCATCTCCCGAGCCAGGGACGTGGCGGCACCGTAGTGGACCCCCATGCCGATCCATTCATCCACGGATGCGATGTCCAGGCGCCGGTAGGCCACACCGGTGGCCAGCACCACGGTGCGGGAACACAGGTGGGTGTCATCCACCACCACGTGGTGGTGCTCTGGTTCATCGGCCGGTCCCGGTTCCACGGAGGACACCGGGCGGCCCGTGTAGAACCGTGCCCCGAATCGACTGGCCTGCACACGGGAACGCTGCGTGAGCCGCATGCCGGAGATCCCACGCGGGAAGCCCAGGTAGTTGCGGATCATGGAGGAGGACCCTGCCTGACCCCCAATGGCGTCTTCCTCCAGTACGATGGTGGACAGGCCCTCCGAGGCTGCGTACACGGCCGCCGCAAGGCCGGCCGGGCCTGCCCCGATCACCAGCACGTCCGCGATTTCACCCTCCGGGATTTCGTCGTAGCCGCCGTAGAGGTGTTGGCCCACGGACTGTGCTGTGGCGTCCTGGATGATGCTGCCGTTGAACGTGCGTACCAGGGGGAGCGCGGCACCTGGTCCAGCCTCTTCCAGGACGGCCTGTGCGTCCTCGTCCTCCAGACCCAGCATCCGTGTGGGCAGACCCATGCGTTCCAACATGTCCCGAATGGCCGCGGTGGTGGGTGTGGGTTGGTCGGTGATGATGTCCACCGCCGAGATCACGGGTCGGGCCACGGACCAACCCCATTCGGAGAGCAACTCGATCAGCGCGGTGTGGAACTCCTCGTCCCGCGGGCCTCTGGGGATGCCCACAAAGGTGTCCATGTCCCGTTCCAGGGCGGCCTGCTTGAGCTCCTCCAGGTGGTTGAGGTATCCATCCATACCCACCAGCGCCACGCGGCGGGAGGTGGGGGTGACCATCTGCATCTGACGCAGCAACTCGATGGCCGTGGTGTCCGGAAGGTCGAACTCCGCGGCCACCATGGCCAGTTGCGCCGACGCGGAGCATAGCTGCTCGGCCCGCGCCAGGGCCTCCTGACCGGTCTCCACCACCTCGATGGCGTAGTCGCGGTTGTACCGGGCCCGGAACTCGGCCTCGGTCACCTGGCGGTCGTGGTGGGTCACCAACAGAATCACAGGACGCTCAGTCACGCGATCAGCCTAGTCCTGCCGGGATCAGCCGGCATGAGAGCCGGGCAGTGCACGTTCCTTCCGGGAGGTCTGAGGGACAGGATGTTTCCGGAACGCGTGCTCTGTGCGGTCCCGGGCCAGAGTTGTCCGTGGGCATGACTAGACTGTGGCGAGGTTGTCCCAGCCGCCTTTCACGGTGGTCACGGGCAACTCCACACAGACGTCCGGCCGGCTCGTTGCTTCCCTTCCCCACGGGGTCGCCCGAACTTTGATCACTTCATGAGCACCAGAGGAGGAACGCGGGAATGATGACCACGCCGTCCGAGCGCAACATCCCGTCCGCTGGCCCGGAAACCACGTCCATTCAGATCATTTCTGAGGTCCTGGAAGAAGCTGCCGTGGGGCACCGCCTGTCAGATGAGGAGCAGGCTGCCGTGGATGCGCTGCCGCCCAACTCAGCCCTGCTGGTGCAGGTGGACTCCCACGGCCGCGGGGCACGCTTCCTGCTGAACACGGAAGAGGTCAGCGCAGGGCGCTACCCCAAGTCAGACATCTTCTTGGATGACGTCACCGTCTCCCGCCGTCACGCAGGCTTTGTCCGCCGGGACAAGACCTATGAGGTCATTGACGCGCAGTCCTTGAACGGGACCTATGTCAACAGTGACCGCGTGGACTCGGCCATGCTGAACAACGGGGACGAGGTTCGGTTGGGCAAGTTCCGCTTTGTGTTCTACCGCTCGACCCGCAATCCTGAAAACCACTCCTGACGTGGTGCCGTCACTTCACCAAGGCGGCAGCGAGTCCCCGCAGAACTCTTCCGACACCTCATCCGCAGGGGCGGGGGCTGCCAAGACCCAACGTGTGGGAATGGGTGCTCTGTTGACGCAGATGCAAGCTGAATTCCCGGAGATCAGTGCCTCCAAGGTGCGTTTCCTGGAAGACCAAGGCCTGTTGCATCCAGCGCGCACTCCGTCCGGCTACCGGAAGTTCTCTGCGGAGGACCGTGAACGCCTGCGTCAGGTTCTGATCCTTCAGCGGGAGCGCTACCTTCCTCTGAAAGTGATCCGGGAGCTGTCCGAAAACGGGCAGTTGGAGGCGCTGCTGAGCCAATCCGGGGCATCGGAGTCCGGCGCGGGTGCCGGTTCGGTTGCTGCAGGTGCGGGTTTGCCTGGCAGCGGTCAGAACTATGCCGGTGCTCCGGAGACATCCAGCCGACGTGCTGCCAAAACCACCGGTGCAGCCAACGCCACCAGTGCACCCAGCGCCACCATCGGCGGCCGGACGTCAGGCGGCTCTGGGTATTCCCATCCGTCTGAAGCCACCTCGGCCTCCCAGGCAGCCGCTGTGCCCGGTGAATCTGATGTGCCGTCCCAAGAACCCCTGACCATGCGGGAACTGTGCCGTCAGTCAGGGGCCGGGATCCCTCTGGTCCGTGAGCTGATCAGCTTTGGTCTGATCCATGAGCGCCCCGGTGGCTTTGACCGCCATGACCTGGTGATTGCCGGTGCGGCCCGTGCGCTGCGCGATCACGGGGTGGAGCCACGGCACCTGCGGACCCTGCGTCAGGCTGCCGACCGGGAGATCGGCCTGGTGCAGCAGGCCATCGCGTCGGAGGTTGCCAAACGCAGCCCAGCAGCATCACGTCGCGCCAGTGAACGGGCCGGAGAGATCACGCAGCTGTGCCTGAGCATTCACGCCTCCCTGGTTGTGGGACAGTTGGAGTCCGTTCAGCAGAAGCTGGGCGCTCACACACCTGAGGACTAGAACCGGGAAGTCGGCATGCAACGCGAACATCTCATGGAGATTGCAGGGGTACGCCTGGACGTGCCGTCCTCGCAACCCGTGGTGGTGCTGCGGGAGGCTGCGGGGCGTCGCCACGTGCCCATCTGGTTGGGCACCAATGAGGCCACCTCCATCGTGTTCGCCGTGCAGGGCATAGAACCGCCCCGGCCGCTGACCCATGACCTCCTGTTGGAGGTGGCCAAGACGTTTGGCCGCAGTGTGGAGAGGGTGCGCATCCACACCGTGGAGGACACGGTATTCCACGCGGCACTGGTCTTCGACGACGGCTCCGTGGTGGACTCCCGGGCATCGGATGCCATTGCGTTGGCCGCCCGGGTGGACTGTCCCGTGTTGTGCTCGGATGCTGTTCTGGATGCCGCCGGGCTGGTCATGACCGGAGACGGTGAGTTGCGCGAACCCGAGGAAGCTGATGGGCCTTCCGGCAGCGGCACCACGCGTGAGGGAGCTGAGCAAAAAGTCCGGGAGTTCAGGGACTTCTTGGACACTGTGGACCCTGAAGATTTCATGACGTGATCTTGGCCGCGTTCCCTGACCAGTGAACCGGTGTGATCGGCGTCAGGACGCGCCTGTCCAGGTGTTGCGCGGTGCATGCGTCATGCGACACGAATTCGTTGGGGCCCAAGGTCTTTGATTCGCGGTGCGGGCCCGTCTACCGTCACTTCCAAGTTGTTTTTGGCATCCGTACCTGCCGCTGCACAACCCTCACGAAACCGCGCGGTTCGTGGAGGTGGTGCGTGCCTCCACACTGGGGCAGGTTGCCGATGACCCACCATCACATGACCACGTGACTGCACCGCCCAGACGGTTCGGTCCCAGTTGCCGGGAGGACCTGCGTGAAGGACACCGATCACGTCGATGCTCCGCTTGCCGAGGAACTGACGCTGCCTGTGTTCACATCCCTGACCGGAGGAACCCAGGGGGTGCTGTTCGATGACGAGCGGCAGGTGCTCGATGACACCGTGGGCTACCGCGGAGCCACGGCCTGCAAGGTCACCGGGATCACCTACCGTCAGTTGGATTACTGGGCACGCACCGAACTGGTGGAGCCCACCGTTCGCACCGCCAAGGGGTCCGGATCTCAGCGCCTCTACAGCTTCCGCGACATCGTAGTGCTCAAGATCGTCAAGCGTCTGTTGGACACGGGTGTCTCCCTGCAGCAGATCCGTTCCGCCGTCGTCGCCCTGCGCGTGCGGGGGATTGAGGACCTGGCCCAGCTGACGCTCATGAGCGATGGCGCCTCCGTCTACGAATGCACCTCCCAGCAGGAAGTGATCGACCTGGTCCAGGGTGGTCAGGGCGTGTTCGGCATTGCGGTGGGCCGCGTGTGGCGTGAGGTTGAAGGCAGCTTGGCCAGCCTCCCGGAGGCCAATGCAGACATGGAATCCGAGTTCCCCGGGGACGAGCTCTCCGCTCGCCGCGCCCGGCGCCAGCAGAACGTCTCCTGAGGCCTCTCTCCACTGTTCAGACGTCAAAAAACTCGCCCATCAGCGCTGATGGGCGAGTTTTTTGACCACTGACTTTCACGACGACGGCTGCAGGAGCCCGTCCAGGATCTGGGTGTAGCGCTGCGCAATCTCTGCCGCGTCCACACCAGGCCATCGGTGGATGGGCCAGGCCGCACCCTGGGCGCGTTGCCACACCCGGTAGTCGGGCAGCACGGGGGCCACCAGGAGGTCACCAAAGAGTTCTTCCAGTTCCTCCACCCGGTGCTGGTGCTCGCGGGATCCGGGATGCACCTTGTTGACGATCACCCCGGCCGAGTTCACCGCCCACGCGGTGTCCCGTTCGAACTGGGCAATGGCGGTCATGGTGCGCTGGGTACCGGCCACGGAGAACAGGGAGGGTTCCGCCACGGAGAGCACTTTCTCCGAGGCGGCCCAGGCGATTCGCGTCAGCGTGTTGAGGTTGGGCGGGCAGTCGATGATGACCAGGTCGTAATCAGATTCCAACCCGTCCACCGCACGATCCAGCTTGACCAGGTCCGAGCGCTTGTACTGGGCGCGGTCGAACATGGAGGAGGCCGAGGACCCGGGCGCAACGTCCAGGCGAAGGCCCATCCGGCCGTGCTCTGTGCGTTCGTTCTCCACCCAGGGGGAACCCACGGTGACCGTGCTCAGGGAGCCGGGTTTGCCCCGCCGTCCCAGGATCTTTCCCACATGGTGCTCCGGGTCTGCGGTGACACCGAGTCCGGTGGTGGCATCGGCGTGCGGATCCAGGTCCACCACCAGGGTCTTGACGCCGCGTTGCAGGGCGGCCGAGGCCAGACCCAGGGTCACGGAGGACTTTCCGACTCCGCCCTTGAGGCTGGAGATGCTGACGATCTGCACGATGTCCTTCGACGTCCTTCGGGTCCGGGTGACTTGCCGCTGGCCATCTTAACGATCGCTGACGGCCCCACTACTCGTCACACGGCGTCTGTGGGCTGATTTGGCAGCCTGTCAGACGACTTAGGATGATTCAATGCGCACTTTTGACGTCATCATCATCGGGTCCGGATCCGGCAATTCGCTGTTGGGACCGGAGTACGACGCCCTGGATGTGGCCATCATTGACGGCGGCACCTTTGGCGGCACGTGCCTGAACGTGGGTTGCATCCCCACCAAGATGTACGTCTATCCCGCAGAGATCGCCCAGTCAGCACGCGAACTGAGTGGATTGGGCGTTTCTGCGGACGTGAGCTCGGATGCGGTGGACTGGCCGAGCATTCGGGACAGGATTTTCGGTCGCATTGATGCAATCTCAACCGGTGGGTTGGCGTACCGCAACTCCCTGCCGCGGGTCACGGTGTTCCAGGAGTACGCGCACTTCATTGGCCCCAAAACGTTGGAGACCGCATCCGGTGAGCAGCTGAGTGCCCCCACCATCATTCTGGCCTCCGGCTCCCGGGTGTTGGTGCCGCAGATCCCCGGCATCGACCTCCCGCAGGTGCACACCTCCGACACCGTGATGCGCATTCCGCAGCTTCCGCGGCGCGTGGTGATTGTGGGTGGGGGCTACATTGCCGCCGAGTTCGCCCACGTCTTCAACGGGCTGGGTGCTGAGGTCACCCAGATCAACCGCTCGTCCCGGTTGCTGCGCGGACAGGACACGGAGATCGCAGAGCGCTTCCAGCAGTGCGCCGGAGACCAGTGGAATCTGGCCACGGAATGGACCCCGGAGCAGATCACCCCCAACGACGACGGCTCGGTCACCCTCCGCTCGATCTCCACCCAAGGTGCTGAAACCCGTGAGGAGGTGGCCGATGTGGTGCTCATGGCCACCGGCCGGCGCCCCAACTCAGATCTGCTCAACCCACAGGCCGCAGGGATCGCGGTGGACCCGGAGTCACAGTTGATCCGGGTGGATGACCACCAGCGGGTGTTGGGTCAGGACGGCAAGGTCCTGGAGGGTGTGTGGGCCCTGGGGGATGTTTGTTCTCCGGCGCAACTCAAGCACGTGGCCAATCATGAGGCCCGCGTGGTTGCCCACAACGTGATGCACCCTGAGGACTTGGTGACCTCAGACCACCGCTTCATCCCGGCTGCGGTGTTCACCCATCCGGAGATCGCCACGGTGGGCATGACTGAGGACCAGGCGCGGGCCTGGGCCCAGGAGAACGGTGCGGAAATCACGGTCAAGTCCCAAGCCTTTGGGGACGTTGCCTACGGCTGGGCCATGGCGGATCAGACCGGGATCTGCAAGGTGGTGGCGGATCGGGCGACCGGCAAGATCCTGGGGGCACACCTGATCGGTCCGCATTCCTCCATGCTGATTCAGCCGCTGATCCAGGCCATGAGCTTTGGTCTGGATGCCCGGCAGATGGCACGCGGCCAGTACTGGATCCACCCGTCGTTGGCGGAAGTCGTGGAAAACGCTTTGCTGGGACTTGAGTTCGACTGAGCCAACGGCCTACCGGTCGTGAATCCCCCACGCCGTTGTCGATGTCCCAGGAAGTTCGCGGTTCCCCACGGTATGGGCGGTGATTTGGCAACCCGGTGGGGAGTCGACGGCAACGTGGGGAGTGGGCAGCAGGGTGAGGGCTCGGCGCTCAGATGGGGGTGGCTCAGGCGGCGGGGGCGTCGTCGTCCCGGTCTCTGAGCGCCCCCGCCACCACCACGGCAAAAATGCCGACCACGGGGACGGCCAACACCGCCACCCGCAGCCCCACGGAATCGGAGACCACGCCCACGAACGGGGAGACACTCAAGAACGCAGCTCGCAGCAGCCACCCGGCCATGGTCAGCCCGGTGCCGGGTTTGAGCCCAGGCACGGAGTCCGCGGCGTGGAAGGCCGAGGGCACCAGCGTGGCGCAACCGAAACCGGCCAGGGCAAAACCGATGATGGCGAAAGTCGGTGCGGGGGAGAGAGCCGCCACGGCCAGGCCAGCCGCGGCCAGGCTGCCGCCGAATCGTGCCATCCAGACCCGTCCGAACCGGTTGGTCATGGCATCGCCCACCAGCCGTCCGATGAACTGAGCGGCCATCAGCGCCACCAGACCCATGCCGGCCCAAGCTGCCGGTGTGTCCAGGACGCGGGAGAGAAACAGGGTGGACCAGTTCATCCCAAGGTCTTCCACCATGGCGCCTGCAATGGCGATGCTGGAGATCAAGGCCACCAGGGCCAGTGCGCGTCCGGTGGAGGGGGAGGCCGCGGGGATCACCGGTTTGGCGGGTGTGTCCGGTGTGCCCGGGCCGGTTTCATCGGCCACCACCCGCACCCGGCTCAGGCCCTCCGTCTCATGACGGTTCAGGGCAAAGTGCTGGGAGATCAACGCCACGGCCGCGAACAGCGCGCCGCTGATGGCCAGGTGGATGTGCAGTGGCAGGTCCAAGGCCACGGCAGCGGATCCCATCAGGCCGCCCAGCATGGCCCCCAGGCTCCACAGTGCGTGCAGGGAGTTGAGGATGGAACGGCCCATGGCTTTTTGGATCTGGATGCCTTGGGCGTTCTGGGCCGTGTCCACAATAGCGTCCAACATGCCGGCCAGCATCATGCCGGCCAGATAGGCCACCACCACGCCCAGACCCACCGCTGCGCCGTTTGCCTGGCCACCCAGGAACAATGTGCTGCCGGCAGCCCATGCCGCAGCAGTGCCCGCCACGGCAATCACGGCAGCCAAGGCAGCCGAGCCGATCCCTGCCACACGGGCGGAACCAAACCTGCGCAACAAGGGTGCCGGTGCCATCCCGGCCAGGATGGACCCCACAGGCAGGGCAATCACCAGAAAACCGAACTGCGTGTTGGTCAGCTCAAAGGCGTCCTTGACCTCTGGCAGACGGGGCAAAAGGTTGGCGTACACCGCGCCGTTGACCAGGAAGAACCCGCCGGAGGCCCAGCGTGCGGTCTTCAGCCGGGCGGCCGGGACGACGGCGGTGGTGGTTCTGCTGGTCTCTGTGGGCATCAGTGGCGGTCCCTGCGTTCCTTCATTTCCTTCAGACCACGCTCCACACCTGGCAGGTCCTTCAAGTGAATGTCCTTGACGTTCTTCTCTGTGATTTCGCGCAGCCGCTCCATGGAGGTCTCCAGCCGCTGCACTGAGGTCTCCAGGCGCTCCCGGGAGTTCTCCAACCGCTCCTTGGAACTCTCCAGGGAGGACTCCAAACGCGCACGGGCATCCGATGCCGGACGCGCAGGGGGTGCTGGACGCGAATACAGCTCCTCAATGGTCTCAGCGACATCGCGCAGGATCTCCGGGCGGCGCAGTTTCATGGACGGTGTCAGATGCCCAGATTCCACCGTGAGATCCGATGGCAGGATCTGGAAGGCACGGATGCTTTCCGCCACGGAGACCTTGCGGTTGGCCCGGTCCACGATGGACTGGATGTGACTGATGACCTCCGGGTGTTCGGCGGCCTGCTCGGTGCTCATGGAGGGGTCCAGACCCAGGAACTCCAGTTGTTTGGCCAGGGTCTCCGGGTCCAAGGTGATCAACGCGGCCACGAACTTGCGCCCCTCACCGATCACCATGCACTGGCTGACCGCGGCGGTGGCCCGGATTGGACCCTCCAAGACCTCCGGGATTACGTTCTTGCCACCGGCTGTGACAATGATTTCCTTCTTGCGTCCTGTGATCCGCAGCAGTCCGCGATCATCCATGGCACCCAGGTCCCCGGTGGCAAACCACCCGTCCTTGAGCGCTTCCTCGGTCAGATCCGGGCGACCGTGGTAGCGGGCCATCACATGGGGACCGCGGACCTGGATCTCGTCGTCGTCGCCCAAACGGATCTGGTGACCCGGCAGCGGTCGGCCCACGGTGCCCAGCGCGTTGATGGCGGGGGTGTTGGCCGCGATGGGGGCTGTGGTCTCCGTGAGCCCATAGCCCTCCACCACGTACAGGCCGATGCCGTGGAAAAAGTGCGCCAGGGACTCGCTCAGGGCCGCACCCCCTGAAATGGCCCATTTGACGTTGCCACCCATGGCTTCACGCAACTTGGCGTAGACCAGGCGGTCGTAGAGCTTGTGCCGTGCAGCCAACACCGGGTTGACCCGGCCCCGTGCGTGGGCGCGGGACCAACTCTGGCCGGTGGTCACCGCACGGTTGAACAACCAGGAGCGCAGTTTGCCGCCATCCTGCGCTCGCATGCGTGCGCCGATCATGATTTTCTCGAACACCCGCGGCACGGCCAGGATGAAGGATGGCTGCACCCGCTGCAGGTCGGCGCTGAGGTTCTTCACATCGGGGGTGTGCGCCAGGGTGATGCCGGCGTGCAGGGCAATGACCTCCACCATGCGTGCAAACACGTGTGCTAGCGGGAGGAAGAGCACCGTCTTGGCCCCGGTGTGGATGACCTCCGGCAGATAGGGCTGGACGTTCTCACACAGGAACACAAAGTTGCGGTGTGTCAGCTCGCACCCCTTGGGGGGTCCCGTGGTGCCGGAGGTGTAAATGATGGTGGCCGTGTCATCCAGGTTCACTGTGAGCCTGCGCTGCTCCAACTGGTCATCGGAGATCTCACGGCCTGCATCCATCAACTGCTCCAGGCTGTTGCCCGTGCCGTCCATGCGCCACATCCGCTGCGCGGCCTCCAGATGGGTGGCCTGGGCGCCGTCGTCCAGACCCTCCAACGAGCCGTCTGCCACCTGCGCGGCCGTGGAGCGCACCGCATCCTCCAGCTTCTGGTTCTCCACGAACACAGCTTGTGCTTGGGAGTCCAGCAGATTCCAGGCAATCTGGGCGGGGGAGGAGGAGTCATAGACGGGAACGGATACGCAGCCTGCCCACCAAATGGCAAAGTCCACCAGACTCCACTCGTAGCGGGTGCGTCCCAGAATCCCCACACGCTGCCCGGGCTCCAGTCCTGCGGCCACCAGGCCCTTGGCCACGTCCATGACCTGCCGCCGGAACTCGGAGGCCCGCACAGCTACGCCCGGCCCGGTGCGGGGCAACCGTTCGTACAGGACCGGGTCAGCAGTGGATGTGGCTTGGCGTTGCAGCAGGTCGGTGATGCGCTTCTGGGTCAGGTGCTCGTGGATGGGCGGCACGGATGTTTCGCGCACTGGGTCTCCCGGGGGTTGGATCAGGTGATCGCGTGGAGGCGAACAGGTGATGAAAACTTTGGATGGTGCATCCGTTGCGGTGACGGTTTCAGGTGTTCGGGTCAGACCCGAGCACCGTCATCGCCTGAGTCACGTTGTTCCGGCAGCCCGCCCAGCAACGTGATGATTGAGGAAATCACCGTGGCCAGACCTGGCATCCACAGCCACCACGGCAGCCCGTCCATCATGGCTCCCAGGATGACCAGAACAACAGGCACCACGATAAGCAGTAACCATGCTGTCAGTGTGCCAGTGCTCAATCCTGCGGTCACGTGTCCCGGGTCGTGAGGCTGCCAGTCCTCCTCGGACTCATCGGCAAGTTCGCGGGGAACAGCACCTGCGGCAGGCAGTGCTGAGCGCCAGGGAACCTGATACACCTCAGGTTCCGGTTCAGATTCTGATGGGTCCTCCGGCTCCGGCTCCTGGAGGCGGTGAACGATCTCCTCCCAGGCCTGCTGATCCGATTCTGGGTCCCTGGGCGTCTGGCTCACCCGCAACCTCCCTGCACGGGCTCAGCAGAGCTGACGCTCCGGGCTGCTGGAAGTGGCCCACCGGTGATCGAACAGTGTCCTGCCGCAACGGCATCCACAAATTCGCGGGAGCGGTTGAGCACCACGTCAGCCTCATGATCCAAGGTGGCAACGTGATAGCTGCGCGGTAGCACCACGGTCTCCACGGGGCCGCTGCAGCGCTGCATGATCAGTTCGTGGGAGGCTTTGGAGACCACATGGTCCTGCCGTGAGCGCAGCACCAACACCGGCACCGTGATCTTGGCCAGCTCCCTGGTGGTCAGGCGCATCAACCGGTTCAACTGGGCCACACCCGCTGTGGGCGTGCGCCCGTAGGCGTATTCATCCACCCCTTCCTTGGCCACGTCACTGCCCACGGCGCGGGTGGACTTCACGGCGTGACGCAGCACGGAAGCAGCACGCGCGGCCCGGTTGTGCAGCGACAGCGCCGGATTCACCACGACGACGCCGTCCACCACCTCCGGCATGGCTTCCGCCAGGCGCAAAGCCAGGGCACCGCCCATGGAAAACCCTGCCACCACCACACGCTCGTGGCTGGAAGCCAGCTCGGCGAGCAGATCTGCCACATGGGTGTACCACTGCTGCCAGGTGGTGGTTGAAAGGTCTTCCCATGTGGACTCATGTCCTGGCAGCGCTGGCACCACCACCGAGTGCTCGGGTGTGAAATTCAGCGCCCAGTCACGCACGCTGTAGACGGAACCGGTGAAGCCGTGGATCACCAGCACTCCCACAGGCTGCGGTGCCGGGCTGTCCCCGGAGCCGGAGGTGCTGTGGGCAGACCGTGCGGCCGTCATGGTGAATGCCACGCGAGGGTCGGCCTCTGTGGGCAGATCGGGGTGGGTGGTCATGGGACCATGCTCTCACTGCCGGAAGGCTGCACGCTCTCACTGCCGGATGGCTCATGCTGTCACTGCTGCAAGGCTGCCCGCTCTCACCACCGCCATGAGATACTGCAGCGGAATCAGTCACGGTTCCGCCGTCGTCGTTGGTCAACAGCGCCTGCGGCACAGTGCATGAACGGCCGTAAGGAGTGCAGACCACATGGTCTACATGTTCTTGAAGAACTGGGTGGTTGCCCCGTTCATCAACCTGACTTTCCGCCCCAAGGTGGTGGGCGCACACAACGTTCCCAGCACGGGACCTGCCATTCTGGCCAGCAACCATCTGGCGGCTGCTGACCACATCTTCATGCCCATTGCCGTGGACCGGCAGATCTTTTTCCTGGCCAAGTCCGACTACTTCACGGGCAAGGGGCTCAAAAGCAAGATCGTGGCCGGGTTCTTCCGAGCCATCAACCAGATCCCCATGGACCGCTCCGGTGGCAAGAAGTCAGCGGCGTCCCTGTCAGCCGGTGGCAAAAAGCTGGCCGAGGGTGAACTGCTGGGGATCTATCCGGAAGGCACCCGCTCTCATGACGGCCGTCTGTACCGCGCCAAGATCGGTGTGGCCCGTCTGGTCCTGGAATCCGGTGCTCCGGTGATTCCCATTGCCATGATCGGTACGGACGTGGTGCAGCCGTTGGGCACGCCGTTCCCGGCCCCGTGGCGGCAGAAGAAGGGATTCCGGGTGACCACCATTTTTGGTGAGCCCATGGACTTCTCCCACCTGAAGGATCGTGCAGGGGACCGGGACGTGGTCCGGCAGATCGCTGACGAGATCGTCCAGGCCATCCAGAAGCTCTCCGGCCAGGAGTACGTTGAGGCCTATGCGGCTGACGTCAAGCGCGCACAGTCGCAGGGCAAGTCCTCCGGAAGCTGACGCCCGCCGTTGGTGGCGACCGGGGTGCTGGGCACGGCTCACTCAGGTGTGACTGTGGGCACCTTGAGCTGCGGTAGCGTAGAGGTTGCGCGATTGCGGGCCGGAACCTGTGTCAAAACCACGCATGGGTCATGGACAGGCCGACTCGCAGTCCATCCATTTGCTGTGCTTTCCGGCACGGCCACACCACGGCCGCATTGACGGCCGCAAACGCAAGGACGCAACACCGTGACTAAGGTTTCCGTAGACACAGCCCAGCTCCCGTTCCAGCCCGGCCCCAAGCCCACCGCTGACACCTATGGGCTGGACGAGTGGCGCAACCTGACGGCAGATCAGCAACCCACGTGGGCTGAGCACCCCGATTTTTCCTCCAGCATTGAGGAACTCTCCACCGTGCCCCCGCTGGTATTCGCCGGTGAGGTGGACACCCTCAAGGCACGCTTGGCCGAAGTCGCGCAGGGCCGTGCGTTCTTCCTGCAGGGTGGTGACTGCGCTGAGACCTTTGAGGGCGCCACCGCAGACAAGATCACCGCCCGGGTACAGACTCTGCTACAGATGGCCGCTGTTCTGACCTACGGCGCCTCCATGCCCGTGGTCAAGATGGGGCGGATGGCAGGTCAGTTCTCCAAGCCGCGCTCCTCCAACGATGAAACCCGTGATGGCCTGACCCTGCCCACTTTCCGCGGTGAGATGGTCAACGGCTTTGACTTCACGGAAGAGGCCCGTGTCCACGACCCCAACCGCATGGTTCGCGGCTACCACACCTCCGCATCCACACTGAACCTGATTCGCGCTTTCACCGGCGGTGGGTTTGCTGATCTGCGCCACGTGCACTCCTGGAACATGGGCTTTGCTTCCAACCCGGCACACTCCCGTTACGAGTCCATGGCTCGTGAGATCGACCGCGCGGTGAAGTTCATGGAAGCCTGCGGCGCGGATTTCGATGCCCTCAAGACCACCGAGCTGTTCACCGGGCATGAGGCCCTGCTGCTGGACTACGAGCGAGCCCTGACCCGTATCGATTCCCGCACCCACCGCCCGTACGGCACCTCAGGCCATTTCCTGTGGATCGGTGAACGCACCCGTGGGTTGGACGACGCCCACGTGGACCTGCTCTCCCGCCTGGAGAACCCGATCGGCGTCAAGCTTGGCCCGTCCACGACGGCGGAGGACGCCTTGGCGCTGATCGACAAGTTGGATCCCCACCGCATCCCGGGCCGCCTGACTTTCATCACCCGCATGGGGGCCGGCAAGATCCGCGAAAACCTCCCGCGTGTGGTGGAGGCCGTGGAAGGCTCCGGCGCCAAGGTGGTCTGGGTCTCCGATCCCATGCACGGCAACACCGTGTCCACCCCGTCCGGTTTCAAGACCCGCAACTTCGATGACGTCGTGGACGAGGTCCGCGGATTCTTCGAGGTGCACCAGGCCATCGGCTCTCATCCCGGTGGCTTGCACGTGGAGATGACCGGCGACGACGTCGCCGAGTGCCTGGGCGGTGCCGCAGCCGTGGAGGAAGCCCACTTTGCCGACCGCTACGAAACCCTGTGCGATCCCCGACTCAACCACATGCAGTCATTGGAGATCGCCTTCCTGGTGGCCGGCTACCTGGCTCGCGACTGACTGTGGATCAAGCCGGCCGTCGGTCACATGACCGACGGCCGGACACATACGGTTGGCCACAGGACCTCTAAGCGGTCAGATCACTCGAAGCGTGATGGTGGTGCCGTCCTGGGACTGGGTGATCACCCGGCCCAGGCGGCCTCCGGCCACGTCCTCACGGGTGACGGTGAATCCCAGATCCTCCAGCTGACTGGTGGCGTCATTGATGTCCGCTCCCACCACGTTGGGCACCTCTGTGGGTTCGGAGCCTGCCGAAATGGTCAGGTCCACGCTGGATCCTTCATCAACCTGGGTGCTCTGGGTGGGTGAGGCAGCTATGACCGTCCCTTCAGCCGAGCTGGAGAACTCGGTGGTGATCTGACCGGTGCTCAGCCCTGCATTCTCCAGCCGTGAGGTGGCCTCCTGCTGCTCCAACCCCTCCAGAGCGGGAACGCTCACCTGTGCGGGGCCACTGGAGACCAGGATGGAGAGTTGTTCACCCACGCGCATCTGGGTCCCCTCAGCGGGTTCTGTACCCAGCACTGAGCCTGCGGGTAGTTCCGTGCTGGATTGTTCGTACACCCGCACATTGCCGAATCCTTGGTTCTCCACCAGGGATTGCGCCTGTTCGGTGCTGGTGCCGTAGACAGCCGGAACCACTTCCGTGCGAAAGCTGCCTGAACCCAGCAACCAGCCCATGAACGCAGCAAGACACACCAGCAGCACCGTCAGAGCCAGGGCCACGCCCACCTTGAGCACGGACCAGCGGATGAGCTTGACCGTGGGTTTGGTGGGATCAGACGGTTTGGCACGGTCAGACGGTGTGGCATGACCAGACGAAGTGGTCGAGCCAGACCCTGCCGCGCCGCCGTCGTCGTGCCACACACTGGAAGCCGTGGACCCACCCCCGCGTCCGGCACCACCGAAGCCCAGCCCCTCTTCAGACACCGTGGGGGAGGTTGCGGTGTGCAGCCCTGTCAGGGAGGTGGTGTCGTCAAAGACTCCCAAGGTCTTGGGCGCGGTGCCGGTGGATGCGTGTGCGGTGGCTGTGGTGATGGCTTCGGTGGGGGCTTCTGCTGGTGGCGTTGTGGACGGTGCGGTGGGCAGCGAACCGCTGGAGCGCAGTTCCTCCACCGGACCGGTGGCTGGTGCGGTGGGCGGAAGCACAGAGGCGCCGGGGTCGGCCACCACCGGTGCCAGCGGCCCGGGACCCTGCTCCCAGCCCGCAGGTACATGCGTCAGCGCATCCGCGTTCAGCTGACGTCGCAGGTCGGCCAAATCCTGGACCAGGTGACTGGCATCTGCGGGCCGTTGGTCTTCTACCTTGGCCGTCCACCGGGCCAGCATCTGGGAGATCAGCGGATCGATCCCGTCCACCGACTCCTCCAAGGCGGGGACGGCCTGTTCCGCATGGGCCCGGGCCAGGCTCAGTGGCCCGCCCTCGAACGGGCGGCGCCCTGCCAACATCTCCCACACCAAAATGCCCACCGAGTAGACGTCCGCCCGAGTTCCCACGGGCTTCTCCAACACCAACTCCGGTGCAGCGTAGGCCACGGTGCCCAACACTGCCCCGGTGGTGGTGTGCTGATCGGCCCCACGGCTCAGACCAAAGTCGGCCACCTTGACGGTTCCGTCCGTGCG
This sequence comes from Kocuria subflava, assembly GCF_012163155.1. Classification (GTDB taxonomy): domain Bacteria; phylum Actinomycetota; class Actinomycetes; order Actinomycetales; family Micrococcaceae; genus Kocuria; species Kocuria subflava. The sequence goes on from NZ_JAAVUN010000003.1 coordinate 26,074, forward strand.
CATGAGGACGTTCTCCGGTTTGATGTCCCGGTGAACCAGTCCTGCACGGTGCGCGCTGGCCAGCCCGTCCAGCATCTGAGCCAAGATGCTGAAGGCCTGGCTGGGGGTCAGGAAGCCCTTGCGGTGGAGCACGTCCCGCAGGGTGCCGCCCTCCACGTATTCCATGACCAGGTAAACCAGGCCATCGGGGGTTTCACCTTGGTCCAGGACCGCCACCACGTGAGGGTGGGACAGCTGGGCAGCAGCACGTGCCTCCCGTGCAAATCTGCCCACGAAGGCAGGGTCCTCCGTCAGGTGTGGGTGCATGATCTTGACGGCCACCGTGCGATCCAAGCGCTGATCCACCGCCCGGTAGACACCCCCGGTGCCACCGCGGGCCATACGTGGGCCCACCGTGTAGCGCGACTCCAGGACGGTGCCGGTCAGGTGATCTTCTTGAGCTCTTTGCACAAGACAACACTAGGCCAGGGTTCTGAGCCAATGCTTGGAAGCAGAATTTCTGGCCTTCACGGTGGTCAGCTCCAGGCGTTGAGCTTGGCCTTCACCTGGGACACGTAACGCTTGGTGTCATCGAACATGCCGTATTCCTGGACGCCGTGAAGGCCTTGGTAATAGGCGGCAATGGCCTGGTCGTCATTATCCGCGCGCTGCGTGTTGGCGCGAATGATGGCCACCCCGGCGGTCACGTTGTCCTGTGGATCCAACAGATCCAGTTCCCGGCCCACCAGCAGTTCTGCCCATTCGCCTGCTGCGGGGATCACCTGCATGGTGCCGATGGCATTGGCAGGGGAGATCACCTGGTGGTTGAACCCGGATTCCTGCTCGGCATGCGCCAATGCCAGGGCTGGGTCCACACCCATGTCTTCAGCGGTGCTGCGCACCATGGACTTCAGGTCCTGGGCAGAGACCTGGGGCCGTTGTGCCAGCGCGGCGTGGGACTCATTGGCGGCGGCCACGGTGTCGTCGTCGTAGTCATGTCCGGGGAAATTGTTGGTGACAGCCTGCGGTGTGGGGCCAGACTGCTCGGAGGGTTGCCCCGGCTCGGAGGCCGCAGGGGCCTGAGGGCCGGCGTCTGCGGCGGGAATCGTCAGTACGTGCCCGGTATTCAGGGCACGGGCCACATCGAGGTCATTGGCCTCGATGATGTCAGCCACCGTGACGTCATGCGTGCGGGCCAGTTCCCACAAGGAATCACCGCGGACCACCGTGTGCTCCGTGGTGGCCGGCGCTTCCGTCTGGGTGTTGTCTGCTGGTTCTGCAGGCTCGGCGACCGCTGCGGCATCCACCGCTTTTCGGGGGGCATCCGCCCCTGCCGGGGCGCTGAGGCGTAAGTGCTGGCCGGGCTTCAACGCGGCGTCACCGTGGAGATCGTTGAACTCCATCAGCTCCTCCACGGAGATGCCATTGGCGGTGGCAACCGACCACAGCGAATCCCCGGGCATCACGGTGCGGACGGGTCCTTCGGGGCGTGATTCGTCCTGGGCGGGCGTGGGCTGGTGGTCATCCGGGGTGGCGTGTGCTGCTGCAGCGCCCGTAACACCCAACGCCGCCAATGCGGCTGCTGCGGTTGCTGCCCGGGTTGCCAGGCGAAAATGCGGGCGGGTACCAGAATTCGGGTGCTTGTCAGCGCGCTGCGAATCCTGGTCCTCAGGAGTGTGGTGCATGAGAGACCTCAAGGACTGGGGTGACGACTGTGGGGAAGTAACGGCCGCGCCCCAGACGCTACCCGGCTCATCCGCCGGCGCACAGCAAGGGGGCGCGCGAGTCTCACCACATCACGGTTCCAACGCACATCGCGGTCACTCCCACTGTGGTCACAGCGCGCCAGACTGTGCCCTGGACGCACCGCATGGCACCCTGGTGCCGTGAACAAGTCCACTCATCGTGAAGAAGATCCCACACCCGAACAGTTCGCCCCGCTGGCACAGCTGGTTCAGGGGTGGACCACCATCCCTGACATTGCTGAGGCCATGGACGTGATCGTCACTCGCGTGCATGGATTGGTGGACGACGGCGCCGTGCTCGCCTTCCGCGACCCCGCTGACGGTGTGCGGCGGATCCCCGTGGAGTTCACCACCGACGGCAAGCCCTTGGATTCGTTGCAGGGCACCGTCTCCGTCCTGCGAGATGCCGGCTTCACAGACGTGGAAGCTGCCATCTGGTTGCTGACCCCGGACGAGTCCCTTCCCGGACGTCCCGTGGACTTCCTCCATGCAGGTCGCAAGACGGAGATTCGGCGTCGAGCCCAGTCCATGGGGTGGTGAACCACCGCTTCAGCGGTGAAATGGTCAGCGGCGGAACAGTCCGCCGCGAGAAAGTCGGCCGCGAAACGGTCGCTTGCAACGCTGATCAGCGCTCGCGGCGCACCGCCGATTGCAGGATGCGGTGGAAGGCTGCGGCCACCACGGGTTCCACCTGCAGGCTGTTGATCCCGGCTTTTGCCGCCGCGGTGAGGAGGTCCACGGATTCCTCCACCTGTTCCAGGGCACCACTGGCCTGGATCGCCTGGCGTGCGGTCATGATGTCCTCCGCGGTGCTCTCGGAGCGGCCCAGTACCCGGGTCACGGCGGCTGCTTGATCTTCCGTGGCGTGCTCAAGGTGCTTGGCGATGACCACGGTGCGTTTGCCTTCGCGGAGGTCATCGCCTGCGGGCTTGCCCGTGGTCTGGGGATCTCCGTAGATGCCCAGAATGTCGTCCCGGATCTGGAAAGCCTCGCCCAGGGCCAAGGCGAACTTCCGATGCCCTGCGATCTGAGCTTCGGTTCTCCCCGCCAGCAGCGCCCCCAATGCAACGGGGTGTTCGGCTGAGTACTTGGCGGATTTGTACCGCAGTATGTCCACCGCACGCCGGTGGGCTCGCTCGGAGGGGACATCGCCTGCGGCCACTTCCGCATGGATGTCCAGATACTGCCCGATCATCACTTCCGTACGCATCAGATTGAAACCCTGAGCGGCTTCTGCTGGATGGCCTGCTGCCGCCAGGGCTTGTCCGAACAATTGCTCAGACCAGGTCAGGGCCAGATCGCCAATCAGGATGGCGGAGGACACCCCAAAATGGGCGGGTTCCTGATCCCAGCTGCGGTTCATGTGGAGGTGCTCCAGGCGCTTGTGCACGCTGGGCATGGAGCGTCGGGTGTCAGAGCGGTCAATGACGTCGTCGTGAATCAAAGCCGCCGTTTGGAAAAGTTCCAGCCCCGCTGCCGCCTGAATCGGGATGGGGGAGTCGGCCTGACCACCTGCCGAACGCCATCCCCAGTACAGGAGTTGGGCCCGCATCCGTTTGCCGCCCGTGGACAGATCGGCAATAGCCTGAACCAACTCACCGGCGGCGTCGTCGATCCCCAGGGCAACCTGGGTCTGCTGACCGAACCATAGTGTCAGTTCGTGTTCAACGCCCTCAAGGAAAGTACTGGTCTCTGCGGTGATCTGATCCTGCAACGCAGCTGTGCTGTCTGAGGCGGATGGGATGCTGGGTGTTGGCACGTAAGGCTCCCGGTCAAACGGTGTGGCATGGCAGGCGCGTCACGGCACCTCCATCAGCGTAGACGAGCCTGCGCCGGGCCAGTGCAGTTCAGTTGGCCGGGCCAGTGCCGCCCAGTAGGCCAGGCCCGCGCAGGCAAGTGGTCCGTGCAGCTCAGGAGCCGGCGTCGCCCAATAGTCAGTGCTGCCCGGCACTGGAGCCCGGTTCACCAGGAAGGAGTGGTTGTGCCTCACGACGACGTCGCCGAGCTCAGGCGCACAGCAATCCTCCATGTGGACATGGACATGTTCTTTGTGGCCGTGGAGTTGTTGGAACACCCCGAGCTGGTGGGGCGCCCGGTGATTGTGGCCGCTCAGTCCAACCGCTCCGTGGTGCTCTCGGCTTCCTATGAGGCTCGAGCCTTTGGTGTTCGTTCCGGGATGCCGTTGGCACGGGCCCGGGCCATGTGCCCCCAGGGAACGGTGCTGACGCCGCACTACAAGGTGTATCCCAAGTATTCGGCGACCATCATGGGGATCTTTCATGAGGTCACCGACCGTGTGGAGCAGATCAGTGTGGATGAGGCCTTTCTGGATGTCTCCGGTGCCATCCGTCGGCTGGGATCACCGTTGGAGATCGCAAGGCGGCTGCGGGTGCGGATCCGGGAGGCCACTGGATTGACCGCCTCTGTGGGGATCGGTGCCACCAAGACCATTGCCAAGATCGCCTCCACCCGTGCCAAACCTGATGGTCTGCTGATGGTGAACCATCGGGATACGGTGGCCTTTTTGGCGGAGTTGCCCGTGGGCGCACTGTGGGGGGTTGGTGCCAAGACCGCCCAGACTTTGCAGGCCGCCGGGCTGCGGCATGTGGGGGACTTGGCCGCCCAGACACCGGCATCATTGGCACGACTTGTGGGCCCGGCCGCCGGCGCCCATCTCCACGCGTTGGCCAACGGCCACGATCCTCGCGCGGTCACCCCGGTGCGGGAGGAGAAGAGTCTGGGGGCTGAGGGCACGTTCGAGGAAGACGTCACGGACGTTGGAAGGATCAGGCGGGAACTGTTGAGCCTGTCCCACCGCACAGCCGCTCGTCTGCGTTCCAACGGGCTTCGGGCCAAACGTGTGGGACTCAAACTGCGCTGGGCGGATTTCACCACCATCTCGCGCTCGCGCACCGTGGCACAGCCGTTTTCCTCGGGGCACGACCTCTACACCCATGCCCTGGACCTGCTCAAACAGGAGACGCCGTTGCCCGCACCGGTGCGCCTGATCGGGGTGCGTGCTGAACATCTGGAATCAGGTGACACCGCCATGCAACTGAGCCTGGACGGCAGGGAGGAGGACTGGGCCGCCGTGGAATCCGCCATGGATCGTGCACGCAGGCGCTTTGGCGATGTCGGACTCGGACCGGCCTCCATGCTCGGCCACCGCGGGACGGGGCACCGGCGTGAAGGTGAGCAGAACCTGCGCCCCGGTGCTGCGGGCGGAGGCGATCCACAAGGCAACTGGGAGCCTGGGTCGCGGAACAGACCAGAACCAGGCGTACCCAGGGGTGGACATGGAGGGTAGGCTTGTTCAAAAGACGGTGTGCAACGTTGCCCTTGGCCCCTGCCCATCGATCCTGATCATCGCCTTTGAGGAGGGACGTCGTGGCTCTGTCTGAGCGAGAGCAACAGCTGTTGGCGCAATTGGAACAGCAGTTGAATGCTGACGACCCCCAGTTCGCCAGCACCATGGAAACCCGGCCCGTCCGCCCCACGTTCTCCACCCGTGCCATTGTGCTGGGTGCGGTGATCGCCGTTGTGGGACTGGTCGTGGTCATCGGTGGTGTCATGCTCAACCAGATCGTGGTTGGCGTCCTGGGCTTTTTGATCATGTCCCTGGGTGTCTACTGGGCCAGCACCCGCGGTGCCGGCAAGCCCAAGGCTGCAGCAGACGCCGATCCCCAGCCCAGCCGGGGCCCGGCACCCAAGGCGGCCAAGTCGTCGTCGGGATTCATGCGCAATTTGGAGAACAAGTGGGACGAGCGCCGCTCCAGCGGCCAGTGACCCGCCCCTGACCCATTCGGTTTGAGGCCCCGAACCCTGGTGGTTCGGGGCCTTTGCCATGCCCAGGCGACTCCACAACAGAGAGTCAGCGGCAGAAATGTGGGGTTAGCGGCAGAAATGTGGGGGCGGGTCGGGCGCGTCCGGTCGGCCATTGGCGTGCCCAGCCCAGTTACTCACTGCGCACCGGGGCATGACTTGCGCCCCTGATCCACCCCGCCACCTGAGCCACCCCACCCGATGCCACGCGCGCCAAGCGGGTGCCACTTTGGTACGCCATGAGCAACTGATGGCGTACCTAAGTGGCAGCGGCTTGATCGAGGCACGGCATCGAAGCGCGAGCCATCGGGCGGTGCCGCTGCGCACCGTTCAGGCGCCGCCGGTTGTGCATCGCCACCAGGTGCTCCCTCCACGTTGCTCCACATCCCCTCCCCACATCCCTCCACTGGGCACCCGTTCGTGGCCCCAGATGCTCTGACATGCACAGATGCCCTGCTGGGAAGAGTGGTTCACGCACCACTGATCGTCGATCCTGCGTCACGTTTGTCCAAGTTGACGCGGATGTTGGTTGACCGGGGAGGAAAGTGGAGTAAAGTGGGGGAGTAGAAAGAGAAGTAGGAGGAACCCTTCAAGAACCAAGGTGGTGAGCATGTTCCTCGGGACGTACTCACCCCGGCTCGATGAGAAGGGGCGCCTGATCTTTCCGGCCAAGTTTCGCGATGAACTTGCCGAAGGTCTGGTCCTCACTCGCGGTCAGGAACGCTGCATCTACGTGTTCAGCGCTTCTGAGTTCGAGAAGGTTCACGAGCAGATGCGGGCGGCGCCGTTGTCGTCCAAACAGGCCCGTGACTACATCCGCGTTTTTCTCTCAGGTGCCTCGGATGAGGTGCCGGACAAGCAGGGCCGGGTGACCATTCCCACTCCGCTTCGTCAGTACGCAGGTCTGGATCGTGAGTTGGCGGTTGTAGGCGCCGGCTCCCGTGCTGAGATCTGGGACGCCCAGGCATGGGAGTCCTACCTAGCGGAACAGGAGTCGGCGTTCTCGGCCACTGAGGACGAGGTCATCCCGGGGCTCTTCTGAGCACACCGGCTGAAACCGAATAGTTGTCCATGAGCGGTTGCACACCGCACCGGGATCTCCGCGGCGAGATCTCCACCCGCACTGCCGTCACCGTCCTGACTCAACTTCCCCTGAGCCAGGCCGGATTCGAGGGACGGCCAGCGGGCGGGGTTCTGGTCACGTAGCTCACGGTGCGGTGTCCGTCTGTTCGGACCCGCCCGCCAGTAAGCTGATGCACCGAAAACACCGCATGCGACGGCGCGTGCACCCCTGAATCGTTGATGGCCACCTGATCGTGGCCGTGATGAGGAGCAGCCATGTCGGATGTACCGCGCCCCACCTCGCAGCGGCACGTCCCCGTCCTGTTGGACCAATGCCTGGACCTCATGGCACCTGGCCTGGATCGGGACCATTCGGTGGCCGTGGACGCCACCCTGGGCATGGGGGGTCACTCAGAAGCGCTGCTGACACGGTTCCCCACGCTGCACCTGGTGGGTGTGGACCGTGACCCCACCGCCTTGGAATTGGCCAGCGCCCGGCTGGCACCATTCGGTGAGCGATTCCACCCCGTACACGCCACCTACGATCACATCCCGGAGGCCCTGGAACAGGCCGGCTTCCACCGTGCCGACGCCATTCTGTTCGACCTGGGCGTCTCGTCCATGCAGCTGGATGAACGCGAGCGTGGGTTCGCCTACTCCTATGACGCGCCCTTGGACATGCGCATGGATTCGACCTCCGAGTTCACCGCCCAGGAGATCGTGAACACCTACTCGGAGGATGATTTGCGCCGAATCCTGCGCGACTGGGGAGAGGAACGCTTTGCAGGCCGGATTGCCCGAGCCATCGTCAAGACCCGTACGTCACAGGAATTGGCCACCACCGGTGAACTCGTGGAGATCGTGCGTGGTGCGGTCCCCGTTGCAGTGCAGCGCAAGAAGGGCCACCCGGCCAAGCAGACGTTTCAGGCGCTGCGCATCGAGGTCAACCAGGAACTCGAGGTCTTGCGTCGCGCGGTCCCGCGTGCCCTGGATGTTCTCAGCATGAACGGGCGAGTCGTTGCCATGAGCTACCACTCCCTAGAAGACAAAATCGTTAAACAGGTCTTAGCTGCTCGTTCCGTCTCCACAGCGCCCAAGGGTCTGCCGGTGGAATTGGAGGAGCACAAGCCGACCTTCAAGGTCCTCACACGGGGCACGCACACCCCCACCGAGGAAGAAATTGCTGCCAATCCGCGCGCCGCGTCCGCGCGGTTGCGGGCGGCCGAACGCATCAGAAGTGGGAATGTGGCATGACCGGATCAGGTGAGAACCCCCGGGGAGGAAAGGGCCGTCTGCGCGGACGGATCAAGATGCCTCAGCGCTTGGCGCTGACGACGCGGCGACAGCCGTCCGGCTCCAGTGTGTCAGCGGGTACCGCACAAGCCGCAGGATCCGGTGCTCCCCCCGCAGTTCGACGGCGTTGGTCCGCACTCCTGCCCCTGGCGGTGGCGGTCCTTGCAGTCATGGCCACCTTGGCTGGGATCTTGTTCCTGAACATCAAGATCAGTGACGGTCAGTACCGGCTGGTGGAGATGCGTGCGCAGGAGCGTGCCCTGGCACAGGAGTCAGAGGCACTGACCCAAGACCTGGAGTTCTATCAGGCTCCACAGAACGTGGCCATGGCCGCCACCAACGAGGGCATGGTCTCCACCACCTCGGAAGGCCTGATCGATCTGGACGCCCAGGAGGTCTCCGGCAATCCCCAGCCCGCTCCTGCGGCGGAGGATGCGGAGATCCTGGTGGCCCAACCCGTCCAGAGGGGCTCCGCGGCAGCAGACCGTGCGGCGTCATTGGCACGGGAGCGCCGTGACGCCCTGCCCGAGAGCGAGTCTCAGGCTCAGGACCAGCTACAGGCCGCCAACGAGGCTGAACTGGGTGTGAACCTGCACGGGGGCAGCCTGCCCGCGCCCCAGCAGCGCCAGCCTGCCGATGCCACCCCCTCACCTTCGCCCACCGCAGCCCCCACCGGGACACCTGCCGATGCGGATGCAGCAGGTGCCGGCGCTGACGCGGCAGTGGAGCAAGACGGCCCTGACCCCGCAGCGGGCGGGGCCGATTCCGCAACAGCCCAGCAGGGTAACGGAGGTGGCCAGTGAGCTCGTCCTCCGAACACCCGGATGCCACTGACGACCCCCAACTGGGCATGCAGCGCCCCGCAAGTCGGCGTGAGTTCATCGGTTTGGCCATCGGCCTGTTCGCCCTGGTGCTGTTGGCTTTGCGCCTGGTGTGGGTCCAGGGTTTTGACCTGAGCGGGCGTGCGGCCTCCGCAGAGAATGCTCGTCTGCGCCAGGAACGTCTACCTGCCCTGCGCGGTGAGATCGTGGACCGGACCGGGGCGGTGATGGCCCGCAGCATCCAGCGCTATGACATCGCCGTGGACCAGACCTTGGTGCAGGACATCATCATGCGCAACCCGGATGGAACCACCCGGACCGTGTCCGTGTTGGAGACCATCCAGAATTTGGCGGACATCCTCCACATCTCCGACGACGACGTCCGTGACGCCTTGGATGGTGATGCCAACTTCCAGTACCTCTTCCGATCGGCCACACCGGAGCAGTGGAATGCGGTGCGGGAACTTCAGTTGGGCTACGTCACGGCTGAGCCCGTGTCCCAACGCAGCTACCCCAACGGTCAGCTGGGTGGGTCCGTGGTGGGTTTCATGGGCGGTGACGGAGATGCTCTGGCAGGCATTGAACTCTCCCAGAACGACGTTCTCAGCGGTGAGGACGGCAGCCGCACCTTTGAGATCAGTGCTGACGGGGTGCGGATCCCGGTTGCACCGCAGGACGAGGTCAGTGCGGTGGATGGCGGCAGTGTGCAACTGACCATCGACCGTGATGTCCAGTACTACGCCCAGGAAGCCGTGGCCGCCCGCGTCAAGGAGCTCGATGCGGAGTGGGGCACCGCCGTCGTGCTGCGGGTCTCCGACGGCCAGGTGCTGGCGCTTGCGGATTCCACCATGGTGGACCCCAATGAACCGGGCCGGACAGAGAATGAGGGCGACTACTCGCCACGCGCCGTGGCGGCCGCAGTGGAGCCAGGCTCCACGGAGAAGACCCTGACGGCTTCGGCAGCCATTGAAGAAGGAAAGGCTGAACCTCTCAGTGAGGTTCCGGTTCCGGCCGAGCTGACCATTGACGGTCAAACTTTCACGGACTCCTTCAATCACGGCGCCGAGGACCGCACCTTCGCGGGAATCGTGGCGGATTCCATGAACACCGGCACCGTTGAGGTGGGCAGCCGACTCAGCCCCGAACAACGCCACACATGGCTGAAGAACTTTGGGATCGGGGATCTGACCGGGATCGAGATCCCCGGTGAGACCATGGGTCTGCTGGCCGATTGGACCGCCTGGGACACCCGCCAGCAGTACACCGTGCTGTTCGGCCAGGGGCTCTCCCAGTCCCCGTTACGCACCGCCACCATCTACCAGACGGTGGCCAATGACGGCGTCCTGGTGGAACCCCGTGTGGTGCTCTCCACCACGGATGCGACCGGCAACACCACCCAGGCACCCACCCCGGAGCCGCGTCGGGTGATCAGCAGCGAAACCGCCGCACAGGTGCTGGAGATCATGGAAACCGTGGTCACCGTGGGTGGTGCCCCGGATGCTGCCGTGGAGGGCTACCGCGTGGGTGGGAAATCCGGCACGGCGGAGGCTCCAGGCGATCAGGGTGGCTACGACGGTTACACCACGTCGTTCGTGGGCATGGCGCCCATGGAGGATCCTCAGTACGTGGTGGCGGTGACACTGCAGCGCCCCAAGGGTGATGTGCGGACCATTGGTGCATCGGGTGTTTTCAGCCGGATCATGGGGGATGTGCTCAAGCACTACGGTGTGAGCCCGTCCACCACCGAGCCTGTGGCCTTGGACAAGTTTTTTGGCAAGGATGCGGACCGCAATGATGAAAACCGTGACTGAATACCCGTGGACCACGCTCTCACTGGGTGCAACGCCCCAGTATGAGCCGTGCACACCGGGTGGTGTGCCGCAAGATGGAAAGACAGGCCACGCACTGTTGTGCGCGGGCAAACAGCGCCGGGTCGCTAGACTCGGCAGGAATCCGGAACGGGTCCTCCCCACCGTTCAGGCCGCACGCACGCGCGTGGTCGGGGGAAGATGCGACCGGGTCCGTCCCGTGTTGTCGGTTCAGGTGCACGGGGATGGTCGGTGCAGACCGACGCAGCACAGGAAGGACAACGTGGAGAACATGGAGAACGCGCAGGCGATCACCACGGATGCAGCATTGCTGCGCCCTGGTGGGGTGTCCGCGGTCAGCGTGGGGTCATTGGCCTCGGCGATTGGCGGGCAACTGCTTCAGCTGGCGGACTCCACGGATCCCGGTGGTGTTGAGGTCACGGGCGTGAGCCTCGATTCCCGGGCCATCCGTCCGGATGATCTCTACGCCGCACTGCCTGGTGCCCGCTTCCACGGCGCTTCCTTTGCCGCTGCCGCCTTGGATGCCGGTGCAGCCGCCGTGCTGACCGATTCGACAGGTGCCGACCTGCTCCGGGCATCGGAAACACCCGTGACGGTGCCCGTTGTGGTGGCAGCAGATGCCCGCGCTGCGGTGGGCTCCGTGGCCGCCCGCGTGTACGCCTCCCAGCCGGCCGATGGCAGCGGCTTGTCCCTGTTCGCCGTGACCGGGACCAACGGGAAGACCACCACCACCTACTTTGTGAACTCGATCCTACGGGCCCTGGGGGAGACCACGGGCCTGATCGGCACCATCGAGATCCTGGCCGGTGACCAGCGCATCCCCTCCAAACTGACCACCCCTGAGGCCCCCACGGTGCACTCGTTGCTCTCCGTGATGCGCGAGTCGGGGATGACTGCGGCTTCCATGGAGGTCTCCTCCCACGCCATTGAGTTCCACCGCGTGGACGGCATCCGCTACGGGGTGGCGGGATTCACCAACCTCACCCAGGACCACCTGGACCTGCACGGGACCATGCAGGCCTACTTTGACGTCAAGGCGCAGCTGTTCACCCCTGAGCGCACGGAACGCGCTGTTGTGGTGGTGGCCGACGACGACGACGCCTGGGGCATCGCCATGGCCCGCCACGCACGCGCGCAACTGGGTGCTGACAACGTGGATGTTTTCGCCATGCGCGGTGGTGTGGTGGGTGACCGTGAGTCCGGGCCGGAGCGCCGCGGAGCGGATTGGACGCTGCATTCCTTGACCCGGCGCGGCATCGGCCACGCTTTTGAGCTCGTCCACCGCGACGGCCGCAGCCTGCGGGTGAGCACCGGTTTGCCCGGTGTCTTCAACGTGGCCAACGCCGCCTTGGCAACACTGATGGTGCTCAGTTCCGGCGTGGCGTTGGAGGACCTGCAGCGGGCTCTGGATCAGCACGATCCCCTGACCACGGATGTGCCTGGACGCATGCAGTTGATCGGTACGCAACCCACGGCCGTCGTCGATTTTGCACACAACCCCGATGCTCTGGCCCGGGCACTGGCTGCTGTGGATCCGCCGGAAGGCGATGGACGAGTGATCCTGGTCTTCGGCGCAACCGGTGAGCGGGACAAGACCAAGCGTCCCCTAATGGGGGAAATCGCCGCACGGGAGGCGGATGTGGTGATCGTCAGCGACGACGACCCCCACGGGGAAGATCCCTCCACCATCCGTGAGGAAGTGATGGCCGGTGCTCAGGCGCTGATCGAGGCCGGCGGCGCCCGTGCCACGGAGATCCACCAGATCGCCCCTCGGTCAGTGGCCATTCACTCTGCGGTGCGCATGGCCGGACGCAATGATTCAGTGATCGTGGCTGGACGCGGTCACGAAACAGTTCAGGAGATTGCGGGGGTGGACCACCCGCTGGATGACCGTGCGGAGCTCCGCGCGGCTTTGGATGAGATGCGCCACAGCACTCAGGAAGGCTGGGGTGAAACCAAGTGATCGCACTGGATGCACACCAGATCGCTCAGATCACGGGCGGCACCGTGTTGGGTCTGCAGGACTCGGCACCAGCCCTTGTGATCCAGCACGTGACCACGGACTCCCGGGAGGCAACCGCCGGTACGCTGTTCGTGGCCAAACCCGGTGAGGTCACGGACGGTCACAAGTTCGTGGGCACCGCCTTTGCGGCCGGGGCCGACCTGGCACTGGTGCAACGCCCGGTCCCGGATGAAACCGGGGCGGTCTACCCGTCCGTGCAGGTGGATGACGTGGTGGAGGCCATGGGCGCGCTGGCTGCCTGGGTGGTGGCCCACCTGCGTGAACTGCACGGCACCGGAGCTGACGGCGTGAAGGTGGTGGGGATCACCGGTTCCGTGGGCAAAACCACCACCAAGGACCTGTTGCGCGCCATCTTCGAGTCGGTGGGACCCACCGTGGCGCCCCAAGGCTCCTACAACGGGGAGGTAGGCGTACCACTGACGGTGTTCACAGCCACCCCGCAGACCCGCTACCTGGTGGTGGAGATGGGCGCCACCCACATCGGCAACATCGAGTACCTGTGCAACATGGTCCACCCGGACGTCGGGGTGGTGCTGTGCGTGGGCACCGCCCATGCCGGGGAATTCGGCGGAGTGGAAAACATTGCGATCGCCAAGGGCGAGCTGGTGGAGGCACTGGGAACTGACGGCGTTGCCGTGATCAACCAGGATGATCCCCGGGTTCGCACCATGCACTCGCGGACTCAGGCGCCCGTGGTGTTCTTCAGCTCAGACACGGACACCAGCACCCTGCCTCCCCAGGCACAGCGGGTCTGGGCCACGGAGGTCACCACTGACGACGACGGCCACCCCACCTTGACATTGCACTTCCCTGACGGGTCGGAACATCGTGTGGTCTCCGGGCTGATCGGTGCCCACCACGTCAGCAACATCCTGGCCGCAGCCACTGCAGCGTACGTCTCCGGGGTGCCTGCAGCCCAGATCGCATCCGTGCTGCAGAACCAGGCGGCCGGAAGCCGGTGGCGCATGGAGCGAACCGAACGTGCCGACGGCGTGACCGTGATCAACGATGCCTACAACGCCAACCCGCAGTCCATGCGAGCTGCTCTGCAGACCCTGGCTGCCCTGGGACGTCCCAGCGGGCAGCGCCCTGCGCGGCGCACCTGGGCCGTGTTGGGCGGCATGCTGGAACTCGGTGATCTCTCCGTCCAGGAGCACGATTCCATCGGCCGCCAGGTGGTGCGGATGAACATCTCCAAACTGGTGGTAGTGGGGGAGACCGCACGCCCCATGTACAACGCAGCGCATCTGGAAGGCTCCTGGGGCAACGAGGCCACATGGGTCGAGGATGCAGACACCGCAGAAGAGCTGTTGGCCCGTGAGCTGGCACCGGGGGACATCGTGTTGTTCAAGTCCTCCAACGCTGCGGGCATGAAGGTCCTGGGGGACAAAGTCGCTGCGGCAACGGTTGACGGGCAACGTGCCCCTGCAGCTGCCAACGATGCCCCGGCAGCAGGTGACCACTGGTTGTCTGCCGGTGACTGTGTGAATGCCGAGACCACGGAGCCGAGCGGGATCCAAGGGGAGCGCGCGTGATTCAGATTGTTGTTGCAGGCTTCCTGGGCCTGGTTCTCTCCATCTTCGGCACCCCTGCCTTCATCAAGTTCCTGGCCCGGCAGGGCTACGGTCAGTTCATCCGCGAGGACGGGCCATCCAGCCACCAGACCAAGCGTGGTACGCCCACCATGGGTGGTGTGGCCATCCTGGGTGCTGCCACCGTTGCCTACCTGATCTCCCACCTGGGCGTTGGACTGATCACGGGTCAGTGGACCGGGCCCACCATTTCCGGAGCCCTGGCACTGTTCCTGATGCTGGGCATGGGCTTTGTGGGGGCCATCGATGACTTCACCAAGATCACCAAGAAGCAGAACCTGGGCCTGACCCCCAAGGGCAAGATCCTCCTGCAGGGCCTGATCGGCTCACTGTTCGGTGTTCTGGCCTTGCTGTTCCCGGACCGCAACGGCCAAACGCCTGGTTCCACCATGGTTTCTTTCACCCGGGACATCCCGGCACTGGACATGGGCTTCGGACAGTTCCACGGGGGACTGATTGAGGCACTGACCTCTGAGCGCACCGTCATCCTGGTGCTGCTGGGGCTGGTCCTCTTCGTGGTCTGGGTCAACCTGATCGCCACGGCCACCACCAATGCCGTGAACCTCACGGACGGACTGGACGGGTTGGCCACGGGTGCTGCCATCCTGGTGTTCTCCGGCTACATGCTCATCAGCATGTGGCAGACAGATCACCTGTGCTGGGACACCAGCCCCACCGCAGGCACGGGCCTGTGCTACACCGTGCGCGACCCATCCGACCTTGCCGTTCTGGCCGCCGCCCTGATCGGTGCCCTGATCGGATTCCTGTGGTGGAACACCTCCCCGGCCAAGATCTTCATGGGGGACACCGGTTCCTTGGGCCTGGGTGGTGCCCTGGCGGCCTTTGCCGTGATGAGCCGCACCGAGCTGCTGTTGGTGCTGATCGCCGGACTGTTCGTGCTCATCACCATCTCAGTGATCCTGCAGGTCGGGTGGTTCAAGATCTCCGGCGGCAAGCGAATCTTCAAGATGGCCCCGTTGCAACACCACTTTGAACTCAAGGGCTGGCAGGAAGTGACCGTGGTGGTTCGCTTCTGGATCATCGCCGGCCTGTTCGTGGCCGTGGCACTGGCCGTCTTCTACGGCGAATGGCTGATCTCCAACGGAGGAACTTTCCGGTGATTGAATCCACCAACGCAAACCCCGTGCTCGGCAACGCCAGGCTTGAAGAGCTGACCAGTTGGGATGCCAACTGGGCAGGTCTGCGCGTGCTGGTGGTGGGGATCGGTGTCTCGGGTTTCGCCGCCGCGGACACGCTGATCGAACTCGGCGCGAACGTCGTCGTCGTGGACGGCAAGGACACCCAGGAAACGCAGGCCAAGGCCGAAACCCTGAAGATCGTGGGGGCAACGGAGGTGCTTCTGGGGCCTGCAGCCATGACCCAGGTGCCGAAAGTCAACGGCGATCCCGCTGAGCTGGTGGTGACATCTCCTGGACTGCGTCCGGACCAGGCTCTGTTGGCGGATGCCCGTCAGCGCGGGGTGCAGATCTGGGGCGAGGTGGAACTGGCGTGGCGGATTCGTCAACGGGCCGGGCGCAAGCCCGCCGACTGGGTGTGCATCACCGGAACCAACGGCAAGACCACCACGGTGCAGATGACCGAAACCATGCTCCAGGCAGGCGGACTCAAGGCCATTGCCGTGGGCAACGTGGGCACCCCCATCCTGGATGCACTGCGGGATCCCGTGGAGTACGACGTCCTGGCCGTGGAACTCTCCAGCTTCCAACTGCACTGGCAGTATTCGCTCTCCCCGTTGGCGGCCGTGTGTCTGAACGTGGCGGAGGATCACGTGGACTGGCACGGCGGCTTCCACGAATACATGGCGGACAAGGCGCGGGTCTACCAGAATTGCCAGGTGGCAGCCGTCTACAACGTGGCGGATCAGCGCACCCTGCACATGGTGGAGGAAGCCGATGTGGTGGAAGGCTGCCGTGCCATCGGCTTCACCGCAGGCCACCCGGAGCCCTCCATGTTGGGTGTGGTGGACGACCTCCTGGTGGATCGTGCGTTCCTGGACGACCGCCGCAACCATGCTTTCGAACTGGCATCGGTCACTGATCTGAAGCCTGTGCCAACGGTCCACGGTGTGGCCAATGCCCTGGCGGCAGCCGCCCTGGCGCGTGCGGCAGGGGTCAGTGCCGAGGACGTTGGGCACGGTCTGCGGTCCTTTGAGCCCGGGGCGCATCGCATTCAGCCGGTGGCCAAGACCCACGGCGTGGTGTGGATCAATGATTCCAAGGCCACCAACCCGCACGCGGCCAACGCTTCACTGTCTGCCTTTGACCCGGTGGTGTGGATTGCCGGTGGTCTGGCCAAGGGCACGGACAGTCACGATCTTGTGGCACAACACTCTCACCGCCTCCGGGCCGTGGTGCTGATCGGTACGGACAACGCCAATCTGGTGGATGCGCTGACTCGCCACGCTCCCGATGTCCCGGTGATCGGGGCCCTGCAGACGGACTCCGCAGGGTCTGCGGCACCTGAGGACGGTGACGCCGTGATGCGCCTGGCCGTGAACGCCGCACTGGCTGTGGCTCAGGACGGAGACACTGTCCTGCTGGCCCCGGCTGCTGCTTCCATGGACCAGTTCAAGGACTACGCCCACCGAGGAGATGCCTTCACCCAGTCCGTGGCCGATGTGGTGGAGCGCTTGTCATGAGCCCCAGGGGACGCACCGGTGCCAGCACGGTCAGCGCCATGCGCCGTGCCGATTCTGGTGCTCCGGCACCTGTGGGTTCTGATCTGCAGAGTGCGGGCAAGGGTTTTCTGCGCAAGGTCTGGACCTGGGTGCATGACGGCCCCCTGGTTCATTCCTACTGGGCACTGGCGGCCAGCGCGATTCTGCTCTCCGCCGTGGGCATCATGATGGTGCTCTCCTCATCAGCGGTGGAGTCGATCTCCGCCAACGTGTCCGCCTTCTTCTATTTCTCCCGTCAGGCGATCTTTGGCGGCGTGGGTGTTGTGGCCATGGTGATCCTCTCCCTGGTGCCCTCCCACGTGTACCGCCAGCTGGCCGTTCCGGCCTTTGTGGTCACCGCCATCGGATTGGCCTCCGTGTTGATCTGGGGAACCGAGATCAACGGCAACCAGAACTGGATCCAGATCGGTGGTTTCACCGCTCAGCCTTCTGAGGCCGCCAAGCTGGGTACCGCCCTGATGCTGGGGTGGTACTTCGGCAAACACGCAGGTGCCTTGCACGGTGCCAAGGCCTATGTCTGGCCGTCGGTTGGCATCCTCCTGATCCCGTTGATCGGCGTGGGCCTGGGCGGGGACGCCGGAACCGCCATCATCTTCGCCTTCATCTACGCGGCCGCGCTGTTCTTGGCGGGAGCCCCTCTGAAGATCTTCACCGCCGGGGCAATCCTGGTGGTGGTGGTCAGTGCCCTGACCGTGATCACAGCACCGCACCGTTTGGATCGCGTGACCGGGTGGATCACGGGGAATTGCGACGCCGCCGGGTCCTGTTGGCAGGCACAGCAAGGCCTGGGCGCTCTGGCCACCGGTGGATGGTGGGGGGTTGGCCTGGGTCAGTCGCGGTCCAAGTACAGCTACGTCCCGGAAGCCCACAACGACTACATCTTCTCCATCATCGGGGAAGAGCTGGGCCTGATCGGAACCGTGTTCATCCTGGCGTTGTTCGCCGTGATGGCTGTGGCCATGGCCCGGGTGCTGCTGCGTAGCACCTCCACGTTCGAGCGTGTCACCACCGGGGCCGTCCTGGCGTGGTTGATCGGGCAGGCCTTCGTGAACATCGGAATGGTGACCGGTGCCCTGCCTGTGATCGGCGTTCCCCTGCCGTTCATCAGCTACGGTGGATCCTCCCTGTTCATGTGTCTGGCCGCAGTGGGAGTGGTCATGTCCTTCACCCGCATGCCGGGCCAGCCTGGCTTGTTCTCCTCGTTCAGCCGTCAAGGCCGCCAGCAGAATGCACAGGCGCTGCCACACAACGTGCACCCCATCGGCCACCGTTCTGAGAGGACGTCATGAACGCCCAGGATCCCGCTGACACGGAGACCGCAGCCCAGCGGCCGATCTCTGTGGTGATCGCCGGTGGTGGAACCGCCGGTCACATCTCCCCCCTGTTGGCCATCGCACGGGCCATCACAGAGGTTCAGCCCCAGGCACAGGTGACCGCCGTGGGTACCGCCTCAGGTATGGAAACCCGATTGGTCCCGGAGGCCGGCCTTCCGCTGGAGACCATTGACCGGGTGCCGCTGCCGCGCAAACCGTCAGTGGATCTGCTCAAACTGCCGCTGAAGTTGCGCAATGCCATCAAGCAGGCCGGAGAGATCATCGACCGCCACAAGGCTGACGTGGTGGTGGGGGTCGGTGGCTATGTGTGCACCCCCATGTATCTGGCAGCCAAGCGCCGAGGTGTCCCCGTGGTAATCCACGAGGCCAACGCTCGGCCCGGCATTGCCAATCGAGTGGGTGCCCGCTCGGCTGCGGTGGTGGCCACCGCCTTCCCGGACACCCCGTTGGCCGGAGCGCGCACCGTGGGCATGCCCATGCGGCCTGAAATCGCCGGTCTTGACCGAGCGGCTCAGCAGCGTTCGGCGCGGGAGAACCTGGGCCTGGACCCGCAGAAACCCACGCTGATCGTGACCGGTGGGTCCTCCGGTGCCCTGTCCATGAACAAGACCATTGAGCAGGTTGCCGGTGATGTTGGCGTCCTTGGGGTGCAACTGCTGCACATCACCGGCCGGGGCAAGCAGGTCAAGACCTCAACCGGTGAACTCCTCCAAGCTGATGGCTACCGCCAGGTGGAGTACGTCAACGGCATGGAGGACGTCTATGCCGCAGCGGATCTGTTGGTGGCTCGCTCCGGTGCCGCCACGGTCTCGGAAGTGGCCGCGGTGGGTCTGCCCGCCATTTTTGTGCCCCTGCCCATCGGCAACGGTGAACAGGCCTTGAATGCCCGTGCGCTGGTGGCATCCGGTGCGGCACACTTGGTGGAGGACGCCCAGTTCACACCGGATTACGTCCGAACCACCATTCTTCCCCTCATCACCAACAGTCAGCAGCTGAGCGTGATGTCCCAAGCCGCCCAGGGTGCGGGCGTGCGTGACGCCGCGCAAACCATGGCCGGGCTGATCTTGCAGGAGGCACGGGCGTGAGCGCTCAGACACCATCCAATGATGCCGTGGCGGCACATGACAACGGTGAGGTTTGTGCCCGCACCGTGGTGGGTGTGAACACCAATCCACAGGATTTGGGCAGAACACATCTGATCGGCATCGGCGGGGCGGGCATGTCCGCCGTCGCTCGTCTGCTGCTGGCCCACGGTGTGCCCGTGTACGGATCCGATGCTCAAGACTCCACGGCCGTCACCCAACTGCGGGAACAAGGTGCCACGGTGACGGTGGGGCAGAAGGCGGAAAACGTTCAGGACGTGGACACCGTGGTGATCTCCACGGCCATTCGTGAGTCCAACCCTGAACTGGCGGCGGCACGTGAGCGTGGACTGCAGGTGGTGCATCGTTCGGACGCCCTGGCAGTCTCCATGCACGGTTCCCACGTGGTGGCCGTGGCCGGCACGCACGGCAAGACCACCACCAGCTCCATGACTGCGGTCATGCTGGAGGCCGCAGGGCGCCAACCGTCGTGGGCCATTGGTGCACATGTGGCGGACCTGGGAGCCAATGCCGCCTTGGGTCACGGTGAGTGGTTCGTGGCCGAGGCCGATGAATCGGACGGGTCCTTTCTCAAATACGCCCCCAGCGTGGCGGTGGTGACCAACATTGAACCGGACCACCTGGACCATTACCCCACGGTGGAAGCTTTCTTCCAGGCCTTTGACGACTTCGCCGCAACGCTGCGCGACGGCGGCACGCTGGTTGCCTGCCAGGACGACCCCGGTTCCAGGGACCTCGCGCGCAAGGTCCGTGACCGTGGTGGCCGGGTCCTGACCTACGGCACCGATTCCACGGCGGACATTGAGATTCACGACGTCGAACCCCACGGTCTGGGCTCCAGCGCCGCACTCGTCGTGGGTGAAGGCGCAGATGCACGCCGCCACCGTTTGACGCTGTCAGTGCCGGGGATGCACAACGTGCAGAACGCCACAGCTGCTTTTGCGGTGGCCTTGGCCACCGGAGTTCCGGCTGAGGACGCCCTGCGCGGGCTGACGGGCTTCCATGGATCTGCTCGCCGGTTCGACCTGAAGGGCGAGGGCGGGGGAGTGCGCGTGTTCGATGACTACGCCCACCACCCCACGGAAGTGGCAGCGGCCCTGACCGCAGCGCGCAACGTGGCCGGTGAAGGCCACCGTGTGTTGGCCATGTTCCAACCGCACCTGTTCTCCCGGACCAAGGCCTTTGCCACCGAGTTCGCCGCGGCACTGGAACTGGCAGACCACGCTTGGGTCCTGCCGATCTTTGCCGCACGCGAGGACCCCATGCCAGGTGTCACCTCAGAACTCATCACGGATGCTGCGGGGGAGAACGTCACGGCTGCGGAGGATGCCCAGCAGGCCATGGATCAGATGGTGGCTCAAGCACAGCCCGGCGATCTGATGTTGACCATTGGCGCCGGCGACGTCACCGTCCACGGACCGCGCCTTGTGGAAGCCCTGGCCACTGCGGCGGACCAGGCGTCTGCCGGGGAGGCCACTCGCTGATGGCCCCCGGCCAGCGGCCCCACCAGCCAAACTTCCACCGCACCGGGCAGAGCCCCACCGATCCTTCCGTCAGCGACCCCTCACCGGATGATGCAGCGGAGGTTCAGGTCAATGACGGCTCCAAGGTCTCTGATCTTGACCCTGAGCGGTTCGAGGAGGTCCCGGCAGGTGGTGGACGGTTCAGCGCCTGGCGGCGCCATGTCCAGGTGGAGAATCCCACCACTGATGCTGCTGATGGAGCGCAACGCACGCCCCCGTTGACTCCCGCTCAGAGGCGTTCACGACGCCGTCGTCGGGCATTGTGGGCTGCGATCACTGCTGTGGTGGCCGCCTTGGTGCTGGTGTGGGTGATCTTCTTCTCCCCGCTTTTGGCCGTGCGTGCTATTGAGGTCAACGGTGCGCAGCTCACGGACGAACAAGACGTCCAACAGCATCTGGAGCATTTTCAGGGCACACCCATGGCGCAGATTTCCGAGTCCGATGTGATGGACAGCCTGGGGGACCTGCCGCAGGTTCGATCCGTGCATGTCATGACCATGCCCGACCGCCGGTTGATCGTGGACCTCACGGAACGGGTTGCTGTTGCAGCGGTCCAGGACGGTCAGAGTTGGAGCCTGGTGGACCATGAGGGCACGGTGTTGGGTACCACCGAGGATCTGGCCGAGCTCCATGTCCCGGTGATTGAGGGCGGTACGGAGGTGTTGGGCACAGAGGATTTCACCTCCGTGGCAGATGTGCTCTCCACCTTGCCGTCCTCGCTCCTGGAACAAGTCAGTTCCGCCAAGGCCCAGTCCGATTCGACCGTGGAGCTGGAGTTGAACGGTGGCATCACGGTCAAGTGGGGGGATGCCACCCAGAGTGCGTTGAAAGCTGAAGTTCTGGCTCAACTGGTACAAGCTCCCGAACAGACCGGGGCGGTGAACGTCTATGACGTCTCCACGCCGGAACACCCGGTCCTGAGCTGACATCAACTGCCTTCGCCGGGTGTCTCGGTACGGTGAATGCCCTGGTGGTGGGGTCACAGACTTCAAGGTTTGCCTGAAGCTTGAAGTAGTGATGTCAAATTCCAGGCAATGCACTGCTCAACACACCCACTTACGTGCAGTGAGCCGTGAACCCGTTGCTAGTCTTTGCGTGGAAGAAATAGGTGCGCCGTATCTGCTGGTCACTCATCATTCAATCCCAACTTGAGGGTTAAGGAATGATGGGGTCGGCGGAGGGCTCACCATCAACAGCCCGTTCGTCCCAGGCGGGCGGACCCCCGAAGTGAAACAGGTGATCATGGACACCACGACTCCCCAGAACTACCTGGCCGTCATCAAGGTCGTCGGCATCGGCGGCGGCGGCGTCAACGCCGTCAACCGCATGATCGAAGAAGGCTTGCGCGGCGTTGAATTCATCGCCATCAACACTGACGCCCAGGCGCTGTTGATGTCCGATGCCGACGTCAAGCTGGACGTCGGACGCGAGCTGACCCGCGGACTCGGTGCAGGCGCCAACCCTGATGTGGGGCGCCAGGCTGCTGAAGATCACCAGGAGGAGATCGAAGAGGTCCTCAAGGGCGCGGACATGGTCTTCGTGACCGCCGGTGAGGGTGGTGGCACCGGTACCGGTGGCGCGCCCGTGATCGCCCGCATCGCCCGTTCCTTGGGAGCCCTGACCATCGGTGTGGTCACCCGTCCGTTCACCTTCGAGGGGCGTCGTCGTTCCAACCAGGCCGAGAACGGCATCGAGACCCTGCGGGACGAGGTCGACACCCTGATCGTCATCCCCAATGACCGTCTGCTCTCCATCTCGGATCGCAACGTGTCCATGCTGGATGCCTTCAAGTCCGCTGACCAGGTGCTGCTCTCCGGTGTGCAGGGCATCACCGACCTCATCACCACCCCGGGTCTGATCAACCTGGACTTCGCGGACGTCAAGTCCGTGATGCAGGGTGCCGGTTCGGCCCTGATGGGCATCGGATCCGCCCAGGGTGAGGACCGTGCCGTCAAGGCTGCGGAGCTGGCCATTGCCTCCCCGCTGCTGGAAGCCTCGATCGACGGTGCCCACGGCGTGCTGCTCTCCATCCAGGGTGGCTCGGATCTCGGCCTGTTCGAGATCAACGAGGCCGCTCGCCTGGTCCAGGAAGTCGCTCACCCGGAGGCCAACATCATCTTTGGTGCCGTGATCGACGACGCCCTGGGTGACCAGGCTCGCGTGACGGTGATTGCTGCAGGCTTTGACTCCGTCTCCCCGGAGACCAACGCCAACAACACCTCGGCTGCCGCTCAGCAGGCCGCCTCCACCCGTGCAGCCTTCGGCTCCGGCGCCGGCCAGCCCGCCAACATCGGACGCTCCCCGCAGCGCGGCGGTCAGTCCACTCAGGGCCGTGGCACCTCCACCTCCGGATGGTCGCAGCAGTCCAACGACGACGTCCCGGACGACGCCGGATTCGATGTTGATCTGCCGGCCGAGCAGGACTCCGTGAAGGGTTCCTCCAATCGCAAGGACTCTTTGGACTTCCCGGATTTCCTGAAGTGATGTGACGCCGCAGCTCATGGAGCGGCACCCCCTGAGAATGAGCCGGAAGCGTGCTGTCAGGCATCCGGCTCATTCTCATGTGATGTTTGAGCACTGGTGGACAATGGTGGCGGGCCGGGACACAAGGAGTTCTGGCCGCGCAGGACGATGACCACAACACGGCAACCGCTGCGGGAGGCAGGAATGTACTGGTACCAGACCACGGTGGGCCCGGCTCACGTAGGGTTCACCAACCGTGGCGCCGGCAATCTTGCACTGCACGTGGGTGATGATCATGAGGCGGTGCGTCGTCGTCGTGCAGCCCTGGAGTCTCAGCTGGGAGTGCAGCCGGGCAGCATGCTGTATCTCAACCAGGTCCACGGCAACACGGTTGCAGATGCGGAGCAACTGGCCGCTGGTGTGGTGCCCACGGCTGATGCCGCCGTGTCCACCACCGGCCGGCCGCTGGCTGTGATGGTGGCCGACTGCGTACCCGTTGTTCTGGTGGGCCAGGATCCGGGTGATCCCCGCGTGTGTGTCACAGCCGTCGCCCACGCCGGCCGCAACGGGTTTCTGGATGGGGTGCTGGAAGCGACGGTGGATGCCATGCGCACCCGCGCAGCTGTCAGAATCTATGCGGTGGTGGGCCCCAGTGTGTGCGGTGACTGCTACGAGGTTCCGGAGCAGATGGCTGCGGACTCGGAGTTGCGCAGCCCCGGCGTCCGTGCTGAAACGAGCTGGGGGACGCCGTCCCTGGACCTGCCCGGCGCGGCAGTGCGGCGTCTGCAGGAGATGGGCGTGGACGTGGACCGTCCCCAGGACCAGCCCACCGTGGCCTGCACCCTGGAGAACACCACTTTGTTCTCCCACAGGCGGGATGCAGGCAGCGGTCGAATCGTGGGTGTGGTCACCGTGCCCGAGCATCCAGGTGCCAACCTCGGCAGCGATCAGCAGGACGGGGCGGTGGAGCTGTGAGTGCAGATCAGCGTCAGACCGAGCTGGCAGAGAATCTGGCCCAGGTGCGTGAGCGTTTGGCTGCTGCCGAACAACAGCGGCAGGTGGGCACGGGGCCAGCCGAACTGATTGCCGTGACCAAGTTCTTCCCGGCAGCGGATGTTCGCCGATTGGCCCAACTCGGGATTGTTCAGGTGGGGGAGAACCGGGACCAGGAAGCATCAGCCAAAGCCGCAGAGGCTCCCGAGGTGACCTGGCACTTCATTGGCCAACTGCAGTCCAAGAAGACCAACTCCGTGGTCCGTTACGCCTCCTGCGTGCACTCCATGGACCGTCTGTCCTTGGTCACGGGCCTGGGTAAATCAGTGCGCCGGCATAGGGAGAGCGTTCTTGCCGGTGAGGTTGCCCGCGGGCCCAATGCCGAGCGCGATCTCCAGTGCTTGATCCAGGTGTCACTGGATGGCACCGCGGGGCGCGGAGGGGTTGCTCCAGCGGAGTTGGAACGCCTGGCTGAGGCAGTGGAAGCGGAGGACGGACTACGTCTGCAAGGTGTCATGGCCGTGGCTCCGTTGGGTCAAGACCCTGATCCTGCCTTCCAGGAATTGTTCGAGTTGTCACAGGTGGTGCGCAGGACCGCACCGGCAGCGCAGTGGATCTCCGCCGGTATGAGCGCGGATTTGGAGGCAGCCGTACGGTGGGGCTCCACCCACGTTCGAGTTGGTTCCGGTATTCTCGGTGCGCGTCCGGTGGGTTGATCCAACCCCGGTACACCACCCCGCACCAGATGAACTTCCCGCACCAGATCAAGGAGAGCCGTCCATGGGCCAGTCGATGCGCCGAGCCATGATTGCGCTGGGTCTGGCCGAGCCCGATGCGCCATCCCAGGCCGAACAGCGCGAATCGCGCGCCGAGTCCCCCCGGGTGACAGAGTCCAGCCGTGATCAACGGGTGGAACGTGAGGAACGCAGTCAGGTGCCGGCACCCCGGAACGCGGCCCCCCAGCCCGGCCGGTCCAGTGCAGAGACTCGGCCCTCCGGGTCCTCAGCCGTTCGCGGCAGCACTGAGGGCAGCCGTGAGAGCTCCACGCCGCACAGTGCTCGATCCAGATCGGCACAACCGCGCCGAGAGGCCGAGTACCGTGCCCCGGTGACTCCCATCAAGCGTGCCCCCTCCACTTCACGAGAGAATGCTGACGACATGCGCACCATCACCACCGTGCACCCGCGCTCCTACAACGACGCCAAGTCCGTGGGTGAGTCCTTCCGGGACGGCACCCCTGTGATCATGGATTTGACGGACCTCGGTGAGGCTGAGGCCAAGCGACTCGTCGATTTCGCGGCCGGCCTGGTGTACGCACTGCACGGCTCCATTGAGCGCGTGACCACCACCGTGTTCCTGCTGACCCCCTCCTATGTGGAGGTGGTGGACAACACCACCCCGCAGGAGACCGCTTCCGCTGACGAACAGGCTTGAGTGAATCAGTGAACATCGTTCTGGGCATCCTGTACCTGGCCTCCCACCTGTTGGTCCTGGTGGTCCTGGCACGCTTTGTGCTGGAAATGGTGAGTTCTTGGTCACGCAACTGGCGTCCGCAGGGTGTGATGCTGATTTTCGCCTCGGTGGTCTACGGCATCACAGACCCGGTGTTCAAGCCGTTGCGTCGGCTGATTCCCCCGTTGCGCATGGGCGGTATTGCCTTGGATCTTTCCGCAATCATCCTGATCCTGGGCCTGACCTTCCTCAGAGGCATCCTGGCCGCCATGTTTTTCGGCTGACCCGACCCCCGGACCGCTCAAGGACGAGGCAGCGGCGGACGGTCACCAACGCAGCCACCAGGGGCCGTGCAACAGCGGCGTCGTCGGTGAATCGATGATCCGGGAACGCGCCGGGACAATGTACTGTGTTGAGAGAACATGACCATTGCGTCGCGGTCGTCCCTTGAGTTGATGGGCGTCTGGACCACCGGGAGCCGGGCTGGCAAACGGGAACATCAGACGCCAATGCTCACAGGGCCTGCTGCTCGGGGGCCAAGACCCACGCAATGACCTGCACGAGGAGAGAAAACACCCCATGGCTCTGACTCCTGAAGACGTCATCAACAAGCGGTTTCAGCCGACCAAATTCCGTGAAGGCTATGACCAGGATGAAGTTGATGACTTCCTGGATGAGATTGTGCTGGAGCTGCGCACGCTCAACCAGGAGATCGCCGATCTGACTCAGCAGCTGGAAGCTGCAGGCAGTGCTCCTGACAACGCGCGCGCAGCGGCCCCTGCCGAGACCCCCGCAGAAGAAACTGCGGAGCCGGTTGTGGAGCCCGCTCCGGCGGCCGCAACCGAGCCGGAGCCCGCCGCTGCACAGGCGCAGCCCACCACGGACTCCGCTCAGAGCGCTGCCGGCGTGCTGGCCCTGGCCCAGAAGCTGCACGACGAATACGTGGCCAACGGCCGTGCCGAACATGATCGTTTGGTGGCCGAGGGCCAGAGCCAGGCGGACCAGATGGTCTCCGACGCCCAGCGGTCCAAGGAGGAAGTCCTGGCCGGACTGGAGCAGGAGCGCGGCGTCCTGGAGCAGAAGGTCAGTCAGCTCAAGGGCTTCGAGTCCAGCTACCGCGAACGCCTTAAGTCGTTCATCTCCGGGCAGCTGCATGAGATCGACAACGCTCCCTCCGTCATGCCTGAGGCAGATCAGTCCTGAGTTCTGCACACACCGAGTCACATCCGGTGAACGGATCCAAGCGCCGCCCCGCAGTTTTCGTTCTGGGGGCGGCGCTGACCGCGTTGGTGGTCTACGTCCTGGACCAGGCCACCAAGGCGTTCGTGGAACGCACCATGCAGTTGGGCGAATCCATCTCCGTGGTGGGGGACTGGGTGCGGTGGCACTACATCCTCAACCCCGGTGCGGCCTTTTCCCTGGGTGAAGACCACACCTGGGTGTTCACCGGCATCATGGCCGTGGTCTCGGTCGGGATCATGCTGTATCTGCCGCGCGTTCGCAGCTGGCCGTGGGCCCTTGGACTGGGGATGGTCCTGGGCGGTGCGCTGGGCAATCTGACCGACCGGCTCTTCCGCTGGCCCGGGTTCCCCAGTGGTCACGTTGTGGATTTCATCCACGTCAAGCACTTTGCCGTGTTCAACACTGCAGACTGCGGTGTGGTGATCGGCATCGCCCTGATCGCCCTGTTGCTGCTGATGGGGCGTGAGCCGGACGGCACCCGCTACAGCAAGACGCGCGACACCGGATCCAGGACCCATGACTGAACGGGTCACGGAACACTTCACGGTGCCGCCTGAGCTCGACGGCCAACGGGCAGATGCCGCCGTGGCGCGGTTGAGCGGCCAATCACGAACTGTGGTGGGAAAGTTGCTGAGGGCCGGAGAGGTCCAAGCGGATGGCACCACCCTGAACAAGTCAGCGAAGCTGACGGCCGGGACCAGCGTCACCGTGCTCATGCCGGAACAGGTCGATCTGGCCGACGTGACCCCTGAGGTCGTGGCCGGATTCGACGTCGTGTACTGCGATGACGACATCGTGGTGGTGGACAAACCCGCCGGTGTTGCCGCCCACCCTTCCCCCGGGTGGAAAGGCCCAACGGTGGTCAGCGCGTTGGCTGGTGCAGGGGTGTCCGTGAGCACTTCCGGGGCTGCTGAACGGCAAGGCATCGTGCATCGCTTGGACGTGGGCACCTCCGGGCTGATGGTGGTGGCCCGAACGGAACGCGCCTACACCGCCTTGAAGCGTGCCTTCAAGCAGCGGACGGTGGAGAAGGTTTACCACACGGTGGTGCAGGGTCTTCCTGACCCGTTGGAGGGCACCATTGATGCACCCATCGGCCGCCACCCGGGCCACGAGTGGCGCTTCGCCGTCGTGGACGACGGCCGGGACTCGGTGACCCACTACCAAACTCTGGAGGCCTTCGGGCGGGCCACCTTGGTGGAGGTGCACCTGGAGACCGGGCGCACGCACCAGATCCGCGTGCATTTCTCGGCGCTGCACCATCCCTGCTGTGGGGATCTGACCTACGGTGCGGACCCGGCGCTGTCGGCGGGACTGGGCTTGACCCGGCAGTGGCTGCACGCTCGTCGTCTGGGGTTCGAGCATCCCGCCACCGGGCAGAACGTCACCTTTGAGAGCCCGTACCCCCAGGATCTGGACTACGCCTTGGAGACTCTGCGCGACAGCGGCCCCTGATCACCTGGGGAGGGCATCGTCACCTGTGGCACACGCGATGGTGTCTGAGCCTGCCGCTAGACTCTTGGGGTGACGAAGGGCAAAGGTTTTACGCATCTGCACGTGCACACCGAGTATTCGATGCTCGACGGTGCAGCCCGACTCGACGATCTCTTTGAGGCCTGCCATGCCAACGGGATGGACTCCCTGGCCACCACGGACCACGGATTCGTCTTTGGTGCCTACGACTTCTGGGCCAAGGCCAACAAAGCGGGCATCAAGCCGATCATCGGTGTTGAGGCGTATCTGACGCCCGGTACCCACCGCACGGACCGTTCGCGTGTGAAATTCCATGAAGGCGGCCGCGAGGACGTCTCCGGTGGTGGTGCGTACACGCACATGACCTTGCTGGCTGAAACCACTCAGGGCATGCAGAACCTTTTCCGGGCCTCCTCCTACGCCTCCCTGGAAGGTCAGCTCTACAAGCCGCGCATGGACCGTGAGCTGCTCAATCAGTACGGCAAGGGCCTGATTGCCACCACCGGCTGCCCGTCCGGTGAGATCCAGACCCGGTTGCGCCTGGGACAGTACAAGGAAGCGATCGATGCCGCTGCGGAGTTCCGGGACATCTTTGGCCCGGAGAACTTCTACTGCGAGATCATGGACCACGGTCTGGGGATTGAGAAGAACATCCACCAGGACCTGATGAAGCTGGCCAAGGACCTCAGCCTGCCGCTGGTGGCCACCAATGACCTCCACTACACCCACGCGGAGGACGCCAAGGCGCATGCAGCTCTGCTGTGCGTCCAGTCCGGCTCCACCTTGGCTGATCCCAAACGCTTCAAATTCGATGCCGATGAGTTCTACCTGAAGTCCCCGGCGGAGATGCGTGACCTGTTCCGGGACTATCCGGAGGCCTGTGACAACACCCTGGAGATCGCCGAACGCTGCCACGTGGAGTTCGATGAATCCATCGGCAAGTTCATGCCCGTGTTTCCCGTCCCGGAAGGGGAGAACGAGGCCTCATGGTTCGCCAAGGAGGTGGACGCGGGCCTGGAATACCGCTTCCCCAACGGTGTTCCGCAGGAGGCCAGGGACCAGGCGGAGTACGAAAAAGGCATCATCCAGCAGATGGGCTTCCCCGGGTACTTCCTGGTGGTGGCCGATTTCATCAACTGGGCCAAGGACAACGGCATTCGGGTGGGTCCCGGACGTGGCTCGGGTGCAGGTTCCATGGTGGCCTACGCCATGCGCATCACCGAGCTCAACCCCCTGGAGCACGGACTGATCTTTGAACGTTTCCTCAACCCGGAACGTGTCTCCATGCCGGACTTTGACGTCGACTTCGATGATCGTCGTCGTTCGGAGGTGATTCGCTACGTCACGGAGAAGTATGGGGACGAGCGCGTTGCCATGATCGTCACCTACGGCACCATCAAAGCCAAGCAGGCCCTGAAGGACTCCTCCCGAGTGTTGGGCTACCCGTTCTCCATGGGAGAGAAGCTCACCAAGGCCATGCCCCCGGACATCATGGGCAAGGGCATCTCCCTGGCCGATGTCTACAACAAGGACGCCAAGCGCTACGACGAGGCCGGTGAGCTGCGCGACGTCCTGGAGGAGGACCCGGAAGCCGCCAAGGTGTTTGAAACCGCAACCGGCCTGGAGGGACTCAAACGCCAGTGGGGTGTGCACGCGGCAGGCGTGATCATGTCCTCGGATCCGCTGATCGACATCATCCCGTTGATGCGCCGCGAGGCCGACGGCCAGGTGATCACCCAGTTCGACTACCCCACGTGCGAGGGCCTGGGGCTGATCAAGATGGACTTCCTGGGGCTGCGCAACCTCACCATCATCTCCGATGCCATGGAGAACATCACCCTGAACCGGGACGGGTTCGTACTCGACCTGGAAACCCTGGAGCTGGATGACAAGGCCTCCTATGAGCTGCTGGCCCGCGGCGACACCCTCGGCGTGTTCCAGCTGGACGGTGGCCCCATGCGCTCGCTGCTGCGCCTGATGCAGCCTGACGAGTTCGAGGACATCTCCGCCGTGCTGGCCCTCTACCGGCCCGGCCCCATGGGTGTGAACTCCCACACCAACTACGCCCTGCGCAAGACCGGTCAGCAGGAAGTCACCCCCATCCACCCGGAGCTGGAAGAGCCCCTGGCGGAGATTCTGGACACCACTTACGGCCTGATCGTCTACCAGGAACAGGTCATGGCCGTGGCCCAGAAGGTGGCCAATTACACGCTGGGCCAGGCAGACCTTTTGCGCCGCGCCATGGGCAAGAAGAAGAAGTCCGAGCTGGACAAACAGCAAGATGCCTTCTTTGGCGGCATGAAGGACAACGGGTATTCGGAGGATGCCTCCAAGACCCTGTGGCACGTGCTGGAGTCCTTCTCCGACTACGCCTTCAACAAGGCCCACACCGCCGCCTACGGGCTGGTGTCCTACTGGACGGCCTACCTCAAGGCCCATTATCCAGCCGAATACATGGCGGCCCTGCTGACCTCAGTGGGGGACGACAAGGACAAACTGGCGCTCTACCTCAACGAATGCCGCCACATGGGCATCACGGTCCTGCCGCCGGATGTCAACGAATCGGTCATCACCTTCACCCCGGTCGGCAACGATATCCGCTTTGGCATGGCGGCGGTGCGCAACGTGGGTGCCAACGTGGTACAGGGCATTGTGGATGCCCGCGAGGAAAAGGGTGCTTTCACTTCCTTCAACGACTTCCTCTCCAAGGTCCCGGTGGTGGTGTGCAACAAACGCACCATCGAGTCCCTGATCAAATCCGGTGCTTTCGACCAGTTGGGGCACACCCGCCGCTCTTTGGTGATGTGCCACGAGCAGGCGATCGACGACGTCGTCGCCCAGAAGAAGAACGAGGCCAACGGCGAGTTCACCTTTGACCTGTTCGCCATGGGTGGCGACGACGACGCCGCAGACTCCCAAGGCACACAGGTGGATGTCCCGGACGTACCGGAGTGGGAGCGCAAGGACATGCTCTCCTTTGAACGAGAGATGTTGGGGCTTTACGTCTCCGACCACCCCCTGCGTGGTTTGGACGACGCCTTGGGACAGTACTCGGACACCACCGTCCAAGCGCTGTTGGCCGAGGACGGTGGCAAGCCGGACGGGGCGATCGTGACCGTGGCCGGGATGATCACCTCCGTGCAGCGGCGGATCGCCAAGTCCTCCGGCAACGCCTACGCGCGGATCGAGCTGGAGGACCGGACCGGTTCCGTGGAGATCATGTTCTTCGGCAAGACCTACGCACCCATTGCAGGGGTGCTGGCCGAGGACCTGATCTGTTCGGTCAAGGCCCGCCTGCAGAAGCGCGACGACGGTTCCACGTCCCTGTCCGCCATGGAGTTGACCGTTCCTGAGATCAACCCGGACGGACATTCCGGTCCGGTCAAGATCGCCCTGGCGGAACACAAGGCCACGGAGCAGACGGTCAACGCCTTGGCCGAGGTGCTGCGCAATCACCGGGGGGACTCGGAGGTGCGGGTGCATCTGGAGACCCAACGCTCCCTGCAGATCTGGTCACTGCCACCTCAGTACCGGGTTTCGGCCTCACCGGCCTTGTTCGGGGATCTGAAAGTGCTGTTGGGTCCGGCATGCCTGGAAGTAGCCAACTGAGAACTGTCCGTGCCGCGCCCGTAGAATGACGCGTGTGAATGCCAGTGCCGATTCCTCCACTCCCAACCGCTGCGAATCACCGGTCTACGGTGAGCACGCACCCACCATGCGGGTGATTGACCTGCGTGGTCAGGATCTGAGCTGGGCGCAGTTGCGTGCGGCCGTCCCGCGTCAGACTCCGCAGTCCCTGAATCAGGCGGAGGCCACGGTTCGCGCCATCATCGAGGACGTCCAGGCCCGTGGTCCTGCGGCACTTCGGGAGTACGCGGGGCGCTTCGATCGAGTCGAGCAGGACCGCATCAAGGTTGATGCAGCTGCCATCCAGGATGCCGTGCACCAGCTGGATCCGGCCGTTCGCCACGGGTTGGAGTCCGCCATCGCGCGGTGCCGTGCTTTCGCTGCGGCCCAGCGTCCGGCGGATGCGGAAGTTGAGGTGGCACCTGGCGCCAAGCTGGTGCACCGGTGGACGCCAGTGGCTCGCGTGGGACTTTACGTTCCCGGTGGTTTGGCGGTGTATCCGTCATCAGTGGTCATGAACGTGGTTCCGGCTCAGGCCGCCGGGGTGGATTCCGTGGTGTTGTGCACCCCGCCGCAGGCGGAGTTCGGTGGCCTCCCGCACCCCACGATTCTGGCGGCTGCCGGGTTGTTGGGGGTTGACGAGGTGTGGGCCATCGGCGGAGCCCAGGCACTGGCTGCCATGGCTCACGGAGTGAGCGACCCCGACCACGGTGACACGCTGGAAGCAGTGCAGACCATCACCGGCCCCGGCAACATATTTGTGGCCACCGCCAAGCGTCTGCTGCGTTCTGTGGTGGGCGTGGATGCGGAAGCCGGAACCACGGAGATCGCGGTGATTGCCGATCACACGGCACAGGCCGATTACGTGGCTGCTGACCTGATTTCCCAGGCCGAGCATGATCCGGACGCGGGCTCGGTGCTGATCACCCACCAGCCGGACGTGGCCGATCGCGTGGCTGCTGCCGTTGCTCGCATGGCGCCGCAGGCTCGTCATGCTGAACGCATCAAGACCGCGTTGGAAGGCCCTCAGTCCGGCGTCATCCTGACGGAGAGTCTTGATGCCTCCATTCAGGCAGCGGATGCCTACGCGGCAGAACACCTGGAGATCCATACGGACAACGCCTGGGAGGTAGCGGCACGTGTGCGCAATGCCGGTGCCATCTTCGTGGGCCCCTACAGCCCGGTTCCACTGGGCGATTATGCGGCTGGTTCCAATCACGTGTTGCCCACTGGTGGTTCTGCAGTTCATGCACAAGGTCTGTGTACCACCAGTTTCATGAAGGCCGTTCAGGTCATCGAATACACGCAGGAGGCTCTGGGAGCCCTGCAGACGGACATCGTGGCCCTGGCAGAGGCGGAGAATCTGCCCAATCACGGCGTGGCCGTCACAGTCCGCGCCGCTGCCGCAACGGGTGGAGAGGGCTGAGGGGTGCACTGTCCGTTCTGCCGCCACCCCGATTCCAAGGTCGTGGACTCCCGCACCACGGACGACGGCGCCGCCATCCGTCGGCGCCGCCAGTGCGGTTCATGTGGTCGGCGGTTCTCCACCTTGGAGACCACCACCATTGCCGTGATCAAACGCTCCGGGGTCACCGAGCCCTTTGAGCGCTCCAAGATCGTCTCCGGGGTACGGAAGGCCTGCCAGGGGCGGCCCGTGACGGAAGACGACCTTGCCAAGTTGGCGCAGGAGGTGGAAGAAGCCGTCCGGTCCCAGGGCATAGCGGAGATCGAGGCCCATGAGGTGGGGCTGGCCATCCTCCAGCCCTTGCGACGCCTGGACGTGGTGGCCTACCTGCGGTTTGCCTCCGTCTACCAGGCGTTCAACGATCTCAATGATTTTGAGGCGGCCATTGACGTCCTGCGGCAGGAGCAGCAGGTTCAGGCCGCGGGCCAGCAGGCGTTGGTGGAGGAGGGCGGTCACGCGCCGCGCCGATCCAAGCGGGCTGCTGCAAACACTCAAGCCAAGACTCAGACTCGTGGCGGGAAGGCTCGTGAGTCCGCGTCTGCAGAGACTCAACCTGCGCAGGAACGTTTGCTTTGATCCTGGCCGGTGGGCGCTACAGGCCTGGTTGAGGGTTAACACCCGGCAACGTAGCGGCCAACTTCCGGTGTGTCCTACGATGAACCAGAAAATTTCCTGAACTTCCGGGTTGCTTTTCTCGGAAACATGGTCATAAACTGAACGCACAAAGCCCGGTAGGGGTTGCGGAGGGGAAGCCGCGACACCTGCCGGGCTTTATTCATGCCCCAACACTTGCATGAAGTTCGGCAGTGGGATGAGGCTTTGCCGGTGGCAATCACTCTGAAGTTTCAGGTGAAAGTTTAAGCGTGCAAACTTGCGCGACACATGAGATCACCACCTGCTGCTGAGATCACCGACAACGGGGTGTCATCTCAGCAGCAGGTGGTGATGTCACGAGTAGGGGCCCGGTACCGAGGGGCTCAGGGCCGCGGGCTGGGTGCGCTCAGGCCTCTCCGGTGATGGAGATGGTTTCGCCTTCCGCCCACAGGGCAGCACCCACGATGCCTGCGTTGTTGCGCAGCTGTGCCACCTTCAGGGGCGTGTTCAGTTCCAACAGGGGCAGGAACTTGTCCGCCTTCTTGGACACTCCGCCTCCGATGATGAACAGCGACGGCGTGAACAGCATCTCCACGTGCTCAAAATAAGGCTGCAGGCGCTTGGTGGCCCACTTTTTGAAAGACAAGTCATCCCGCTCGCGCGCGGTGGCAGAAGCGCGCGTTTCGGCGTCGTGTCCATCCAGTTCCAGGTGGCCCAGTTCAGCGTTGGGCACCAGCTTGCCGTCCACGATCAGTGCGGAACCGATGCCCGTGCCCAGGGTCATCACCAGCACCGTCCCGGAGACGTCCTTGCCCGCCCCGTAAAGGGTTTCGGCCAGGCCGGCGCCGTCGGCGTCGTTGAGGGCGGACACCGGGCGGTTGAGCTTCCCCGCCAGAAGACCCGCGATGTTGGCACCCACCCAGGTGGGGTCGATGTTGGCGGCCAGCAACGTCACGCCGTCCTTGACGATGGAGGGCACGATCACGCCGATGGGGGAGTCCGGTTCAGGAGCCCCCTCACGGGTCTGCAGTTCCGCGACGATCTGTTGAATGACCTCAGCCACGGCCTCCGGAGTGGCGGGCTGCGGGGTGGGGATGCGGTATCGCTCACCCACCAGATCCCCGGCGTCAAGGTCCACGATTCCGCCCTTGACGCCGGTGCCTCCCACATCAATGCCGATCACGCGGCGCGGGCTGGTGGGGGAGCCCAGTGCGGCTGACGGTGCAGGATCGTCAGGGCGCTGGCCGGTGGTGTTGGTCTGCTCGGTGCTCATCTGGTGGGTCCTTTCGCTCACGCAGCGCTGTTGTCAGGAAGAGTAAGGATCTCGACGCCGTCGTCCGTGACCACCATGGTGTGTTCGAACTGTGCGGTGCGCAGCCGGTCCCGTGTGGTGATGGTCCAGTCGTCGTCCCACTGGTCCCACTGAATGGTGCCCAGGGTCAGCATGGGTTCAATGGTGAAGATCATCCCGGCCCGGATCTCTGAGGAGTAGGCGGGAGCGGCGTCGTAGTGCGGAATGATCAGTCCTGAGTGGAACTCGCGGCCCACACCGTGGCCGGTGAAGTCACGGACCACGCCGTAGTCAAAGCGCTGCGCGTATTTCTCAATGACGCGCCCGATCACGTTGAACTGCCGTCCGGGGCGCACTGCCTTGATGGCGCGGTTCAGGGCTTCCTGAGTGCGTTCCACCAGCAGGCGCGACTGCTCATCCACCTCGCCGACCAGGAACATAGCGTTGGTGTCCCCGTGCATGCCGTCCTTGTAGGCGGTCACGTCCAGGTTGATGATGTCCCCGTCCTCCAGCACGGTGGAGTCCGGGATGCCGTGGCAGATGACCTCGTTCAAGGAGGAGCACAGAGACTTGGGGTAACCGTGGTAGCCCAACGTGGAGGGGTAGGCACCGTGATCGCACATGTATTCGTGGGCGATTCGGTCCAGTTCATCGGTGGTGGTCCCGGGGACACACGCCCTGCCGGCTTCCTGCAGGGCGTTGGCTGCGATCCGCCCGGCAGCACGGACCCGATCGATTTCCTCAGCGGTGTACATGTTGGAGTCGTTGCCTTCATCGGCTTCCGGCTTGCCCACGTACTCCGGGCGGGTGATGGCCGCCGGAACTTGCCGCCACGGGCTGAGGACGCCGGGGGCCAGCCGCCCCACAGGGGCGGTTCCGGGCTGCGCGGGCAGGTTGTGGGACTGCCCGGAGGTTCCGGGCGTGGTGGCAGTGGGTGTGCTCACGTGTTCTTGGGCTCCTGGGTCCTGGACGGTGTCTGGATCTTCCGCCAGCCTAATTGGCCTGCCCGCCTGCTGCACCGTCCACGCGGGTGCGATGTGGTTCGTGTGACGGGGTGACGACACCGTTGCGGGAGTGTGTCGTAGGCTGATCGGCAAGGGTTCCACGCTGGTGAGAACCTTTCCGTTGGCAACACCGGCCATTGGATTGTAGAGACCGCACGGAGGACGTCATGGAGTTCTGGTACAACCTCAAGACCCGCGAGGTTGAGGTGGGCCCGCAGTCCGATTACAGCCAGTTGATGGGGCCGTATGCCTCCCGCGAGGATGCGCAGCGGGCGTTGCAGACCGCGGCCGAGAACACCAAGCGTTGGGATGACAACGAGCGTGAGTACCGCCAGGACGACTGACTGGCGGTCTCACACGGTGGGGTGGGCCGCTCAATACGTGTGTTCTTGGGCAGGGAACGCTCCTGATCGGACGTCCTGGACGTAGTCCGTCACGGCTTGGGTCATCACGCCACGCAGGTCTGCATAGCGCTTGACGAACTTGGCCACCTTGCCACCGTTGAGGCCCAAAGCGTCCTGCCACACCAGGACCTGGCCGGTGGTCTGGGCCCCTGCCCCGATTCCGATGGTGGGCACAGTGAGAGCCTGATCCACGGAGGTGGCAGTTTCTGAGGGCACCATCTCCATCAGGATGCAGAAGGCGCCGGCAGCTTCCAGGGCCAGGGCATCGTCCAGAACCTTCTGGGCAGCGTCTCCGCGTCCCTGGATGCGGTAGCCGCCCATGGCGTGTTCGGACTGCGGGGTGAAGCCCACGTGGCCGATCACGGGGATACCTGCACGGACCACGGCAGCCACCAGGTGGGCGGTGGAGGCATCGGCCTCGATCTTCACGCCGTGCGCGCCGCCCTCCTTCATGAACCGCACCGCAGTGCGCACGGCTTGCTCGGGGGACTCCTCGTAGGAGCCGAACGGCAGATCCACCACCACAAAGGCCCGCTTGGCGGCTGCAGCCACTGCACGGCACATGGGCAGCAACTCGTCAACGGTGATGGGCAACGACGACGAATGGCCCAACACGGTGCTGCTGGCGGAATCTCCCACCAGCAGTGTGTCGATTCCCGCCTGGTCAAAAAGCTCAGCCGTCATGAAGTCGTAGCTGGTCAGCATGGTGAAACGCTCACCGGCGGCCTTGGCCTGTGCCAGATGATGGGTGCGGATCCGCTGAACCTGGGCCAGGCCGTCTCCGGTGTTTTCCTGCGGCGTTGCAGAGTTGCTCATGGGTTCCAGCCTATCGGGGGTCATGCCACCTGCTGCTGTGCAGCGGGGCTGGTTCAGCCAAGGGTGAGCGCCCGGCAGTGTACGTCCCCGGCTGTGTGAGTCAGCCGTCATGCGCAGCACCAGCCGTGTGGGTCTTCTGCCATGTAAGAGGTGTGTAAAACCTTCACGGCGGTGTTGGCCGGTGGATGGCCCGTGTGATGTGGGCGATAGGGTGGGGACCAAGACCCCAGAGCCCGTGTGAGGAGTTGTCCATGGACCGTCAGCAAGAGTTCGTGCTGCGCACCATTGAAGAACGTGACGTCCGATTTGTTCGCATGTGGTTCACCGATGTCACGGGCACTTTGAAGTCCGTGGCCCTGGCTCCGGCTGAGGTGGAAGCCGCCTTTGAAGAGGGCCTGGGATTTGACGGTTCGGCCATTGAGGGTCTGTCCCGTGTGACCGAGTCGGACATGTTGTTGCAGCCGGATCCTGCCACGTTCCAGTTGCTTCCCTGGCGTGGTGAGGACCAGCCCACGGCGCGCATGTTCTGCGACATCCTCACACCGGAGGGCCAGCCGTCCCTGGCCGATCCCCGGGGCGTCCTCAAGCGGGTCCTGGACAAGGCCGCTGCCAAGGGCCTGACCTGTTACACCGCACCGGAAATCGAGTTCTACCTTCTGAAGTCGGCGGAGCTGGATCCGCGCACGGATGAACCCGTGCCGGTGGACCGGGAAGGCTACTTTGACCACACACCCGGTGGAGTGGTCCAGAACTTCCGCCGAGACGTGGTGCTGACTCTGGAGGACGTGGGAATCTCCGTGGAGTTCTCCCACCACGAGGCAGGCCCGGGGCAGAACGAAATCGACCTGCGTTATGCCGACCCCCTGCAGACCGCCGACAACATCATGACCTTTCGCACCGTTGTCCGGGAGACCGCGCTGGAACACGGTTCCTACGCCACGTTCATGCCCAAACCGTTCTCCGCCCACCCCGGTTCCGGCATGCACACCCACTTCTCCCTCTTCGAAGGCGACACGAACGCGTTCTTCGAGGCCGGTGCCGAGTTCCAGCTCTCCAAGATCGCAGGCCACTTCATTGCAGGGGTCCTGCGCCATGCCGCGGAGATGGCGATCGTGACCAACCAGTTCGTGAATTCCTACAAACGCCTGTGGTCCGGAGCAGAGGCCCCCTCCTACATTTCCTGGGGTCACAACAACCGCTCAGCGCTGGTCCGGGTGCCGCTCTACAAGCCGGACAAGGTCCAGTCCGCCCGCATCGAGTACCGCGGCCTGGATTCGGCAGCCAACCCGTACCTTGCTTACGCGGCGGTCATGGCTGCTGGTCTCAAGGGCGTGGAGGAAGAGTACGAACTGCCGCCCGTGGAGTCGGATGACCTTGCCTCCATGAGTCCGGCTGAACGCAAGGTGGCCGGTCACGAGCCCCTGCCGGCCAGCCTGCACGATGCCATCCGGGCCGCTGAACAGTCCGAGTTCATGGCAGAGCTTCTGGGGGAGCAGGTCTTCACCCACCTGATGCGCAACAAGCGCGCCGAATGGGAGAGCTACCGCACCGTGGTCACCAGGCACGAACTCCAGACCAACCTGGGACTGCTCTGAGATGTGCCCTGCGGGTCCTGACCACGCCGAGAACAACACCTCCGTGGAGTCCCTGACCGATGGCTCCCTGATCCACGTGGGGTTCGCGGATCTCAAGAACGCCCGCCGGTGGTTGGGCTTTCCGGAACTGGCCCAGGCGGACCTCCCGGTCCTGCTGGAGATGTTGGAAAAGTATGCCGCCGGCCCGGACACGGCAGTGCGCACGCTGGTTCGGCTGATCGAGGCACATCCCAGGGCACGACAACGGCTGACTGGGGATCCGCGCAGTGCTGCCACCTTGATTCGGCTGCTGGGAGCTTCCGAAGCCTTGGGGGAGTTCCTGATTCGCAATCCTGAGCATCTGGATCTGGCGGATGAACCGCTGCAGGCGGAGCCGCAGGACATCCCCGCGGAGCAACTGCGCCAGGACTTGCTGGATTCCGTGGGGGCTCAAGCCACCGATCACCTGCCCGTGGCCACCGTGACCGGTGATGACGCCTACCGTGCTCTGCGCGTGGCTTACCGCCGTGGTCTCACCCGTATTGCCTTGCGGGATCTGGGGGCAATGAGCCCGGTGGACCAGGTTCCCGCCGTGGGACGGCAGCTGGCGGATTTGGCCGCAGCCGCGATCGACGCCGCCCTGAGCGTCTCCCGTGCTGAGTTGCTGGAGTCTGCGGATGAGCAGGACAGTGATCTGCTTCCCCGGGTCAGTCTTGCCGTGATCGGCATGGGCAAGTGCGGCGCCAGGGAGCTGAACTACATCTCTGACGTGGACGTCATCTACGTCCATGAACTGCTGGATCAGGCACCGACGACTGTCGCGCAGATCGAGGCGGCGGCTGAGGCCGAGGCAGACCCGGAAGCCACCGGCACAGACATGGACCAGACGGTGGCGCGATCATCCACCGCATCACCACGTGGCTCCGTTGCCAACAGCCTGGATGATGAGGAGCGCGCGGCCGTGCTCGCCGCCAAGTTGGC
Source organism: Kocuria subflava (assembly GCF_012163155.1). Taxonomy (GTDB): domain Bacteria; phylum Actinomycetota; class Actinomycetes; order Actinomycetales; family Micrococcaceae; genus Kocuria; species Kocuria subflava. The sequence continues at coordinate 66,277 of NZ_JAAVUN010000003.1, forward strand.
ATCGGGGACGGCACGGGCGATCATGACGTCGTCGTCGGAACCACCCCTGTGGGAGCTGGATGCCAACCTGCGTCCGGAAGGCAAGGACGGCCCCCTGTCACGCACCGTGGACTCCCATGTGCGGTATTACAAGAAGTGGGCCAAGTCCTGGGAGTTCCAGGCGCTGCTCAAGGCCCGACCCATGGCCGGTGACCGTGAATTGGGCAGGCGCTACGCGGAAGCCATCACCCCGTTCGTGTGGGAATCCTCCCAGCGTGAGGGGTTTGTGGAGTCGGTGCAGGCCATGCGCAGCCGGGTCACGGACAACATCCCGTCCGAGGAACGTGAACGACAGATCAAACTGGGTCCCGGTGGGCTACGGGACGTGGAATTCACAGTTCAGCTGATGCAACTGGTCCACGGACGCAGTGATGACCGTGTGCGTACCCAGGCCACCACGGTCTCTCTCCATGCGCTCTCCGACCACGGCTACATTGCCAGGAAAGACGCTGAACAGTTCGGTCAGCACTATCGGTGGCTGCGGCTGCTGGAACACCGGATCCAGCTGTTCCGGCTGCGCCGAACGCACCTGATGCCCACCAGAAAACCCGAACTCAACGTGATCGCGGTGGCCATGCAGCCACCAGAGCCGGTGACCCGGGCCAATGGTGATGCCCTGGTGGAGCAATGGCGCAAAGTGCAACGCCAGGTCAAGGGCATGCACGAGAAGATGTTCTACCGCCCGCTGCTGGCCGCCTTGTCCCACACGCCGCTGGACGGTGTGGCCCTCAGCGACGAACAGGTCCGTGACCGTCTCACCGTGCTGGGATACCGCGATGCACGTGCGGCCCAACGGCACCTGGAAGCACTTACCAAGGGCGTCAGCCGACGTGCCGAGATTCTGCGGACCTTGCTTCCCGTCCTGCTGGAATGGTTTGGCCAGGGTGTCGACGCCGACGCCGGCCTGTTGGGTTTTCGTCGGATCTCTGAGGCCCTGGGCAGCTCGCCCTGGTACCTGCGGATGCTGCGCGATTCCAACATGGCAGCCGAGCGCCTGTGCCAGATCGTCTCGTCCTCCCGCTACATCACGGATTCGCTGGAGAACCAGCCCGAGGCCGTGGCATGGCTGGGACGCGACGCGGAGCTGGAACCCCATGAGTTCGCCCACCTGTGGGAGGAGATCCAGGCACAAATGGATCGCCACCGTGGGGCTGATGAGGCCATCCGCATGATTCGTGTGCTGCGGCGTCGTGAAGTGTTGCGGGTGGCGCTGGCTGACGCCTGCGGTCTGCTGGATGTGGATCGGGTGGTGGCAGCCCTGTCAGACGTCGACCGCGCCACCGTCCTGGGGGCTTTGCACGTTGCCGAGCGCGAGCTCTACATCAGGGAAGAACAGGGCTGTCTGGCTGATGTTCTGGTGGTGGCCATGGGCCGGCAAGGCGGGCGAGAGATCGGCTACGGCTCGGATGCGGATGTCATGTTCGCCTACATGCCGTGCACCGGTGAGCATTCCCACGGGCACCCGGAAATGGACCACGGCCCGGTGCCTGCAGGTCAGGAGGCGGTTGCTGCCGATGACTCCGAGCGCACGGCCCAACAATGTGCGGCAGATCAGGCGCAAAGCGTGGTGCAGCGACTGATCCAGCTGCTCAAGGCACCGTGCACCCCGGTGATTGTGGCTGAACGGTACCTGGAGATCGACAACGACCTCCGCCCGGAAGGCAAGCAGGGAGCCATGGTCAGATCCGTGGACTCCTACCGTGAGTACTACGGCCGCTGGGCAGAAACCTGGGAGTTCCAGGCGTTGACCCGAGCCCTGCCCATGGCTGGGTCGGATGCGGTGGCCCGGCATTTCCTGGAGGTCATTGATCCCCACCGCTATCCCGCGGAGTTCAGCGACCGGCAACTGCAGGACATCCGGCGGATGAAGGCTCGGGTGGAGAACGAACGACTCCCACGGGGGGCGGATCCCAACCGGCACCTCAAACTGGGGCGCGGCAGCCTCTCGGACGTCGAATGGTTGGCGCAGACCCTGCACCTCCAACACGCCCACGACCATCCCAGCCTGCGGACCACCAGCACCCTGCGCACCCTGCAAGCTGCCGTGGAGGAGAACCTCCTGGAGGAGGCTGACGCCCAGGCACTGAGCCGTGCGTGGCGGCTGTGCACTCAGATCCGCAACTACAACGTCCTGCGCACCGGAAGGTCATCGGACGTGCTGCCCAAGGCGGGTCTGGACATGGAGGCCGTGGCCCGGTGGTGCGGCTACCCCTCGGGGCATGCCGAGGCGTTGGAGGACGACTACTTGAAGATCACCAGGCATGCCCGCTCGGTGTTCGAACGGGTTTTCTACGGCCGGTGAGGCCACATCAGGCCCGTGAGATCACCGCCTGGTGCTGAGATGACACCCCGCTGTGGGTGATCTCAGCACTTGGTGGTGATCTCACGGACCGGGACACGGCTCAGTGCTTCTCCGTCTTGGAGATCTGATCCGCCAAGTCCTCCGGGGACAAGTTGGCCGCGGAGAACTCAGGGGTGACCGGCAGGTGCAGGCGCAGTTCCGTGCCCGGGCAGATCTCCACACGAGCTTCTCTGAGCTTGAAATCAATCACGTGCCCACCTCGGGTGTGGGACTCATCAATGAAGTGTGCGTGGCAACCCGGTACGGAGATGCCCTGTTCGTAGATCGGGGTGCGGAAACCCACGATCGTGCCGTCGACGTCATCGAACTGCAGGATGTCCTCGTTCTCCGTGGCATCCACCATGCGCGGGTACGGCTTGGACTGCTTGATCACGGTCCGGGTGCGCACCCAGTCAAAGTGTCCGGTGATCTTCAGGGCGTACATGTAGTTCTCAGAGACCGTCAGGTCATCCAGCACCTGTGAGGCTGTCTTGCGCAGCAGCGAGTTCGGGAGCTCACGTTGGATGGTGGGCACAAAATTGGTGACGACGGCGTACGGGGTCTTCTGCCGCAATCCAGCTGGTTCGATGCTTCCATCAGCCCGCATCTGGTAGGCCACCCCGTCCAGCACCACCATTTCCCCGTCCAGGCCGTCAAAGGTGCCCAGACCAAAGTTGCCGTGACCCAGCAGTTCGCCAATGGTCATCTCGCCGTCGTAGACACCGTCCAAGAGCCCAGCCATCAGCCCGGTCTGGAACACCTCGTTGCGGAACATCATCTCGCCGTTGAGTTCTTTGGGGCCGGTGGCCATGGGTGTCCTCTCGGTAGGTTTCCACGCGTGCGTCGTCGTGTCTGAGGGTGCGGGAACGACAACTGGGAGTAGAAGTGACTCACGTTCACTTCTACTCCCAGTTGGGCTCTGTTTCCAGGTGGCGCACGCCTGGGTAACAGAGTTCACACGGTGGTGATCACACGCCGTAGTACAGGGCGAACTCCATGGGGTGCGGGACCACGGACAGGGGCAGCAGCTCGTTCTCGCGCTTGTACACAATCCAGGTTTCGATCAGGTCCTCGGTGAAGACGTCGCCTGCCAAGAGGAACTCGTGATCCTGCTCGAGTGCTTCCAGGGCCTCGTCCAAGGTGCCCGGAGCCTTCTTGATGTCCTTGGCCTCTTCCGGCGGAAGCTCGTAGAGGTCCTTGTCGATCGGCTCGGCCGGCTCAATGCGGTTGCGGATGCCGTCCAGACCGGCCATCAGCTGTGCCGCAAAGGCCAGGTACGGGTTGCAGGAGGGGTCCGGTGCACGGAACTCCAGGCGCTTGGCCTTGGGGTTGGTGCCCGTGATCGGGATGCGGATACCGGCGGAGCGGTTGCCCTGCGAGTAGACCATGTTGACCGGGGCCTCAAAGCCCTTGACCAGGCGCTTGTAGGAGTTCACGGTCGGGTTGGTGAAGGCCAACACGGCGGAGGAGTGCTCCAGGAGACCACCGATGTACCAGCGTGCGACGTCGGAGAGACCAGCGTAACCCTTCTCGTCGTAGAACAGGGGCTCGCCGCCCTTCCACAGGGACTGGTGGCAGTGCATGCCGGAGCCGTTGTCGTTGAAAATCGGCTTGGGCATGAAGGTGGCGGACTTGCCCCAGGCGTCTGCGGTGTTCTTGACCACGTACTTGAACTTCTGCAGGTCATCCGCTGCGTGGGAGAGGGTGTTGAAGCGGTAGTTGATCTCCGCCTGGCCCGGTCCACCCACCTCGTGGTGAGAACGCTCAACCTCAAGGCCGACCTCTTCCAAGCCCACGCAGATGGCATCGCGCAAATCCGCCTGCTTGTCCACGGGGGAGACGGGGAAGTAGCCGGCCTTGGTGGGCGTCTTGTTGCCCAGGTTGCCGCCTTCTTCCTTGCGGCCGGAGTTCCAGATGGCCTCATCCGAGTCCACGGCGTAGAAGGAGCCCTGCGGCTGGACGTCGTAGCGGACGTCCTCAAAGATGAAGAACTCGGCCTCGGAGGCAAAGTTGGCGATGTCGGCAATGCCGGTGGAGGCCATGTAGGCCTCGGCGCGCTCGGCCACACCGCGGGGATCGCGGTGGTACGGCTCACCGGTGCGCGGGTTGACGATCGAGCAGGTGACCACCAGGGTCTTCTCCACGCGGAACGGATCCACGTAGGTGGTGGCGATGTCCGGGATCAGCTGCATGTCCGACTCGGCGATGCCCTGGAAGCCGCGGATGGAGGAGCCGTCAAACAGCTGCCCGTTCTCGAAAAAGTCGTCGTCGATGGCCTTGGCAGGCAGGTTGAAGTGCTGCTGCACACCGGGAAGGTCGGTGAAGCGGATGTCCACAAAGACAACTTCTTCGTCCTTGATGAAGGCCAGGACTTCTTCGGGTGTCTTGAACACTGACGTACTCCTTCTGTTGGGCGGGTGCTGGCCGTAACCGGAGATCCTGTTGCGGGATCTGTTGACCCTTGAGTTGCACTCCACGCTACGCACGGGCCGTTGCTCGGTCGTGTCTCTCATGTTTCACGCGGGTTACACACCACCTTTTCATGATGCTGTGGCGCAGCGCACGCGGGCACGCGGTCAGCCTGCTGATAAAAGGCTGCCGGTGCTGCGCGGATAGGCTGGGGGCATGATCAATCGTGATGACCTCGGCAGCTGGCTCGACGGACCTCCCGCAGCGCAGGTTTACCCGGGGCAGCGGCTCGGTCGTCCGGACACTGGTCCGGGATCCGTGGCGCGATTCGGCCCCCGGCTGTTGGCGATCTTGATCGACTGGTTGATCGCCTTGGGCCTGGCGGCCCTGCTGGTCCCGTACGACCTCCAGAACCTGGTCGCCATCTGGATCTGGTTCGGTCTGAGCGCTGTGGCCGTGGGATTCACCGGCCACAGCTTGGGCCACTTCATCATGGGTATGCAGGTGCAGACCATGGACGGTTACGCACCCGGGTTGTGGCGCGGCATCATCCGCTGCGCCCTGATTGTGCCCGTGATCCCGGCACTGATCATGGACTCCGATCAGCGGGGACTGCAGGACCGGGCCGTGGGCACGATCCTGGTCAAGATCCGCTGAGGTATTTCAAGAGCACCTGAAGATCAGCGTCCGCGCATGGCCTTGCGGTCGGGGCGGGCACGCATGGGGTCGATTCCCTTGGGGATCGGCAGCGAGTTGGCGCGCAACGTGGAAATGCGCTTGTGCACCTTGTTGACCTCTTCACGGGTCAGGGACTTGTCCAGCTTTTTCATCTGCTTGGAGACCTGGGACAGAGGAACCTGGTCTTCCTTGTTGCCGGCGTGGATCACGTGGATCGGCACGTTCTGGATCATGGGGCCGATGCGTCGTCGTTCCTTGGTGACCAGTTTCTTCACACGGCCGGTGGGGCCTTCGCTGACCAATACGACGCCGGGGCGCCCCACGGCGCGGAACACCAGGTCCCGGGAACGCGGGTCAACCTGAACCGGCTCCTGGTCCACGATCCAGCCGCGGCGCAGAGTGGACAGGGCAGCGCCGGCGGCACCGGGCTGGTCTTCGATCCGGGAGAAAGCTGCACCCTCGGCCCGCCGCGAGAGGTAGAAGATTGCGGCGAGCACGGCAAAGGGAATACCGATCAGCAGCCACGTGATCCAGTTGTTGAGCAGCAGTCCCAACAGCAGGAAGAGCACCAGAACACCCAGCGCAATGGCAATGAGCTTGAGGGTGATGTTGGAGTCGTGCTCCTTGGTGATCTTGTAGACCTGCTTCATCTGAGCCACGTAACCGGGGCCCTTGGCAGCCTTCTTGCGTGCCTTCTCCTCCCGCTTCTGCTCCCTGGCAGCAGCCCGGGTGGACTTGGCGTCGGTGGTGGGGCGGCCAGAACCCGCGGAAGTGGATGGGGACACGGTGAAACCTCGTGCTCGTTGATCTGATGTATGCAGTTCTCAGGGACTCAACCGGACCGCTGTGTGGCGCATGGCAACGTGTAGGCGGTGGTTCAGCGCACCCATTCTAGCCGCACGGCAGGGGCGGTCCTGCAGTCTCTGCGCGGCTGGGCAGGGAGATCTGTGGCCGTGTGGAGCCTCAGCGGCCCAGCTTGGCGATCAAGCTGGAGGCTTCTTGTGCGGTGGAGCCTTCATCCGTGATGTGCGCCAGGTTGGCGGGAATCTCCCGGCCCAGTTTGTTCATGGCTCGTGCCCACAGCCGACCTGAACGGTAGGAAGATCGCACCATGGGCCCGGACATGACGCCCAGGAATCCGATCTCCTCAGCCTGCTTGGCGTAGTCCACGAACTGCTCGGGCTTGACCCAACGGTCGATCGGGTGGAAGAGCTTGGAAGGCCGCAGGTACTGGGTCAGCGTGATGATGTCGCACCCGGCGTCATGCAGATCGCACAGCGCCTCGTAGATTTCCTCGTCCGTTTCACCCATGCCCAGGATCAGGTTGGATTTGGTGATCAGCCCGCGCTCCTTGCCGTAGCTGAGCACGTCCAGAGAGCGTTCGTAGGTGAAGGCCGGGCGGATCTGCTTGAAGATCCTGGGAACCGTCTCCAGGTTGTGCGCAAAAACCTCCGGCTGGGCATCAACCACCATCTGCAAGGATTCCGGGCGGCCCTTGAAGTCAGGGATCAGAATCTCCACACCGGTCTGCGGGGAGATCTCATGGATGGCGCAGATGGTGTCCGCGTACAGCCACGCGGCACCGTCTTCAAAGTCGTCGCGGGCAACGCCCGTGACCGTGGCGTAGCGCAGATCCAGGTCGCGGACGGACTCAGCCACCTTGCGGGGCTCATCACGGTCAATCGGCTCCGGCCGGCCTGTGGCGATGTCACAGAAATCGCACCGGCGGGTGCAGATCGAGCCACCGATCAGGAACGAGGCCTCCTTATCCTCCCAGCATTCGTAAATGTTGGGGCACCCAGCTTCCTCGCACACCGTGTGCAGACCCTTGCCGCGGGCCATGGACTTCAACTTGGTGTACTCCGGGCCCATGTGAGCGGTGTTCTTCAGCCAGTTGGGCTTCTTCTCAATGGGAACCTCTGCATTGCGAGCCTCCACGCGCAGCAGTCGGCGGCCTTCGGGTGCAATGGTCATCGGCTTTCTCCTGAAGTGATGCTCTGGCTTGGGCTGGTGGCAGCCGCGGTGGCGGGCCAGTCCAGTGGTGGCTGGTCGGTTGGGATTTCTGAGACCGCGCACAGTTGGGCTTCGCGGACCCGGAAATGGTGGGTCATCACCTCAACCACATCGGCAGGCGATACATTCCGTTCGAGTTCACGGCTGATGGAGGTCACACCGGCATCCGAAATCCCGCAGGGGATGAACCCACCGAACGGCGCCAGGTCATTGCTGCAGTTCAGGGAGATCCCGTGCATTGTGGTCCTGCGTGAAACCTGCACCCCGATCGCTGAGATCTTCCGCGCACCACCTTGATGGTCCGCAGGGATCCAGGCGCCGGAGCGTCCTTCCACGGTCACAGCCTTCAGCCCGAACTCCGCCACCACGTCAATCACCAGTTGCTCTAGCACGCGCACGAACTTCACGACGTCGATCGGCGTCTGCAGCCGCATGATCGGGTAGGCCACCAGTTGGCCGGGGCCGTGCCAGGTGATCTTTCCACCACGTCCTACTTCCACCACGTCCGTGCCGTCGGTGGGGTATTCCTCAGCTGATGCGCGGCGGCCGGCCGTGTAAACGGGTTGGTGCTCCACCAGCAACACCGTGTTTGCGCGCTCACCGGCTGCCACCTGCTGATGCACGGTTTTCTGCAGGTCCAGGGCGGGTTGGTAGGGCACCAGGTCCGGGGCCAGTCCCAGGTGTTCAAAGGACAGAGACATGGGCTCCACCATACGCCCGCAGATCGGCCTGTGGATAACTCAGAATCGGGTGGGTTCGGCCTGCATGCTGGTGTCATGGACACATCGGGGCCTTTCACACCGTCGTCGGGGTTGGCGCAGTTCGCAGACCGCGGGGCGTGGGCGCAGCGGGGGCGGCGGGTCACGGAGCCGGTCTCGGGGGAGAACTTTGTTCTCCTGCCGCTGCCCACGGATGCGGACGCGCAGCAGAAGTGGACCCATCTTGCCCAGAGCTTGGCGGCCGTGGAGTCCGGTCCGCTGCGACCACCGCGGGCCGTGATCAACGACGACGACGCCCTGTGGCTGCTGTTCGAGGACCTGCCGGGGCACACCTTGGCGGATGCCATCGGTCAACTCGGTGGTGCGGTTCAGGAGCAGGTGCTGCCGGCCCTGGCGCAGGCGCTGCGTGCCATGGGAGACCTGCACGACCGCGGACTCACCCTACGGCGACTGTCTTTGCGAGATCTGGTCAGTGAGCGTTCGAGGGATGCAGCCAGATGGTTCTTGGTGCTGACTCCTGATTCCGGGGTGCGGCCCTTGGGACCCGGCGCTGAGGCCGAGGAGATTCGAGGGGACCTGATCATGGTGGCAGCGGCTGCAACAACAGTGTTGACCGGACGGCGGCCCAGTGCGGGACGGATCCGGACTCCCTTGCAGACCGTTTGTCCCAGCCTGCCTGTCGCCGCACTTCAAGCTTTGGATGCACTTCTGGACGACCTGGACGCGGCTGACCCCGGGTCTGCGCGGATCGGTGACGTGAAAGCCCACATGAGATCAGGTGCGCCGGGGAATCCCGCGCGTGAGTTGGCGGATCAGTTGTGCGTTGTGGATCAGATGCCGGATCAGATGTCGATGCCCGATGACGCATCGGCGGTTGGTCAACCCGTGCATCCGGCACCGTCTCCGGTGCCTGAGCAGACAGGGATCGAGGACGACACTGAATCTCTGCCGGCGGTCCCACCCGTCCGGCCCCGCGTTCTGATGGACGACGACGATCCTGCTACAGAGCCCACCGCCGCCGATCGAGTGTTCTCCGTTCTGGGCCAAGAAGCACAGGGCCGGGGCGGGGAGCGTGTGAGTCGTCCTCCGGTAAATCCTCCGATTGTGCGGCGGACACCGGAGAGAGGACGGCCGGCTCGCCCCTGGGAGAGTCAAGACCAGCAGATCAGAGCGTCACGCACGCGGAAACCCATAGTGGTGCTGGTGGCGGCGGCGGTGATGATTGCCGGTGGCGCGGCCGCTGTGTGGAGCGTGAATGCCCAGGTCTCCCCACCGGACACGCAGACCGCCTCCGGGCATGGCGACGAATCCCAGACGCAGATTCACTCCCAGCGCCAGGCCGAGCCGCAGCAAGAGGCCGAACCGCAGCAAGAGGCCGAACCGCAGTCCCAAGGGCCTGCTTCGGCTCCGGCCACGGGCGGGTCGGCGCCAACGGCACCGGCTGCCACAACAGCAGATCCAGAAACGGAAGTTGAACAGGCCGTGGCTGATCTGGTCCACGTTCGTGGGCAGGCGCTCCGGGATGATGATTCCGCAGCCTTGGAGGGGGTTTACACCCCAGAGTCACCGGCCCTGGAGGCGGATCGGCATACGTTGGATCAGCTGGAAGCCGATCCCGCCACGGGCCACCATGCCTTCTCCGACTTGAGCATGGAGGTCAAACCGGGGAGCACGCAGGTGACGGAGGCAACCGCAACCTCAGCCCGGGTGAGAACCGCCGTTGATGCCCAGGGGCTGCCAGCCGGCCAGACGACGTCGCAAGAAATCGAGGCCACCGTGGTCAAGACCCAGGGCGGGTGGCGTCTGGAAACAGTGAAACCGCGGTGAACAGCATTCAGGCAATGCCGTTCACCGCGGTCGGTGATGTGTGACCTTCTGGCCACGGACACATCAGGATGCGGGTCTCACCACATGACGGCCACAATCATGGCGATCAGGGCGGTGCCGCCCGTGCCGTGAGCCAAACCCGTGGAGACGGCCTCGCCCTTGCGCTGCTTGCGCCATCCGATCAGGGCGGCAATGAACACACCCAGTGCCAGCAGCAGCTTGACACCGATCTTGGCGTGGTTGACCACGATGTCCGGGTTGAACTCGTTGAGCGTCACCAGCAACAGACCGGAGACCAGCATGGCGATCGAAGCACCGAACTGCCATCCAGTGACAGTGGGCTTCCGGAAGGTGGCGATCCAGGTGCCGATGATGACGGCGGCACCGAATAGGTGAACCAGAACAAGCAGAGAATGCACAAAATCCATGCTGCGAGCCTACTAAAGAGCTCCCTGCCGCCGCGGTGGTTGCCAGGGATACCCGGTGAGGGGTACGCCACAACAGGCAATCTGCACCGGGCGCGGCTTCCTCCAACGAAGACGAAGGGTTGGGGTTCCACGTGCTTGGCACGTGAAACCCCACCCCTTCACCACGGTGGTCACCGACTACAGCGGCTGGTCGTGTGAGTTGCACCCGGAGGGCAACTCACACGGCGTCACAGCTCCAGCGCACCCTCAAAGCGGCCCTCTTCCAGGCGTGCCTTCATGGTCTGCAGGAAGCGACCGGCGTCGGCACCGTCCACGATCCGGTGATCGTAGGTCAGGGACAGGTAGCACATGTGGCGAATGGCGATCACGTCATTGCCATCGGCGTCCTGGATGACCATGGGGCGCTTCACGATCGTGCCCGTGCCCAGGATGGCAACCTGGGGCTGGTTGATGATCGGGGTGTCGAACAGTGCGCCAAAGGAACCGATGTTGGTGATGGTGAACGTGCCACCGGTCAACTCATCGGGGCCAATGGAGCCGTCCTTGGCGCGGGCACCCAGGTCAGCGATCGAGGAAGCCAGCCCGGGCAGCTGCATGTCGCCGGCGTTGCGGATCACGGGAACCAAGAGGCCGCGCGGCGTGTCCACGGCAATGGCCAGGTCCTCGGAGCCGTTGTAGACGATCTCCTTCTGATCTTCCTTGAAGGTGCAGTTCAGGGCGGGGTTGGCCTTCAAAGCCTCCGCCACGGCCTGAGCGAAGAACGGCAGGAAAGTCAGCTTGGCGCCGTGCTTCTCCTGGAAGCCGTTCTTTGCCTTGTTGCGCAGAGAAGCCACGCGGGTCATGTCCACCTCGGTGACCTGCGTCAGCTGAGCGGACTCCTGCAGGGACTCGCGCATGCGCTTGGCAATGGTCATCCGAATGCGCGGAGCCTTCTCCGTGGTACCTCGCTTGTCCGAAACGGGGAGGATGGTGGTGGGCTCGCCGTTGTCCGCCACCGGGGTGAGGGAGGACTTGCCGGAACCGGAGGACGCCGGAGCGGACTCGGCAGCGGCCAGCACGTCCTGCTTGCGGATACGTCCACCCACACCAGTGCCCTTGACAGAGCCCAGGTCAACGCCCTTGTCCTTGGCCAGCTTGCGCACCAAGGGAGTCACGTAGGCGCTGCCAGAATCCCCTGAGGACTCGGCCGCTGCACCGCCAGAAGTACCGGTGGACTCTTCAGCCTTCTCCGGTGCTGCTTCATTCTGGGAGTCGTCCTTGGCTGATTCCTTGGTCTCGGAAGAGGCCTTCTTGTCTGCGGCCTCGTCCGTGGCCTCCGGGGTGGAGGAGGACGTTGCGGCGTCCTCGATCTCCTCGGCGGAGTCAGCGGAATCACCGGAGTCGGCAGATTCTGCAGATTCGGCCGAGTCCTCAGATTCAGCAGAATCCTGGGAGTCCTGGGAGTCATCCGAGGAGCCCGCGGCGTCGGCGTCACCGATCAAGGCCAGAACCTGGCCGACCTCGGCGTCCTCGTCCTCCTGGACCTTGATCTCCAGCAGGGTGCCCGCCACGGGGGAGGGAACCTCGGTGTCGACCTTGTCGGTGGAGACCTCCAGGAGGGGCTCGTCCACCTCAACCTCTTCGCCGACTTCCTTGAGCCAACGGGTCACGGTGCCCTCGGTCACGGACTCACCCAAGGCGGGCAGAGTGACCTCCGTACCGGAACCACCCGAGGACTTCTTGGGAGCGGACTCGGCGTCCTTGTCCTGGGCCGGTTCCTCGGACTGGTCAAAGCCTCCGGACTCATCGTCGGAGTCCTGGGACTCGTCCGTAGCTTCTTCTTCTGCGGAATCCTCCGAGCTGGAATCCGAGTCGGAATCACCGGATCCGGAACCGTCTCCGATGACCACCAGAGGTGCGCCCACCTCAACGTCTTCGTCTTCTTCGACCAGGATCTTCTCGATCACACCGGCCACGGGAGAGGGGACCTCGGTGTCCACCTTGTCCGTTGAAACTTCAACCAGGGGTTCGTCGACGGCGACTTCGTCGCCGACTTCCTTGAGCCAACGGGTCACGGTGCCTTCGGTGACGGATTCACCGAGGGCCGGAAGGTTCACGGTTTCTGACATTGTCTGACCGTCTCTTTCTTCTGTGCGCTGATGACAGCTTGTGCGTGGTGTCTGGAGGGCGAAGGTGTCGCTGATCGGTGTGGCCCGGCCCGGGACGGACCGGGCCACACCGGATGATCAGCCGTGCAGGGGCGTGCCTGCCAAGGCCATGGCAGCTTCGCCGATGGCTTCGTTCTGAGTCGGGTGGGCGTGGATGAAGGCCGCCAGGTCCTCGGGGTAGGCCTCCCAGTTGACGATCAACTGGCCTTCGCCGATCTGCTCGGAGGTTCGCTTGCCGATGGCGTGGAAGCCGATGATGGGGCCGTCCTTCTCCCGGACCAGCTTGACGATGCCGCCGGTGCCCAGGATGGAGGACTTTCCGTTGCCCAGCAGGTTGTACTCGAAGGTCTGGACGTTTTCCTTGCCGAACTTCTCCTCAGCCTTGGGCTGGGTGTAGCCCACAGAGGAAATCTCCGGTTCGGTGAAGGTCACCTTGGGAATGTTGACGTCCTCAACGGTCACCGGGTTCAGGCCAGCGATCTCTTCGGCCACGAATCGGCCCTGCTGGTAACCGCGGTGAGCCAGCTGCACGCCGGGAACGATGTCGCCGATCGCGTAGATGTTGCCCACACCGGTGTGCAGACGATCGTTGGGGGTCACAAAGCCGCGATCCATGGGGATGCCAACTTCCTCGTAACCCATCTCAGCGGTGTTGGGCCCGCGGCCCACGGCCACGAGCACGACGTCGGCCTCGAAGACCTTGCCGTCAGCCAGAGTGACCTTGGCGCCGTTCTCGTCCTGCTCCACCTTCTCGAAGAAGGTGCCCAAGTTGGACTTGATGCCCTTCTTTTTGAATTCCTTCTCCAGGATCTTGATGATCGCGGGGTCCTCGTTCGGAACCAAGTGGTCCAGGCCTTCAATGACCGTGACCTCCACACCGAAGGAGTTCCACATGGAGGCGAACTCGCAACCGATCACGCCACCGCCCAGAACGATCGCGGACTTGGGCGTCCAGTCGATTTCCAGCGCCTCGGTGGAGGTCATGATCCGGTCACGGATCTCGATGCCCATGGTCTTGGACACGGAACCGGAAGCCAGGACGATGTGCTTGCCGGTGTAGGTGGTGCCGTTGGCCTCAATGGTGTTCTCACCGGTGAGCTTGCCGAAACCATCCACCACGGTGATCTTCTTGGACTTCAACAGGCCCTGGAGCCCCTTGAACTTCCCAGCCACGATGCCGTTCTTGTAGTCACGCACAGCACCCATGTCCACGGAGTCCACGGACAGCTTCACGCCGTACTTCTCTGACTCCTTGGCATCCGCCACGAGCTCGGCGGAGTGCAGGTAGGCCTTGGTGGGGATGCAACCCCAGTGGAGGCAGGTGCCACCCACCTTGCTCTTTTCGAACAGGGCCACGGTGTAACCCAGCTGCACGGCGCGAAGTGCTGCCGCGTAACCGGCGCTGCCGCCGCCCAGTACCAGAATGTCGAATTCGTTCTCCGCCACGGATGATGCTCCCTTGCTCATTGATCCTCTAGCGACGCCTCCATGCGGGCCTCGCCAGGCTCACTGTGGTTCAGGCCCACTCTAGTCAAGCGAACTGTTCCTCAGCCACACGAGCCGGGCGCGGCGTCCTGGCTTACGTCACACAGGCCGGCCTGCCACCAGCTCGATTGCGGCAAACATGGTGCGGACGCCAAAGCCCGTGCCTTGCTTTGGGGTGTAGCCCCACGGCTTGGACTCGTTGAAGGAGGGACCGGCGATGTCCAGGTGTGCCCAGGGGCCCACCGGCTCGATGGCCGATTCCTCAGCGGACTCCTCGGCACCGGCGAATTCTTTGAGGAACAGACCGGCCGAGAGCATCCCGCCGTTTCGGTCGCCGATGTTCTTGATGTCCGCCACGTCCGAATCCAGCGAAGCCCGCAGGTGGTGGGGCAGCGGCATGGGCCACAGATCCTCACCCGAGGCCACAGATGCGGCCAGAACGGTCTCCACGGCGTCGTCGTCGCCCATGACCCCGGCGGTCTGGGCGCCCAGGGCCACCATCTGGGCCCCGGTCAGCGTTGCGATGTCCAGCAGCAACCCGGGATCCTCCTCGCGCGCTGCCACCAGGCCGTCGGCCAGAACCAGTCGGCCTTCAGCATCCGTGTTGAGCACCTCCACGGTGCGCCCACCACGGATGGTGATGACATCGCCTGGGCGCGTTGCCGTGGATGACGGCATGTTCTCGGCCAGACACAACCACCCGGTCACGGACACGGGCAGTTCAGCTTCGGCTGCGGCGAACACAGTGGCCAGAACGGCGGCGGCGCCTGCCATGTCGGACTTCATGGTCATCATGGAGTTGGCCGGCTTCAAGGACAATCCACCGGAGTCGAAGGTGATGCCCTTGCCCACCAGTCCCACGGACTCCACCGGCTTCTTGGGCTCCCACCCGATGCGCACCAGGCGTGGCGGGCGTGAAGCGCCCTGACCCACACCGATCAGCCCACCGAATCCGCCCTGCTCCAGCTCGGATTCATCCAGGACCTCCACGGAAACGCGGCCCGCCGCCTGTCCTGCAAGGTCCTGGGCCAGCTGTGCCACGGAGGCCGGGTACACGGTGTCCGGGGAAAGCGTCACCAGAATCCTGGCACGGGCCACGGCGCGGCCCAGGATCTCTGCCCGGGCCAAGGCCGTGCTCACGGCCTTGGCGTCCAGACCAGCGGTGAGCAGGGTGGCCGTGGCCAACGGAGCGCCCACCGTGTGGGCGGACTTCCCCTTCTGTGCGGCAAAGGAGTAAGCGCCGAGCGTGATCCCTTCCGCAACCGCTGCGGCCTCCTCAACGGTTTCCACGGGCAGGGCGAAGACTGCGTGTTCAGTCTTGGTCAAAGCGCGGGTGGCTGCACCGGCTGCACGGCGCAGCCCCTCAGCGGCCGAGTTGGCTTCATGACCTTTGCCCAAGCCGGTCAGCACAATCACGGGCCACGGGGAACCCTTGGGTGCTGCGATCTTGCGGACATCGTCCACCGCGCCCGTGGCGCCCACCGCCGCGGCTTGCTCCTGGAGGTTCTCCGGCAGGGCCTTGGCATCGGACGGAAGGATGACTGACGGGCCCTCCGCTGTCTTGGCGACAGCGATGACCACGGCATGTGCAGTGTTCTTGCTCAGCTTCTTGTCCGTGGCGGAGACGGCCACGGACTGAGCTGGGAGCAACTGCAGCAGCGTGGGGGCTTCCGGAGTGGTGTTCTGGGACGGGCGGGCGGTGCGGCGTCGCGGTGTGGCCGATGAACGGGGCATGTGATCTCTGCCTTCCTTGTGAGGTGTGGCGGTGATGGCGCCACCGACAAGCGATTCTTGGGACGTGGTGGAGATGCTATCTGTGTCCTCGGACACCACATTGGGTTGAACTCGGGCTGTTCGCCCCCAGCAGGGGTTCAGTGGTGCGTCGTCGTCTCCGGTGATGGCTCCACCAATGGGCCCCGACGCGGGTGCACCGGTGGGCGCACAGGGGAATCACGCTGGGGAATAAGGTGCCGGCCGTCCACCGTTGACTGTGCCTGGGCCGGTGGGTCCGTGGCGCCGTCACGGTGCGCTCACGGATACGGTGCCGCGCCCGCGTAGAGTTTCCAGAACCTTCACATCCAGGAGCGAACCGTGGTTGATCCTTCCGAGTTGTACTTGGGCAATCCCAGCCTGCTGGATGACCCGCGCCTTCACGGGGCACCGTTGATCATTTCCCTGTCCGGGTATGCGGAGGGCGGCCAGATCAGCGATCAGATCCGCGAGACACTGCTGGAATCCCTGCCCCATGACGTCCTGGCCCGGTTCGACCCCGACCAGCTGCGGGATTACCGCGCCCGGCGGCCCCATGTGCGGTTCGTGGAGGACCACTTTGAGCGTGTGGACACTCCGGAACTGACCCTCTACGGACTCACCGATCCCCTGGGACGGCACTTCAGCCTGTTGGCCGGGCCGGAGCCTGACTTGCAGTGGAACCGTTTCGTGGACGCCGTGGTGGATCTTGCCCAGCGCTTGGACACATCGATCGTGATGAACGTGACCGGTATTCCCATGCCCGTGCCGCACACCCGGCCGTTCCTGGTCTCCGTGCACGGAACACGAACCGATCTGGTGGCCCAGAATCACAACCAACGTCCAGTGGCCGAGATGAGTTCTTCCATGGCTCAGCAGCTGGAGATCCGTTTCGGTGAGCTGGGGCTGGACACCATTGGGTTCACGGTGCACGTGCCGCAGTACTTGGCCGATGCCCGCCTTCCGCAGATCACTGTGACAGCTTTTGAGCACGTGGCTGCTGCCACCGGCCTCACCCTGCCCACAGACGTTCTGCGCGACGCCGGGGCGGATGTGATTCAGCGCATCGAGGAGCAGGTCTCCGGGGCCCCGGAGGTGCAGGCCGTGATCGAATCCATGGAGAACCGCTACGACGAGGTCGTGGAGGACACAGGTCAACGGTCCCTGTTGGCAGGAGATGAATCCGAACTGCCGGATGCTGACGAGATCGGTGCGGCAGTGGAGGCCTTCCTGGCCAATCAGCCCGAGGAAGACTGAGCACGGGCATGACCACTGACATCACGGGTGTCAGCGCGCCGTGACGTCACCGCAACGCGGATACCGTCGAGATTCCCCCACGGCCTACCTGATCATGGCCGTGGGCATCCTGGCCTACTTTGTGGCCGTCGCTCAGCGGACCTCCTTCGGGGTGGCCTCCCTGGAGGCAGCTGACCGGTTCCAGGCCACGGCTTCCCAGTTGTCCCTGTTCACCATGCTCCAGGTATTTGTCTACGCCGGACTGCAGATTCCGGTGGGAGTTCTGGTGGACAGGTTCGGTTCCAAGGCCATGGTGGCCACCGGGGCCGTGCTGATGGCGGTGGGCCAAGTGGTGCTTGCCTTGGCCGAGTACTTGGGCTGGGGCGTGGTGGGCCGTGTGCTGGTGGGTGCAGGGGATGCGGCCACGTTCATCTGTGTGCTCAGGGTCATCCCGGCGTGGTTCTCACTGTCTCGAGCTGCCTTCATGACCATGGTGGTGGGTACGGCGGGCAACCTTGGGCAGCTGTTGTCCGTGGTTCCGTTCAGCGCGCTGCTGGGCTGGGCCGGTTGGACTCCGGCTCTGCTGTCCATGGCTGCCTTGTCCGTGGTGACTGCTGCTCTGGTGACGGCATATCTACGCGACAGTCCCGAGGGCAATGGTGGGGCCAACCGGTCGCTGGCGATCGCACGTACGCGCGCCGCGGTTGTGAAGAGCCTGCGCGAACCGGCCACAGCCCTTGCGTTCTGGGTGCATTTCTCCGTCCAGTTCATCGGCACGGTTTTTGCGCTGATGTGGGGTTACCCCTATTTGCAGAATGCCCAAGGGATGTCTGCGGGACAGGCCGGCTTTGTCATGACGTTCTTTGTGCTCACCAATCTCCTGGTGGGCTTGAGCATCGGTGGCTGGGTGGCTAGGCGGCCTCACCGACGGGTTTGGCTCTCCTTCATGGTCATGGGCGCAGGATTCTCCGCATGGGGTGTGCTGATTCTGTGGCCCGGCACCGCTCCGTTCGTGGTGGTGCTGGTGGCGGTGGTGGCCATTGCCATGAGCCTGCCGGCCTCCATGGTGGCGTTCAACATCATCCAGTCGTTCACGCCCAGACGCCGGATCGGGACTGCAACGGGGATCACCAACGTGGGTGGGTTCGTGGCGTCTTTGGTGGCCATCTACCTGATCGGCCTGACCTTGGACCTCCAGATGCAGTGGGGCTGGGTGACGGATGCCTACGCACCGGAGGCGTTCCGGGTTGCCATGGCCATGCAGCTGGTGGTGGCCACAGTGGGTGTGGTGGGAATGTCGATCAGTGTGCGTCGGGTGAGGGCACGGTACGGTCCCCGGTCAGTGTGAATTGATGGGCCTCACGACTCCACAGGCTCGGATCCGCGGCCTGTGGTTTCGGCAGTTGTCCACAGATCTCTGAGACCGAACCCATTGCCTGCGCTCACCGGGCACCGTGGAGTCATGAGCAACCATTCCAGTCGCCGCAGCGCCCGCCGCAGCGCCCGCCGCGCCGCACGTACGCGTCACACATCCGCCGGAGAAGCCCGGGGCCACACGGCCTCACGGCGTCGTCGTCGGTCCACAGAAGCCGAAGATCCCTTCCGACCCGTGGCACGGACCGCAGCCGATGTGCTGGCGATCATTCCGCACACCCTGGGATTTTGGCCGCAGGATTCCGTGGCCGTCCTCACCACGACGACGGATTCGGTGGGCCCCTGTTTGCGCGTGGAACTTCCAAGTGTCCAGGAGCTGGAGGATGCGCAGTTCCTGGCCTCATGGACCACCGTGATGGCGGGTTTCCTGGAGTACGACTCGGTGGGGACCTCCATGTTTGTTGCGGTCTACACCGGCGATCCCTCGGTCAACGATGTGGAGAGCACTGACGATGCCCAGGCCACTGAGGCAGCCCAGTACGTGGCCCAGCTGGTGGTACGCGCGATCACCGAAGCCGGAGCGTTGTCCGGACACGACCTTCAGGACGCCTGGTGTCTGCAGGGCACCCAGTGGTGGCCTGTGGCCATGCCATCGGTTGTGGAGGACGCGGAACTGATCCGCAACAGTGCCATCTACGCTGCTTTGGTTTGCGACGGAAGCGTGGTGGAAACCGATCCTGCTGCGGGACTTGGAACTTGGGATCACCCATCCGGATGGACCACAGCTTTCAGCGGTGGCGCCTCGGATTCCCGGCAGGCCCATCCCGACTCCTGGGAGGCTGGCCCCGACTCGTGGAAGGCTGGCCCCGACCCCTGGGAAGATCACCCGGACGTCTGGGAGACCCCAGCGGAGTCGACGCAGGTGCAGACAGGGTCGGCAGACACCCCCTGGTCGCAAGGGGGGGACGATGACCCACTGGCGGAATATGCCTGGCGGATCGGCTACTTGGAGCGCTGGAACCACGTGCTGTCCTCCTTCCAGGACGGTGCACCGTCCACACCCGGCGACAGCCAGGAACTGACCGAACTCATGTTGGGATGTGTGGACCCCAGGGGCCTGGATCTGTTGCTGGCCATGGCTCTCACAGGGGAGATCGAGATCGCACGCCAGGCTTGTGCGCAGTGGGAATCGAATCCTCTGGAGCAGGACAACCACGCACTGCTGAAAGTTGCGCAGGTCATCCTGGGGGAGTGGGAGGGCCAGCCGGACTGGGGCACGGTGGACCGATTCGATCACGTCGTGCAGCGACTCATTTCCATGGTGGCCTCCATCTCCGGGGCCACCGGTGTCAACCCACTTCCCACGGTGGAGGCTTCTCTGTGGTTGGCACGCGCTCACGTTGAGCGCTTCCGCGCTCGCGGTTCCCGGACGCAACTGTGCCTGGCCAGGGCTGAAAACCTCGCTCCATGGCACCCGGGAATCGAGCGCCTGCGTCAATTGTGTGCTGTGAGCCCTGTGCCGCAATGGGCCACCCAACGCGCCACAGCCTGGCACCGGAGCGGGACCTGAAGACTTTCCTCAGAAAAATCACGGATCGGGGAACAAGACACACCGAGTCTTGGTTGCAAGCACCTGAAGACCCTTCATGGAACGGGGGCGAGCTATGATCGCCGTCGGGACTTGACAGGGTCATAGGTGTTATGGCCGGAAGTCACAACACCGCGTCGAGCAACGAAAGGTTCCCAGTGTCACCAGCTGTCACGAACAAGACGACTGCATCCGCCGAGCCCGATGAAGGTACGGACGTGGAGCAGGCGTCGTCGGGCACCACCAGTGCAGGCAAGTCCAATGCCAAGAAGAGCACTGCTGCCAAGAAGACCGCCGCGGCCAAGAAGAGCACTGCTGCCAAGAAGACCACCGCCAGCAAGGCGACTGCAGCCAAGAGGACCACCGCCACCAAGTCAACGGCAAAGCAGTCCACGGCAAAGGACACGGCCGCGGAGAGCACGGCAGAGTCGGGTGCAGAGGAGTCGGAGGTCGCTGCTCCTGCCACCAAGACCGCCCGCACCACGGCCAAGACCGCAGCAAAGTCCGCTTCCACCAAGAAGAAGGCCACTGGCGCTCGCGGGGGTAAGAAGGCGGCGGCTGCTGCCGATGATGAGGACCTGGACTCGGAGGAGGACAACTTCACCGAGGACGACTCCATCGCCGATGACAGCTCGGACGACGTGGACTCCGCCGACGACGCTGAGGATGCCGAGGACCTTGAGGACACCGTGGTGGCTCCGGAAGACGCGGAGAACGCCAAGTCCGGAACCGAGGTTGTTGCCAAGCCCACCGGCAAGACCACAGCATCCCAGGAAGCCGCCCGCGGTTTTGTGCTCTCCACCAATGACGACGACGACGCTCCTGCCCAGCAGGTGGTCTCCGCCGGTGCCACCGCTGACCCCGTCAAGGACTACCTCAAGCAGATCGGCAAGGTTGCGCTGCTCAACGCAGAGCAGGAAGTTGACCTTGCTCTGCGCATTGAGGCCGGCCTGTTCGCCGAGCACAAGTACAAGGACGACGCCGACTCACTGACCCGGGAGCAGAAGAAGGAACTGCGCTGGGTCATCCATGACGGCAAGCGGGCCAAGAACCACTTGTTGGAGGCCAACCTCCGCCTGGTGGTCTCCCTGGCCAAGCGCTACACCGGTCGCGGAATGCTGTTCCTGGATTTGATCCAGGAGGGCAACCTGGGTCTGATCCGTGCCGTGGAGAAGTTCGACTACACCAAGGGCTTCAAGTTCTCCACCTACGCCACCTGGTGGATTCGTCAGGCCATCACCCGTGCCATGGCGGATCAGGCACGTACCATCCGCATCCCCGTGCACATGGTGGAGGTCATCAACAAGCTGGCTCGTGTGCAGCGCCAGATGCTGCAGGATCTTGGCCGGGAACCCACCCCGGAGGAGCTGGCCCAGGAGCTGGACATGACCCCGGAGAAGGTGGTTGAGGTCCAGAAGTACGGCCGCGAGCCCATCTCCCTGCACACCCCGCTGGGTGAGGACGGGGACTCCGAGTTCGGTGACCTGATCGAGGACTCAGAGGCCGTTGTCCCGGCTGATGCCGTGAGCTTCACGCTGCTGCAAGAGCAGTTGCACTCCGTGCTGGACACCCTCTCCGAGCGGGAAGCCGGCGTGGTGGCCATGCGCTTTGGCCTCACCGATGGTCAGCCCAAGACCCTTGATGAGATCGGCAAGGTCTACGGTGTGACTCGCGAGCGCATTCGGCAGATAGAGTCCAAGACCATGTCCAAGCTGCGCCACCCGTCCCGTTCACAGGTTCTGCGCGACTACCTGGACTGATTCTTTCCGGAAGGGTTCTCCCAAGGAGGGCCGCCGCCGTGATTGTCACGGTGAGCGGCCCTCCCCCTTTGCCCGCTGTTCCCCTTCCGCCGAGTAGGCCGTTTGATCGCCCATGAGGCACCCAGCGGCGATCAAAGGGCCTGCTCGGCGGAAGGAGGGGTGGCACATTTGGTCATGTTTCAGATGGATAGGTCATGGCCGACTCGCGAGTGTGATACTGCTCTCATACATCGTTACTCATGAGTAAGGTCTACCGATGTCCTATCAAGCACCACAACCTCCCATGCCTGAACATCCGGGTTCGCAGCAACCGCAGTATCACCCGCCTTATTCAGCGGCGTCCGCAGCTGCGGGCACTGTCACGGGTCGCGTTCGAAGCAAAAAGCTTTGGGGCTGCTTGGGCTGTGGCGGCTGCCTGTCTCTGGTGCTGTTGTTCCTGCTTGTCATAGCTGGCTGCGGTGCACTGCTGGCACCATCCAGCAACGAGGACGAGCCCGTTCGCCCTACTCGCGCGGCCACTTCGTCACCATCAGCAACGCCTACGACGACGTCGCACACCCCCACCAGCACGCCGTCTCCGACGCGTACGGCGACTTCAACACCCACGTCCACACCCACGCCGACCTCCTCACCCACTGCGACGGCGCAACCGCCTGTTGTCGTGGACGAGGGCGAGGATGAGGACCGAGTTGTTGTAGATCCCGATGCGAACCGGAACCGTGGCAACGACCGCGACACAAGCCAATCCGAGAGCGAGTCGGAATCTCAGGACCAGAATCGCCCGGCCCCGTTGGTCCAGCAGCCGGCCGAGCCCGTTGTCCCCGAACCAGCTGCTCCTGCCCAACCTGCAGTTCCGGACAGCGGGTCGGTGTACTACCCCAACTGTGCGGCGGTCCGTGCGGCTGGCGCAGCGCCCATCTTGGCGGGCCAACCCGGCTACGGTCGTCACCTCGACGCAGACGGTGACGGCCGCGCCTGCGAGTGACAAGCACCCGCCCCACCCCGCCGAGTAGGCCGTTTAATCGCCCCTGAGGCACCCATCGGCGATCAAACGGCCTACTCGGCGGAAGAAGGGGGGGTGGGGAAGTCCAACTTCTGGCTGCCCGTGAACATGGCGGTGGGCCCCGGGGGGCCCTCACACCGCGGGACCGCCTTCACAAAACATCTGTCCTCCCCCCACCCCCCGCACAAAAAGCCGAG
>NZ_JAAVUN010000003.1:89279-157371 GCF_012163155.1 Kocuria subflava
CCGCGGGGGGGGGGGAGGGGGGGGGGGGGGGACACCCCCCCGTGGCGCGGGCGGAGACGGGGGGGGGCCCCCGCACCCCCCCCCCGCCCCGCCCCCCCGTTGTCACAACATCTGTTTCCATCACACACCGGATGCAAACAGGTCAGGTCTCATGCGTTGATGCGCTCTGTCTCGTCCTGCCAGGTGGCAGCCATGGGGCGCAGCTTGTCCTCGTTGGCGCGGGCGTGGTGCGCGCAGAACAGCAGCTCACCGCCGCTGGACTGGAGGACGACCCGGACGTAGGCCTGGGCACCGCAGGCATCGCAGCGGTGGGTGGCGTTCAACTCCGGGGTCTCAAGTGTGGCGTTCACAGACATCCTCCTTCTTGCTCTGTTCACCGGGCGGACGGGGTCCGCCTGAGGCGAGTACGTACATACAACCACGTCCACCCGTGGGCTCATCCAACCCGCACCGTGTTTTCGCCCACCGCGCACCAGCCCGTGAGCACGGTCCGATTCAGTCTCAGGACTCCGCGCCTCAGGGCAGGTTGAGGTGGGTGACGCGCCGCGTCGTCGTCGTCACGGTGCCACCGGTGGGCAGGCGCATTAGAGTAAGGGCGCCCGTCCGTTGTACGCGACGGGCCTTCCCCCGAGCCGCAGCAGGAGAGAGCGCACCCGTGCCGCCCACCACATCCGAGTACAACGCCCGCCACCTCTCTGTCCTTGAGGGGCTCGAAGCGGTGCGCAAGCGCCCGGGCATGTACATCGGCTCCACGGATTCGCGGGGCTTGATGCACTGCCTGTGGGAGATCATCGACAACTCAGTTGACGAGGCCCTTGCCGGACACGGGCACCAGATCACGGTGATCCTCCACAAGGACGGCTGCGTGGAGGTGCACGACGACGGCCGTGGCATCCCCATTGACAAGGAGCCACGCACTGGTTTGTCCGGTGTGGAAGTGGTGTTCACCAAGCTGCACGCCGGTGGCAAATTCGGCGGTGGCTCCTACACGGCCTCGGGTGGTCTCCACGGTGTGGGTGCCTCCGTGGTCAACGCGCTGTCCTCCCGGCTGGACGTCCAGGTGGATCGCGGGGGCAAGACCTATCAGATGTCTTTCCGGCGGGGTGAGCCCGGGCAGTTCACGGACAAAGGTGCCCCGTCACCGGAGGCCACCTTTGAAGCGTTCGTCTCCGGTTCGGAGCTGGAGGTGGTGGGCAAGGCCCGCCGCGGTGTGACCGGAACCCGGATCCGCTACTGGGCAGACCGGCAGATCTTCACCCCGGACGCCCAGTTCTCCTATGAGGACCTGGTCAACCGTGCGCGCACCACCGCTTTTCTGATCCCCGGGCTGCGGATCACCGTGCGCGACGAGCGCCGTGCCCCCGGAACCGCAGGGGAGCTGGGGCCGCACGAGGAAGTCTTCCAACACGACGGCGGCATCTCCGAGTTCGCCGAGTTCCTGGCCACGGACGACTCCGTCACGGACATCTGGCGCTTCCAGGGCGAGGCATCGTTCACGGAAACCGTTCCTGTCCTGGATGACGGCGGGCAATCACGGTTGCAGGACGTTGAACGTGACTGTGAGGTGGACGTGGCCCTGCGGTGGGGGATCGGTTACGACACCACGGTACGCACGTTCGTGAACATCATCTCCACCCCCAAGGGCGGCACCCATCAGACAGGGTTCGAACAAGCCCTGGTCAAAGTCTTCCGCAAGCAGATCGAAGCCAATGCCCGCCGCCTGAAGGCCGGCAACGACAAGATCGACAAGGACGACGTCATGG
Organism: Kocuria subflava; assembly: GCF_012163155.1. Taxonomy (GTDB): domain Bacteria; phylum Actinomycetota; class Actinomycetes; order Actinomycetales; family Micrococcaceae; genus Kocuria; species Kocuria subflava. The sequence continues at coordinate 91,043 of NZ_JAAVUN010000003.1, forward strand.
CCGGGCTCACTGCCGTGTTGACCGTCCGGTTGGCCGAGCCCCAGTTCGAGGGCCAGACCAAGGAGATCCTGGGTACGCCGGCCGTGCGCCAAATCGTGTTCAAGGTGGTGGAGAAGGAGCTCACCAAGGCACTGACCGCCACCAAGCGTGACGCCAAGAACCAAGCCAATGCGGTGCTGGAGAAGGTGGTCGCGGAGATGAAGTCGCGGATCTCCGCGCGGCTGCACAAGGAGACGCAGCGCCGCAAAAATGCCTTGGAGACCTCCTCCATGCCCACCAAGTTGGTGGAGTGCCGTTCAACGGAGGTGGAGAAGTCTGAACTGTTCATCGTGGAGGGTGACTCCGCCCTGGGTACGGCCCGGTTGGCCCGTGACTCCGAGTACCAGGCCTTGCTGCCCATCCGCGGCAAGATCCTCAACGTCCAGAAGGCCTCCGTGACGGACATGTTGGCCAATGCCGAGTGCGCGGCCCTGATTCAGGTGATCGGCGCCGGTTCGGGGCGTACTTTCGACGTCGACGCCGCCCGCTACGGCAAGATCATCATGATGACGGACGCCGACGTGGACGGCGCCCACATCCGTACCCTGCTGCTGACCTTGTTCTACCGCTACATGCGTCCGCTGGTGGAGGCCGGCAAGGTCTATGCGGCCGTGCCCCCGCTGCACCGCGTGGAAATCGTGAGCCGAGGGTCCAAGGCCAATGAGATGGTCTACACCTACTCCGAGCGTGAGCTGCATTCCCTGTTGACCAAACTCGAGTCGGAAGGGCGTTCCTACAAGGAGCCCATCCAGCGGTACAAGGGTCTGGGTGAGATGGATGCCGATCAGTTGGCTGAAACCACCATGGACATCCGCCACCGCATGCTGCGCCGGGTGACAGTTGAGGGGGCGGAAGCCGCCGAACGGGCCTTCTCCTTGCTCATGGGTTCGGAGGTTGCACCGCGTAAGGACTTCATCATCGCGGGTGCCGCGCAGCTGGATGCGGAGCGGATCGACGCCTGATCCGTCACTACGGTTAACAGAAGGTGAACCTTTGGGAAATCGTTGGTTTCTGTGGGGTTAGGTTGGGAATCGGTGGCAACTGATGGTGAAATTGACGGATGTCATCCTAGATTTGTGGTGTTCCACAGGGCATCACAACACAAACGCAACTGATCGCTCCGCGCGGAGCGCAACGTGAACAGTGCGGAGTTGCTGGTGGCCTGACGTCACTTTCGAAAGGGCTGCCCACACCATGTGGCTCCAGGACTATGACCCTCTAGGTTCATCCGTTCTCTCCGCGCTGGTTGCTGCGATCCCCATCATCGTCTTTCTGGTTGCCTTGACCGTGTTCAAGTTGACCGGTCTGAAGGCATCATCGATTGCCTTGGTTCTGGCGGTTGGTCTGGGTGCATTCGTTTTTGGCCTGCCTGCACCAGCCACGGCCTCCGCGGTCGTTTACGGTTTCCTGGGCGGTTTGTGGCCCATCGGCTGGATCGTGCTCATGGCGGTCTGGTTGTACCGAATCGCGGTGCGCGCCGGGTACTTTGACGTCATTCGATCCTCGATCTCCGCGATCTCTGAGGACCAGCGGCTGCAGGTGCTGTTGATCGCCTTCTGCTTCGGTGGATTCCTGGAAGGCGCTGCAGGTTTCGGCATTCCCATTGCCATTTGTGGTGCGCTGCTGGTCAACCTGGGCTTCCGACCCCTGCGAGCGGCCGGAATCGCCTTGGTGGCCAACGCGGCTTTCGGAGGCTACGGCGCCATCGGTATCCCCGTGATCGTGGGTGCCACGCAGGGTGATGTTCCGCTGACCGAACTGTCCCGCATGATGGTGCTGGTCATCCAGGGCATCATGGTCTTCATCCCGGTGTTGCTGGTGGTCATCCTGGACGGGCGTCGGGGCCTGCGGGAAACTGGTGGCATTGCGCTGGCCATCGGATTCTTGGTCTCCGGGCTGCAGTCCGTGTTCCTGTGGGTGGCTGGTCCTGAGCTGGTTGACATCATCCCGCCTCTGGTGGGCATGGCCGCCATGGCGTTCCTGTTGCAGTTCTGGACCCCGCGCACCATCTACCGTGAAGCCCAGGCGCCGACGTTGGAGGAGCTGCGGGCGAATCACCAACCCACCACGTTGGGCCAAGTGGTGCGGGCATGGTCCCCGTTCTACATCCTCTCCGGCTTCATCCTGCTGTGGTCCGTACCTGCTGTGGGTGAGGTGTTGGCGCGTGCCACCGTGCCGTTGTCCATGCCCTTCCTCCACCAGGAGATCGCGCGTACGGCACCGATCGTGGCGGAGACCACCGCCGTGGACGTCGTATGGAGTTGGGGGATTCTGGCGGCCTCCGGAACCGCGATTCTGTTCGCGGCCCTGTTCACCGTGTTGATCACCCCGAGCATCACGTGGCGGCAAACAGGGGAGGAGCTGGTGGGCGCGCTCAAGCAGCTGTGGGCTCCCATCCTGATGATCTGCATGGTCATGGCCGTGGCCAACGTGATGAACTTTTCGGGCATGTCCTCCTCCATGGCCTTGGCTCTCTCCGCCGCTGCGGGCGCCTTCCCGCTGCTGTCTCCGATCATCGGGTGGATCGGGGTGTTCGTGACCGGTTCGGTGGTCAACAACAACACGTTGTTCGCCTCCCTGCAGGCTGTCACCGCCGGTCAGATCGGCACCAGCCAAACGCTCCTGGTGGCCTCCAACACCGCCGGTGGTGTGATGGCCAAGGTGATCTCACCGCAGTCGATCGCCATTGCCACCGCAGCCGTGGGGGAGCGCGGCAAGGAAGCCGACCTCACGCGACAGGTGCTGCTCTACAGCCTGGGTTTGCTGGCCGTGTTGTGTGTCTGGGTGTTTGTGCTCTCCTTGGTTCTCTGAGCGGCAGTCGCCGATCAGTGAGGCCAGAATTCGGAGCAACTGGATAGGATGACAGGGTGGCCGTGACCGCGGTCACGGCCACCCTGTTCCGTGTGCCGGACACCCACCTGCGTGTGCGGCATGAACGCCCAACCCAGGAGTCCCACATGGTCGATGTTGCCCATTCCATCCAGCAAGATCCGGTTGGTTCCACCCAGTCAGTGACCGTCACGGTCACGGGCGCTGCAGGTCAGATCGGTTATGCCACGGTGTTCCGTGCTGCTGCCGGTGCGTTGTTGGGATCGGGCACGCCGGTTCGATTGCGGTTGCTGGAGATTCCGGAAGCTGCACGCGCCGCGGAGGGTGTGGCCATGGAGTTGCAGGACGCGGCCATGCCACTGTTGGAGTCGGTGGACGTGTTCGATGACCCGACTGCCGCCTTCGACGGTTCGGAAGTTGGTCTGCTGATCGGTGCCAGGCCACGCTCCAAGGGAATGGAACGGGCCGATCTGCTGGCGGCCAACGCCGGGATTTTCTCCGTCCAGGGCCAAGCGATCAACAACGGTGCAGCTGAGAACTTCCGTGCCGTGGTGGTGGGAAATCCGGCCAACACCAACGCATTGATCGCAGCCTCCCACGCACCGGATGTTCCAGCGGAGCGCTTCACGGCGCTCACCCGCCTGGATCATCACCGTGCTCAGGCGCAGTTGGCGTTGGCCTGTGAGGTGACCGTCAACGACGTCGACGGCGTGGCCATCTGGGGCAACCACTCCGCCTCCCAGTTCGTGGATCTCTCCCGCGCCACCGTCAAGGGCAACCCGGCAGAAGAAGTGCTGGCCGAACGCGGGCTGGACCGGAAGTGGATTGACGAGTTCTTCATCCCCAAGGTGGCCAACCGCGGCGCGGAGATCATTGAGGTTCGCGGCGGATCCTCCGTTGCCTCGGCAGCCCATGCCACGCTGCGCCACATCCGTACGTGGTTGCGTGGCACGGAGGAGGGGCGGTGGACGTCCATGGCCGTGCCGTCCACCGGTGTTCACGGTGTGCCGCAGGGTGTGGTGAGTTCCTTCCCGGTGTTCTGCCAGGACGGTGACCATCGCATTGTGGAGCCGTGGGAGATCGACGACTTTGCCCGCGAGCGCATTGAACGTTCCCTGGCCGAGTTGGTGGAGGAGCGCCAGGCGGTGGAACAGCTGGGCCTGTTGGGCCCCCGCGCCTGAGCCACCTTTGTGGCGCCCACTGCTTGTGGAGCGCCGAGTGCCCGAGTTTGGTGGTGTCCAAGTGCGGCAGATGACCAAACTCGGAGACTCGGCAGCTGGGACGAGGTCTGGGCCAGGGGGTGGGTCAGGGGAGGGGGATGTGCCTGACGTTGTCGTCGTGGAGCTGGCCGCCCATGGGGAAGGTGGTGGTACCCATCACCTGGAAGCCGCAACGCTCATAGAAGGCATTGGCTCGCGGGTTCAGCTGATTGACCGTGAGCCACACACCGGATGCGTTCCCCGCACGGGCCACGTCAACGGTGGCCGTCATGAGCTCACGCGCGGCACCGGTGCCTCGGGCCTCAGCCACCACGTAGAACTTGGACAGGAACCACACGCTGTCCTGTTCTGCCAGCTCGGGGCGCTGCCGGCGGCCCGTTGCTGTCACGGGGCGGTTGGCCACCAGGACCACATAACCGATGGCCGTACCGTCCTCCTCCAGGATCACCACATGGGTGTCCGGATCCGCCAACCATTGCTCAAACCGGGCTGGTGAGAGTTCCGTCTCCACATGGGCCATGGCGGTGGAGTGATCCACACCCGGAGGGCAGGCGTCGTGAAAAGTCACCACGGCGAGGTCATGGAGCAGGGCGCCGTCACCGGCCAGGCCAGTTCGCACCCGACGGGTCATTGACTGTCCTCGGACGCCGACTCCAAGTCCGACTCTGACTCCGATGCAGATGCAGATGCAGATGAAGATGCAGACGCCACGTCAGCATCGGACGTCGTCGTGGGTGTGCTCCATGCCGGACCAATGGCATCCATGACCTGCTCCAAGGCAACGCCTGATCCGTCACGGCGACCGAACTCGGTGGGCAGCGACCGTGCCACTCCGGCGGAAGACACCGCCTTGGCCGGGCCGTGACCTGCCCAGGCCAAGGTCAGCGAGGTTTCTCCGCGCAGGAACCGTTGGCAGCGCACACCACCGGTGGCCCGGCCCTTGGCGGGGTAATCGGAGAGTGGTGTGATTTTCACGGAGTGCTCGGTCATGCCGGGCAGAACTTCATCAGCCTTGGCCACCGTCACCACCACGGAGTCCGGGGCTGAGGCTGCAGCGGTGCCGAAGAAGATCACGTGATCATCGGCAGCCAACTTGATTCCCGCCACGCCACCGGCGGTGCGGCCTTGTGGTCGCACCGATGATGCCGGGAAGTGGAGAAGCTTGGCCTGGGCTGTCACAAACACCAAATCGCAGTCCTCGGGTGCCACGTCCACGCCCACCACCTCATCACGGGTGCGGCCTTGACCCTTCAGCGTGATGACCTCCCAGTCATCACGGTTCAGCGGGTGTTCGGGGTTCAGTCGCTTGACCACACCCTGCTTGGTGCCCAGGGCCAACACAGCATTCAGCGGCGCCAGGGCCACCAAGGATTCACCCTTGTTCAGGCTCAAGAAGTCCTTGGCGGCAACGCCATCGGCCAGTTTGGGGACGCCGTCGTAATCGGGCAGTGCGGGGACATCCAGGACCGGGATGCGGATCATCCGCCCGGCAGAGGTCACGGCACCGATCTCGCCGCGGGCCGTGGTGGCCACCTGAGAACGCAGGGCGTCGTGTTTGATCCGCCGCCCGGGGTCGGCCAGAGGGGTACGGTCTGCGGTGCGCGCCAACTGTCCGGAGGTGGAGAGGAACACCCAGCACGGGTCGTCGGAGATCTCCAGGGTGGGGCCGGTCTTCGCCTTGGCCGCCGTTGCCGTCACCTCCGGCAGGTCCTCGGACTTCAAGAGCTTGGTGCGGCGGTCATCGCCGTGCTTGTCCGCAACGTCCGCAAGTTCCCCGGACACCACCTCACGCAGCCGAGCATCCGAGCCAAGAATGGCCTGAAGCTCGGCGATTTCGCGCTGGAGGTCATCCCGCTCGGCCTCGAGTTCAATCCGGGAGAACTTGGTCAGCTGCCGCAGCCGCAGTTCCAGAATGTGATCGGCCTGGGCCTGGGAGAGATCAAAGATCTGCATGAGCCGCTCGCGTGCCTCAGCGGTCTCATCAGAGGAGCGGATGATCTGGATGACCTCGTCAATGTCCAGAATCGCAATGAGCAACCCCTCCACCAGGTGGAGACGGTCCTGACGCTTGCCCAACCGGTACTCAGTACGACGACGCACCACCGTCAACCGGTGATCCACGTAGACCCGCAGCAGATCCAATAGGCCCATGGTCCGGGGTCGACCATCCACCAGGGCCACGTTGTTGATGCCGAAGGACTCTTCCAACGGCGTGTGCTTGTAGAGCTGGGCCAACACGGCCTGCGGGTTGAACCCGTTCTTGAGCTCGATCACCAACCGCAAGCCGTTGGCGCGGTCGGTGAGGTCCACGACGTCGGAGATGCCGGCCAACTTCTTGGACTGCACCGCGGACTTGATCTTCTCGATCACTTTCTCCGGGCCCACCATGTACGGCAGTTCCGTGACCACAATGCCTTGCTTGCGCGCGGTGACCTGCTCGATGGACACCGTGGCGCGGGTCCTGAAGGACCCCCGACCGGTGGCGTAGGCATCCTTGATCCCGTCCAGTCCCACGATCCGTCCGCCGGAGGGCAGATCCGGTCCCGGAATGAACTTCATGACCTCGGTCAGGGTGGCCTCTGGGTTGTCCACCAGGTGACGGGCACCGGCCACCACTTCCCGCAGGTTGTGGGGTGCCATGTTGGTGGCCATGCCCACGGCAATGCCGGAGGCACCGTTGACCAACAGGTTGGGGAAGACCGATGGCAGCACCGCAGGCTGGGTGAACTGGTTGTCGTAGTTCGGGATGAAGTCCACGACGTCTTCACCCAGGTCAGCCGTCAACGCAAGGGCAGCGGGGGCCAGCCGGGCCTCGGTGTACCGTGAGGCGGCAGGGCCGTCGTCCAGGGAACCGAAGTTGCCGTGCCCGTCCACCAGCGGCACCCGCATGGCAAAGGGCTGGGCCAGGCGCACCATGGCGTCATAGATCGCAGAATCGCTGTGGGGGTGCAGCTTGCCCATGACCTCACCCACCACACGCGCGGACTTCACGTGTCCACGGTCCGGGCGCAGACCCATGTCATCCATCATGTAGAGAATGCGGCGCTGGACGGGCTTGAGACCGTCCCGGGCATCCGGCAGGGCCCGGGAATAGATCACGGAATAGGAGTACTCCAGGAAACTGGACTCCATCTCGCTGGTGACATCAATGTCAACAACGTTCTCCTGGAAATCCGCGGGCAGTTCTTCGCGGACCGAACGTGATCCTGACCTGCGTCGGGCCATGGGTGGGGATGCTCCTTTGTTGCCTCCTGGCAGGCGTTGACCGCACGGTCACCAGGGATTCTCGATACGCTGAAGTCTATGGTCTCCGAGTCTGCGAATCAGGGTGGCGACACCCACGCCACAGCCCCTGACACTGCTGCCATCGCCATCCAACAGGGCTATCCCGCCCACTGGGAAGCTGACGTCGTCCTGCGCGACGGCGCCACCGCCCACCTTCGTCCGGTGACCCCGGATGACCAGGATGCCCTGCTGGAGATGTTTCACGGGCAGTCGGAGAACACCATCTATCTGCGGTTCTTCTCCCACAAGACCACGCTGACCAAACGCGAGCTGGAACGCTACACCACGGTGGACCACAAGGATCGTGTGGCCTTTGTGATCATGCTGGGCGGGTCCATGATCGGCATCGGTCGCTACGACCGCACGGAGAAACCCCGTGATGCCGAGGTCGCCTTCCTGATCTCCGATGCCCACCAGGGCCGCGGGATCGGCTCCATCCTGCTGGAACACCTCAGTGCGGCAGCCCTGGAGAACGACATCGACCACTTCTCCGCAGAGGTCCTGCCCGAGAACCGCGCCATGCTGCGGGTGTTCGTGGAGGCGGGTTACGACGTCGCCCGGCATTTCGACGACGGCGTGGTGGCCCTGGAGTTCTCCATCGACCCCACGGAGAAACAACGCTCCGTGATGATGGCCCGCGAACACCGCGCCGAAGCCCGCTCCACGGCACGAATCCTGACTCCCGGCTCCATCGCGGTGATCGGAGCCTCCGCCGATCCCACCAACGGCGGCCACGTGGTGGTGCGCAACATCGTGGACTCCGGTTTCACCGGTGCCCTCTACGGAATCAATCCCACGCCCTTTGAACAAGAGGGGATGATTCACAAGGCCTCCGTGGAGGACATCGGCCAACCTGTGGACCTTGCTGTGGTGGCCGTGCCCTACGACTCCGTGTTGGACGTGGTGGACCAGTGCGGCCGAGCCGGCGCCCATGCCGTGGTGATCGTGACCGGCGGCTGGGCGGAGGCCGGTGCAGAGGGCGCTCGCCGTCAGCGGCACCTGGTGCGCCTGGCCCGCGGCCACGGCATGCGCGTGGTGGGTCCGGCCAGCTTGGGTGTTTTGAACAACGCCCCTGACCAGCGCTTCAATGCCACCGTACTGCCTGCTCCGTTGTTGCCCGGCAACATGGGTCTGTTCACCCAGTCCGGTGCCTTGGGCACCCTGCAGGCCTCGGCTGCGGTTCGTCACGGTCTGGGCATCTCCACGTTCCTCTCAGCCGGTAACCGTGCTGATGTCTCCGGCAACGACATGATGCAGTTCTGGGAGGACGATCCCGCCACGCAGGTGTGCGGCATGACCCTGCAGTCCTTCGGCAACCCGCGCAAGTATTCCCGGATCGCCCGGCGGCTCTCCCGCACCAAACCGGTGATCGTGGCCAAATCCGAGGTCACGGGTCTGCGCCTGCCTCCGGGGCACACCGGACGGACCACGGAGGCCCCCGCCGGAGCTCTGGATGCCATGCTGCAACAAGCAGGCGTGCTGCAGGTGGCCACCTCCGATCAACTCATGGACCTTGCCGCGGTGGCCTCAGCACAGCCGTGGCCGGCCGGTGGGCGGACGGGTTTTGTGACCAATGCGATGGCGCTGGGCCGCCTCATGGAGGACACCGCCGCGATCCTGGGCATGGAGGTCACGGCCACCGCGGACAACCTGGACACCGCAGGCGGTGGGCAGCGCGCCGTGGAGACGGTGCACACAGCGCTCACAGATCTTTTGGAGCGTGACGACGTCGACGCCGTCGTCGTGTGCCTGATTCCGGCCCCCGGCGTCAGCGAGGACGAATGGGCCACCACCGTGGCACAGGCCGGGCAGGCCGCGAACAAGACCGTTGTGCTGGCCATGACCGGTAGTACGGAGGTCCGCGCGCCCTCCCACGTGCACCGTTGCCAGACGTCACAAGGTTGCCAGGCATCACCAGACGCCGAGTTGTCGCTGCCGGTGTTCTTGGCACCGTCCTCCGCCGTGGAAGCGCTGCACCGGGTTCAGGACTGGGTGGCCTGGCGGGACCGTGAGGACGACGCCGTCACCGTGCCGGAGGACATCGACGCCGAGGCAGCGGAAGAACTGTTGGCGCAGTGGGCCACCGAGGTGCCGGGGGAATCCCTGCTGTCCCTGGACGTGGAGCGCACGCACCAACTGCTGTCCACCTACGGCATCACCGTGTTGCCCACCGTGCGTTTCCGTGACGTCCAGGAGGGCCTGGAGGCCGCTGAGCGCCTTGGCTACCCGGTGGCGCTGAAGAGCACGGACCGCCATCTGCGCCACCGCCTGGACCTGGGGGGTGTCCGACTGCAGATCGATGCACCCGATCAACTGCGTGAGGCCATCTCCTCCATGCGCCGGACTCTGCCCATGGGCTCGGAAACCTTGGATCTGCAGGCCATGGCGCCCACCGGGCAGGCCGTCGTCGTGACCGCCACGGAGGACCCGCTGGTGGGTCCCGTGGTGTCCTTTGGCATTGCTGGGGACGCCGTGAAGCTCTTGGATGACCGCGCGCACCGGGTGCCGCCGCTGACGGACCAGGACATCCGGGACATGGTGCGTGAACCCAAGGCTTCCCGGAAGCTGTTCGGTTATGAAGGCCAGCCGCCTGTGGCCGTTGAGGCGTTGGAGGACCTGATGATCCGGGTGGCTTTGATGAAGGATCGTCACCCGCAGATCGCCCGTCTGGATTTGAACCCGGTACTGTTGTCCAGCGAACACCTGACCGTGCTCTCTGCAGACGTGCGGTTGGGAGACCCTGGACAACGAACGGACAGTGCACGGCGTGCCATGCGGAGGTGAACCATGAGCGACACCATCGCTGGTCGGTACACCCTGATCGACCCCATTGCCCGTGGCGGTTCCGGCACCGTGTGGCGGGCCTGGGATCAACGACGCCGCATGCTGTGCGCGGCCAAGGTGCTGCGCCAACGTGACTCCGCGGACCTGCTGCGATTCGTGCGGGAACAATCCGTCAAGCTGGAACATCCCCACGTCCTGGCCCCCTACGGGTGGGCAGCGGAGGATGAGCACGTGGTGATCGCCATGGACCTGTGCGACGGCGGCACCCTGGAGACCGTGCTGCAGGACCACGGAGCCCTGTCTGATCCCGTGGTGGAAGAAATCATGCTGCAGTTGCTGCGCGCCTTGCAGTTTGTGCACGCAGAAGGCTGGATCCACCGGGACGTCAAACCCGCCAACCTGATGATGAACGCCACGGCAACGGGTCGTCCCGTGTCCCGTCTGGCGGACTTCGGCATCGCCACGCAGATGGAGGATGCCCGCCTGACGCGGATCGGAACCGTGGTGGGCACCCCCGGCTACATTGCCCCTGAGTTGCTGGAAGGTGCTGACCCCAGTCCCGCCCAAGATCTGTTTGCCGCTGGTGTGGTGGCCATGCGGATGGTGCAGCCCAACCACGGCAGGGGTCAGACCCCAACACCTGAGATGGCCCTGGAAGCCTTTGGTCGGGACTCCCTGCTGGGAGCGGAGATCGCCGCGTTGTTGGACGACGATCCCGCCGTTCGCAAGGACGGTGCCCTGGCCCTGCAGGAACGCCTGGCGGGCGAATCGGACACGCGCGTTTTTGCCCCGGCCCACACCCGCGACGGCGAGGAACTGGACGTCTTCCAGACCCTGGATCCACTGCCGATCGAGTGGCAGGAAGTGGTGGACGGCACCCGTCCGTCACCGCAGCAACCCACCACCGGCGCAGTTTCGGCTGCGCGCAGTGGAGAGGCCGGGGACACCACCCCCGGCCCCGCTCCAACACCTGGCCCAGTGGCCAACCAGGACCTCCCCAGCGGGGGATGGATCAGGACCAACTACGGGTTGGTCTCCACACCGTCCCCCGGAGGTGAGCCCCTCGTGGGCCCCGCCAGCGGACCGGCCGGTGCCGCCCTGCACGGGATGCCGTCCGGACTGACCGTTGACGGCGGTGTGGCCCCGTCAGCCGCCCCGCCCACAGACGGTTCCACCACGGGCACAGTGGTCCAAGGTCCCTTGCCCCAAGGTCAACCGTCCCGTGCCACGTTGATCGGCGGCGCGCCGGTGGCGGGCTGGGCGGGGTCTCAGCGGCGGGATGTGTCCCACCTGAGCGTGGACCAGACCACGGGAAGCACCCAGACCACCGGATTTGCTGCAAGCCAGGGCCCAGTCCGGGGTGCAATCACAACGCCCTTCGCCACTGGGGGCAACACTTCTGCGACCTCCGGGAATGCCGCGGCATCCGGTATGACTGCGGCATCTGGCATGACCGCGACCTCTGGTGTCATTGCAGCATCCGCCGGCACCGGCAGATCGACCGGACCGGCCAAAACCGCCGGAACGGGCAACTCGGGCGGCACAGGCAACTCCACGCAGCGCAGCGGCGGCCCCTTGAGCCTGTTCGGGATCCACGGTGCCACGGGGTGGCTGGTGATCGGTGTGGTGGCTCTGATGACGGCCATCGGATTGTTGTTCGGCATTCTGGCCCTGAACAATGCAGGGGGCACAGACCCGGCGCCGGTACCCACCACAACATCGGACCCCGCCACCACGGGCAACACCGGCCAGCCGGGCACCAACAACAAGGGCAACCCCACCATCGGTTCCGGATTCAGCGGCAATCAACCCGGAAAAGTGGGGGAGTAGCCTGGCCGGACCGGCCGCTTCACCGCCACCACGATTCACGCATCCGCTGACCGCAGACTGTGGTGAACACCATCGACTCTAGGAGGTTCAACCATGACTCAATCCGGACCCCGCGGGGAGACGCTGCATCAGGACATCGAACGTGCGGGGTTCTATCCTCAGCTGGTGCATGACGTGGTGGCCGACGCCTTGGACGGTGTGGTCCCGGATTCCCATCTGGTCCAACTTGAAACCACGTTCGACCGGGACGAGATCCACCGGCACATCACCGTGCTGGTTTTGGCCGGCGGCGCGCTGCACATCACCCACGTGGATGACCAGCAGTACGACGAGGCCGGACATGAGGTCATGGCGTTGGTTTCCACAGAGTCCGTAGCGGCCACTCGGGTACACTCTGTGACCCTCACCTATGCCTACTACAAGCCCCAGCAGTACCAGCCGGGGCATCCTGTCAGTGAAGTCAACCTGTCCGTGGCCTGGACCGGAACTCGGAACCTGGACCTGCAGCCGGCCGGTTGTGAGGACCCGCAGTGCGAGGCCGACCATGGTTACACCGGCATGTCAGCAGTCCAGGACGTCGTGCTGCGCATCAGCGCGGAGGCAGACGGTGTGGAGGCGGTGGAGGGTGCCCGGGAATTCGCACGGTCGCTGCGCCGTGCCGCCTTGAACCGCACGGCAGGCCAATGACCGGCGTGGCGGGCTCTGCCCCCGCGCCCTCCGACTTTCCACCGGGTCCTCGCTACGGACACAGGTCCGTGGCTGACGTGCTCAGCTCTGCTGCCGCCGTGCTGGGGGTGCCCGGCTGCAACAACGTGCTGGAGCTGCCCGCCGCTGAACGGGTGGTGGTGGTCCTGGTGGACGGGCTCGGTCTGGAACAACTCCAAGCCCGCTTCGGCTACGCCCCACTGCTGCGCAACGCCCCATTGCTGGCGGAGTTGGATGCAGCATTTCCCACCACGACGGCGGCGTCGTTGGCCTCCTTGGGCACGGGAACGCCGGTGGGCACGCACGGACTGACGGGCTACGACTCCTACTCCGTGGAGCTCGGTCAGGCGGTGAACATGCTGGGCAACTGGGACCAGCGGGTGGATCCCGTGAGCTGGCAGCCCGTTCCCACCGTGTTGGAACGCGCCCAGGCAACAGGCCTTGACGTGGTGACTGTGAGCCGCAAGAAGTTCCGCAGTTCGGCACTGACAACCGCCGCACTGCGGGGTGGTCGATTCGTGGGCGCGGATTCTGCCCACGCCCGAGTCCGTGCGGCCCTGGAGAACCTCACAGCGGGTAAACGTTGCCTGATGTACTTCTACTGGGATGACCTGGACAAGACCGGCCACGCCAGTGGATGGCAGTCCACGCGGTGGAGTGAACACCTGGAGGAACTGGACAGTGCCCTGCGGCGCCTGGCCGCAGGTGTCCCCAAGAACACGCTGGTGGTGCTGACCGCAGATCACGGCATGGTGGACATTGCCCGGGATGCTCGACTGGACGTCTCCGCCATCCCCGGGCTGCTGGATGATGTCCACACCACGTTCGGTGAACCCCGCTGCCTCCAGCTTCGTCTGGAACCGCAAGATTCGCAGGCACAGCGATTGCACCTGCAAGAGGCTGTGATCCAACGTTGGAAGGACGAATTCGGGGACCAGGTTCATGCTGCCACCCGAGAGCAACTGATCCACGGTGGTTGGTACGGCCCCGCGGATACCATCCGCGCCGAGGCGTCCGAGCGCATTGGGGACGTTGTGCTTCTGCCTGCATCGGATGACATGGCTTTGCACGACATCGCACGGATCGGGACCAAAACCTTGGACATGGTGGGCCAGCACGGTGGGTTGACCCGGGCTGAGGCCGTGGTTCCGCTGGTGCAGGTCGCCGGAAATTCTTGAGCTGCGCCAACTCGTTGGGACCGGTCCCAGGCATGGTTGGCGCGGGGCGTCAACCCGTGTCAGGCCTCGGGATCCGCAGGGAGCGTGGGCCCGCCACTGGCCTGGGCCTCTGCCGTGGCTGAGTCCGACTGCTGATCGGAGTTGGTGTCTCCAGATTGGCCATTGTTGCCGGATCCGCCATTGGTTGCAGATCCGCCGTTGCCTGCGGATCCTGCGGTGGTTTGGGACGCTCCGGGTGCCACCTGGTCGATTGCCGTCCCCTGCTGATCCTGCGCGGGCGCCTGGGGAGCGGCTGGATCAACCGGGACCACGGGCTGGGCGGGTGCCGCGGGCTCTTGAGCCGGTGCCTGCTCAACGGGTGCCTCCACCGGTTGATCCTGTGCGGGAGCCTCTTGCGCGGGCGCGGCGGGCTCATCGGCCGGTGCCTGCTGGGCGGGCTCGTCCACGGGATCGGGTTGTGGGGCTGGAGCCTGTTGCTGATCGTCCTGGGGATCGTCCACGGGCGGTGCCTGTTCAGGCGCTGGTTCGGCGGTGGGTGATCCGTCCGTGTCCGTGGGCTCGGCAGACGGTGTGCCCGTTCCGACCGTGCCCGTGGGACCTGGCGTGGCGCTGGGGGAGGACTGCTCCCCTGTACCGGCGGCATCATCTGATTCACCGGAGGTGGCCAGCACCACCAGGTACACCGCTCCGGCCAGCACCAGGGCAGCAACCAGACCCAGCAGCACAGCGGCCAGCGCTTTGCTGCGCCCCGTGACACCACTACGCCGAGGATCTTGCATGGGCAGCGCGGCGGTGGCGGCACCTTCAAGGGACGAGGCGTGCGCTTGTGTGGAGAGGTTCTCCGTGGGGGGTTCTTGCCGTCCGGACGGTTCGGGAGCAGAGGGGGGTGGAGTTGATGACATGGTGGGGGGATCCTGGTCCGATCAGTCGTCGGTCTTGGCGCCGAACACGATCTCGTCCCAGCTGGGAACGGAGGAGCGTGACCGCTTGGAGTTCACTCGGCCACGGGGCCGCGGACGCGCAGCGGGTTCTTGTGCTGCGGAGTCTGCATCGGCAGCGGGGAACTCGTCCGACTGCTGCTCGGCGACGGTGTCAGTGGATTCAGTCGCAGTGTTCTGGCCCGCCGCATCACCGGTGTTGGCTTCGGCGCCGTCCGTGGGCTCCTGGTGAGCCTGCTGGGAAGTTTCCTCAGCCTGATTCGTATGCGCACCCTGTTCCTTCCGGGCACCGCGCAGGTGCGTCACCGTGTCCTGGGAGGCCTTGGCGGCGACCGAGGATTCCTCCTGGTCAGCCTGGGATGACGTGTCCAACGGACGGGCGTCGTCGTCTGTGATCTCAACCACCGGCGTGGCCGGCTTGGTGCGCTCATCGGCGCGGCCCAGGTGGTGGATGGTGGCCTCTTGTGTGGGGGCTTCCTGATCGGCACCGGCTTCATCGGAACGCGTCTGGGTGTGGGATACAGCGTCAGAACCAGCACTCTGGTCCGCATCACCCTGAGCGGCGTGAGCGGGGCCGTCAAAAAGCGTGGAGTCCTGCGGGGCGGAAATCGGGCGCGGGTGGCGGTCCACGTGACCCATGTTCCGACCCAGGATTTCGGCCAGGTGGTCATCCGAGTCGGTGTCCTGCCCCAGGCGTCGGCCACGGCGTGCTTCCAGGACCTCCAGCAACTCGTCCGTGTCCTGTGCGGAGGCACCCTGGGTGGCCGTGGTGGGGTGCTGCGCGTCACCGCTGGCGGAGGCCGCGTCAGGGGCGCGCTCGGCCACGGGCTCAGCGACGTCTGCTGTCGACTGCTCAGGTGCCGGTTCGGCGGGGGTCGACGACGGCGCAACTGTGTGCGTTGTGGCCTGTGTACGCGGTGCACCGAACAGGCTGTCACTGCCTGAGAGAGCTCGTGAGTCCTCCGGGGTTGTGGTCAAGAGCCGAGCCCATTGATTGTCAGCCGTGACGGTCAGGCCGGCGGGGTTGAAGATCCACTGGGCGGCAGGTTGCTGGTCCACCACGTCCTGTGGTGTGACAGCGGGGTTGCTCAAGCGGAACCGGACCGTGACCTGCCACTGCTGGTCGGGCCGCTGCCAGGCGTCCCAGTCCAAGGATGTGGTGGCCACACCCAGATCTGCAGCGTGGGAGGCCACGGTTTGGGCCAGGGTCTGGGGTTCGCCGTCGAACACGGAGCGGAAGCTGGCGTTGCGGGGCGTGCTGGTGACCACCTCCACCTTCTGGGCCTCACGTGCCACGTGGGCGCGTTCGGCCAGGATGGGCCACTCGTAGCGCTTCACCCGGGCAGCCTCCCAGCCGGATTCCTCCACGATTTCATCCACCGTGGCACCGGCCCGGAAGCGTGCCTGGATCTCACGGGGGCCGAAATCCCCGGAGACGTTGGTGTTGCGTCGTGGTGCCACGCGGCGTGCACGTTGCACGGTGCCGCGCAGCTGCTGGTCCAGCACAAGCAGGAAGCGCCCGCCGGTTGCATCCTGGAGGACCAGGTGCTCGCCGTCGTCGTGAACGCCCACAAGGCGCAATTCATCCATGCTTCTCCAGCCTCCGCTACAGATTTTCGGGTTCTCGAGTGCGGCGGGACGGGCCGGCACGGTCCTCACCGGCAGTGGCGGGGGAGGGTGTGTGCAGCCCATGTGGGGAAGTGGCACTCAGTGTTGTGGAGCAGTCTAATGGGCGCTGCCGCTTCGCGACATTTTGGTGCTGACCACGTCACACACAGCCTACTTAGCAGTGAGTTGCATCACATCTGTTCGGCAACCGTCCGTTGTCAGCGGCTGTGGTTGGATTTTTGAGACTTCATGGTGAACAATCTCAGCGACACGGGCCGACGTCGCCACTCGAGTTCCCCCACTGGAGGGCGCGTTCTCCGCCTACGTTTACACACAGTTCTTTGCATGGATGGGAACGAGATGGCCACAGATTACGACGCACCGCGCAAGCAAGACGAGGAACTCAAGGAAGACTCCATTGAGGAGTTGAAGTCACGCCGCGGCGGCCAGCAGTCCGCCAGCGTTGACGAGGACGAGGCAGTGGCAGCAGAGAGTTTTGAGCTCCCCGGTGCTGATCTGTCCCATGAGGAACTCTCCGTTGTGGTGCTGCCGGCCCAGGAAGACGAGTTCACCTGCGGGTCATGTTTCCTGGTACGTCACCGGTCCCAGGTGGCTGAGGAGCGCAACGGTCTGAAGATTTGCGTCGAGTGCGCCGGCTGAGACACGCATGAAAAACCCCACGCATCCGCGTGGGGTTTTTTCTTGCCCAGGGCTTTACCGTCCCAGGGGAGTGGCCGAGCATCAGCCGTTGAGGATCTCGGCCAACAGTGCGGGGCGGCGGGTGGAAGCCAACCAGTACGGGGTGGGATCCACGGGATCGGTGATCTCGATCCGGCAGATCGGCCCCACGGAGGCAGAGAAGTTCATGTAGGCGCGAGCATCCAGTTGTGGCCCGCGCACCTGCCGGATCTCCTGGGGGTCGGTGAAGGGTTCCACCAGGCCCACGAACCTGCGCTCGATCCGTGCTCGGCCCACTTGCAGGTCGTGATCAGTCACCACAATGGCTGTGGCTCGTGTGTAGGCCACCACGGCGCAGATGGCCACCGCCAGCAGCGCGCCCACAATGCCCAACCACATGGCAATGGGTGCCAGGGCAATAAGCACGGAGAGTCCAAAGCCCAGGAACAGCAGCCACATCCACCACGCCGGGTTCAAACGCTCGTGGTAGAGCACGGTGTTCTCCACGGCGGGAAAGTCTTGGGCGGAGGTGTTCTCCACAGGTGCGTGAGGTGAAGGGTTGTTGTCCTGCGTCATGATCGCCATGATCTCACGTCTGCAGGGATGCGCCCGGGGCAGCGGAGCCGAATGGGGTCTTGGCGCAGGCATGGTTAAAGTGGGGCACTGTGATCGACCCTCACCAGAACCATCAGGCTCCGCAACGGCTCCAACTGCGCATTCAGCGACTGGACCCTGATCTGCCGTTGCCGGTGAACGCGCGGCCGGGGGATGCCGGAATGGACTTGCGCGCCCGGGAGTCCGTTGTCCTGGAACCCGGTCAACGTGCGTTGATTCCCACGGGCGTGGCCATCGCCGTCCCGGAAGGGTGGGCCGGTTTTGTGAACCCTCGCTCCGGATTGGCCGCCAAACATGGCATCACGGTGGTCAACGCGCCCGGAACAGTGGATTCTGGGTACAGGGGTGAACTCAAGGTCACCGTGCTCAACACTGATACCACCCACGCCTTCCGCATCGAACGTGGAGACCGGATTGCTCAGCTGGTCCTCCAACGGGTGGCGGTGGTCGACGTCGTCGAAGTGACTGAACTGGATGTCACTGAGCGTGGCGACCAAGGATTCGGGTCCTCCGGCAGTCAGTGAAGCACCGCGCCGGGACCTCCCGGGCGCGGCGCCCCCGCCGAAGGACCGGCAGCCCCGCCTTCCGCTCATCCAGAGATTTGAGAGAAACCCAGAAATGTTTGGACGCAAGAAGAAGAACGCAGACTCCCCGGAGGCTTCGGCGAGCGCATCTCAGGCTGAGACCGCGCCGTTCAACGACGACGACGTCCGCGCGAACGGCCCGTACGACGTTTCCGAGATCGAATCCAAGGATGACTACCTGGATCTGGGCTCCATCCTGATCAAGCCCCAGCCCGGTGTGGGGTTGCGGCTGGAAGTGGATGAAAAGACCAAGCGCCCACGGGCCATCACTTTGGACGTGGCAGGCTCCACAGCCCAGGTCCAAGCGTTCGCCGCCCCCAAGACCGCCGGGCTGTGGGAGGAGATCCGCCAGGACCTCACCACCTCCCTACAGGGCAACAACGGTGCTCCGGAAGCCGTGGAGGGGACCTTCGGCACCGAGCTGCGCGCGCGGTTCCCAGCTAAGACCTCCCAAGGAACCACCGGCTACCGTCCTGCCCGATTCGTGGGAATCGATGGCCCACGCTGGTTCTTGCGCACCGTGATCTCCGGTGCAGCGGCCATCGATCCCGAGGCCTCCAAGAAGTTCGACGAACTGATTCGCGGCCTGGTGGTGGTTCGCGGCAAGGATCCCATGCCTCCCCGTGACCTGCTGCCCCTGAACGTCCCGGAGGGTGCCCAACGAGTGGGCCCCGCCCAAGGCAGCGCACCTCCTGCCCGGCCGCAGAACAATGGCTCAGCTCAGTCCAGTACGACCACGCAGCCGCCGGAACGTGGCCCGGAGATCGCGGAGGTCCGGTGACTGACCCGAGCGTTCCGTGCACGGCCTCCATGTCCTCCGTGTTGACGCGCTCCATGCCGGTGGCGGTCACCCCGGTGGCAGACGTTGATCTGACCACGCGCGCAGGAGGGGCCCGCCAATCAGTCCGGGCCGCCGGTGTGGTGGCTGAGGTGGGAGTGGCACCTGCTCAGGCAACCGCACAGTTCACCGCCTTGTTGATGGCCACCAACCACCGCGATCCCAAGGCGCAGCCCACCCCCGTGCGCCTGGTGTGGCAAGGCCAGCGCGCAGTACCCGGTGTGGCCGTGGGCGTTGTCCTGGACTGCGTGGGACTGCTGTGCAGCAGGGAGAACCAGCCCACCATT
This sequence comes from Kocuria subflava, assembly GCF_012163155.1. Classification (GTDB taxonomy): domain Bacteria; phylum Actinomycetota; class Actinomycetes; order Actinomycetales; family Micrococcaceae; genus Kocuria; species Kocuria subflava. Next base: position 110,461 of record NZ_JAAVUN010000003.1, read on the forward strand.
TTCAACCCCCGGTACGAGATCGTGGCCAAGAAGGTGCAACGGTGACTTCCTCCCCAACGGAGCCCCACGGGAAGCCGGAACAGAACACGGATCCGTCAGCCGATCAGGTCGCTGCGGCCTACGCCCAGCGCTCAGGGATGCGGCGCACCGCAGACGGCCACCTGGACGTGATGCACGCGATCGGTGGCTGGCGCGGTTTGACAGAAGCCCTGCTGCCCGGCGCGCTGTTCCTGACGGTGTTGATCATCACGAACCAGTTGGGCACGGCCCTGGTAGGTGCCCTGGCCGTGGCCGTGGTGTTCACGGTGGTGCGGCTGGTGCAGCGTCAGACGTTGGTCCAAGCCGTTTCCGGACTTATCGGCGTGGGCGTCTGCGCATTGTTCGCCAACACCACAGGGGAGGCCCGGGACTACTACACTCCTGGTTTCTTCATCAACGCCGCCTACGGTCTGGTGTTGCTGATCTCCATGGCCGTTCGCTGGCCGATTTTGGGCGTGGTCTTCGGTTACATCCGCGGTGAAGGCACCGGATGGCGCGCGGATCCGCTGCGCATGAAGGCTTACCGTCTGGCCACGGGATTCGTGGTGGCCATGTTCGCCGCCCGCCTGGCCGTTCAGCTTCCGCTGTACTTTGCCGACGACGTCGCCGCCCTGGGGATCGCGCGATTGGTCATGGGCGTGCCGCTGTATGCCATGGTGCTGTGGTTGGCTTGGATGGTCTCGCGCCCGCAGGCTTCCGCGGTCCGCTGAGCAGCCCGGATTCAGGTTCCTTAAGCCCGCTGATTCAGCGACTGAACAACACCTGGAGCTGATGTTCACCGTCGCCGGTGGCCAGGAAGAACAGTTCATCCTCGGCCTCGATGACATCGTCGCGGGTGGGTGCAATGGGCATCCCGTCACGCAGGATGGCCACCAGAGTGGCATCCTGTGGCCAGGGGACCTCTCCCACGGTGGTGGCGATGACGGTGTGTCCGTGGGGCACGGTGAATGCGTTGAGCGTGGCGCGGTCCGATTGCAGGTTGAGCAGGCGCACCACATCACCCACCTCAACGGCCTCCTCCACCAAGGCGGTGATCAGTCGCGGCGTGGAGACCGCCACGTCAACGCCCCAGGCTTGGTCGAACATCCATTCGTTCTTAGGGTTGTTGACCCGCCCCACGGTGCGCGGCACACCGAACTCGGAGCGTGCCATGATGGAGACCACCAGATTGACCTTGTCGTCCCCGGTGGCTGCCACCATCACGTCCATCTGCTCCAACTCCGCCTCACGCAAAATGGCGGGATCACAGGCATCCCCCACGATCCACCCGCTGTTGCGCAGATCCGCACGCCCGATTGCATCGGGTTTCTCATCGATCACCAGGACCTCATGACCGTGCCCGGCCAGTTCGCGAACGATCGAGGAGCCCACCGCGCCCGCACCCACCACTGCCACCTTCATGCCTGATCGACCCCTTCGCTGTTCTCATCATTCAGGTGCATGGACTGGGCCATCTCCTTCACCTCTGCCGACGGCGGTTGGGCGAGCACACGGGCGACGTCGTCGATGGCGTCAATGTGCATCATGGCGTGCACGATGTCCCCCTTCTGATAGCTGGTGGAGGCCCCCGGCAGAATGCCCTCACCGAATCGGGTGACAAAGGCGATCCGGACACCCGTGGCCTCTTGTATGGCGTCCAGATGGAATCCGGACCATGAGTCGTGCAGGGCGAGCTCACCCAACTGCAACCGGCCGGAGGCTTCCCGCCAGTCACCGGCAATGCGCTGTTCAGGGAGCATCCGACGCAGCACCTGATCGGCTGACCACCGCACGGCTGCCACTGTGGGGATGCCCAACCGCTGGTAGAACTCGGCGCGGGCAGGGTCATAAATGCGGGCCACCACACGCTGTACGCCAAAGGTTTCGCGGGCCACGCGGGTGGCCAGGATGTTGGCGTTGTCCCCGCTGGAGACGGCCGCAAACGCGTACGCCTGTTCAATACCTGCCCGGCGCAGGACGTCACGGTCGAATCCGTGGCCGGTGACTTTCTTGCCACTGAAGGTGGAGCGCAGGCGGCGCAGTGAACGGTCGTCCTGATCAATCACTGCCACGGAGTGGCCTGAATCCTCCAAGGCTTGGGCCAACATGACTCCCACGCGGCCGGCGCCCATGATCACAAAATGCGGCATGAGTTCAGATTAGTCGGGCCGTTCCGGCGGGGCAGGTGGGCGCGGGTGATTCACATGGGGAGCTGGTGTGGTGGTGGCAACACGGGCCTGGTCCGGTGCACAGGGGCAGACAGGACTAGCCTGTGGCCGTGAACCTTTTCCATGCCGTGCGGACCACCTTGGTGGGGCGCCCCCTGCACAACGCACGGTTTGCTGACACCGCCCTGTCCAAGCGAACCGGTCTGCCGGTGTTCTCCGCCGATGCTCTGTCCTCAGTGGCCTATGCACCGGATGAGATCGTGCTGACCTTGGCCCTTGCCGGTGTGGCAGCGGTGGCCATTTCGCCCTGGGTGGGACTGGCAGTGGTGCTGGTCATGGCGGTGGTGGTGGCCGCCTACCGTCAAAACGTGCGGGCCTATCCCTCCGGTGGCGGTGACTTTGAGATCGCCTCCAAGAATGTTGGACGCAAAGCCGGCGTGGTGGTGGGTGCGGCCCTGATGGTGGACTTCACCTTGGTGGTGGCGGTCTCCATGTCAGCGGCCGCGCAATACCTGGCGGCAGCTTTCCCCAGCCTGATCGATCACCGCACGGCCGTTGCCCTGGTGGGCATTGTGGTGGCGGGGCTGTTGAATCTGCGTGGGCTGCGGTTCATGGGTCGGGCCACGGTTGTTCCCACCTATGTCTTCATCACCGTCATGCTGGTGTTGATCGGCACAGGCTTGGTGGAATCCCGCACCGGTTCCCTGGACCCGGCGCCTTCCGCTGCATGGGAGGTGCTCCCGGCAGGCGGCTCGGACACGGTGTGGACCACGCTGGGCATGATCATGTTGATTCTGCGGGCGTTCTCCTCGGGGGCCGTGGCCGTGACCGGTGTGGAATCAGTCTCCGGTTCCGTGCAGTACCTCAAGAAGCCACGGGCTGCCAATGCCGCGACCATCCTGACCATCATGGGCGTGATCTCCGCCGTGCTGCTGATGGGAGTCATGTACCTGGTGCAGCGCACCGGTGCCGTGGTGGTTCTGGACCCGGCCACGCAGTTGCGAATCAACGGTCACGCGCCGGAGGAGCACTTCTACCAGAACCCGTTGTTGGGTCAGCTGGCACGTGCGGTGTTCGGCCTGGAAACCCCCATGTTCTACGTGGTCATTGGGGCCACGGTGTTGGTGCTCATGGTGGCTGCCTCCACGGCATTCTCCGGATTCCCTGCCCTGGGATCCCGGCTGGCCCGTGATTCGTTCCTGCCACGTCAGCTCAAGGCCCGCGGGGACCGGTTCGCCTTCACCAACGGCATCATCGCCTTGTTGGTGGCAGCCGCCGTTCTGGTGGTGGTCTTCCGCGCCAACGTCAATGACCTGGTGCAGCTCTACGTGGTGGGTGTCTTCACCTCCTTCACGGTGACCCAGGCCGGCATGGTCCGGCACTGGAAGCGGCAGCGCAGAAACGTGCACCAGCCGCAGCAACGTCGTCGTCTGGTGGGGCCGGCAGTGCTGGCCTGTGTGGCTCTGGTCTTCTCTGCCACGGTGCTGGTGATCGTGCTGGTCACCAAATTCGCGCAGGGTGCGTGGATCACGCTGCTGGCCATGGCTGTGCTGGGCGGGCTGATGCTAGCCATCCGCAAGCATTACGACGCCGTGGACCGGGAACTGGTGCTGGCCAAGAACTCTTCCGCAAGGGCACTGCCATCCCGGGTGCACGCCATGATCATCGTGCCCTCGGTGCGCAAGCCGACCATGCGTGCCCTGGCCTACGCGCGCGCTTCACGTCCGTCCACACTGGAAGCCTTGGTGGTGGATGTGTCGCCGGCGGTGACCTCCCGCATTCTGGAGGACTGGCAGCGCCTGGAGGTTCCTGTGCCCGTCACGGTCCTGGATGCCCCGTACCGCAATTCCGTGCAGCCCGTGATCGATCACCTTCACCGGGTCCGACGCCGCTCCCCACGGGACCTTGTTGTGGTCTACATCCCGGAGTACGTGGTGGGCTCCTGGTGGGAGCGGGTGCTGCACAACCAGTCCACGGCCGCCTTGGCGCATCGATTGCGTCTTGAACCCGGGGTCATGATTGCTTCGGTACCCTGGCACGTTGATTCCCATGCCGCTGACCGCCCGGCATCCACCTCCACGGAGAACACGTGAACCTTGTGAACCGCGAGCACCACGGCCCGGAACTGATCCTGACACCGCACGCCTGGGCCCACGGCGGGCACACCGTGGCACGCACGGATCAGGGTCGTGTGGTGTTCGTCCGGCATGCGGATGTGGGGGAGCAGGTCCGGGTACGTCTGACCGAGCACCAGCCAGAGGCCAAGTTCTGGCGCGGGGACGCCGTTGAGGTGCTCACGGGCTCCGAACACCGACGCGAGCACCACCCGTGGGCAGCCGCTGACGCCGTTCTGTGCGCCTCCGACGGCGCTCAGCCCGTGGGAGGAGCTGAGCTGGGCCACCTCTCCGTGTCCCGCCAGCGCCAGATCAAGACCCAGGTGCTTCATGAGCTGCTGGGTGGGATCGGTGGACTGAGGCCTGAGGAACTGGAGGACCTTCAGCCCATCGTGACCTCCCTGCCGTACGAAGACCCTTTGGGGCTGCAGTGGCGCACCCGCGCCCACTTTGCGGTCAACGACGACGGCGTCATCGCCATGCACCCGCACCGCAGTGACCACCTGGTTGCGGTGGATGACTTTCCGCTCATGGTCCCCGCCTTGCGCAACCTGAACCTGGCCCAGGCCGATCTGCGGGGTGTGGTGCGAGTGGATGTGGCTGCACCCAGCGGGGAAGCGGGTCCTCTGGTCCTGGTCACGCCACCATCAGCGGGGGATGCGGACCTGCCGGAACGACTTCAAGCTGGGCTGGTGTCCCACCTGCAATCGGTCTCCCCGGAGGCATCCCTGGTTCTGGGGCCGGCCGAGGGGGTGCGTGGCGAACCGGCAGTGCTCATGCGCCGGGGCCACACGCAAGAACGTGTGGGCGATCTGACCTGGACGGTTTCCGCCGGAGGATTCTGGCAAATCCACCGGCAGGCACCATCCACATTGCTGCCCCGGATCAGCCAAGCGGCAGGGCTTGAACCCGGACAGACCGTGCTGGACCTGTACTCAGGCGCCGGGTTGTTCACAGCGGCCCTGGCACAGACCGTGGGGGAGTCCGGGCGGGTGGTGGCTGTTGAGGGATCGCCGGTCACCAGCGCGGATGCCGCCGCCACATTTGCCGAGCTTCCCCACGTGGACGTTGAGCGCGGGGAGGTGGAACGCAGCCTGGCCCGGATCTGGCCGGAGCGTGTTCGGGCCCCGCGTGGGCGTCACGGCGCTCGCAGCCAGGGCACTCAAGGCAGTGGGGGAACTCGCCGCAGGCGGTCTGGTTCTGAGCTCCGCAGCAGTGGCAACGGCAAGCGTCCCGCTGTGGCGAGCCCCGACGTCGTGGTTCTGGATCCCCCGCGGGCCGGTGCTGGCAAAGCTGTGGTGGATGCCATTCACGCGCTGCAACCGCAGCGGGTGGTCTACCTGTCCTGCGACCCGGCAACGTTGGCGCGGGACCTGGCGCGGTTCCGGCACCACGGTTGGCAGATCCGATCCATCTCCGGACTGGACATGTACCCCAACACCCACCACCTGGAAACCCTGGTGACCCTCACCCGGTGAGGTTGGCACAGGGGGTCAGCGGCTGACTGTGCAGCAGCAGGGTGACAAATTGTCGTCAAACGGAGTCGTAAGACGGCGTCGCAACCTGTGCAGGTGTCTGAAAGCGGTATATTGGGCGGCGACTGCCGGGACGTCGACGTCGCCGGCCGGCCACGAGTGCCGGTCACGGAAGCGACCCCATGACGTCCGCGGTACAGCACAACCGTGGCGAGAGGAGTTCCGGGCAATATGAGCACCGTGGACAGTTTCGGAGCCAAAGGCGTTCTTGACGTCAATGGCAAAGAGTATGAGATTTACCGTCTGAACGCGCTGGAAGGAGCAAAGAAGCTCCCGTTCAGCCTCAAGGTTTTGTTGGAAAACCTGCTGCGTACCGAGGACGGAGCGAACATCACCCAGGCCCACATCGAGGCCCTGGCCAACTGGGATCCATCCGCCCAGCCCAACACGGAGATCCAGTTCACCCCTGCCCGTGTGATCATGCAGGACTTCACCGGCGTGCCCTGCATCGTGGACCTTGCCACCATGCGTGAGGCCATTGCCGAACTCGGCGGCGACCCCGCCCGTGTGAACCCGCTGGCACCCGCCGAGCTGGTCATCGACCACTCCGTGCAGATCGACTCCTTCGGTAACAGCCAGGCGATCGAGCGCAACATGGACATCGAGTACCAGCGCAACGGGGAGCGTTACCAGTTCCTGCGCTGGGGCCAGACCGCATTCGACGACTTCAAGGTTGTCCCCCCGGGCATGGGCATTGTCCACCAGGTCAACATTGAGAACCTGGCGCGCGTGATCATGACCCGCGAGGTCGACGGCGTGACCCGGGCCTACCCGGACACCTGCGTGGGCACCGACTCCCACACCACCATGGAGAACGGCATCGGCGTTCTCGGCTGGGGCGTGGGTGGCATCGAGGCCGAGGCAGCCATGCTGGGCCAGCCCATCTCCATGCTGATCCCGCGTGTGGTCGGCTTCAAGCTCACCGGAGAGATCCCCTCCGGCGCCACCGCCACCGACGTCGTGCTGACCATCACGGAGATGCTGCGCGCCCACGGTGTGGTCGGCAAGTTCGTGGAGTTCTACGGCGAAGGCGTGGGTGCGGTGCCGCTGGCCAACCGCGCCACCATTGGCAACATGAGCCCCGAGTTCGGTTCCACCGCCGCGATCTTCCCGATCGACGACGTCACCATGGACTACCTGCGCCTGACCGGGCGCTCCGCCGAGCAGGTTGCTCTGGTGGAGGCCTACACCAAGGAACAGGGGATGTGGCACGATCCCTCCCGCGAGATCGAGTTCTCCGAGTACCTGGAACTGGACCTCTCCACCGTGGTGCCGTCCATCTCCGGACCCAAGCGCCCCCAGGACCGCATCGAGCTGTCCAAGTCCAAGGAGCAGTTCGCCAAGGACATCACCAACTACCCGTCCTCCAAGGGCGCGGAGTCGGCATCGGTGTCCATGGCAGACGGCCGCGAGTTCGAGTTGGAGACCGGTGCGGTCTCGATCGCTTCGATCACCTCCTGCACCAACACCTCCAACCCGTCCGTGATGATGGCTGCCGCCGTGCTGGCCCGCAATGCGGTGGAGAAGGGGCTCAAGGCCAAGCCGTGGGTCAAGACCTCCATTGCTCCGGGCTCCAAGGTGGTCACCGACTATTACGAGAAGTCCGGCCTGGTCCCTGCACTGCAGGAGCTCGGCTTCTACATCGTGGGTTACGGCTGCACCACCTGCATCGGCAACTCCGGCCCGCTCGAGGATGAGATCTCCCAGGCGATCCAGGACAACGACCTCGCCGTGACCTCGGTGCTTTCCGGCAACCGTAACTTTGAGGGCCGTATCAACCCGGACATCAAGATGAACTACCTGGCCTCCCCGCCGCTGGTGGTCGCTTACGCTCTGGCCGGCAACATGGACTTCGACTTCGAGTCCCAGGCCCTGGGCCAGGATGCCGACGGCAACGACGTCTTCCTGAAGGACATCTGGCCGGATCCGGCCGAGGTCCAGAAGATCATCGACGCCTCGATCGACACGGAGATGTTCACCAACGAGTACGGCACCATCTTTGACGGGGATGAGCGCTGGCAGAACCTGGACACCCCCACGGGCAAGGTCTTCGAGTGGGATGAGAACTCCACCTACGTGCGCAAGCCACCGTACTTTGAGGGCATGACCATGGAGACCACCCCGGTCTCCGACATCGAGGGAGCCCGCGTGCTGCTCAAGCTGGGCGATTCGGTCACCACCGACCACATCTCCCCGGCTGGTTCCTTCAAGTCGGAGACCCCGGCCGGTCAGTACCTGGTGGCCAACGGCGTGGAGCGCAAGGACTTCAACTCCTACGGCTCCCGCCGTGGTAACCACGAGGTCATGATTCGCGGCACCTTTGCCAACATCCGCATCAAGAACCAGCTGCTGGACGGCGTTGAGGGTGGCTTCACCCGCGACTTCACCCAGGAGGGTGGCCCGCAGGCCTACGTCTACGACGCCTCCCAGAACTACCAGGAAGCCGGCACCCCGCTGGTCGTCCTGGCAGGCAAGGAGTACGGCTCCGGTTCCTCGCGTGACTGGGCGGCCAAGGGCACTGCGCTGCTGGGCATCGAGGCCGTGATCGCCGAGTCCTACGAGCGTATCCACCGCTCCAACCTGATCGGCATGGGCGTGCTGCCGCTGCAGTTCCCCGCCGGTGAGTCCGCCGAGTCCCTGAACCTGGATGGCACGGAGACCTTCTCGATCGCAGGAGTCACCGCTCTCAACGAGGGCCAGACCCCCAAGACCGTCAAGGTCACCGCCGCCAAGGAAGACGGCTCCACCGTGGAGTTCGACGCCGATGTTCGCATCGACACCCCAGGTGAGGCCGACTACTACCGCAACGGCGGCATCCTGCAGTACGTGCTGCGCCAGATCGCGGCCAACTGATCAGTTTCCACTGATTGGTTGACGGGTTGGGCCCGCCCCGTCATGCACGGGGCGGGCCCAACTCATGCGGCCAGACCGTCACCGGCTGTCCGGTTGCGCCACGGTCATGTTCGATTTCGCCACTTTTCCGGGCCCCACGTGGTCGCAACCGAACACGGTGGTGGCGGAACCGACCCTGGTTCCGGGGCGCTGACCGGTGGCCACCACGCGGTGCCCCTGGCTCGGTCCACGGCGCCGTCAGAGGGGCCAGATGAAAGCACGGGAGGCCGTGGACGCGTACGATCGATGGATGAGGAACTACCGGGGGCCAGGAGGACAACCATGACCCTGCTCGAGCGCATCAACGGTCCGGAGGACCTGGAGGCACTGTCACAGCAGGAACTGCTTGAACTGGCGCAGGAGATCCGCGACTTCCTGGTGACCAACGTGGCGGCCACGGGCGGTCACCTGGGCCCCAACCTGGGTGTGGTGGAGCTGACGCTTGCCTTGCACCGGGTGTTCGACTCCCCGCGTGACCCCATCGTTTTTGACACGGGGCACCAGTCCTACGTGCACAAGCTGCTAACGGGCCGCCAGGATTTCACCACGCTGCGCCAGGAGGGCGGTTTGGCCGGCTACCCGGATCGCCGGGAGTCAGAGCACGACGTCGTGGAGTCCTCCCACGCATCATCGTCTCTGTCCTGGGCGGACGGCATCTCACGTGCTTTCGGCATGACGGGACAGGGGGACCGGACGGTCGTCGTCGTGGTTGGCGACGGCGCCATGACCGGCGGCATGACCTGGGAGGCTGCCAACAACATTGCCGGGGATCCTGACCGGCGCGTGGTGATTGTGGTCAATGACAACGGCCGTTCCTACGCCCCCACCGTGGGTGGATTGGCCCGCCAACTGCACAATCTCAAAGCGGACGTCCAACAGGGTGTGGACGCCGTGCGAACGGACCGCCGGTACGAGGAACTGCTGACCACCGTCAAGGACGGGTTGAAGAACGCCGGGCCCATCGGCCAGGCCGCCTACCGTGGACTGCACGGGATGAAGGTGGGGCTCAAGGACGTGGTGGTGCCCCACGGGCTGTTCGCGGATCTGGGCATGAAGTACGTGGGACCGGTGGACGGGCACGATCAGGAAGCCTTGGAGCAGGCCCTGCGCAATGCCAAGAACTTTGGTGGGCCCGTGATCGTGCATGCCATCACGGAGAAGGGTCACGGCTATCCGCCGGCGTTGGCGGATGAGGCGGACATGTTCCACGCCGTGGGCACCATCAACCCGGAGACCGGGCAGCCCATGAAGCCCAGCTCAGGGCGCTCCTGGACCGCGGTGTTCGGAGATGAAATCGCAGCGATCGCCGATGAACGCGAAGACATCGTGGGGGTCACCGGGGCCATGTTGATCCCCGTGGGACTGCAGAAGATGCAGGCAGCACACCCGGACCGCGTGGTGGACGTGGGCATTGCCGAACAGCACGCACTAACCATGGCCGCCGGCATGGCCTTCGGCGGCCTGCACCCCGTGGTGGCCCTGTACGCCACCTTCCTGAACCGCGGGTTCGACCAACTCCTGATGGACGTGGCCCTGCACAAGGCCGGGGTGACCGTGGTGCTGGACCGCTCCGGGGTGACCGGACCGGACGGTCCCAGCCATCACGGCATGTGGGACCTTGCCCTGCTGCAGATCGTGCCCGGCCTTCACCTGGCAGCCCCCAGGGATGAACCCAGCCTGGTGGAACAACTGCGTGAGGCCGTTGCCATCAACAATGCTCCCACCGTGATCCGCTACCCCAAGGGCAACGTGGGGCCGCAGATCCCCGCCGTGGAGCGGTTGGAAGACGGCGTTGACGTGCTGCTGCGCACCGGCACCGGAGAAGAGGTGCCGGATCACGACCGTGACGTCCTGTTGGTCTCAGTGGGTTCCATGGCAGAGGTGTGCCTGGATGGCGCTGCGCGCCTGGAAGCACACGGTGTGACCGCCACAGTGGTGGATCCGCGCTGGGTCTTGCCGGTGCCGTCGTCGTTGGCTCGGCTTGCCGGTAACCACCGGATCGTGGTGGTGGTGGAGGACGGCGTGCGTTCAGGTGGCATCGGGTCCCTGGTGCGCCAAAGCCTGCGGGATGCCGGAGTGGACACCGCTCTCAATGAGGTCGGTCTGCCCACCGAGTTCCTGACCCACGCCTCCCGGGACCAGATCCTTCAGAGGGTGGGGTTGACCGCGCAGCGCATTGCCCAGGACACCCTGGCTTCCGTTTTGGGCACCAAGGTTCCGTACGCACGGCCCGTGGATGACAGCGCAGAGACCCACACTCACGTGGGGGAGCGCTGATCCTTGCGGGAGGATCAGAATTCACGACGACGTGCACCGACTTGCGTACGCGCGCCACGTTGTAGCACCCATCACTTCTCAGTAGGCTGAGATCTTGGAGAGCGGGGTGTTCCCGCTGGGCAACGAAAGGAATCCAGAGATGTTGAGGAAAGCTGCATTTGTGGTCGGCTTCGGAGCAGGCTTCCTGGTCGGTTCCTACATGGGTCGCGAGCCGTACGAGAAGGTTCAGGCCAAGGTGACCGGCGTGGTGGAGGACCCTGAGGTCCGCCGCAAGGTCCAGGAAGGTGCGGAGAAGGCTGCGGCCACCGTCAAGGAACAAGCACCCGTGGTGGGGGAGAAGGCTGCTGATGCCGCCAAGTCCGCCACAGCCAAGGCCAAGGAGTCTGCGGGCAATGCCGCCGACGCCGCCAAGGACAAGGCCGATCAGGCCTCCAAGAGCAAGTCCGGGGACGCCACGGACAACCTGGACGGCGCATCCAAGGACGCCGGTGCCCCCAAGCCGGGTCCCGGTCCCGTCCAGCCGACTCCGGGTTCCACCAGCTGAATCGGAATTCCATCAGTTGAATCGGAATTCCATTAGCTGAATCCGAGCGTGAACAACTGCCCCGCACCGTGTTGTTGGCGCGGGGCAGTTGTGTGTCTGGCGCTTGTTTGATGTGCCAGGCCCGGGTTTGACCTGCGGGCCCGGGTTTGACGTGCCGGGTCAGGACCCGGGGTGTTGTTGCCCCAGTAGTTCGGCGAGCACGGGGGCTGCCAGGTCGACCTGCCAGGAACGTGCGCCCAGCTCCGTGAGCGTCTGGCCCACTGCGGCTGGGGTGGCAGCGGCGGGCGGATCCCATGCCAGACGGCGCAGGTGTTCAGGCACCAGCATGTTTTCAGTGGGCATGGTGTGTTCTGCCGCCAGATCCGCGATGGCCGGTTTGAAGACCTTCAAGCGGGTGGCCGCCGCGGGGCGTTTGGTCTCCCAGGCCTTGACCGGCGGAAGGGCATCCGAGGCGATGTTGAAGGGCACCAGCTCCTCCTCCCGGCGGGCCTCCTGCAGGGCGGTCAACCACCGGGGGGCTTCACGGGAGGCTGCCCGACCGTGGAAGCCCGGGGTCTTGAGCAGTTGGGGCACCGTGCGGGGCATGGTGATGGCAGCGGCCACCAGCGCTGAGTCAGGCAGCAGACGGCCGGGGGAGACATCCCGGTTCTTGGCCAGCTCCTCCCGGGCAGACCACAGATTCCGCAGGGCGGTGAGTTGACGGCGGTTACGAACCTTGGTGATCCCAGAGGTTCGCCGCCATGGATCCTTGCGCGGTACGGGCTGATCGGCGCTGCGAATGGACTCGAATTCCTCCAGCGCCCAGTCCAACTTGCCCTGTTCACGCAGAAGGTCCTCCACGGCCCACCGCAGCTGTACCAGGACTTCCACGTCCAGAGCGGCGTAGGTCAACCAGGATTCCGGCAGGGGTCGCTTGGACCAGTCCACGGCCGAGTGTTCCTTGGAGAGGGTGAACCCCAGAAGTTCTTCTGTTTCTGCAGCCAGACCCACACGGGCCAGGCCTGCCAGGCGCCCACCCAGTTCGGTGTCAAAGAGCTTATCCGGCCACATGTCCAGGTCCCGTAGGCAGGGGAGGTCCTGGGTTGCTGCGTGGAGCACCCATTCAACACCCTTCAGGGCCTCGTTGACCACGGCCAGGGACCCCACGGCCTCCGGGTCGATCAAGATGGTGCCGGTGCCCTCACGGCGCAACTGCACCAGAAAGGCGCGCTGCCCGTACCGGAACCCACTGGCCCGCTCGGTGTCCACGGCCACGGGGCCGTGGCCTGCAGCCAGCTCGCCTGCTGCCCGTTCCACCTGGGAGAAGGAGTTGAGCACGCGGGGGATTCCCTCATGGGGACGGTCCAGGTGGACCGTTTCCGGCACGGTGAAGTCCTCGAATCCCGGTACCACAAGCGCCAGTGCGCTCTGCGTGGCACCGGAGCTGTTGCGCGCCCGGGTGCCACCGTCAGTGGCGTGCTGTGGTGTGCCAGTGGTGCTCACGGTTTGCGGTCAGTTCCTCAGTTCTCCTGTGGCCGATGCAGGCCACGTCCCTACAGGGTGGTGCGCCTCAGATGAGGCCGGCGACTTCTGGGGTTTCGCCCCGATCGCCGTGGCGGGCTAACGGCCGGTCAGGGGGATGACGCCGTCGGTCACCGGGGGCAGACCCGCAAACGTGCAGACCATGTCAGCCCACGCCTCCAGGTGCGCACCAAAGTTCTGGTCCGTGGGGGTCCAGGAGGCACGGAGTTCGACGTCGATGTCCTCACCTGTGTCTGCCAACTGACCGAATCCTTCAGCCACCACCCGTGAGGCGGTGCCGCCTTCACCGGTGAAGGCGGCACCGTTGCGTTCCAGGGATTCCAACAGCCAACTCCAGGCCACGGAGGCCAACATGTGGTCGTGGCCGAGGTCGCGTTCCACCTGAGCCTTGACAAAGGTGACGATCCGGAACTCGCCACCCCATTCCGCGCTGCGGGAGGGGGCGTGGCTCAGGATGAAACGCCCGGCGGCCAGCTCGACCGAGCCGGTGCGCCCGATCGCGCTCATTCCGGGATAGGAGGCCACCACGGCGGCGCTGGCGGTGGCATCGGTGACGGTGGCGGAAAACGCCACGGAGTCGCTGGGACCCATGGGAACGGAGATCTGATTCAACTCGATCTCCGGGCGGCATTGCGCAGCGCGCAGGGAGGCCACGGCCGCTCGAAAACGACCCAGCCCCTCATGCAAATCAGTCACCGCGCCCACGGGTTCCAGGGTAGGGGCAGCCGCGGGTCACCGTCCGGTGGCACGCCGCCTGCCGCCGACTGTGACCAACTCCCCACACCTGGCCTCTGGACGTGATGCCAGGCCCGGAGTGGCCCGGCCACAGTCATCCGGTGCTCAGTCTCCTGTCGGGTGCAACCGCATGGACACGGAGTTGATGCAGTACCGCTGATCCGTGGGGGTGGGGTAGCCCTCTCCGGAGAACACGTGCCCCAGGTGGGAGTCACAAGCCGCGCAGCGTACTTCCACGCGTTCCATGCCCAGGGTGGTGTCACGGATGTAGCGGACCCGGTCCTGCGCCAAGGGCTGGTAGAACGAGGGCCATCCGCAGTGGGAACCAAACTTGGTCTCTGATCGGAACAGCTCGGCACCGCAACCGCGGCAGGCGTAGACGCCCTCGGTCTCCGTGTCCCAGTACTCGCCGGTGAACGGGCGCTCCGTGCCCGCTTCCCGCAGCACGTGGAATTCCTGGGGAGTCAGCACCGCGCGCCACTGGTCTTCCGTACGAGACATGGGGTTGGCGCTGTTTGTGGGCTCCGACGACGACGCCGGAGTGGGCGCAGGGGCGTTCTGGTGGGTGGCGGCATCCTGTTGCTCAGACATCTCTGCCTTTCAGATGGTGGTGTGGACTCGGCAGACCGGCTCACCGCAGGTCTCAGCGGAGGCTTCGGCCTGTTGGTGACAACGCTTGAGCCAGCGGTCTTATGCCGTGACAGGATGGCAGGCATGACTCCAGGTGGAATCCCCCGTCCGGCATCCCGCAGCACCGCCACCGGATCCAGTGGTACGGATCTTGCGCAGGCACCTTCCGGGTGGAAGCGCGGTGCCGTGGTGGGTGCTGCAGCCATGGCCGGCACGGCATCCCTGACCTTTGGGCTGACCTCTGCCGTGGCCGCCTATCTTGCCCGCCAGGTGGTGGTGCCTCCGCGGTACCGCTCAGAGGATCTGAACATCATCTCCTTCACCCCGGCTCCGGTTCCCGCAGACGGGACGGTCCTGCCGCCTGGGGCCGGTGAAGTCACCCTGGCTGCCACCGTGGAAACCACCGTGGACGGTGTTTACAGTCTGCGATTCAACGCCGGAGCGGGTCACGCCCGGATCGGTGCCATCAAGTCGTGGTCCCCTGCCACCTCGGAAGTGGTCCGGACGGTGGAGGAGGTCTATTCGGGGGATCTCAGCACGGCCACCAAGGGCTGGTGGTCCGGGACGGTGTATCCGGATCCCGCTCATGCCGGCTACGCCTTTGAAGACGTGGAGATTCCCATTGAGGTGGGTCTGGCTCCGGCCTGGGTCATTCCTGCGGACGGGCAGGTCACGCAGGAGGGGCAGCGCCCCCGGTTGATCGAAGGCCCCTGGGCGATCATGGTCCACGGCCGTGGAGCCCAGAGGATGGAGGGCCTCCGGGCGGTGGCGGTGGCCCAAGAGTTGGGGCTGACCTCCATGTTGATTTCCTACCGCAATGACCGGGAGGCACCGTCGTCTGCGGACCGGCGCTACGGGTTGGGTTTCACCGAATGGAAAGACGTTCAGGTGGCCATCTCTTACGCCAAGTCCCGTGGTGCCACACAGATCGTGTTGTTCGGTTGGTCCATGGGTGGGGCCATCTGCATGGCCACGGCCGATCAGTCGTTCTACCGCGGTGACATTGTGGCCATGGTGCTGACCGGTCCGGTGGTGGACTGGTTCACACTGTTCACGCATCACACCGCCAACCGGAAGTTGCCGGCGGCCATCGGTCGCCGTGCCTCCGGGCTGATCAGTTCACGGCGCGGACGCCACCTGACGGGCTTGGCCGCTCCGGTGGACCTGGCCAGCCTTGATTGGGTCACCCGCTACCGGGAACTGCGCACGCCCACGCTGATTCTGCATTCAAAGGACGATGAATTCGTCCCGGACACCGCAGGACGGCAGCTCGCCCGGCTCTCGCCGTTTGTGGAGTTCGTGGCCTTCCGGAAGGCACGCCACACCAAGGAGTGGAATGTGGCTCCCCAGCGCTGGGAGAACGCTGTCAGGGCATGGTTGAAGCCGTTGGTCTCAGGCACTGATGGGAGCAACCACCGCGCCCAGCGCTGAGACCAGATCCTCCGGTGCCACCTCCACGTCCAGACCACGCCGGCCACCTGAGACGTAGATGGAGCTCTGCTCCAGGGCCGCGGCCTCCAGGACCGTGGGGGATGGTTGCTTCTGCCCGAACGGGGAAATGCCACCCACCACGTACCCGGTGTGACGCTGCGCGGCCACCGGGTCAGCCATCTTTGCCTTCTTCCACCCCAAGGCAGATGCGGCGACCTTCATGGAGACCTGACGGTTGACGGGGAGCACCACCACACCAAAGGTCTTGGAGGAGGAGCCCGCCGTGGAGTCGGCGGGGCAGACCAGCAACGTCTTGAACACGCGGTCAGGCTCTACCCCCAGCGCCTGGGCGGCCTCGGCACCGAAGTTGGTGACGTCGTCGTCATGAACGTAGGAGGCCTCCCGGAAGGCCACCCCGGCGTTGTGGAGAAAGACCACTGCGGGGGTGCTGTCACCGTGGGAGGACTGAGCGGATTTCTTGGTTTTCTTGGCCATGTTCAATCAACCCCGTTCGGGCAGCCACGTTCAGTCCGTGGTGCGCGGCAGCTGAGCCACTTGCCTGCGAATGCGCTCCAGCATGGCGGACATGCCACGCATCCGCAGGGGAGAGACCAACTGGGTCAGGGCGAACCGCTCCGTGAGATCGGCAGGCAGCTCCGCAATCTGTGACGCCGTCAGACCATCCAGTCCCTCATGCAGGATGGAGGCGAATCCGCGGGTGGTGGGCGCCTCCATGGGGGCGGAGAAGAACAGGCGGACCGGGGTGGAATCCTCCCCGGTTGCCGCCTGGTCCTCCCACTCGACCGTCAGGAACAGCGGTGACTGGCATTCCACCACTTGCTCCAGGGCCTCCGGGTGTTCACCGTAGCGTTCGGGCAGAGCCGGCAACTGACGGGAGAACTCCAGCAAGAGTTGCAGGCGGTCCTGTTGCGGAACGGCATGGAAATCCTCCACCAGCTCCGCCACGGAGGCCGGAAGGTCGGTGGTGTCCTGGGCGCTCATCGAGCAGCCCCCGGCGCCTCGCCGCGTTCGGGGCCGGACACAATCGGGACCCGCACGGAATTGCCCCATTCGGTCCAGGAGCCGTCGTAATTGCGAACCTGCGGGAAGCCCAACAGGTGCTGGAGAACAAACCAGGTGTGGGCCGAGCGCTCACCGATACGGCAGTAGGCAATGACCTCCTGCGTGGGATCCAAACCGACTTCTTCCTGATAGATCGCCTCCAACGCGGCGCGCGGCTTGAACGTGGAGTCCTCCGCAGCGGCACGGGCCCACGGGACCGAGGCCGCCGTGGGGATGTGACCGCCACGCAGCACCCCTTCCTGCGGGTACTCAGCCATGTGCGTTCGCTGCCCGGTGTACTCGGGCTCCGAACGGACGTCAATCAACGGAACCTGCCCCAACGCCTCCAGAACCTGGGGCTGGTAGGCGCGGATGGGGGCGTCGTCGCGCTGCACCTGCGGGTAGTCGGTGCGCTCCCGCGTGGTGGTCTCCGTGGTCAGCTCGCGGCCCTCAGTCACCCACTTGTCCCGGCCGCCGTCCATCAGGCGGACGTCCTGGTGCCCGAACAGGGTGAAGACCCACAGGGCGTAGGCGGCCCACCAGTTGGACTTGTCCCCGTAGACCACAATGGTGTCCTCCCGGGTGATGCCCTTGCTGCTCATCAGCTCCGCAAACTGAGCGCCGTCCAGGTAGTCACGCACGTCCGGCAGGTTCAGATCCGTGTGCCAGTCGACCTTCAAGGCACCGGGGATGTGCCCGGTTTCATACAGCAGGACGTCCTCATCGGACTCGATCACGACGACGCCCGCGTCCTGACCGTGTTCGGCCACCCACGCCGTGGAAACCAGGCGCTGCGGGTGCGCGTATTCGGCAAACTTGGGGTCAGTGGTGTCCGCACCGATGGGCATGGGGACTCCTTCACACAGAGGGATCAGAGAAATCGTTCACCACACTATCGCCGTCGTGACCGCTGTAGCGCGGCGGTCAACGAATGTGCGCGAGCGGCGAACCGGTAAGCTCGCATGTGGTGTGGACCGCACCTGCAGCCTCGGTCTGCGCCACAGCACACGATTGGCACCGCACCAGGTGCTTGGCGCCCATCACCACGGTTGAAAGAGGTCCTTGTGAGCCCGCAGATCCAGCGACTGGTTGACCGCAGGCCGGCCGTCTCGGCAGAAGAACTGTTGGACGGGTTCCGTCCGTCCGAGCGGTTCGGTGAGGTGTCCTTCCAGACCTACCGTCCGGATCCCGCGCAACCGTCACAGGCCCAGGCCGTGGAGGAACTGCAGCGCTTTGCCGCCAGTGTGACTGGTTCCGGCAAGGCATCCGGCAAGGGCGGAGGGTTCTTCTCCCGCATGTTCGGTGGTGGTGGCGGCGCGGCCACCAAACAGGGGATCTACCTGGACGGTGGATTCGGGGTGGGCAAGACTCACCTGCTGGCTTCCCTTTGGCATGAGGCCCCGGGTCCCAAAGCCTTCGGCACATTCGTGGAGTACACCAACCTGGTGGGTGCACTCACCTTCCCCAAAACCGTTCAGGCGCTGAGCCAGTACAGCCTGGTGTGCATTGACGAGTTCGAACTGGACGATCCCGGGGACACCGTGCTGATGTCCCGGCTCATGCGTGAACTCTCCGATGCCGGGGTGAAGCTTGCCGCCACCTCCAACACTCTCCCGGGCTCACTGGGGGAGGGACGCTTTGCCGCAGCTGGTTTCCAGCGCGAGATTCAGGTGCTCTCCGACCAGTTCGAGGTCTTGCGGATCGACGGCGAGGACTTCCGTCACCGTGGACTCCCGGAAGCCCCTGCCTCCCTGCCGGATGAGCAGATCGAATCGTTCATGGACCAGCGTTTTGACGGACAAATCGTGGCCGTGGACGACTTCAGCGACGTGGTGGAGCACCTCAGTGCCGTTCACCCCTCCCGCTATCGGCACCTGATCAAGGACCTGGACGGGATCGTGTGGCGCAATGTCCACACCGTGGACCAGCAGGCCCTGGCCTTGCGTCTGGTGGTGCTGGCCGACCGACTGTATGACCGTGACCTGCCGATCGTGGCCTCCGGAGCTTCCTTTGATCAGATCTTCACCCCGGAGATGATGGCAGGCGGCTACCAGAAGAAGTACTACCGTGCGGTCTCCCGTCTCACAGCGCTGGCACGCGAAGGCCTGGCCGAGAGCTGACGGCTTGGGACCTGACGTATGACAGAGCGCCCCTCCCGTGTGGGAGGGGCGCTCTGTTCATCCTGTGCCCGTACGTGACCGGATCGGTCAACCACGAGCCTCACGCGATCAGTTGTCCGAATCGCCGTTCAGGGAATCCTTCGCCTGATTGACCTGATCTTCGTACTTGTTGTCGGTCTTGTCGTTGGCAAAGTCTGCGCCCTTGTCGACAGCCTCCGGGTTGTCCGAAGCGGCCTGCTTGGCCTTGTCTGCAAATCCTCCGAGGTCCACCATGGGTTGTCTCCTTTCGGTTGGGATCAGTCAGTTCGTCATCAATCTGACTGCCACCACTGTGCTTGAACAGGAACACGGTGTCCAGGACACAAGGGCCCAGGGAGCCGATCTACGCTCACGGCTAAACGGGTGTTGCTGCATGCCACAGTCGTGGGACGCCGCCCTCTGACACGCGGGGCCAAGACACCTGGTCCTGCCGCTCGCCCGATGGGGCCTGGCATGGAACCGGGGACGGTTATGCCAGTTCCATGTTCGGTTGCGACCAGGAATTGAGCGGCTTTGAGGCGGAACCGAACTCACAGGTGGCGTAACCGGACATGTCCGGGGCGGACACCCACGTATGCCGCGCTCCCGACCCGCTAACGCAGTGTCGACCCTCAAACGCGGTGCCGACCAGCCAACGCAGTGCGGACCAGCCCGGGCCGTGAACACGAGCCTGAACCATGAAAGACGAACAGCCCCCGGCAACTTGTGGTTGCCGGGGGCTGTTCTCCCTGGTGGGAGGTGGTGCGCGATACTGGGATCGAACCAGTGACCTCTTCCGTGTCAGGGAAGCGCGCTACCGCTGCGCCAATCGCGCTCGCTGAAAGTCGGAAACCTACGAGCTTGGTGGGATTTACCGAGGTGGAGACGGGATTCGAACCCGCGTAGACGGCTTTGCAGGCCGCTGCCTAACCACTCGGCCACCCCACCGGGACCTGTAGTCCGTGAAGGACTTGGCCTTGAAGCCAACACCCGGAAGTGTCGGCTTCTCAGAGCGGTTGACGGGAGTCGAACCCGCGACCCTCACCATGGCAAGGTGATGCTCTACCAGCTGAGCTACAACCGCATTTGATCGTTGGTTTCCGTTTCCTTGGCCAACGTTCGATCGGAAACTCTAGCACAGCTTCTTGCTGGTCCCGGTTGCCCGGTGACTTCGCCTTTGGCTGTCGCCGTTTCCGACGCCAGAGACTTTAGGGGACCTGATCGGCTCCGCGCAAATCGGCTCCCGGTGGCCCGTACGTGGTCCGTGGATCGGTGCAGGGATCGGTGCACCAAGCGGCGTGTGGCCGCCGATTGGCACGAACCGGGTCACCTGCGTTATGGTTTCCAGGTCGCAAGCGCGATTGGCGCAGCGGTAGCGCGCTTCGTTCACACCGAAGAGGTCACTGGTTCGATCCCAGTATCGCGCACGTGTTTGTGAACAAGAGCCCCACCCGGGATGAACTTCCGGGTGGGGCTCTTGGCTTTTGACCACCGTACGGGCCGCAGCGTCCGTCACCACCAGGTGATTCACACCGATGGGGAGAGCATGACGCAGCCAAGACTGGCCGAGCAGACGGCTCATGGACGCATGTACGCCCGGGCAGAGGGGGAGGTGGCCACCGTCCCGTCCATCACCACCGTCTTGTCCCGGGCGGCAGTGGACCTGGGTGGCTGGCACGGTTGGTTGGCGGCTCAAGCTGTCCTGGAGGATGACCGGCTGGCGGGTGCCCTGGGGTCGCCGTCGCGGATGAGGACCGTGGCCCGTGATGCTGCCGGTGCCGCCGAACGCTACCGGGATCGGGCGGCTGAACGCGGGGACCGCGTGCACAACTATTGCGAGCAAACCGCGCTGCAGGCCATGGGTGAGCCTGCAGATGTTGAACAGGCCCGCGCGGTGCTGCGCGACCACGGCGAGGAGGCCTATGCCGCGCGGTTCGATGAATGGTGGGATCTCTACTCACCCAAGCCCCTGGCAGCGGAGATCACGGTCTGGAACCACACCGTGGGCTACGCAGGAACTCTGGATCTGGTGGCTGAGATCGCGGGCAAGGTCTGTTTGATCGACTACAAGACCAAGGGCACGGACCGCAATGGTCGGGTCAAGGCTCTGGACCCCAAGGTGGTCACGCAGCTGGTGGCGGGGCTCAAGGCTGAGGAACAACTGGTGGACGCGCAGACGGGACAGTGGGAACCGTGGCGTTACGGTCAGGCTGATTTGTTGCTGGGAGTGGCCGTGGGGCCCACGGAAGTGGTGGCGCAACAAGCGGTCCCGGAGGTACTGGCTGCCCACTGGCACAAGTTCTGCGCGCTTCGCCGGGTCTGGACGCACGAAACATTGTTGGACGCAGCCGGCGCCCAACTGCGTCCGGTACCGCCTCCACCGGCCTGAAGCGCTGCGCCCTAAACT
Source organism: Kocuria subflava (assembly GCF_012163155.1). Lineage (GTDB taxonomy): Bacteria > Actinomycetota > Actinomycetes > Actinomycetales > Micrococcaceae > Kocuria > Kocuria subflava. The sequence continues at coordinate 131,933 of NZ_JAAVUN010000003.1, forward strand.
TGGACACAACGTGAAGAACTTTGGCCTTCAGCCCTGACTGTGGAGGCCCACACCCGTGTGAACAACCCAGGAGAGCCCCACTTCATGGCAGTACGCCCCATCCGAACCATTGGTGACCCCGTGCTGCGTAGCGTGGCGGAACCCGTCCGTACCTTTGATGACGCCACCAGGAATGACCTTCAGAACTTGGTGGACGACATGGTGGACACCATGCACGATGTCCAGGGCGTGGGGCTGGCTGCCCCGCAGATCGGTGTTGGCCTGCGCATTTTTGTCTATGAGATCGCGGGGGAGTCCGGCCATGTGGTCAACCCCGTACTGACTGTAGGGGATGAACCGCAGGACGGCTCGGAGGGGTGCTTGTCCGTTCCTGGCATGGGGCATCCCACCCCGCGTGCTGACTACGCACAGGTGACCGGCTGCACCGTCACGGGAGACCCGGTCACCGTTGAGGGTCACGGCTTGTTGGCGCGCTGCCTCCAGCACGAAACAGACCACCTGGACGGCACGCTGTACGTGGACCGTTTGCGGGGTACGGCCAAGAAGCAGGCCATGCAGGCCATTCGGAGCCTGAACTACACATCCGTGGTGGCGGACGTGCATCAGCAGCGGGGGGATTCTTTGGCCTCCGGGCGCGGCTCCAGTTTTGGTGCACCGGCAGCCCCCACTGCCGCAGCCTCCACCACAACAACAACGACGACGAACCGCGCCAACCGTCCAGTCCGCAATCATGCGGGCCTTGACCGTTCAGGAGGTGCCCTGTGAAGGTGCTTTTTGCAGGCACGCCGCAGGCGGCTGTTGAGCCGCTGAAACATCTGGTTGACCAGGAAGACCTGGACGTCGTGGCCGTCCTGACCCGCCCAGACGCCCCCGTGGGACGGAAGAAGACCCTGACGCCTTCACCCGTGGCCCAGGCTGCCGCTGAGCTCGGGTTGGCAGTGATCAAAGCGGATCGCGTGGATGCCGCGGTCATTGACCAGATTCTGGTCACCGGCGCCCAGGTGGGTGCTGTGGTGGCTTATGGTGCGTTGTTGAAGCCTGCGGCATTGGAAGCCTTGCCCATGGGCTGGGTCAATCTGCATTTCTCGGCATTGCCCGCATGGCGCGGTGCGGCACCGGTGCAACAATCCCTGCTGGCCGGGGAGACCACAGCCGCTGCCACCACGTTTGTGCTGGACGAAGGTATGGACACTGGTCCGGTCCTGCGAAGGTTCACGGATCCTGTCCGAGCGGATGATGTGGCTGGCACCGTGCTGAACCGCCTGAGCGAGGTGGGAGCACCCGTGCTGGCCGAGTCCCTGCGGGATCTGGCCAACGGCGTCACACCCACCCCGCAGACGGGGCAGGGCACCAAGGCACCCAAGCTGACCGGCACAGACGGGCGCATCGACTGGAACCAGCCTGCCGAGCGCATTGCAGCACGCGTGCGCGCCGTGACCCCTGAACCCGGGGCTTGGACGGAACTGGACGGGGCCCGGTTCAAGATCACGGGCCACGTGGTTCAGCGCCACGAGCCCGACGCCCAGGAAGTTCCAGCACCACCCGGCCAGGTGATGATTCACCACGGGTCCGTGCTGGTGGGAACCGGAAGTCATCCCGTTGAGCTGACTCTGGTGCAGCCGGCTGGCAAGAAGTCCATGGCAGCATCCGATTGGGCCCGTGGTCGCATGACCGGGGCAGACACTTCAGAGGTGAAATTCGCATGAGCCAAGGTCCCGGGAACACGCGCCGCACAGGTGGATCACGTGGTGCCGGTGGAAGCGGCGGTGCTGGCCCGTCTCGTGATACAGGCCGGTCCCGTGGTGCCGGCAGCTCACGTGGCTCCGGTCCTTCGGGTGGGCCAGGTCGCTCCGGTGGTTCCGGTCGCTCCGGTGGGACCGGTGAATCGGGCGGGTACCGGGACAACCGCGGCCGCCAGCGCAACCGCCAGGCAATGGGTGAGCGGCGCTATTCCTCCTCAGTTCCGTCGCAACGGACCCGGCGCACTGATCCTGCACGGCTTGCTGCGTTCCGAACCTTGCGCGCCGTGGCTGAGGACGACGCCTACGGCAACCTGGTTCTGCCTGACCAGCTGCGCCGCCTCCAGCTGAACCGCCGGGACGCCGGACTGGCCACAGAGCTGGCTTACGGGGCGCTGCGGCACCAAGGAACATGGGACGCCGTGCTCACGCACTGCGTGGACCGCCCCTTGGCCAAGATTGATCCCCCCGTTCTGGACGCTCTGCGGTTGGGTGTCCACCAGCTACTGGCCATGCGCATCCCGGATCACGCGGCCATTGATCAAACCGTGGGACTCACCCGCGCTGAAATCGGCGCCGGACCCTCCGGGCTGGTCAACGCGGTGCTGCGCAAAGTCATGGCCCATGACCTCACCGAGTGGCTTGAGGTCCTGACCCGCAACACCGACGACGTCACCCGCCTGGCGTTGGAAGGTGCCCATCCCACCTGGATCGTCCGCGCCCTGCGCCAAGCTCTCACCGTCCACGGGCGCAACCCCGCTGAGATCACGCGGCTGCTGGAGGCCGACAACGCCGCACCCCAGGTGCATCTGGTGGCACTGCCGGGGCTGGGGGAGTTGACCTCAGCCCTTGACGACGGCGCCACCCCCAGCACCCTGGTGGCTGACGCTGCAACCAGTGCCGGTGGTGACCTGCGCCGAGTCCAGGAAGTACGTGACGGCACCGTCCGAGTCCAGGACGCTGGATCCCAGCTGGTGGCTCATTCCGTGCTCCAGTCAGCACCCGTGGCTGACGGGGAGAAATGGTTGGATCTGTGCGCCGGACCCGGCGGCAAAGCCACCCTGTTGGCTGCCCTGGCAGCGCAGCACGGAGCACATGTGACCGCCAACGAGGTGGCCTCCCACCGAGCCGACCTGGTCCGCCAGGCACTTGCCGTGGTGGATCCGCAGGCCTGGACCGTCCGGTGCGCTGATGGCAGGCGCATCACGGCGGCTGATGCCGGTCAAAGCTCCGGGGAAGCCGGATTTGATCGCATTCTGGTGGATGCACCGTGCACCGGGTTGGGTGCGTTGCGTCGTCGTCCGGAAGCTCGGTGGCGCCGGACGCCTCAGGACCTGGCTGACCTGACCGTGCTGCAAGGCGAGCTGCTCGACGCCGCCGTGGGTGCGCTGAAGCCCGGCGGTCTGCTGGTCTACGCCACCTGCTCACCCCACGCTGCCGAAACCATGGTGGCCGTGGATGACGTCTTGAAGGCACACCCGGAACTGAACCTGGTGGACACCGGTGCTGCCGTGAGGGCCGCCGCACTGCCCGGGGCCCTGGACGGCGACGCCGATCCAGCCCAGATTCATGTCGGCAGCCGGGCACGTACGGGCGAACCCGCAACATCGGAAAATCCTGCAACGACCGGCCACACTGCAACGACTGCCCAACTGTGGCCCCACATCCACGGGACCGACGCCATGTTCATCGCCCATTTCCGCAAGAACAAATGACTGGGCGGGGCGCAGGTCCTGGTCACCGTCCGGAGTGAAGGAAACATCATGAGCCGCTGCTGCATCAACCCATCCATCCTGTCCGCCGATTTTGCCAACCTGGAAGCAGAGTTCGCGCGGATTGCCACGGCGGATGCCGCCCATGTTGACGTCATGGACAATCACTTTGTCCCCAACCTCACGCTGGGCCTGCCCGTGGTGGAGCGCCTGCAGGAGATTTCGTCCATTCCCCTGGACATTCATCTGATGATCCAGGACCCGGACAGGTGGGCACCGGCCTATGCGGAGGCTGGCTGTGACTCGGTGACCTTCCACGCGGAGGCGGCCACGGCACCCATTCGCCTGGCACGGGAACTGCGATCCGCAGGCTCCAAGGCCGGTTTGGCCATTCGCCCAGCCACCGCCGTGGAGCCCTATCTGGACCTGCTCCCGGAGATCGACATGCTGCTGGTCATGACCGTTGAACCGGGATTCGGTGGCCAGAAGTTCCTGGACGTGACCCTGCCCAAGATCCGAAGTGCAGCGGAGGCCATCAAGGCCGGCGGCGGCCAGGTGGCGTTGCAGGTGGACGGTGGTGTGACCGAGGAGACCATTGTGCGGGCAGCCGAGGCCGGCGCCGATGTTTTTGTGGCCGGCTCCTCGGTTTACGGTGCTTCAGATCCGGCTGCCGCCATCGCCGCACTGCGTGAGGCCGCAACCACCGCATCCTAGGACTCGAACCAACCTGTCCTGGCGCCGCCGGCGAACGTGCACGCCCGCTGCTGCCTGCGTGCGATAATCGGCACTGACGACACGACGTGCCTCGAGATCGGTGAAATTCCGAGCCGGCGGTGACAGCCCGCTAACCGAGTACAGCAACAGGGGAGATCTCCACTACAGGTGGTCCCACTCGTTGTTACCTCGGCCTGACCGGTGAAATTCCGGTGCCGACAGAACAGTCTGGATGGGAGGGGCACCCGCGGTCCGCCCATGTGGCGTGCCGCGACTCTCCCATGCCACCAGTCTCGAACGCGCTGGTCGCCAGACGGCCGGCGCCAGCACAGCCCGGCCGATGACGAGATCAATTCGGCAGGCATCTGGTGACGTGCACACCGGATGGGAAGCGGTGGAGGCCCCGGCATGGAGGTCTTGCGGTGGCTTTTTGAAGCACAGTTGCACATTGGCGACGGTTTCATCCTGTGGCGTGAGGTGCTGGGCAATGTGTTCGGCCTGCTCTCCGCTCTGGGCGGAATGCGCCGCAAGATCTGGGCATGGCCCGTGGGGATCATCGGCAACGTCCTGCTGTTCACAGTGTTCATGGGGGCCGTTTTCGGATCCCCGAATCCGGTGAATCTCCTGGGTCAAGCAGGCCGCCAGGTCATGTTCATTGCGGTGGCCATCTACGGATGGATCCGCTGGCAGCAGAGCCGCGGCAGTGGCAAAGCCGCGGTGACACCACGTTGGGCCTCGGGACGTGAACGCATCCTCTTGGTGGTGCTTCTGATCCTGGGCACTGTGGTGCTGACCCCCATCTTCCGTGCACTGGGGTCCTATGAGCCTGTTTGGGCCGATGCCTGGATCTTTATGGGCTCCGTGGTTGCCACATGGGGCATGGCCCGGGGGTGGACAGAGTTCTGGCTGGTGTGGGTGGCCGTGGACATTGTGGGCGTGCCCCTGTTGATCAGCGCCGGTTACTGGGCCTCGGCGGCCATGTACCTGTTCTACGGTGCCTTCACCCTGATCGGATTTTTTGTGTGGTGGCGCGTGCAGCGCAAGGAATCCGCTGGCACGGCCACCGGAGCCCACGGCGTCGTGAACACCGCGAACAACCAGGTGGTCTCCGTGGAAACGGCCTTCCCGGATGTCACGGTCACGGTGGAATCGGCTGAGAGGAAGCCGGAATGACTCAGCAGGTGGGACAGTCCTTTTCACCCGCCGACCAGGCGGCCATGCGAGTGGCCCTGGATGCCGCACGGTTGGGCCCGCGCGGGGCCAACCCCCTGGTGGGTGCCGTGGTGGTGGGACCGGATGGCGGCGTACTGCACGTGGGCCACCACCGCGGGGCAGGCACGCCCCACGCTGAGGTGGACGCCATCCGGCAGGCCCAGGCAGCCGGAACGGATCTACAGGCGTGCTCTATGGTGGTGACTCTGGAACCGTGCAACCACACCGGCCGGACCGGGCCCTGCGCGCAGGCGATATTGGCTGCCGGGATTCCGCGGGTGGTCCATGCCGCGCGGGACACTACTGCGGCTTCCGGTGGAGCGGCCACTCTGCGCGCTGCCGGCGTGCAGGTGGAGGACGGCCTGATGGCAGAGCAAGCCACCGAACTCAACCACCGCTGGATCATGGCGCAGCAGCAGCGGCGCCCGTTCGTGACGGTCAAGACGGCGCAGACCCTGGACGGTCGCATTGCTGCAGCTGATGGGACCAGTCAGTGGATCACCGGTGCTGCTGCCAGAGAACACGCCCATTCCATCCGTGCCAGGGTGGAGGCCATTGTTGTGGGCACCGGCACCGTTCTGGCCGATGACCCGCGCCTGACCGTGCGGCACCAGGCCGCTGCTGCCCCCGATGCCACGGCCCCCGATGCCACCCCAGATCCCCCTGCAGATCCCGCACCGCTGCGGGTGGCCATGGGGCATCGTTGCGTCCCGGCCGCGGCCCGCATGCGCGGAACGGATGGCCGCTTCCGGCATCTGAACACCCGGGATCCCCGCGCCGCTCTCACCCAGCTCTACGACGACGGCGTCCGGCACGCCTTGGTGGAAGGTGGCGCCACCGTGGTGGGTGCCTTTCTGGAAGCTGACCTGGCCGATGAACTCACGATCTATCAGGCCCCCATGATTCTTGGCGCAGGGCGCAGTTCCTTCCCGAACCTGGGCATTCACACACTGGGACAGGCCCGCCGTTACCGCGCTGATGTCAGCGACGGCGGCGCACTGCACCACCTGGGCGATGACCTGCTGTGGCACCTGGAACCCCAACCTCACACCCTCACCAACCGTCAGGAGAACCACTGATGTTCACCGGAATCGTGGAAACCACCGGAACTGTGGTGGCCCTTCACCCAGGTGCACCCGGGGCAGGGGATGGCACCGTGACCGTGCGCATCCAGGCGGGGGAGATCGTGGATGATCTGCCGCCGGGAGGCTCACTGGCAGTTGACGGCGTGTGCCTCACGCGGGCCGATCACGTCACTGCGGACAATGACGGTGCCCGTCAGGCCACCGGTGGACCAGCCGCTGGAGAGTTTGTAGCAGATGTCATGGGGGAGACCTTGGCCCGGACCACTCTGGGCGGATTGCAACCCGGAGACACCGTCAACCTGGAACGCTGCCTGCCTGTCGCCGGGCGATTGGACGGGCACGTGGTCCAGGGTCACGTGGATGCAACGGGCACCATCACTCAGCGCGTGGATCACGGCGCCTGGGAGACGGTACGGATCAGCGTCCCGCGGGAACTGGCACCGTTGCTGGCTCAGAAAGGTGCCATTGCCGTGGACGGTGTGTCCCTGACAGTCACCGCGGTCAGTGCAGCCCGGGAGACCGAGCACTGGTTCGAAATCGGTCTGATCCCCGCAACGCTGGCAGCCACCGGGCTGGGGCACAAGACGGAGGGATCTCGGGTGAATCTGGAAGCGGACGTGATGGCCAAGTACGCCGCACGCCTGGCGGCATTTGCCGGAGGTGACCACCAGTGACTGTACAACCACAAGAGACCTTCCTGGATCCTGTTGAGGCCGCGGTGGAGGCCATCCGCACAGGTGGGGCGGTCGTCGTCGTTGATGACGAGGACCGGGAGAACGAAGGCGATGTGATCTTTGCGGCCCAGCACGCCACGGCAGAACTCACAGGCTTCACGGTGCGCCACACCTCCGGGGTGCTGTGCGTTCCCATGCAGGCAGAGCGCGCCGATGCTCTGGGTCTGCCGCCCATGACGGCCGTCAACCAGGATTCCAAGGGAACGGCCTACACCGTCACCTGCGATGCCCGCCTTGGGGTCACCACGGGGATCAGTGCAGCTGACCGTGCCAGAACCGCCCGTGTCCTGGCGGCCAAGGATTCCGGGCCTGAAGCCATCACCCGCCCCGGGCACATGCTGCCGCTGCGTGCGGTGGCCGGTGGCGTCAGGCAACGTCCCGGTCACACGGAAGCCGCTGTGGAGCTGTGCGGCCTGGCCGAGCTGGAGCCCGTTGGTGTGATTGCGGAGTTGGTGCACGACGACGGATCCATGATGCGTCTGCCCGCCCTGCGGGAATTCGCCACGGAGCACGGACTACCTCTGATAAGCATTGAAGACCTGGTCAGTCATGTTGCGGCGCAAGCCACGGACCAGGGTGATGCGGCTGACGTGGTGCCTGCAGTTGCAGTCCCACGCACCATCACGGCCACCTCTGAAGCCGTGGTGATTCCCATGCCTGAGGGCAGGTTCCAGGTCCGCGGCTGGCAGGTCCCGGATGCTGACGGGACCACCATCGGTGAGCACCTCAGCCTGACCGCCCTTGACCCGGGCACCGATCGACCCATGATCTCGGAGAACCCGCCCCTGGTGCGATTGCACTCCGAATGCCTCACGGGGGATGTGTTCGGTTCCTTCCGTTGTGATTGTGGAGCGCAGCTGCACCAAGCGCTGAACATGTTGGCTCAACACGGGGGAACCCTGATCTACGTCCGCCGCCATGAGGGGCGAGGCATCGGTTTGGTGAACAAGCTGAAGGCTTATCGCCTCCAGGACGGTGGTGCGGACACCGTTGAGGCCAATGAATTGTTGGGGCTACCCGCAGAAGCCCGGGACTGGGGAGCGGCTGCCACCATCCTGCGGGAGTTGGGCTTGGACAAGGTGCGCTTGCTGACCAACAATCCGGCCAAGGAAGCGGCATTGCGAACACTTGGCATTGACGTGGTGGAAATCGTTGCCAACGAGGTCCATGCCAGAGCCGAGAACCACGAATACCTGGTCACCAAGAGGGACCGCATGAACCACAAACTGCAGCACATCGACGACGTGCTGCCCCCACATCAAGAACACATCGGAGGAGAGCCATCATGAGCGGTCACGGCGCACCCACCCCAGAACTGTCCACCATCAACACCCAAGGACTGTCCGTTGCCGTGGTCGCCTCCAGTTGGCACACCACCATCATGGACGGTCTGCTGGACGGTGCCCGGCGTGCCCTGCAGGATGCCAACATCAGCAACAGCGTGACGGTGCGAGTCCCGGGCTCCTTTGAGCTGCCGGTGGCTGCTGCTCGACTGGCTGCCACCTACGACGCTGTGGTGGCCTTGGGTGTGGTGATTCGCGGTGGTACCCCCCATTTTGACTACGTCTGCCAGGCTGCTACGAATGGCATCACCAAGGTTTCCGTGGAAACTGGCAAGCCCGTGGGATTCGGCGTCCTGACCTGCGACACAGAACAGCAGGGGCTGGATCGCGCAGGACTGGCCGATTCGCAGGAGGACAAGGGCTACGAAGCAACGGCGGCAGCCATTGAGACTGCCGCCGTGCTGCGTGATCTGGGTCTCTGACCGTCAGAGGTAGTCGTCCTCGGCTTCCTGCTGCCAACGGTTGAAGTCCAAGGTCAGATACAAGGCCAGGGCGGGGGAGTTGTCCTCACGGATGCGCAAACTCACCCGTTCGTGGCCGGCCTCTTTCAGAGCGGCTGCGGATTCCCGAACCAAGCGCTCAGCCAGACCCTGACGCCTGTGGGCGCTGTGGGTGAACAGCTCAAAAATGTACGGGGCATCCGGCAGGCCTTCACCCGCCCTGCGCCCCACCACAAGTGACGCGGCCACGATTTCGCCCTCGTCATTCAGTACCACCGGGGAGGCCTCCGGCAGAAACGTTCCGTACTCGCCGGCGAACAGTCCGGCCACGATCTCCTTGGCCTGATCCAGGTTGTCCACCCCGCCGTTGGCACTGTCCAGACCCACGGCTTCATAGGCGGCATGGAACAGGTGGGCCAACGCTTCCTGATCATCTGGCTCGGCATGACGCCCCGGCAGTTGGGCAGAGCTGGAGCGGGGTACCAGATCAGCAGTACGTGCAATCAAAATGATGGTGCCAGTCATCGTGCCCTCCGTCAATGTCAGCTGCGCGCGGGATGCGCGAAACGCATGTGCTTGTGGTCGCAACGGGTGTTCCGTCTGCCTGTAAGCGTACTCACATGCACAGGAGGAGCTGGTGCGACGTGTCGGATCGTTTCAAGGTCGTTGTAACAAGGGCCCGGTTCAGCAGCGCTGAACCGGGCCCTTGTTGGTGGGGACCACCGAGGTTCTTGTGAACCCCTGTGATCATCAGTGGCGCGTCGAGGTGCTTCCCGCGGACTCGAGTTGATCGACGTCGTGGGCGTGCTCGTGGTGAGCGGCCTCCAACTCGGTGGGGGTCACCGGGGCCACGCGGTCCTCGTAGAAGAAGCGGGACAAGCGTCCGCGAACCTTCTCCGAGCCGGTGATCTTGCCCTTGGCGTTCTCCTGAGCAGGCATCACCTGGGCGTCCTCGTAGGACACCAGCGTGTAGCGGCGGTACTCGTCCAGGGGCTCGTGCACCTCGATGAACTCACCGTGGGCCAGCTGCTGCACGCGTCCGGTCTCACGGCCGTGGAGCACGATCTCGCGGTCCTTGCGCTGCAGGGACAGGCAGATGCGGCGGGTGATGATGAACGCGATGATCGGTCCGAAGAAGAACAGGAACCGCAGCAGGTAGATCACATCGTTGACAGCCACGTGGAAGTGGGTGGCAATGAGGTCACCGGTGGCGGCGATCATCAAGACGCCGTAGTAGACCATGGCGGCCACACCCAAGCCCGTGCGGGTGGGGGCGTTGCGCGGACGGTCCAGGATGTTGTGCACCCGGTTGTCCTTGGTGACCCAACGCTCCACCCAAGGCCAGATGAACATGCCGATCACAAAGACCGTCAGAGCCAGGATCGGCAACAGCACGGCCATGGGCAGGGAAACCAGGTTGAACAGGTCCCATTCCCAGTTGAACGGCCAGTTACCCGGCATCAGACGCAGCGCGCCATCGGTCCACAACATGTACCAGTCAGGCTGGGAACCTGCCTGCACGGGGGAGGGATCGTAGGGGCCGTAGTTCCAGATCGCGTTGATCTGCACCATCGAGGCAATGGCCGCCAGCACACCGAAGACGATGAAGAAGAAGCCACCCGCCTTGGCCGCGTAAACCGGGCCGACCGGGAAGCCCACCACGTTGTTCTCGGTTCGGCCGGGGCCGGGGAACTGGGTGTGCTTGTGCACAACCACCATGAACAGGTGCACCACGATCAAGGCCAGGATGATCACCGGCACAATGAACACGTGCACGATGTACATACGGCCGATGATGGCGTGACCCGGGAACTCGCCGCCGAAGATCAGCATGGAGATGTAAGCGCCAACCAGCGGGATGGAACGTGCCAGGCCGTCCACGATGCGCAGGCCGTTGCCGGAGAGCACGTCATCGGGCAGGGAGTAGCCGGAGAAGCCGGCCACCAGGGCCATGACGAACAACAGGCAGCCGACCACCCAGTTCAGTTCACGCGGGCGGCGGAAGGCACCGGTGAAGAAGATGCGGGCCATGTGCACCATGATCGCCACTGAGAAGAGCAGAGCTGCCCAGTGGTGCAGCTGGCGCAGGAACAGACCGCCGCGGATGTCGAAGGAGATGTGCAGCGTGGAGGCGTAGGCCGCTGACATTTCCACGCCCTGCATGGGGACGTAGTTTCCGGTGTATTCCGTGGTGGCCATGGTGGGGTCGAACCAGAAGGCCAGGAAGGTGCCGGAGAGCAGCAGGATGATGAAGCAGTAGAGCGCGACTTCACCGAACATGAAGGACCAGTGGTCGGGGAAGATCTTCCGGCCAAACTCCTTGATGATCGGGGACAGACCCACGCGGGTGTCCACGAAGTTCGCGATCTTGCCGACGTTGGTGTCGGCCTGGTACTCAGCGGACGTGCCGTGAGTGGACGTGGTGGTGGAGGCAGACATCAGTTACCGTTCTCCTCTTCCATCTCGTTGACCGCGATCACGCGCTGGGAATAGGTGGGACCGACCGGCTCCGGGAAGTCACCGGTGGCCACCAGGTAGCCCTCGTCATCGACGGAGATGGGCAACTGGGGCAGCGGACGGGAGGCCGGGCCAAAGATGACCTCGCACTCGTTGGCCAGGTCGAAGGTCGACTGGTGGCAGGGGCACAGCAGGTGGTGCGTGCGCTGCTCGTACAGAGCAATGGGGCAACCCACGTGGGTGCAGACCTTGGAGTAGGCAAAGATGCCGTCCACGTTCCAGTCCTCGCGGCCCGGGCTCACGTTCACGGTGTCCGGGTCCAAACGCATGAGCAGCACAACGGCCTTGGCCTTCTCGTCCAGGTAGCCGTCGTCGTGGCTGAGGCCGGAGAGGTTCTCCGGGAGCACGTGGAAGGTGGAACCCAAGGTGACATCAGAGGCCTTGATGGGCGTGCCGGAGGGGTCACGAACCAGGCGAACGCCGTCCTCCCACAGGGTGTGGCGCAGGGGAGTCAGATCCAACGGCCCCAGGTCTCGCAGCAGACCCACGAACGGAAGCGGGGCCAGGACAGCTGCACCGATCAGGGTGTTGCGGATCAGCGGACGGCGCTTGATCCCGGACTCGTCCAGGATGGTGCCCATGATCTGCTCCGCCTCAGCACGCTGAGCCTCGGTCACGACGTCGTGGCGTTCTTCCACGAGCTCGTGGTCCGGCATCAAGGTGCGGGCCCAGTGCACAACGCCCACACCGATGCCCAGCATGCCCAGGGCGATGCCGCCGCCGAGCAGCAGGTTCTGCAGGCGCAAGGCGGAGGTGGCCTCAGGATCCGTGACCGAGTAGATGTCCCCGTCCACGCGGATACCGAAGTACCCAATGAAGAAGAGCACGGAACCGATGATGGATACGGCGAACAGCAGCGCCACCTGGCGCTCAGCTCGCTTGGCCGCACCGGAGTCGACGTCGGTGCTGCGGGGGCGGTGCGGAGGCAGACCCGGGTCTTGGAAGGTCTCCGGTGCGGACGCGGTGCGGTCCAGCACGTTTCCCTTCTTCCCCTGGGGAAGGCCGTCACGGTGGTCAGCCATGTGGTCCCTCTTCTTCTTTTCTAGTGTGAAATGTGGTGCTTGTTCACCGGTTGCCCGGCGTAGTGCAGTTGATGATCAGGCAGACCGTGAGGTGAGCCAGACGGCAAAGCCGATGATGATCAACAGGCCGATGGTCCAGATGAACAGGCCCTCGGAGACCGGGCCCAAGGAGCCCAGGCCGAACCCGCCCGGATCGGTGTTGTTGTCGATCGACTTCAAGTAGGTGATCACATCGCGCTTTTCTTCAGGCGTGATGTTGGCGTCGTTGAAGACCGGCATGTTCCCGGGGCCGGTCTGCATTGCCTCGTAAATGTGAGCCTCGTCCACGCCCATCAGGGAGGGAGCGTACTTGCCGCGGGTCAGGGCGCCGCCGGCGCCGGCTGCGTTGTGGCACATGGCGCAGTTGGCCAGGAACACCTTGGCACCGTTGGCGGGATCGCCCTGGGTCACGTCCAGGTACTCGTCCTCAGGAACGGCCGGTCCGGCGCCCAAGGAGGCCACGTAGGCGGCCAGCTGGCGGGTCTGTTCGTCAGTGAACTGCTCCGGCTTCACCTGGGCCTGGGGGCCCTGCATCTGCATGGGCATACGGCCGGTGCCGACCTGGAATTCGACCGATGCAGCACCCACGCCCACCAGGGACGGGCCGGCGTCGGAGCCTTCACCGTTCATGCCGTGACAGGTGGAGCAGTTGGCGATGAACAACTTGGAGCCTTCATCAACCTCCGAAGCCGTGTAGTCATCGGCGGCCTTGGCCTGGTTGGTGGTCGTGGCGACAGCGTAGAGACCACCGGTCAGGAGAAGAGCGCACATGAGCAGGGCCAGCAGGGCCAGCGGGTGGCGTCGCTTCTGTGAGAGAGCCTTCACGTCAGAAGTTCCTTAAGAGTTGAGCGGAGCGGGACTTGAGCGGTGGAACGCGTTACCGGAGGAAGTACACGATGATGAACAGCGCGATCCAGATGACATCCACGAAGTGCCAGTAGTAAGACACGACGATGGCCGAGGTGGCCTCAAAGTGCCCGAACCGCTTGGCCAAGTAGGCGCGTCCAATGATGATCAGGAAGGCGATCAAACCACCGGTCACGTGGATGGCGTGGAAGCCGGTGGTGATGTAGAAGGCCGAGCCGTAGGCGTTGGCGGCGATGGTGATGCCGTGGGAGACCAGTTCGGCGTACTCAAAGGTCTGCACGGATACGAAGACCGCGCCCATGAAGAACGTGAGGATGAACCACTCGATCATGCCCCACTTGCCGACCTGCAAGATGCCGCCGGTGCGGCGCGGCTGCAAGCGCTCTGCTGCGAACACACCGAACTGGCAGGTCACGGAGGACAACACCAGGACAGTGGTGTTGGCCAGTGCCAGGGGAATGTTCAGCTTGGCTGCTTCCTCGGTCCACAGCTCAGGCTGGGTGGCGCGGAGGGTGAAGTACATGGCGAACAGACCCGCAAAGAACATGAGCTCGGAGGCCAACCACACGATGGTCCCCACTGCGGTGAGGTTCGGGCGATTGATGGCCGGGGCGGGCTGCCGCGCTGCTGGGGCATGGGTTGCTGTCGTCACGAACGACATTATGTCGCCAAACGGTCGCCCGGACCAACCGAGACACCCCGTGAAGCAACCGAAGTTCTGACTTCCAAGTATCTGGGTGGAGGTTCCTCTGTTGCGTTCCCAGGTCTGACAGGGCTTGAGCAGTGGTGTGCCCGGTACATGGCAACTCGGCAACCAGGACGAGCAGGGCGGCCGATCACAGGCAACTTATGGCACACGTCATGCCCCCGTTAGAATCGCAGGCGTGACTTCCACACATTCTTCGACGTCGTACCCAGCAGCTCGCGCCCCCCGAGAGGTGGACTGGTCCCAGATGATCACGGACCTGATTGGTGGCACGGATCTGACGTCCGAGATGACCTATGCAGCCATGGACTCCGTGATGTCCGGTGAGGTCGCTGATGTGGTCTTGGCCGGCTTTCTGGTGGCACTGCGTGCCAAGGGTGAGACCGTTGAGGAACTGAGAGGCCTTGCCGATGCCATGGTGGCTCACGCTCGGGACATTCTCGTTCCTGGGTCGGCCGTGGACATCGTCGGTACGGGAGGGGACCGCCTGCGGTCGGTGAACATTTCCACCATGGCTGCACTGGTTGCCGCCGGTGCCGGAGCCAAGGTGGTCAAGCACGGCAACCGCGCGTCATCCTCCAAGTCAGGTTCTGCAGACTGTCTGGAGGCCCTGGGTGTGCAACTTGACATGCCCCTGGAGATGGTGGCTTCCTGCGCTGAGAACGTGGGAATCACGTTCTGTTTCGCCCAGACCTTCCACCCGTCCATGAAGTACGCAGCCGGCACCCGTAAACAACTGGGGGTGGCCACGGCCTTCAACTTCCTGGGGCCCATCACCAATCCGGCACGGGTCAAGGCCTCCGCCATCGGTGTTGCCGACCGTGATCTGGCGCCCATGATGGCCGGGGTCTTCCGTGACCGTGGTGACCGTGCTTTGGTTTTCCGCGGCGAGGACGGCTTGGATGAATTGACCGTCACCGGTACCTCAGAGATCTGGGAGGTCCGTGACGGTCAAGTCACCGAGCACATCCTCAATCCAGCAGATCTGGGCATGGCCCTGGCCACGGTGGAGGATCTGAGGGGCCAGGACGCCGAATACAACGCCGCCGTCGCGCGCCGCATTCTGGCGGGGGAGCAGGGGCCGGTCCGAGATGCCGTGTTGCTGAACGCCGCAGCGGCGCTGGTGGCACTTGACGAATCAGCTCAGGCGCCGTTCGAACAGCGCTTCGAGTCCGCCGTGCAGCGAGCAGCCACCTCCATCGACTCAGGTGCTGCCGCGAACGTGCTCCACCGATGGGTTGAGCATTCCCGTGGTACTGACTGAGCCGCGGGTCAATCCATCCCCAAGGAGAAGGCGTCATCCAGATCGTGTTGGCTGTACATCCGGAAGGCAATCTGAGTCACAGTCTCCACCACACCTTCAACCTTTGACAGCTTGTCCGCGATCACCTCTGCCAGGTGATCGTGTTGCTGCACGCGAACCATGGCAATCAGATCCCAGTCGCCAGTGACGGAGTAGACCTCCGAGACACCCCGGATCTCCGAAATCTCCTGCGCGACCTCCGGGATGCGCTGGGGTTCGGTGCGGACCATCACGATGGCAGTGAGCATTGGTGTCTCCTTGACTGGTTAAGGGTGGCGCAGACTGTGCCGGGGGTCAGGCCGAGGTGTTGGACGCGGAGCGGGTGTGGCGTCGTCGTCGTAGAACGGTCCCGGCGATGGCCCGCCACCCGACCAGGAACACCAAGAGCACCGTGGACGCCACCAGGATGAATGATGGCTCCACTCCCTGCCCGGAGACCGTGCGCAGGGCCATGCCACCCACAACGGTCACGATCCACAAGAGCAGACCTCCTTGGATCGAGATCCCGGGTCGCCCGGCCATGGCGATTCCCACCCAGCCCACGGCAGCGGCTGCCAGGAACGGCCAGGCGGTGTCCGGGAAGCCCAAGGGGTTCTCTCCGTGCGCTGCACGACCCACAGTGGCGAACACGCAGATCAGGAGCACATCGATCACCACCCACAGCACCACGGCACCGCGGACGTTTTTCACGGGGAGTTTCACGCCGGCTGCGGGGGGAAGTGGTTCCGGGATCATGAGTAGACCTTTCAATGCCGGCGCAGGTGCACACGGCGGACGGGTTCGGGCGTCGCAACGGACGCGTCCAATTTTACGCGAGTGGTGGGCGTCACCCGATTCCTGGTTATGGTGGGGCCATGGAGACTGCATTTCAGGACAATCCCGTGAACACCGTTGGCCAGTTGCCCGCTGAAGGTGAGCAGGCGCCGTCGTACACCCTGGTGGGTACGGACCTCTCAACCGTCAGTGCGCAGGATCTGACCGGGCGCCGCGTGGTGCTCAACATCTTCCCCAGCCTGGACACCGGCGTCTGTGCCGCCTCTGTGCGCCGCTTCAATGAATTGGCTGCGGGCCTGGAGAACACCACGGTGCTGTGTGTGTCAGCTGACCTGCCCTTTGCACAGGAGCGGTTCTGCGGCGCCGAGGGCATCGAGAACGTGGTGGCGGCTTCCAGCTTCCGTTCCACTTTTGGTCAGGATTGGGGCGTGGAGATGGTGGACGGACCGTTGGAGGGTCTGCTGGCCCGTGCCGTGGTGGTCCTGGATGAGGACGGCACGGTCACCTACACGCAATTGGTTCCGGAGATCACCCAGGAACCCAATTACGACGACGCCGTAGCGGCCCTGAGCTGACGGAGCTGAACCGGTGAGTGCTTCCGTCAAGGTGGGGGCAGAAGTGCTGAGCGCTGCTGCCCCCGCCGTCATCGTGCCGTTGACTTCAGTTGCCGCTGATGATCTGGTCGCGGAAGTTCGGGGTGCTGTGGAGGCCGGTGCCGACATCGTGGAGTGGAGGGCCGACCATTGGTTGGCCTGCCACGGTGCCGGGTCTGACGGGCCAGGCCTGACGGAAGTGTTGACCCAGCTGCGGCAGGCGGCTGGTGCCGTACCCGTTCTGTTCACAGTGCGTACCACGGCGGAGGGCGGAGCGGGTCCGGAAGGCGATCAGTACACGCAGCTGCTGGAGTCCGTGATCCGGGCGCACAGTGCTGATCTGGTGGACATCGAATACCGCAGGGACGGTGCGCAAGCACTTTTCACGCTGGCCCGCGAGCACGATGTACCGGTGGTTGCCAGTTACCACGACTTCCATTCCACTCCGCCTGCGGAGGAGATCATGGCGATCTTGAGAGAACAGGAGGACATGGGGGCCGGGGTGGCAAAGGTGGCCGTGATGCCGCAGACGGCCGCAGATGTGGCCACCCTCATGCTTGCCACCGCACGTCACACGGAGCGTGCCGGAATCCCTGTGATCACCATGTCCATGGCCGGGCTGGGTGCAGTCTCCCGGATCAGTGGGCACGTGTTCGGATCCGCAGCCTCTTTCGGGTCTGTGGGCCGGGCATCCGCCCCGGGACAGATTCCGGTGGAGGACCTGAAATCCCTGTTGGATGGGGTCAACCGGGCAACGGCAGGCTCATAGCCTGGAGGTGTGCTGGCGCCGTTGGGTCCCCAGCGCATCCACCACTGAAATCACCAGAGCAACCACCAACACCACCCCGATCAGGGAGTAGGTGGTGTCCGCGGCAACGTCTGCACCATGCGGCAACAGGTGGAAGTACACACCCGTCATCCCGGCGGTTCCCACGGCGGTGCCGATGCGCTGACCGGTCTGGGTGATGGCTGCAGCCGTACCGCCCTGTGCCACCGGCACTTCCCGCAGTGTGAGCGTTTGGTTGGGGCTGGTCACCAACCCGCCGCCGATGCCAATGGGCGCCATGGAAACGGCCAGGATCCACAGGGGAACGCTCTGCTGAGTGATCAGCGGGGTCATGATCACCGTGGCGATCAAGCCGACCAGCATGATGAGCAGCCCGATCACCACGGTCCAGCGTCCGATGCGGACCACCAGGCGGCCGCCCAGCTGAGCCGACACCGCCGTGAACACGGCCGCCGGAAGGGTCAGGAGGCTTGCCGTCAGTGCCGATTCGCCGAACCCTTGCTGCACCAGTTGGGCCTGGATCACCCAGATGGAGGTGGCCGCCATGAAGTACACGCCAATCATCATGGAACCCAGGGTGTAGCTGCGGATCCGGAAGAGATCCAGGTCCACCATGGGCTGGTTGCCGATTGCCTGGTAGCGCCGCTCCCAGCGCACCCAGATCCAGGTGAGCACCAAGCCTCCCGGGAGCAACCACCATGCGGATGGATGCCGTGAGGCCAGCATGAACGGGAGCATGATGGCCAGCACCGCGGTGCCCAACAGGGCTGCCCCCACAGGATCAATGTCCAGCTTGCGGCCGCCCCTGGGCCGGGGCCGTAGGTCCATCCAACGCCAAGCCAGCACCGTGATGGCCGCGCCCACGGGGACGTTGATGCCCAGCGTGGTGCGCCAACCCACCTCCACAGGGAAGATCCCCAGGAGGAAGCCGCCGATCACCGGTCCCACGGACACGGCCACACCCACCACGGCACCAAAGGAGGCGAAGGCTCGGGCCCGCTCCACACCCTGGTAGTGCTGTTGAATCAGCCCGGCCACCTGGGGGTTGACCAGTCCGGAGGCCACACCCATGACCACCCGGGCCACATTGAGCCAGGTGATCGACGGCGCCAGGGCTGCCGCCAGTGATGACACCGTGAACAGTGCAATTCCGGCAATGAAGATGCGTTCCCTGCCCAGCAGATCACCGGCACGGCCTGCTGCAACCAGCACAATGCCGAAGGACAAGGCGTATCCGGAAAGGATCCACTGCAGCCCGGTGTCCGTGGCTCCCAAACCCTCCTGGATGGACGGGAGAGTCACGTTGACGATGCTCACGGCCATCAGCGCCATGAACAAGGAGGACAGCAGAATCACCAGAATGCGCCCACGGTTGGGGTCTGGTGAGTTGCCCTCGGGCGCGGGGTGGGGGTGGGAATTCACCCGCTCGATGCTACGCCCAACACACCGCCAGGCGCCGTGGATGCGGGGGATCTCACCCCCGTCCACGGCGCCTGGCGGTGATGGCAGCCGGTCAGCGCGTGTCAGGAACCGTAGGCTCGCTGGACACCGCTGCGGTCATAGGGGGAGAAGCTCAAGTTGGCTGAGCCTCCGTTGCACTGCGGGTAGTGCATGATCGACACCGAGTCGTACGGAGTCAGGGGTGTCCAGTTGTTGTCCTCAAAACACGTGCCGGCCTCAGGTCGGGTGTGTTCGTGACGGAAGCCCAATGTGTGGCCGAGTTCGTGAGCCATGATGGCCTCCTGCTGCCATCCGGAGGAGTAGAACTGGTCGGCCACCAGCACGTTACGGCTGGACTTGGGCGAATTGGGGAAGAACGCGCGTGCAATGTATCCGGTGGATGAGGTGGGTTCCACGGAGAACACCACATAGTTGTTGCGGGTGTTGCAGTTGCCGTCCTGAGAGGACACGTAGCGGAAGTCAATGCCGGACGAGGAGTTCTCCCACATGGCGGCCCCTCGCTGCATGGCGTTGACTACCGTGGCCTTGCGGGAGCCAAAGTTGTTGGACACGCAATAGGTCAGGTTCTTGGCCTGGGAAGCAGGCCACAGGGTGGCGTTGCCGTAGACGTCCGTGTTGGCAATCAGGTCACCTGTTCCGCCGGACTCCGGGGCCACCGGTCCGCTGGGCAGCGAATCGTAGAACTTGAACAGGGAGCCCGTGTTGGGAACGGGAATGTCGCCGTCCACAATGTACTGCCCGTCCGTGTCGCGGAAAGTTTCCGATTCGAATTGTTGCCAACTGGGTTTCTGGTGGGAGTGATCTGCCCAGGTTTCATGGGCAGAAACGGCAGGGGCGGTGGACATGGCCAATGCAGTGGCTGCAACGGCAGCGCCAATTCGCATGAGGGTTTTCATGGTTGAGTCCTTTCCCGCAGATGAATGGTTTCACCCACGGACTGCGGAGACGGGGGACAACTGGACACAACTGTCACGGGCCCAGGGGTGACAGGTGTGGCCAATGGATCCAACTGCGATCCAACCAGGTTTGACTAGTTCAAACACGCACACAGTATCGATCATCGGGCTGTGGTGACAACGGATCGCACAACGGGGGATGGGTGGATGCATGCGGGTTCATATCCGTTTGGTGACACATCACGCGCGGAATGGTGCGCTGCGGCAGTCTCATCAAACAATGCCCACCACTGGATTTTCCGGTTAAAAAAGTCTGATCTAGACCTTGATTTCCATGCAGATGGGTGCATTTATTCTGTTTCACCCTGGACCAAAGTCCAGTAAAGCGTTCTGTGTCAATCAGTGGCATCACTGGAGAAGTATTCCTCTGCATTCAGCACGGTTCTGTGGACGTGCGCTGAGGAGGCTCGGCCAACTTCATGCTGTTGAATAGGTCGAGGTGCCGGACATGATGGGGGGAGACCGCCGGTGGATTACGCCGTGACTGATGTTCACGTTGACACCGCACAGGCTCGATTCGCCGTGCGGGCAGTTGGAAACCCTGGTGGCCCGGTGGTTGTGGCTCTGCACGGGTTTGCTGACCACCCCGCCACCTTTGATGCCTTGGGACGCCACCTTGCAGCTCACGGATACGTGACAGTTGCCCCCTATCTGAGGGGCCACGCGCCTTCCCCGTTGGACGGTGGACCGTCGTTGTCAGCGCACGCGGCCGATCTCCACGCCCTGGTTGACGAGCTCTCGCCTGATCGGCCCGTGTTGCTGATCGGTCATGGTGAGGGCGCTTGGGTGGTGCATCAGGCATTGGGCCGCGGCATGAAAGCCCACAAGGTGGTCGCTCTGGGGGCGGCCGGGCCTGACGTGGTTCAGCATCTGATGCGCCGCGATCCGCGGGTGGCGTGGTCCATGCGCCATGTTTTGCTGCCGCGCATGGGGTCCTGGGGGAGACGACGCATCCTGGGTTCGGACGCGCAAGCCATCACCGCCCTGTGGGACAGATGGTCGCCGGGTTACCGGCCTCAGACTGAGCACATGGAACGGATCGCCGCCACTTTCCGGTCTTCAGGCAGTGGCCCCCTGGGTCTCCTGGACCTGGCGAGTGCCGAGCCTGGCAGCGCCGTTGCACGAGAGTCCACGCTGTGTCTGATGGGTGAAAACGACGCCGCTGTGCCACCACACCTCTTGCCGGGGCGTCACAGCATGTTGACTGGCCGGCGCAGCACGTTGTCTGGCGCCCACATGCGTGTTCTTCCCGGCGTGGGGCATTTTCCCCACCTGGAAGCACCCGAAGTGACGTTTGATGCGATCACACAGTGGTTCGCCCAGCCGTAGGTCCACCGCACGGTGGGGCGCTGCGTCGTCGTGATCGGTGTCGGTGCCTGACGATAGCCTAATGGGTATGACGTCACAGGGCACGGGTGCAGACCACGGAGTTCAGATCCAGCGTGTGGGGGATGGGCCCAAGAATCTGGTGTTCCTGCATGGGCTGATGGGCCGCGGAAAGAACTTCTCCCGGTTTGCCAAGGAAATCAGCACGGAATGCACGGTGCTCCTGGTGGATCTGCCCAACCACGGCGCGTCCGCGTGGACGGAAACCATTGACTACCGGGAGACGGCAGAGCAGGTTTCAGCAGCGGTGGAGGCTGAATTGGGGGAGCAGCCGTACCACCTGGTGGGACATTCCATGGGCGGCAAAGTGGCCATGACCATGGCGTTGACCCGGCCGGAGCTCATTGAAAAATTGATGGTGGTGGACATTGCACCGGTACAGAGCTGGAACAGCGGGGGAGAGTTCCCGCATCTGCTGGGCAGCCTGCGTTCCGTGGACCTCACGGCGGTGGCCAACCGTGGTGAGGTGGATGAACAGTTGTCCGAGCCCATTCCGCATCCCACCGTCCGTGGGTTCCTGATGCAGAACCTGCGTCACAAGGACGGTCAGTTCGGTTGGCAGCCCAATCTGGACTTGCTCTACAGCAGCCTTGACACCATTGGTGGGTTCCCCGAGTTCGACTCCACGTTTGACGGGCCCGTGACCTGGGTGGCCGGCGGCGAGTCCCAGTACGTCAAGGAGGAATACCGGCCCGCCATGAAAAAGCTCTTTCCCCAGGTCCGCAAGGTCACCGTCAAGGGTGCTGGGCACTGGGTGCATTCGCAGAAGCCGGAAGAGTTCACGCAGTTGCTGCGGCACTTCCTGGACTGATCGGTGTGTAGCGGCGTGAGGCATGTTTAGGCTGGGCGCATGGACATGCGCATTCAGCTGGCAGACATCACCACCCTCACCGTTGATGCCGTGGTCAATGCGGCCAATTCCAGATTGATGGGCGGCGGGGGAGTCGACGGCGCCATTCACCGTGCCGGTGGTCCTGACATCCTTGAGGCCTGCCGTGCCCTCCGCCGCGATTCTTTGCCAGACGGCCTGCCCACGGGTCAGGCAGTGGCGACGACGGCGGGGCATCTGCCGGCCCAATGGGTGATCCACACCGTGGGGCCCGTGTACTCGCAGAAGGAAGATCGCTCCGAGCTGCTGGCCTCGTGCTACCGCGAATCCTTGCGCGTCGCCGTTGATCTGCACGCTGGAACCGTGGCGTTTCCCACCATTTCCGCAGGCGTCTACGGCTGGCCACTGGAGGATGCCACGCGCATCGCGGTGGAGACCGTGCAGGACATGGCCGAGGAGGTTGAGGGCACTGTGCAGGAGGTTCTGTTCGTACCGTTCAGCCAGGCCGCGGAAGACGCCTACCGGCGCCACATCGCCGGGTGCTGAGAACTGGCACCGCCGGGTACGTGAACCGGATCTGTCACAAACGGGACCCGGCAATCGTCATCATTGACGACACCCGTTCCCTGAGTTGAGGAGTTCCACGTGCCACGGATGAACCTGCAGAAGAGCCACAAAATGGCATACGCCGCCGTTCTGGGGCTTGAGGGATACACGCGGATGCGAATGCCGGCCCGTCTCAACGAACTGGTCAAACTGCGTGCTTCCCTGCTCAACGGCTGTGGGTACTGCATCGCCATGCACACCAAGGCGCTGGAGAAGGCAGGGGAGTCGCAGGAGAGGATGGATGCGCTGGAAGGTGAGGTTCCGTCGTCGTTGTTCGACGAGCGTGAGCTGGCGGCCCTGGCGCTGACCGATGCGGTCACCCGGTTGGAAATGGGCGGTGTGCCCGATGATGTGTGGGATGAAGCGGCGCGGGTGTTCAGTGAAGCCGAACTGGGAGATCTGGTGGTGGCCATTGCAACCATCAATGTCTGGAACCGGATGGGCATTGCCACCAAGCTGGACGCATGAACCCAACTCAGGTCTGGATCGCCGAGCGCCCCCGTCTGATCGGTTTGGCCTACCGGGTCCTGGGCAGTTGGTACGACGCCGAAGACGTGGTCTCGGAAGTGTGGCTGCGGCTGAATGCTCAGGAGGAGTTGAGCAACCCGCGGGCCTGGCTGACCACGGTGACCACGCGACTGGCCATCGACCGTGGACGGCAGCTCCGTGCCCGGCGGGAGGACTATGTGGGGCCGTGGCTGCCCGAACCGGTCTCCACCAGCCTGCTGCCGGAGGAGTCCGCCGAACTGCGGTCGTCACTGCGGCTCGGAATGCTGCGCCTGATGGACGGCCTGGAACCGGAGGAACGGGCCATCTTGGTGCTGCGCGAGGCTTTTGAGCTCCCGTACGCGGAGATCGCAGCCACCGTGGGCCGGAGCCCTGCAGCCTGCAGGCAGGTGGTCAGCCGGACCAAGAAGCTCCTGCCCGCCCTCACAACTCCCGACCGGGCACCGGATGGTGACAGCGAACGTGCTCTCACGGCGCTGGTGGATGCCGTCATGGCGGGGGACATGGACACGGTTCTGGAGCTGCTGACGGATGACTGCATTCTGTGGTCGGATGCCAACGGTCAACGCAAAGCCGCCCGCTGGCCCATCTACGGGGCGGAGAAGGTGGCCAGGATGCTGTTCGGCGTCACCGCCGGGATCACCGCAGCCAGGCCGGAAGTCAAGGCCGTCAACGGAGGACAGTCGTACCACTTCACCTGGCCGGACGGCGCCTGGATGGTCACCCTGGAGCTTGACCACGGCCTGGTCGCCGGCCTGCAGATCATGATGAACCCCGCCAAACTGGAATTCATCGGGTGAAAGGTTTGGATGTGGACGGGAAATTCAAGTTCGTCGCCATTGCAGCAGGGCCCAGGCATTCATTGGCCGTCCGTGAAAACGGAACGGTGATGTCGGCAGGATCCGCAGTGGACGGGTCCCGCGACGTGGATCAGTGGCACGACATCGTGGCAATAGCGGCTGGCAACGTCCACGCCGCCAGCAATACAGGCAAGGCCCATTCCGTCGGTCTGCGGGTTGATGGAACTGTTGTGGCCACAGGCTGGAATCAACACGGACAGTGTGAGGTCGGGCAGTGGCGCGACATCGCTGCGGTAGCGGCCGGATGGCGTCGGACACTGGGTGTCTGCTATGACGGCACGGTCCACGCGGCAGGGCGCACCATCGAGGGTGCATGTGACGTCAACGCTTGGCGCGACATCGTGGCGGTGTCTTGCGGGGATTGGCATTCAGTCGGTCTGAAGGCTGATGGGACCGCGGTGGCTGTTGGTAACAACAATCGTGGCCAGTGCAATGTGGATGAATGGCAGAACCTGGTTGCCGTCAGTGCGGGGTCTACGCACACTCTAGGCCTGGCGGAGGACGGACGAGTTCTCTGTACCTCTATCCAGCATCGCCGAATGCGCGAGGTCTTTCACTGGCGCAACGTTGTGGCGCTGGGCTCGGGAAGTCACCACTCACTGGCGATCACGGAAGGTGGTCGTGTCCTGGCGGCGGGGGACAACACACATGGTCAATGCGAGGTCTTCGGCTGGGAGGAGATCCTGGCTGTGACAGGTGGAGCCACGTACTCCCTTGGACTGCGTACCGATGGGACGGTGGTCAGTACACGTGAATCGTGGATTTAGGGCGTGAGGATCATGCCTTTCATACAGCGGGCACCACTCCGTGACACGACGCTGGCATTGCTAGCCCGCCGTCATGACGGATGGGCCGATCGGATGTATGGGTTTGTCGGTCGAGTGCGTTCTGATCTGCATCGATTGTCGCCGCAGCAGGCTCTAGAGGAACAGGCCAGGGGAGCGGTGCTCATTGATCTGCGAACACTGGCTCACCGCGCCGACTCGGTGGAGATACCTGGCGCCCTGGTCATCGATCTGACCGTGCTCCCATGGCGACTGGATCCCACGTTCGAGTGGCGTATCCCAGAGGCCATCAGCTGGGATCAGAGATACGTCCTGATCTGCCGACACGGGTACTCGTCGTCGTCGGCGGCCTGATCAGAAAGTGACTCACGTCGTGCTGAATCCAGAAGGAGGGTGCTTCTATGGTTTTCGTCAAGCGGCTAGGGCCACGGTGGGCGGGGTGGGTTCTTGGTAGAAAGATCC
>NZ_JAAVUN010000030.1:0-6056 GCF_012163155.1 Kocuria subflava
GCGCCCTGCTCGCCGCCGGCGGACACCGGCCGTGGCGCAAGACCCCTACCCATGCTCATCTGTGAAGGGCCTGAAATTCGTAGCGCGTCGACTTGTTTGCGAATGTTCGACATCTCAGCAATCAATCTATCTCCAGCTTGACATCGCTCAGAAGGTTTGGTCGTGATTTATCTGCAATGCCGTGAACAGTGGATCCGGTATCATGGGAATCGGTTCCGCCTTTTGTGAGATTCTTCTTAATCATTTGCCATCTCAGTTGGGATCCTACGCTGCGATTGACGTGCTTATCCAGCCATTGGAAGTTCTGGGGGGTGTCTTTTCCTCCTAGCTGGAGATCAGTTTTGTGGTCAAGGTCATACTTCGACATGCTCTGGCGATCGAAGTCGTCAGGTGTTCCAATGGATGTTGGATTGTCGATGAAGTCTTTCCTTGAATAGTTGCGGTCTTCTGGTACGCGATATTCAAGCTTGCCTTGCCGGGCTTCTCCGTTGAGGTGATCAATTTTGGCGTGATATTGACGCAGGAGTGACGGGTCCTTCAGTACTCTCTTGTTGGGGCGCAACTCCAGGATGTTGGGCTCGACCCGTTTGGTGGCTTCGGCAGCGGCGCGTTCACCTGTGCGGCTGCTGAGAGCTTCCTTGAACGAGGTGCCAACTTCAGGCATTGGGGGTGTGGTCATATCCAGACGGTAATTACTGACAGTTGGGCCATCAACTATTCCGTATTCACGGCCAAAACCGACGGAGAATTCCTGTCCAGGCTTTGGGCGGATGGATGAGATGGTGTCCTTGGCAGCCATGGAATAGTCCACCATGTTGTTCTTGAACTTGTTAATCGTCTGGACAGCAGGCGCGATCCTGGGCACGGCTCTCTCCGCCGCCGACAGTCCCAGGTCGACGGCTTTGTACTTTGCGTCGAATGCCAGTGCTTTGGAGAAGTCGATGGCCCTAGTGGCTCCGGCGCTGCCTGCTTTGCCCGCAGTCGAGGCCATCTTCCCGGCCTTGCCGGCCACGCTGGTGCCTTTCATGGCGGCACCGGCACCACCGGTGCCCACCGTCAGGAGGATGTCACCGGTGAGCATGCCAGCGGCTTTGGCGGGGTTGTTCTTCCACTCCTCCAGATTGATCATGGCTTTACCGACTTCTTTGAGGCGGTTCCATGGTCAGGACGTACGGATGTCAGTCGGTGGTGATTTCCGTGACGGGGGTGCCGTCTTCCTTGTCCTTGACTTGTTGGAAGATTTGGCCGAAGAGGCCCCAGTGGACTTCCAGGTCGGTGAGGTCACGGTTTTCGATGGTGTTTTGGCCGCCGAGCATGGGTGGGGTTTTGTAGCTGGCGCATTCGTTGAACTGCAGGCCCAGGAGTCGGTTTTTCAGGCGGAATCGGTTGAAGTCATCGCGGTCGAAGTACTGCTCGGCTTTACGGTCCGTGGTCACGAATGTGAGGAACTCGTCCAGCGGTGCGATGACTTCCAGGGAGGCGCTGGCGATGTCACCGGCGACGACCACGGTGGTGCCGTCCTCCAGTACGCCTGCGGCGTAGTGGATGGCTTGCCAATCGGTGGCGAAAACAACCAGGTCGGTGGAGCCTTCCCCGAATGCGTCATGTAGTTGGGATGTGGCTTCGGCTCCGGTTTCATCGTTGTGGACCCTTAGCAGGCCACGGTTCAGGGACGCCCCGCACCAGTCTTCATCGGCCAGGGTGGTGCCGATGGTTTCGGTGGCCCAGGCGGTGGTGTTGGGCAGCTTGGCTGATGGTTTGAGTTTCATGCTCTCCAGTGTCCTCTCCATGGGTGGAGTGTGCGCGTGTGGTGCTGGGTGTGTGGATAAACGGGTCCACCTTAGGACCCTGTGGCGGGGGTGGGGGATGGTGCGTGTGGTCAGTCTTCGCCGTGGACGTAGTGGTGGAGGAGGGTGGCGAGGTTGGGGTAGATCACGCCTGGGGAGGGGCCGTCGGTGGTGATGCTGATGATTTGTCCGGTGGTGCCGTTGGGGCCGGGGGTGGTGTCGGTGACGTAGGCGTTGCCGGTGCCGTCGTCGGTGATGGGTATCCAGCCGTGGTTCCAGAATCCGGGCAGGGTCAGGCCGGTGTCTCCGGAGAGGTTGAAGTTCCGGGTGTCTTCGTCGAGGTCGTCGAAGACTTGTTGCCAGGTTTCGTATTGATCGATGATTTCCTCACAGGAGAGCAGGATCTCTCCGGGGAAGTTGTCTTCGGGGTAGGTTCCCATGCCGTTGTGGCGGGCCAGGCTGGCTCGTAGTTGGGTGGGGAGGGTGAGTCCGAGGGTGGTTTCCAGTGCTGTGATCTCTTCGTCGGTGGCTGGTGGGTTGAGGATCTCTGGGGCT
This sequence comes from Kocuria subflava, assembly GCF_012163155.1. GTDB lineage: Bacteria > Actinomycetota > Actinomycetes > Actinomycetales > Micrococcaceae > Kocuria > Kocuria subflava. The sequence continues at coordinate 2,343 of NZ_JAAVUN010000030.1, forward strand.
TGATCGCCGAGGTGGTGTTCCACGGCTTCCCAGTAGGGGGTGATGTCTGCGTCTGCGGGGATGGGGGTGGTGATGGTGTGCTCCCGGGATTCGGCGGACGGTTCGGGGGATGCTTCAGCCGGTGCCGGTGCCGGTGTGGGTGTGGGTGTTGGCGCGGCCATGTTCGATGTGGCCGGTGTGGGTGTGGTGTTGCGGTGTTGGGCGATGGTGGCTGGGTCGGTGCCGGCGGGGAGGTAGATGGTGGGTACCGGGGGTGTGTAGGGCACGGCTGAGGGTGGTGCTGGTTGGTTGTTGATGGTGAAGCCGGTGAATCCTTTGGGGAGGATGACGACGGGGTCGGGTTCGAAGGTCTCGATTTGTTCGGGCATTCCGAGGTGGGCGCGTAGGAAGCGGGCGGTGGCTTCCATGTGGTGTTCGAATTGTTCTTGGCCCCATCCGAATGAGTTCGGGGCACCGGAAAGCCACGGCCACGTCGCACGTTCGATCTCCAGCAACAGGTTCTGCAGGGCCGACCCAGGCATCATGGACCACATGGAGCTGTCGTCGATAGCGTGTCCGTACCCCTGTGAATACTTGCCCCGTGGGTCAGTAGCTACGTGGTAGATGGTTCGTTCTAGGTCGTATCGTGATTTGACATGAAGGTTGAATAGTTCGGCGTATCCTGTGAGGTTGAGGCGTCGTGCGCTCCATTCGAGGAATGGTGTGTATGCTGACCATCCGGGGAATGTGGGGTAGGTTTTTGTGGTTTCGCGGATGAGAAAAGCTTCACAGAGGTGGCGGAGGGTGTCGCGGTAGCCGAATACGGCGGCTAGGGTGGTTAGGTGTTCGTAAAGCTGGTCCTCTTCCTTTTGGGACAGGCGTAGTTCTTTCTTGGCTCCTTTGCGGAGGTAGTCGTGAATGAGTTTGGGTGTTTCGGGTGGTAGAGAGTCCACTGCCTGGGCGACCAGTGTGTTGTATTGGGTTGTCAGTGTATTATTGAACATGGAATGACTACTCCTTGGGGTCGGCCTCGTTGGTCATTATGTGGTCTTTAGCCTGTCACCATGTTGATTTTTTGACCGGTTCCATCTCCGCGTTTGATTGCAACGTCCCAGGAATTCTTGATTCGCTGGCCTCTGATTTGTGCGCCAACGCTTCTGTTGACGCTACGGTCCAGCCATTGCATATTTGCTTGATGGTCGACGCCTCCGAGTTGGAGGTCGGTCTTGTGGTCCAGGTCGTACTTGGCGAGCATGGCCTTGCGTTGCCGCTCGGTGGCTGCCCGGAAATCGTCAGCATTGATGCCGTCGGGCAGCCCGAGTTTGATGGCTTCTTCAGGGTCCTTGATCATGGTTATACGGAGATTGGGGCCGCGATCGGGCTTGGTGTACTCCAGGTTGCCCTTGGCGGCCTCGTCGTCCAGGTGTTTGACTTTGGCATCGTATTGAGTCTTTTGATGCGGGGTCCACTTTTCCTTGGGACGAAGGTTCAGCGTTTCGCCTTCTGGTGGTCGGCCAGCGGGGCCAGGCTTCCCGGCGTCGTTGCCCGGCCCATTGGGGCCCTTGCCGCCGGCGGCCGTGTCGGCTCCGTCCAAGGGCGTGGAGCCGGGGCCCGCATTGCGTCCGGACTGCGGGTCAAGAGGGGTGCCGGGGGATTCACTGACAGATGGGGCCCGGCTACCTGCCCGATCCGTGGCCTCCGGCAACGCGTGGGAGTGTGCATTGGATTTGGCGGTGTTGCGCTCAAAGGACTCCCGGAACGTGGTGACCGGTCCGGGGCGGGTGGCCTCTGGGCTCATGCGCGCCATCGTGTGGGCGTCCGGGACCCCGGCCAAGGCTGGGGAACGGCCCATACTGGGCAAACCTGGCATCTTGATGGCAGCCGTTGCATCGACAGCAGCGCTGGCGGCGTTGCGGGTGAACGTATCGAAGCGATTGATTGTGTTCACGGCGGCAGCGGCAGTCGGCATGACTTTGTCCAGAGTTTTAAACCCTGCATTGACCACCCCGGTACGGGCATCAGCGAATGCCCTGCCGTAAATGGCTTTGGAGTCCAGTAGGTATCCCTTGGTGCTGGAGGCGAGGTCGCCCACGGCAACCTTTGGATTCTTGGCCAGTGCTTTGGAGAAGTCGATGGCCCGGGCCCCGCCGGCGCGGCCTGCTTTGCCCGCCGCTGAGGCCATTTTCCCGGCTTTGCCGGCCACGCTGGTGCCTTTCATGGCGGCACCGGCACCACCGGTGCCCACCGTCAGGAGGATGTCACCGGTGAGCATGCCGGCGGCTTTGGCGGGGTTGTTCTTCCACTCCTCCAGATTGATCATGGCTTTACCGACTTCCTTGAGGCGGTCGCCGGATTCTGAGCGGGCATCAGCACCGCGCAGCAGCCCAATGGGCGTGGCAACGGTGGCCACATCCAGTGCCAGGGTACCGATTCCCTTCCAGGTGGAGGAGAAAGTGTCCCAGTCAAAGGGATTCACCAGCGCCAGGGTGCCGGTGACCGCGCCTTTGACGGACTCCCACATCCCGGAGCCAAAGTCCTTGATGCCGTCCCAAACATCCCTGTACCAGGGTTTGTCCCATTCCACGTTTGTGGCCCACGGTGTTTCACCGGCAGCGGTGGCGGAGTTGAGCATGTCCTTGGACATGCCGTTGTATTCCACCCCGGGCGGGGCGGGGGCGCCGTCATCGGGCATGGTGCGGTACTGCACACCACCAAAGATGCCGCTGATCTTGGTGGCGCAGGTGTTGGCCGCCTCATCATGGGCAGTTTTCAAGCCGTTGATTCGATCAATGAGGCCATTGCGCTCATTGATCTTGTTCTCGTCCTTTTCCCACTCGTCGTTACCTGCGATGGAGGATTCGAACGCGCCCACATCGCTCTTGATGGTTCGCAGCTTGTCCTTGAGATCGCGTTCGGTGTCCGCGTAGGTCTTCAGGGCGTCGTAGACGGTTTTGGCATTGTCCTTGACCGTTTCACCGTCACGCTTGGTGGGCAGCAGGGCGGCCAACAAGGTGTCAGTCTCCGGTGCGGAGTAGGAGTACTCCAGGCCGCGCCAGGAGCTTTCAATGTCACCGGCTTTGTCCTCAACGTTTTGCCCGGCATCGCGGATGGTCTTGGCACCATCCTCAACGGTGTCGGCATCCGCCAGCGCAGGAAGCTGGCTGAGATCAATACCTGAACTGCTCATGTGACGGGATCCCTTGGAACGTGGTTGAACGGCGGTGTGATGGTCTGGATTCAGACGGCTTGTTGACCCGTGGGTCCACCGTTGCGGAAATCAGTGGGGGCGGCCTCGGCGGTGTCCAGGGCCTTGATGCTTTCATCCATCATGGTCAGATTCCCCTCCGAGTAGTACGTCAGGGCCTCATTGGTTTTGTTCAGCGCGGTGCCGGTGAGATTCAGGATGGCCTCCAATGCGGGGCCGAACTCCTCTTGGGCGTACCCCGCCAGAGCCTTTGCCACGACGTCGGCCTGGCAGGCGCCCATGACGCGTTCCAGACCGTCGTTCATGTCATCAGCCAGGCCCTGGTAGTCCGTGCTGAGTATCTCGACATCCCGGAGGACCGTTCCGGCGTTGGCCAAGTTGATGTCGTACTGCATGACTGGGATCTCCTGGATCTGGGCGATGAAGCTGGAGGGTCGGCAGGTGCGGCGTGCAAGGGTCCGGGGGCCTCCGGTCCCGCCCCGGCGGCGCGGCGCGGGACGGCCCCGGAGCCGGGGCAAAGGGCGGGCGCG
>NZ_JAAVUN010000030.1:6066-21968 GCF_012163155.1 Kocuria subflava
GGCGTCGTCGGTCTGGGTCCATGATGACCCGGACCGACGACGCCGTTGGGGACGGCCGTAGGACCGTCGAAAGGGTCAGCCGATGTTGGCGATGGCCGTACGGGTCTTGCCCTGGGTGGTGGTGGCAGTTTGGTCGTTCTCACCCAGGGTGGTCTTGACCAGGTTGATGATGTTGCGGACCTCGTCCGAGGCGTTCTTCCAACGCAGTTCCACGTGCTGGTACTCATCGGAGGCGCCGTCCATCTGGAAGTCGGCCAGCGCGGAAGAGACCTGACGGTCACGCTCGCCCAGCAGACCCTCCAGTCGGCCCACGATGCCGCCGATGTCGGACTGGACCTGGGAGGAGACGTCGGTGTCAAAAGAAATACGGTCATTGGTGGCCATGAGTGGCTCCTTGGTTCTCAGTGGGGCAACGGCCCCTGATGGGGTGTGTTCTGGGTGTGGATGGGCTCAGCGAGCGGCAAACCGCGCCGAGTCAAAGTTGGCGCTGCCTTCCGCGCGCGTGGCGTTGTCGGAGGTCTCCTGATCACCGGTCTGAGTGGCCAGGTCCATCTCGCCCTGACCCAGGTTCACGGCGGCCAATGCTGAGTTGAGGTCATTGCTGATCTCATCCACACGACCCTTGAAGGTGTCGAAAGCTGCGCGGCCGGCACCGTTGAACTTGCCCTCCAGGGGCGTTACGGCGTCCACCAGCTGACGGATCAGGGAGGTCAATTCATCCTGAGATCCACCGGTCTGCTGAGCCAGCGTGCCCAGGGTGGTGTTGCCCATATCAAACTTCACGAGTGTGCTCCTTGGAACGTTGTCCGCCGTGATCCTGGCGCGGGCCGACGAGCGAGCACCGGGCGGAGGCGATGGTGCGTGTTCTGGAGATGAATGTCAGCCCAGCAGGTCCCAGAACGCTCATGGGGCCACACGCTAACCACTTTCGTCGTGTTTGGCCATCCGCAACCCCCAGGCCTCAAATTACTGAATAGTAGGTAGTCAAGGCGCGTTTGTGTGAAAACTCGGGTATGTTTGCTGCGATGCGCACCCCGGGCCGGGTGTGTAACACCATGAAATATGATGCAAGCGCATCTACACATTCATGCCCTGGCGGGAGAGGCTACTGTGGGGTATTTCCGTGCACGATTATGATCAGCAACTTCTGGAATCCATTGGAGTGCGCCGCAACCGTCTGGTTGCTGCTGTTCTCTACGGCCCCAACCGTTCTCGCAGGAACTTCACGGACCTGGTGCGAAACTTTCTGATCGGCTTGATCATTGCAGCATTGATCGCCACGGGATGTGTGGCGGCATCGTTTGTCACAACCCTCTTTGACCGCGAGCGCGAGCGCCGTGAGCAGATGCAACAACCACAGCCCACGGTGGTCCAGACCGTGCCCGCTGCCAACCAGCCGATTCCGGAGGTGATTGAGGGTCCATGGCCGAACGCTTCACACGTGTGACCCTGGCCAGTGAGCGCCGCAACGTGGAGCTCCTCCTGCCATCCAGCACCCCCGTGGGTGCCTTGATGCCCTCTGTCCTGGCGCTCCTGGACAGTGGGGCTGATCGGGGGCTGAGGCGCATGGGCCTCAGCCCCCTGGGTGAGGCTGCGTTGGACGAGCAACGCACGCTGTCAGAGTCTGGGGTGGTGGATGGCACCGTCCTGCTCTTGACGGCTCGCGAGGACTCGGTTCCGTCACCGGTGGTGTACGACATCGCGGACCACGCTGCCTTGATGCGCACCCGGGATCCGGGACGCTGGGGCCGGGAGGGGAGGCTCTGGGTGGGTGGTACCGCGCTGGTGGCCCTGACCACGGCGGCCTTCTGGCTGTTGACCCAACAGCTCTCGGGTGACTTCTCATTCTGGTTGACAGTGGCAACCTGCTCGGTCCTGATTCTTGTGGCCGCGATCGTCCGGCAGCGCGATTTTGAGCTCACAACTGCCGGATCCGCACTGGCCGTGGCCTTGGCCGCTCTGACCGTGGCTGCTGATGGTCGTCTGAGGGTGCCGGAGATCGGACTGGTCACCGGCGTCATGGTGGGAGCGGTGGTGAGTCAGCACGTCTCCCGCCGGGACCTCAAGGCGGCCGTGACCAGTGTGGTGGTGGCCACGGTTCTGGCGGGATGTTGGGCCCTGACGTTGCTGGTCACACCGGGCGTGGTGCAGGCCGCAGCGGTCACTGGCACCTTGACGATTGCACTCTTGGGGTATTTGCCACGTCTGGCGTTGGGATGGGCTGGTCTCAACAGCCTGGACGATGCCCGCGCGGCGGGCAGGGTGATCGCCACCAGCGACGTTCAACAGAGGATCGAGCAAGCCCACCGGGGGATGGCCAGCGCCACGTTGTGGTGCGCCACCAGTGTTGCTGCGGCAGCCGTCCTGGTGCTCTGGAACCAACCACTGGATCCCTGGGGGCTTCCGCTGATCGTGGTGTGGCTGGTGGCTCTGGCATTGCGAGCGCGGGCCTTTCCCCTGACCTCGCAGCGTGCGGCCTTGTTGGCGGCATCCGGTGCAGGGATGGTGGTGACTGCATTGGATCTGGTGGGTCATTTTCCGCAGTTCTACTGGTGGCTGGGCCTGGTGCTGCTGGCGGCAGCGATGCTGGCGGCAACACCGTTGGTGCTCACCACCCCCGATTACTTCTGGGCTCGACTGCGCATTGTGGCCGACCGGATCGAGACCATGGCGACGTTGGCAATGTTCCCCCTGGTGGTGGGGTTGTTCGGCGTCTACTCCGTTCTACTGACCACTTTCCAATCATGAACCGCGAACCATCAGATCAGCAGCCGCATGAGCTGCACGAGGCCCAGCAGGAGCCTCACGCCACACCTCAGTCACAGGACTGGCGCGCTGCGGTGGTCCAGGGGCTGCTCAATCCACCCGCACCTTCCGCTGACACCCCGGACTCCGCCCAGAATCAGACGGTTCCCTCTGCACCAGCGGACGACGACGCACCGTCCCCTCCGGACACGGACCAGGGCGCTTCAGGAGAAACACCCGATGAGCCGAACAAGGGGGAGTTGACAGGAGCCGCGGAGGTGCCCGAACCCGCCGTCGTTCCTGCACCCACCAATCGGCGGGAACGACGCCGAGCGGAGAAGCGGCAGGCCGCGGCTCCAACGGTCCGGGAGGATGAGTTGGCAGCCCTGAGGACACGCATGAAATCGCCCACCCCCCGCAGAGGGCGCCGCACTGCACACCGCTGGGTGGGGACCTTGTCCCGTGCCATTCGTCCCGACGGCTACCCCGGGGACCTGGAACGTGCCACGCGTGGAGTCCAACAGCCCGTGACCACAGGACGCCGAATTGTGCTGCTGAGCACGGAGGGAGGCGCAGGACGCACCACCGCTGCTGCCACACTGGCTGAGATCTACGGGGCGTTGCGTACAGACCGTGTCTGTGCCCTGGACCTGGCCTCCGCGCCGTCGCCCCTGGGGGACCGCCTGGCCGTGGACACCGCAGTCTCAGCGCAGGAGGCGATCGGCGCCATTGTGCTCAACCACCCCTCCACGCCTGAAGACATGGCTCAAGTCTTCGCCCAACCCAAAGCAGGAGTGTGGGTGGCGCACACGGACTCCCACGAGGAGCCGCTGAATGAGCTGGAAGTGGAGGAACTGCTCACCCAAGTCTCCCGGCAGTGCGGGGTCACCGTGGTGGAATGCCCACCGGTCCTTGAGGACCCCCGTACCCAGAGCGCGCTGGAGATGGCACACGCCGTCCTGGTGATCGGGTCCACCACCGGCAACGGCCTGCACAACGCCATGGCCCTGCACGACCTACTGGCAGCGGACCCCGACCGGAAGCACCTGCCCCTGGCAACGGTGCTCAACGATCACACGAGTGACAATCCGTGGAGCCGCCGAGAGCTCAGGCGCAGCCTGGATCAGCGTGGCCGCATCCACCACAGCATGTCCTACGACCGTCACCTCTCCACAGGCCGAGAGATCCACCTTGATCACCTGGACGAGCGTCACCGGTTGGAGTGGGTGCGCCTGGCAGCCACTGCACTGACGTTGGCCCGCGGCTACGGGGCTGCCCGATGAGCACCAGAATCATCCACCGCCCTGCCCGGACCACAACCCCGGCCCGCCTGGGAGAGCCCGTGGTCCTGGAGGGCGCACCTGACATCGTGGACGGTGGCAACAAGGCGAACTTCATCGCCCTGGTTCCGCTGCTGGGTGCTGCAACCTCCATGACGGTCATGATGATCTTCCGTGGGTCCTCCCTGGCCGCGGTGGGGGCCATGATGATGGTCCTCACCGTGATTGCCTCCGTGTTCATGATCTTTTCCCAGAGGGGCAAGGCGCGCCGCCAACGCACTCTCTCCAGGGACACCTACCTGGAATATCTGGAAGAAAAACGCGCGCAATTGCTGACCACCGAGGAGGAGATTCGCGTACGCGCACTGGCCGGCAATCCCTCACCGCAGGCCCTGCTGAACATCATTGTCAACCCCAGCAGGCTGTGGGAAAGGCGCAGATCCCATGAGGACTTCATGCGCGTCCGGGTGGGGGTGGGGGATGTCGCCACCCGTTCGGTCACGGTGCAGTCCGATGAAAGCGGAACGCAGCGCCCGGACCGATTCCTGCAGAACGAGGTGAACCTGGTTCAACGCCGCTACCAACAATCGCCGGACATGCCCGTGACGGTCGACCTCAACGCGCGCGGTGAGGTCAGCGTGGTGGGCTCACAGGAGTTCGGTGAGGCCGTGGCACGTGCCGTGCTCATCCAGGCAGCCACGTTCCACGCACCCGAGGACTTGTTCGTGGCCGTGGCAATTCCGCCAGGGCGCCGGGACAGTTGGTCCTGGATCAACCACCTACCTCATCTGGCAGACCAGGAAACTCCGCAGAGCCACGGCCCCATGCGTCGAATCGCGGGATCGGTGGCTGAACTCAACAATTTGTTGCAGGCCGAGTTCCGGCGTCGTGCCCTGGCCGTTGCGGAGGCACGGCGCAGCTCCGGACCGCGTCAGCGCGGCCCGGAGCTGCCACGACTGTTGGTGGTGGATGCCACCCGCCAAGGTGCCGCCCAAGATTTCTTGATCCCGGATCAGTCCAGTTCCCTGGCCGCCTTGGACATCACAGTCATACGTCTGCTGGCCAACACTGTTGAGGAACCGGACGTCGTCTCCCTGCGCCTGTCCCAGCCCTCCGGCGAGGGGGAACAGAACACGCTGCTGATCGAGGACTACGCCCAGGACCAGTTGGACCCACAGCGCAGCAGGTCCACGTTGGATGCGGCTCCTGTGGCCACGGTGGAAGCCTTGGTCCGCGCACTGGCGCCCCTGCGGCTCTCCCCGGACTCCTTGGAACACAACGAGGCCGTGGATTCCCAGAAGTTCACCCAGATCATCGGCCTGAACACCTTTGGCCGGGCAGACATCGAATCAGCATGGAAACCACGGTCCCACGTTGATTTTCTGCGGATCCCGCTGGGTACGGATGACAAGGGCCAGCCCGTACTGCTGGACTTGAAGGAATCCGCACAGTTCGGCATGGGACCTCACGGGCTGTGCGTGGGGGCCACCGGCTCCGGTAAATCTGAACTGCTGCGCACCATGGTCCTGGCCTTGATGGTCACCCACCCGCCGGAGCAGCTCAACATGGTTCTGGTGGACTACAAGGGCGGTGCCACCTTTGCGCCTTTTGAAGGTGCCCCGCACGTGTCCGGCATCATCACCAACCTCTCTGAGGACGTGTCCCTGGTGGATCGCGTCCACGCCAGTTTGGCCGGCGAAATCCAGCGCCGCCAAGAGGTCCTCAAACGCGCCGGCAACATCGCCAACATCACGGACTACCAGGCGATCCGGGAAGAGCGGTCGGAACAGGGAATCCAGATGGAGCCTCTGCCGCACCTGCTGGTGATCATTGACGAGTTCGGCGAATTGTTGACCGCGCAGCCGGACTTCATTGACCTTTTCCTGTCCATCGGCCGAATCGGACGCTCGATCGGCGTGCATCTTCTGCTCTCCAGCCAGCGCATCGAGGGCGGCAAACTACGCGGGCTGGACACCTACCTGTCCTACCGCTTGGGTCTGCGCACCTTGTCCGAGGCGGAATCCCGAACCGTGCTGGAAACACCGGATGCCTATCATCTGCCGTCGGTACCCGGATACGGCTATCTGAAAGTGGACACCACCGTTTACCAGAAGTTCCGCGCAGGCTACGTCTCCGGCCCACGGCCCAGCGACGACGACGCCGCGGAGAACGATCTGGAACCTGCCCTGCCCCAACCGGTGCCGACCCCTCTGTACGGGAGCTTGACCCTGTCCCACGACCAAGCACAGGACAGCAGTGAGCAGGACAAGACCCAGAACAAGGCCGCTGAATTGGCCCAACGCCGCAGCACCGCCCCCACCGTGATGGACTCCATGGTTGAGATCATGCGTGAGTTCCCCCGCATGACCTCCGAGATTTGGCTGCCACCCCTGCCTGACCTGCTGGCCTTGGACACTGTGATCGGGGAGATCACCCACACCAATCAGGGCCCCTCCGTGGCCCGCGGTGGAGACCTGCTGGTTCCGCTGGGTCTGCTGGATGATCCCTCCAAACAATGGCAGGGGACCTGGTACCTGGACCTCAAGCGCGCAGGCGGCAACGTGGCCTTGATCGGTGCCCCACAGACCGGCAAGTCCACCGCACTGCGAACCATTGCCACCTCCCTGGCACTGACCCACAGTCCCCGGGACGTCGCCATCTACGGGATCGATCTGCTGGGCAGTGGTCTGAGGCCACTGGAGGCGCTGCCACACGTGGGTGGTGTGGGTGTGCGGGCCTCACGGGAGATCATCCGCCGCACCGTTGAGGAAGTCCTGGACATGGTGCGGGACCGGGAATCGATCTTCGAGAAATACGCCGTGGATTCACTCAGCACCATGCGTCAATGGTTTGCCGAGGGCAAAATGCCCGAATTGAATGTCTGCGACGTCGTTCTGCTGCTGGACGGCTACGGTCAGATCAATGATGAATTCGGTGAGATCGAATCCATGGTTCAGGAAATCGTGGCTCGCGGCGGCAGTTACGGGGTGCATGTGATTGCCACCGGAACCCGCTGGAATGACATCCGTATTGCTCAGCAGTCCTTTTTCGGCCATCGTCTGGAGTTCCGGTTGGGTGAACCCGCAGAATCAGCCTTTGGCAAGAAACTTGCTGAGACCGTACCCAGGGACCGTCCCGGCCGGGCCTTGATGAACGAGAAACTCCTGGGCCACTTTGCCTTGCCGCGCATGGACGGGCAGGCCACCACCGAATACTTGGGCGATCAACTCTGGGCCATCGGCCAACAACTGGAGGAACAACACCAGGGTGAATCAGCGCCCAGGATCCGGGTGTTGCCTGCGGAACTGCCGATCGGTGAACTCGAACGTGGCCGTCGCCCCGGGATGGTTGCCTTTGGTCAGGTGGAGCGAAACCTGGCCACCAGGACCCTGGAACTCTACGGGCGCGACCGCCACTTGCTGGTCCTGGGTGACACCGGATCTGGCAAGACCAACATTATCCGGATGATCGCCCAGCAACTGTGCGAGGGACAGACGGAGGACGATGTTGCCATCGCCTTGGTTGATCCCCGACAGGAACTGGCAGGCCTGGTCCCACCGGACATGATGGGTGGCCACGCCACCAGTTCACAGATGGCTGCGGGTCTTGCCCAGAGCATTGCCACCGCGCTGAAAGATCGTGTGCCCAATGACCCCACCCACGTTGGTTCCACAGAGGTGCCCAAACCTCGAATCGTTTTGCTGGTCGATGACTACGATGTCCTGACGGCCGGCAACACAGCGCCCCTGGCGCCCCTGGTCCCGTATGTGACCATGGGCTCGGAGATCGGCTTCCACATTGTCCTCACACGGCGTGTGGCCGGTGCAGCGCGCGGTATGTACGAACCGTTGACGGGCGCCATCCGTGAAGCAGGTGCGGCAACGTTCATGATGGACGGGGACCGCTCCGAAGGCGCGTTGATCAACGGTGTCAGAGCACGGCATTTCCCACCCGGACGCGGTCTCTACGTGCGTGGGGGACGTTCGCCGGAAACGGTGCAATCAGCGCTGGCCGAGGACATGGGTGGCGCAGCAGCGGAGCCGGATTCGAGCACACAGGAAGGTGGAACATGAGTCGGACATTCACGATCATCACCACGCAAGAGCCAGACCCGGTGGCCATGGCGTGGGCGGTCGCTGAGATCAACCCCGATTTCTGGGTGACCGTGGACGAACAGGCTCAGGTCTGGCGCGTGGACGCCCCTGATCAGGACATGCCCGTCATGGTGATCGAAACACCCAGTTATGTTCAGGCACCGGATGAGGCCCTCAGGCTGTTCGGAACCCACGGAGGGCTCGACGTCGTGGCTGCCCGGGAGGCGCTGCAGGCTGCTGAACGGGAGAACTCCGGAGCCGCGCATGACCCGGACTCAGCCGGAGAAGCAACAGAGCAGGTGAGCCCTGCCGCGTATTGGCAGGACGTGCACGCGGTCAGCCCCGTGCCGGAGGCGGAGTCAGCGGCAGCCACATTCGCCAAACTCATGGCCCATCTGGGGGTGGGCACCTGTGTGCAGCACGGACCCGAGTTCAGGCACCTGGGGGAGTCAGAGGATCTTCTGCGAGAGGAATGGCAGGCATGAGCGTTCTGGGTTGTGACGTCACCACGTCAGCGGCCGGGGTGATGCTCAATGATGCCGCGATCGTTCACCACAACACCTGGATTGCCCGGGCCATGGACCAGTGCGCCACATCCGGGCTGCGTTTTGTGCTGGTCACCCCGCCCACCACTCGGCTCACACTCGGGCTGTCCCGTTTGCTGGAGCTGACCGGAGGACTGTGGGTGGTTTCCGGAGCGGACGGGTTGCCCTACAACGGCCTCAACGGGGCCATGCTGCAGTGGGACGGGGAGGACTACAAGGAGGCCCAAGAGATCTCCGTGGCGTTCCAGGAGGGCATCCGCCCAAGTGCCGGTGGCGTGGTGATTTCGGCCGAGACGCTCTATCCGGCCAGGCGTAGCACGGTGGTGGGGACCCTGACGGAAACAGCCGCCCGGGTTCTCACAGGGGAAGCTCCCCAGGCATGGGGTGTGCAGGAACCCGTGTCCCAGCCGTGGTCGCCGCAGGCCATCACCGAGCGTTACCGCAATGATCCGTCCCCGATCAACGTCATGCACGCCGCATCCACCGTGGGTTCGGACCACCTGGTGGCAGTGACGCAGATAGAACGCCCCAAACGCGGTGTGGTGGAACGGGTGACGGCAGGCTTCCGAACCGCCGAGCCCTGGGGTGGTGAGGAACGGGTTCGTTTTGCGCATCTGATGCACCAACACGGTGTTCGGTGGGCCGTGGGCCAACACGTCCTGGGATTCGACCCCGCCTACCGGGTGCCGCATTACGCGGGGATCCCGGTGCCCAGCGTGGCCGTTTTCGGCCCGGAGGCTCTTTCCAGCAGGGGAGAGGGGGAAGCCTTGAACTTTGCACGCGGTCTTGCGGGGGCAGAGGCTGATGACTGTGTGGAACTGATTGGCAATCCAGGAAAGGCGTCCTTGGCCATCCAGTTCCAGAACCAACCGTCTTCAGCGCGGGAGCACCCTGTGCTGGAGTACAACCGAATCACCGACTTCCTGGCACATTCTCAGACGCGGCGGGACTCCCCGGACTGACGTGCCCCCGTCCGGGGTTGGGTGTTTGCGCAGAGCAATCAAGCGGCTGGCGCACAGCCCGGACACAGGCGAGCCCGCATACTGGGTTCCCGAATGCTCCACCCAGGACCTACGTATTGATGGAGGAGACTCGTTCATGAGCAACGGTCACGAGCCCTATGGTTCCCAGCAGCCCCAACAGCCCTACGGCTACCAGGGCTCCGCGGATTATCACGATCCCCAGGGTTACCAGCAGCCTCCCATGGTCAATGAGAATCCCTACGCCCAGCCGGCTGCCTCTCAACAGGATCAGCAGTACGACCACGAGCAGCAATATGGCCAGGACCAGCAATATGCCGCCGGCTCCGCGGGAGCCCCGTCCAACGGTGAAACTCACACGGGAACCGGAGTGGGCCGCAAGACCTTGATCGGCGGCATGCTGGTGGCCGCCCTGGTGGGTGCTGGTACCTACGGCCTGGTGGACCTGGCCACTGGTTCGGACAATGTGCTGACCAATGCCACGCAGGGGGCAAGCTCCCAACTGATTGTGAACAATGAGGACTCCGTGAATGCCGTCACGGCTGCTGCGGCCAAGGCATCGCCGTCGGTGGTGACCATTTCTTCGGTCTCCGGCAGTCAGTCCGGCTCCGGATCCGGGATCATCCTGGATGACCAGGGGCACATCCTGACCAACACCCACGTGGTGACCCTGGATGGCCAGACCAACGATCCCACCTTGGAGGTTCAGCTCTCGGACGGCACCGTCACCTCTGCCACCGTGGTGGGCACGGATCCGCTCTCTGATCTTGCAGTCATCAGGATCCAGGCGAACAACCTGGTGCCGGCTGAACTGGGGGACTCTTCCAAGCTCAATGTGGGTGACACCACCATTGCCATCGGCGCCCCGCTGGGTCTGTCCGGAACGGTCACGGACGGCATTGTCTCCACCACGGACCGGACCATCACGGTGGCTTCCTCCGCCGTGCCTGACACTCCCACAGAAGGGGACACCCAGGACGAGAACAGCGGCAGTGGTGGCTGGAGTGACTTCTTCTTCGACTACGGTCAGGGTTCCTCCCAGGGCCAGACCGAGTCGGTGTTCTTGAACGTCCTGCAGACGGATGCCGCCATCAACCCGGGCAACTCGGGTGGACCTCTGATCAACACGGACGGTCAGGTGGTGGGTGTGAACGTGGCCATTGCCTCCGCCGGATCATCCAGTTCCAGTCAGTCCGGGGCAGGCAACATCGGCGTGGGATTTGCCATCCCCATCAACCATGCCAAGCGCGTGGCGGCGGAGATCATTGACTCCGGTGAGGCCACCCACGGTTATCTGGGCGCCACGGTTACGGCTTCAGCGGCAAATGACGGTCAGAGCCAGTCCTTCTCCGCCGGTGCCGTGGTGGAGTCCGTGGAAAGCGGGTCACCTGCCAGCGATGCCGGCTTGCGCAAGGGCGACGTCGTGTTGAGCTTCAACGGCCACAAGGTGCAGGACGCCAGTGAACTCACCGCGGCCGTCCGGGAGCTTCCGGCTGACGGTGAGGGTGAGCTGGTCTACACACGTGGCGGTAACCAGGAGACGGTGAACGTGACCGTGGGCAACGCCAACGACGCCAAGAACTGACGCTGGGCGTGGGTTCAGTGGTCACAATGCTGGCCCATCACCTTTGATGGGCCAGCATTGTGACCACTGAATCCTTACGGCATCAACCGTTGACCTCCGGCAGCTGTGCGCCGGCAAAATCCAGCTGCCGCCATGCCTCGTACACCGCGATCGACGCCGCATTGGCCAGGTTCAGGGACCGCCTGGCCGCCAACATGGGGATGCGTACTTCCCCTGTGACATGCGGATCAGCCTTGTGCTCCTCGGAGAGACCGGCAGATTCTTTGCCAAACATCAGGACATCGTCCTCACGCCACTGAATCTGGGTGTGCGGTGTGGTGGCCGTGGTGGTGAAGGCAAAAACTCGCCTGGGATCAAGAGCTTCCCATGCCGTTTCCAAGGACGGATGCACGGTGAGCACGGCGAGATCGTGATAGTCCAGGCCCGCACGGCGCAGGTGGGCGTCCTGGAAGTTGAAGCCGATCGGTTCCACCACGTGCAGCTCCGCCCCGGTCACGGCGGCCAGGCGAATGGCGTTGCCGGTGTTGCCGGGGATTTCGGGTTCAACAAACAGGATGCGCAGCATGGAGGAGATTCTAGGCGGCGCCCACGACTGCCCACTCACGGGGAACGTCTAGGCGGGCAGCACCTTGTGATGCAGCATGAGCATGGAGTTGTCCTGCAGGACCTGGAGCAGCTCGGTTCCTCTGGCCCCTGCACCGGGTTCTTGGAGGATCCGCGGCCCCACCCCACCAGCAATCACCGGGGCAACGCTCACCTGGAACTGGGCCACGCAACCGGCCTGGAACCATGCGCTCAACAGCTGGGGGCCACCCTCACACAACACCCGCGCGTGCCCACGGTCGGCCAACTCCCGGTGGACCTCCGCCGGGTCCACCCCGGTGGGCGCGCCGGGCTCCTGCAATGCGTGCCGCCGCGGAGTCACGACGACGACCTCCGCCACCTCACCCAATGCAGCCATCCGCCTTTTAGGCAGGTCATCCATCCAATGCCCTGCATCCGTGGTGAAGACCAGGGGCCGTACGGGCGCATCCGCCAGGAACGGTGCATCGGCCGTGACGTTCAAGGACCCTGACACCACTGCCAGCACCGGGTGGTCCGTGAGGCCGTGGGCGCGGCGCCACCGGAGGGATTCCTGGGTCACCCGCAGCCCGCCGTATCCTTCAGCGCGCAGGGTGCCGGCACCCACCACCACCACATCCGCCACACTGCGCAGCACGTCCATGAGCTTTTGGTCCACGGGGGAGGAGAGCCCACCGGAGAGCCCCTCCAATTCGGAGGAGCCGTCCACGGAGGAAATCATCGTGGCGGTGGCTCCCTGGTCAGCGGTGGCCCACGTCTGCAGATAGTGCTCCCTGAGCGCATCCAGCCCCACCATCCCGGGGTCCGGCCACAATCTGTGCACCTGGCTGACGGCTTCCATCTGGACCGGAACCACGCCCTCAGTCATTGTGGTCTCCCATGTTGTGCCGCAGTTCAACAGGTTCACGCAGTCCCATGATGGTGGCCGCCATGTCCAGGGCGCGGCGTGAGGCTGCGGCGTCGTGCATGCGGAACACCCGCGCCCCCGCAAGGGCACACGCAACGGCTGCCGCCAGAGAACCCTCGCCGCGTTGGTCGCGGGCAAGGCCCAAGGATTCGCCCACAAAGTCCTTGTTGGACACCGCAGCCAGGGTCGGGTGCCCCAAAGCGGTCACCTCCGTCAAACGGCGTGTCAGTTCCAGGGAGTGCAGGGTGTTCTTGTTGAGGTCGTGCCCGGGGTCCACCAGCAGGTGATCCGCGGCAATCCCCGCCTCCAGGGCGTCCTTCACCCGGGCTCGCAGAAACGCGATGACTTGGGTGATGACGTCGTCGTAGTGCGGGCGCGGCACCACCGTCCTTGTGCTGGCCGGAGTGGTGGTGAGGGAATGGGTGATCACCAGGTGAGCGTCGCGCTCGCGAACCACCTCCAGCATGTGGGGATCGGAGAGGCCGGTGGTGTCATTGACCACGGTGGCACCGGCTGCAAGGCAGGCATCGGCCACGGAGGCGTGAAAGGTGTCCACGGAGATGATGGTCTGCGGGTGTGCTTCATGCAGGGCTTGCACCGCGGGCAGCACTCGCTCGGTTTCCTCAGAGGCAGGCAGCGGGGCGCCGGGGGAGAAGGGCACGCCGCCAATGTCCACCCAGTCGGCGCCGTCGCGGATGGCGCGTGACCCGGCGGCAACGGCGTGCTCCAGGGCGAATGTGCGGCCCTGATCGAAGAAGGAATCCGGGGTCCGATTGACCACGGCCATCACCAGCAGGTCTCTCCGGAAGTCGACGGTGCGTCGCCCCATCTGCCGGACAGGGTGCAAGAAATCCGGGTGAAAAACGGTGCTGGGGGGTACTCGCTGGGACGTCACGGGCACACATTACCCGGGGGTGTTTTGGCGCGCCGTGGATGCAGGCGCCTCAGCGCCGGTCCAGGAGTTCGCGTACTCGGGCGTGGATGTCCTCGCGGATCAAGCGCATGCGCTCCAAACCTTCAACACCTCGTTCGGAGGGTTCATCGGTGTGCCATGTGATGATCTCTGCCTTCATACCCGCCACCGGGTCCACCACGGCTTCCGATCCCAGGACGATCACATGATCCACGGTCCGCAGAAGATCAGGGTCGATGCCCTTGGTGTGCTCGCCGTCCATGGTGGCTCCCACCTCCTCAACCACTTGGCGGGAGAGGGCGTTGACGGATGACCCCGGGTGCGTCCCGGCGGAGTGAATGCGGGAGGGATCCTGCGCGAGTTGGCGGGCCAGGGCAGCCGCCATCTGAGACTTCCCACCGTTCTTCACACAGACGAACAGGATGGACGGGGTAGTCATGCGGACTCCTCAGGGGTGGACGGACGGGTGGCCAGTGGCCGACCGGGTGAAATACTTGCGAAGCGCCAGGGCTGCATACACCAGGGCCACCAGTGCTGGAACCTCGATCAAGGGTCCCACCACCCCTGCCAAGGCCTGTCCAGAAGTGACACCGAACGTGCCAATGGCCACGGCGATGGCCAGTTCAAAGTTGTTGCCCGCCGCGGTGAAGGCCAAGGTGGTGGTTCGGGCGTAGTTCAATTTCAACAAGAAGCCCACACCGAACCCCAAGCCCCACATGACGGCAAAGTAGACGAGCAATGGCAAGGCAATCCGTGCCACGTCCAGCGGCTGTGAGGTGATGCGCTCGCCCTGCAGCGCAAAGAGCAACACCACAGTGAACAGCAATCCGTACAGCGCCCAGGGCCCGAGCGCGGGCAGCAGAGTGGATTCGTACCAGTCCCGACCGGCGTGGCGCTCGCCAAGGGTTCGGGTCAGGTACCCGGCAGTCAACGGCACCCCCAGGAAGATCAGAACGGACAGTGCGATGTGCCACGTGGAGACGTGCAATCCCTGCTGGTCCAGGCCCAACCACCCGGGCAGTCCCACCAAGTAGAACCAGGCAAGACCGCTGAAGGCGATGACTTGGAAGATGCTGTTGATGGCAACGAGGACGGCGGCTGCTTCACGGTCGCCACAGGCCAAGTCATTCCAGATGATGACCATGGCAATGCACCGAGCCAGTCCAACGATGATCAGCCCCGTTCGGTATTCGGGCAGGTCCGGGAGAAAAATCCAGGCCAGCGCAAACATGAGAGCTGGACCGATCAACCAGTTCAACACCAAGGAACCGGTCAACATGCGTTTGTCTGCGGTGACAGAGCCCAATTTGTCGTAGCGGACCTTGGCCAAAACCGGGTACATCATCACCAGCAGTCCCAGGGCAATGGGCACCGAGATGCCACCGACCTCCAACCCGGCCAGGAAACCGTCCAAACCGGGCACCAGCCTGCCCAATGCCAGCCCAGCCACCATGGCAAGGCCGATCCACACCGGTAGGAATCGATCCAACGTGGACAGTTGCCGTTTGGCGGGATCTGCAGCACCGAGGTGGCCCGAGCGTGGACCCGTGGTGGGGTGGGCGGCACGATCTGCTGCTGTATCAGGCATGTTGACGGTCCTCGGCGAGGGATGGCGGCGGCAATTTGCGGTTTGATGGGCGCAGGGAAGGTCAATTCCCCTGACCCTTTGAGCATGCTCCCTTGATTCGATAGCTGTCAATATCACAGGATCGTGTGACATGCCGATTCCGAATGCGCCAGGATGACGTCATGGGATCTGAAGGGAACAGCGCGGTGCAGGGTGGTGATTCCATGTCCTTGACGGCCGGTTGTTGCTCCGTGGAAGTGCCGATCTCTGCGCCCACGGCATCGCACGCAGAGGCCTTGACTACGGAATTCAAAGCTTTGGCTGACACTGCGCGTCTGCGATTGTTTCTGCAAATCGCGCAGGCCGACGGTGAGGTGTGCGTGTGCAACTTGGATGATGTGGGTTTGTCCCAACCCACCGTCTCTCACCACCTGGGCAAATTGCGCAACGCGGGCTTGGTGAGCAGCGAACGCAGGGGCACGTGGGTGCACTACAGCGTCACAGCCCGGGGCGAACGCATCCGGGATCTGGTTCTGGCATTGAGCTGACTGTTTGAACAACATGGCCACCTGTGGTTTGTGAACCGTCGAGGCACAGGGCACAACACCATCACCCCACCAGGGCCTGGCTCTTAGCCTTGATCCACCGATGAGTGCGTCGGTGCTGGGCCGTAACTAAAGACGGGATGCCCGTCTGACCGGGAA
>NZ_JAAVUN010000031.1 GCF_012163155.1 Kocuria subflava
TTTCGATGGAGCCGTTGGAACTGCCTTCAGCCCGCACCCCGACGTCCACATTGCTGCCGTGCGCCCGGGCTGAGCTTCTGACAGATCCATCGATCGTAGACTTGCCTGTCACGCCGCTAGTGGGGAGCTCCGATCCTTCGTCGGCGAACGCGGCGGGGGCGGCGTACAAGCCGCCCAGAAGTACGAGTACCACTGTTGTCAGGGCAGGAACGCGATTGAGCTCCATGTCATCCCGCGTTCACCGGGGTGGCGTACACGTACTCCCACTCCCCATCCATGAAGTTGAGGTGCATGATGGCCTCATTTTGAGGGTCATTAATCTCATCTTCTTCCTGGGTGAGGTCGCCGTCTTGGTTCCAAGCTTTGATGCCGGGCAGGGTCACGTGAACCTTGGGTGCAGGGAACCCATACTCATCGGTTGGCAGGTCGTCATCCAAGATCGTGATGGTTTCACGTGTCGCGGTCGCCCAGCCGCCGTCCGCGTAGTGCTCGTCAATGGCGTCGTACTCCTCCAGGCAGAAGTCGCAAGCCGGTGCGGTGATGTCCCGCAAGATGGAGGTGTCGCCCGTTTGCCAGGCATACACACGCGCATCGGAGAGGTAGTCCAAGAACGCCTGGGCACCCTCCACCGACTCCTCATCAGCCAGAGCAGGCTTGCTCGGCTTGGGCACGTTCTGCGCAGGACCCTCGGCTGATGCCTCCATATACCCATCCGCACTGGCAGATGCAGAAGCCGACTCCGTGGGTGATGCAGAACCGGGGGAAGCATCGCCGTCGTCGTTGGTAGAAGTGTCACCACACCCGGTGAGCACACCGCCGGCCAACAACACAGCAGACACACTCAACACACCAAAACCACGCACCACAGCACAGCCTCCACTCAAGCAACCCCACTCACCAGGGTGAACGTGCCTCGACCCTAAGCAAACGCCCCCGCATCAGGAAACCCGAGCCACTGAATTGTGGATAACCACCGTCACGCACTGTCATCCCAGACCAAAACATGAACCGGCGCGGGCACTCACCGCAGCTCAGCAGGAAGCTCCTCCAACAGGCGCAGCCACAGCTCGGAGGCGGTGGGGAAACTAGGCATCGCGTGGCGCAACACGTGAACGGGCACGTCCCCGGTGATGGCGATGGTGGCGGCGTGCAGTTGCTCGGCGGCATCGGGCCCCACAAAGGTGGCGCCCACCAGCGCTCCGGTCGGCCGGCTCACCACCATCTTGGCCTCGCCGGACACGGAGTCCTGCAACAGCGCCGCACCGGCCGCCGCCTTGTACGGCACCTGTGCGGTGACCACCGTCAAACCCGCGGCCTGCGCTTGAGATTCGGTCAGCCCCACCGACGCCGCCTGCGGCTCCGTGAACACCGCCTGCGGAACAGGAACCACATCTGGGGCGGGGCGATCAGAACGCCCACCGGCCTCAGCGGCCAAGCGAGTCCCCAGCACACGAGCGTGATATTTGCCCACGTGAGTCAGGGGAGCAGCACCACTGGCATCGCCCACGGCGTGTAGCCAATCGGAAGTTCACCATCCAGCACGTCCTTGGCGGACAGGCCCACGGCATCCAGGCCCACACCGTCCAGAGCGGGACGTCGTCCGGTGGCCACCAGAACCTCGTCCGAAACCAAGGTGTACCCATCACTGAGCGTCAGGCTCACCGGACCCCCGTGAATCCGCCCCAGACCCGTGGGTGCAGCATCAGCGCGGGATGCGGTGCGGACCTCGGTATGGAATCGCACGTCCACACCTTTGGCACTGAGCGAGTCAGCCACGGCTTCCCCCGCAAACGGCTCCCATCCGGACAACAGGCTCGGTCCACGCACCAGCATGGTCACCCGCGAGCCCAGAGCCGCCATCCACGTGGCGGCCTCACAAGCCACCACACCTCCGCCAACAATCACCACGTGCTCCGGAATCTCCTGCACACCCGTGGCATCACGCGAGGTCCACGGCTCCACACCGTCAAACACGGACGGGATCACCGGGGTGCTGCCGGTGGCCAGGACCACCGCAGGCGCAGCTTCCAGCACCGTGGTCCCTGAAACACCCTCAACCTGGACCATCCGCTCGCCGATCAACTGCCCATGACCGCGCACCACGGCCACGCCGGCATCGGCCGCCCAGGTGAGCTGACCGGCGTCGTCGTAGTGGGAGACCCAGGCGTCACGCCGGGCCAGGAGGCCGGAAATGTCCACGGAGGAGCCGGTGACACCCGGCAGGTCGCGCGTGGTGCTCGCGACGTTGACCGGCCGGAGCAACGCCTTGCTGGGGATGCAGGCGTGGTAGGAACACTCGCCGCCCACCAGCTCGTGCTCCACCAGGGTTGCGGACAGCCCACCCTCCACTGCGTACTGCGCCACGTTCTCACCCACGGGGCCGGCGCCGATCACGACGACGTCGGTGCGGATCCGCTGGTCCTGGGGTGGGGTGCTCATGCCCTTGACGCCACGCCTGCTGTCAACGACGGGCACCTGACCCCTGAACGACGACGGTGGCCCCGTTGCTGCCTGAGCAACGGGGCCACCTCTGCCGGGGTTTCGGTCTGTCAGGGCGTCAGTTGTTCTGTGCCTCGTTCTTGACCGACTTGGCGGAGTCCTGGGCCGAATCCTTCAGGTTCCCGGCTTCCTGCTGCCCGTGGGACTTGACGTCCTGGGCGCCGGATCGGGCGGTTTCCTTGACGGACTGGGCGGCCTCCTGCGCGGGCTGCTTCATGTCCTGCGCGATGTCCTGAGCCGCGCCCTTGACGGACTGAGCCGCCTGCTGGGCGTGAGGCTGTATGCGATCCGCGGCCTGGCCCACCAGCTTCTGCTCCTTGGAACTGGAGGGCAGCAAGGAGCCCACGAGCAGACCGGCACCCAGGGCCATGAGGCCCGCGGCAAGCGGGTTGCCCTGGGTCTTGGCCTTGGCTGCACCGGGTGCGTTGCCAACCGCCTGGCGTGCCTGGTCGGCCTTCTCACCCGCGGAATCCCGCAGGTTGCCCAACGTGTCCTCCGTGGAGGCGCGGGCGTCGTCGGCTGAGCCCATGACGCGCTCGCGGGCGTTCTGGAACTTGCCGCGCACCTTGCCCTTCTGGCGCGCCACCACGTTCTCGGGCTTGACCTTCTCGGTCACGGCGTCAACGTCGGCGCCCAATCGCAACCGCGTGGCTTCGATCTCGGCACGGATCTCTTCGGGGGTCTGCTGGCTCATGGGGTCTCCTTCGACGGATTCACGGTGTCAGGGATTTCGGTGACGGTCTGACGTGTTTGCGGCATGGGGTCGCTGGTGGCCTGCTGCAACGTCTTCTGGCCGCGGTCCAGGTTCTTCTTGCCGAGCATGGCCAGGACCCCGGCGATCACGCCCCAGAGGACGGCGACGATCAGCGCCGCCAACGCGAGGTTCATGACGTTGCCGAGCGCCCACATGATCGTGAGGGACAGGAACAGGAGGACGAAGTGGCCGGCAACTCCGGCCCCGCCCAGCATCCCCGCACCCTTGCCCATGACCTTTGCTGAGTCCTTGGTCTTGTTGGCCGTTTGCGTGACCTCGGCCTTGGCCAGGGCGATTTCCTGGTGTATCAAGGTGGTGAGGTTGGTGCTCAGAGAATTGAACATGTCTCCCAGGGATTCACGCTCCGCGCGGACCTGGGTCTCTGACGGGGGCACTGGGTGGCTCATCGGGCCTGTCCCTCCTGTCCCGTCGTGTCGGACTCCGCGGTGCCGAAGAACTCCTTGGCGCCCTGGGCGTCGGTGGGAACCTCGTCGCTGTCCTTGGCACCACGGGTGGCGCGCCCGGCAAGCAGTCCGATGCCGGCAGCCAACGCCAGGAACGTGCCCGGGCGGCGAGAGGCGAAACGGCGGACATCACCCAGAAGTTCCTGGGGGTCCTTGTTCTCCAGGGCCGACGCGAAAGAGTCGGCGTACCCGGAAAGGCCGCCGAGGGCGCCACCCACGTAATTCGACTGGGGCTGCTCACCGCGGGAGATGGCACCGATTTCGTCACTGATGGACCGGGCGGTGGACGCTGCCCGCTCCTGCTGGGGACCCACGTAGCCCTGCACGTCGCCCTTCAGCTGACCGAAGAGATCCTGGGCCTGGTTGACGGCCTCGTCCTTGACGTTGCCTGCCTTGTCCTTGGCCGTTTCGGCAACGCGCTCACCGGATCCGGCGGCCTGGTTCTTGAGTTGGTTGGCCTCGTTCTTGCTCTTCTGGGCCACAACATCCTTGGTGTTCGACTCGTCGTTCACGCGAGTTGCTCCGGTGTCTTGGGGCGTGGGACGAGCATTGGGATGGTTGCTCACGGTGGGTCCTTTCTGAGACGCAAGTGACGACACTAAGCATACATACGATCGTTCTTGGCCAGCAGGGATGCCCGTGATCAGTTGCCGAGAAATCTCCCGTGACAACCCCTCCTGGCGCCGTACGCCCAGCTCAGGGCCCGTTGGGAGGGGTGGGTCGCGTCGTGGTGGCGGCTGCATCCCTGAGAGTAGAACTGCCCCGCGGGACACCGCGATGCTCGTGCGCGGAATCGCCACCAGGCTCACCGCCAGGGCCTACCACATCCCGAGGTGCGGCGCCAGGAGTACGAAACTCACCAGGTAAACCACCGTGGCCGGAATGGAGGTCAACGTCCCGCGGGTCATCTCGACGGTGGCGGCCGGGCCTTCCGCGTGATGAACGGCCGGGCACATGACCACCAGGATCGTGGGGAGGGAAGCCACCGCGCCCGCCAGGACGGTGCCCAGCAGGGGTTGCAAGGATGAAACAGTCACAACGGTCACGCAAGCCACGCCCATACGCACCGGAAGGTCCTACCGCCAGCGCCGCGAGCGTCGACCTGAATGCACCCAGGCGCGGTCCGGAGCGGGCGTAGGCGATGCAGAAGAGCGCGCAGGTCAGTTGCCCCGTGATGGCCCCGGTGGCTGTGACCACTGCTGCGTCCACGCCCAGCATCAAGTACATGGTCAGCGTGAACGGTAGGGCTGTGGTGGGGAGCCTTATGAAGAAGCCTCCCGCGCGCGGGCCCAGACGGCGGGCAATCAGGGTTGCAGCCAAGATCATCAGCGGAGCGAGTGCCACTTTGGCGAAGAGCAGGTCCATGGCCCGAACGGTACGCAGCAGCGACTTGATGTATCAGCGGAAAATCATTAGAGAATCGCTCTCCGCAGAGATAATCACTCCAGATGGTCAATGAGGGAGAGGAATCATCAGTCATGGCTTTGGACGGGATTGATCGCGCATCATCAGCGAACTGTCACGGAACGGACGGGCCTCCTATCAGCCGCTGTCTCATGCGGTCGGCTTGGCCCCCAACACCGTGGCCGAACGCATGAGACGCCACCGGGAAGGCGGCGTGATCACGGATAGCACCGTCGTCATCGACGAGCGCGCCCTGGGGCTGGAACTCGGTGTGCTCAGCGACATCAAGCTGCACGAAGCCGTCTCCCGAGTCGATTTCGCCGAGTCCCTCACCAAGGTGCCCCAGGTCGTCGGTGCCCTGCGGCTCACGGGGGAGTACGACTACCAACTGCACATCGTCTGCTCGGGCGCCTCCGAACTCGAATCGGTCATCGATGACCGATTCGAGTTCGGAGGCGCCTCCGTGGACTCCCCCCTGATTATGCGGGGGGTCCCCGGGGACAAGGCGAAGCTGCTGGACATCGGGCCCTGACCCGGGGACCCCCGGTCAGCGCGCCCAGACCCTGTGGCGGGACAGCGCCGAGCGCAGCACCGACAATGCTTCCGTGGTCCCGGAGAGTTGAGCAGTGCCCTCGTACTCCTGGTCCAGTCCGACGGCGACGGCGGAGTCCAGCGCCGAATCCAGCACGGCAATCGCTTTGCCCTGTCGGTGCAGTTCCCCGAACATCACGGCGACGGCGGGCTCGGGCTCAGCCGGCAGGTCCACCACCACGGCGGCGTCGAACTCGATGGACCGGGCGGTGAAGTAGGTCCGTGCAACCGCCACTGAGCCGTCACCGTCACCCAGCGGCTCTCCCGTGGGGGCCACCACCAACGGCACCATGCCGGCGTCGAAAATCTGCTCCACCAACTCAGCAACCGCTGACGCATCGGACTCCCCGCACGTGAGCACAGCGATCTGCCGACCATCCAGCGGCCATTCGCGCCCCACCTGGGACAGTGCGGGGCTGGTGGCAACCGGTTCCAACTGCTGGGGTTCGGGTGCGGGCAAACCCAGCTTGGCGGCCACGGACTCAGCCAACTCTTGATCCACATTGCTCAGCACGTTCACCCCACGTTGGCGGATCACGGGTTCGTAGCACTTGGCCAGTTCGAATGCGTAGGCGTTGGCCGTGTGTTCCTGCTCCACAGGAGCCAAGCTGCGGTAGAAGAGTCGCGCCTGGGAAAAGTGGTCCTCAAAGCTGGCCGGTTTCTGTCGGGTCGCCTTTCCCTGGATCTCAACTGGTACGTCAATCAGTGCGCCGTCCTGCGCGCCGGCAAAGAACGGGCACCCGCCGTCCAAAGAATTCGGCTTGTACGGGGCAACGCCCGTGTGCACGGCCGTCTGGTGCATGCCGTCCCGCAGCATGTCATTGACGGGGGCGTGCGGGCGGTTGATGGGCAGTTGAGCAAAGTTTGGTCCACCCAGTCGGCTGATCTGGGTGTCCAGGTAGGAGAACAACCTGCCTTGCAACAGGGGGTCGGCTGTGACATCGATGCCCGGGGCCAGGTGACCGGGGTGGAAGGCCACCTGCTCCGTTTCAGCAAAGTAGTTGGTGGGATTGGCGTTCAAGGTCATGGTGCCGATGATCTGGACCGGGGCCAGCTCCTCCGGGACGATCTTGGTGGGGTCCAAGAGGTCAATGCCTTCAAACATCTGGTCTTCCGTGTCCGGGAAGACCTGCACACCAAGGTCCCACTGCGGATACGCGCCGGACTCGATGGCGTCAGCCAAGTCGCGGCGGTGAAAGTCAGGGTCCATGCCATTGGTGATTTGGGCTTCCTCCCACACCATGGAGTGCACGCCCAGGCGTGGCTTCCAATGAAACTTGACCAATGTGGTTTCGCCGTCGTGGTTGCTCATGCGGAAGGTGTGGACACCAAAGCCCTCCATCATGCGGTAGGAACGGGGGATACCCCGGTCGGACATGTTCCACATGGTGTGCGCGGTGGCCTCCGTGTGAAGCGTGACAAAGTCCCAGAAGGTGTCATGCGCGCTCTGGGCCTGCGGGATTTCCCGGTCCGGGTGTGGTTTGCCGGCGTGGACGATGTCCGGGAACTTGATGGCGTCCTGGATGAAGAACACGGGGATGTTGTTGCCCACCAGATCCCAGGTGCCTTCATCGGTGTAGAACTTCACCGCGAATCCACGGGTGTCACGCACGGCGTCTGCAGAACCGCGGGACCCCAGGACGGTTGAGAACCGGACAAAAACATCCGTCTCTTTTCCATCTTGGAACACTGCGGCCCGGCAGATGGAGGTTGCGGCTCCATTGGCGCGGAACACGCCGTGAGCTGCGGCGCCGCGGGCGTGCACCACCCGCTCGGGGATGCGTTCGTGGTCAAAATGGGTGATCTTCTCCCGAAGGTGATGGTCTTGCAGAAGCACAGGCCCGCGCTCCCCGGCGCGCAGAGAATGATCCGTTGTGGCCAAGCGGGCGCCCTGGGCCGTGGTCAGGTGCGTGGAGCGTTGCGCGCGGGAGGAGGGTTCAGCTTGGGTGGGGTTGCCGGTGGCTGAGCGCATGGCAGGTGCCGCCTGGTCAGCAGCTGGGGGCAGCGGTGACCTGGGTTGTGGGGGTTCGGTCAACTGTGGTTCTTCAGGTGCCGGGGCGCCGGGCAGTGATTGTCCGGAGGGGCTGGCATTGCGCGGGGTTGGCTGGCCGTTCTGCTGTGGCTCGGAGTGCTCGGTCACGGTGTTCCTCCTGGTGGGTTTTCGTGTCGTGCCCTTGGCATCTTCACGAAATAAATCGTCAGTATGCTGACGTTTCCCAAGGTACGCCCTGAACGGGGCTGCCGCAGCGTTGTTGCACAGTCAATGTGTGCGGGTCTGCTTTTCAGTTACCGTCAAAGCTCCGCCGTCGAGAGGCGACCACGTCATGACATCACCTGCACCCACCCACGCGACTTCCTCTGCCCTTGCAGCATCCACGCGCCTGGAACACACCTATGCCACCCAGGTCCCCCAGCTTTCGGTGCGCTGGTCAGCGGACCCGGCCACCGCGGCGTCGTGGGTGGTGGTCAACGACTCCCTGGCCCAGCAGCTGGGCATTGACCCCGCCTTCCTGCGCTCGCCGGAAGGTGTGGACTTCCTCCACGGCCAGTTCCCGGCCGAGCCCCACTCCAACGACGACGACGCCCCGCCCACCTACGCCCAGGCCTACGCCGGTCACCAGTTCGGGCAGTTTGTTCCGCAGCTGGGGGATGGCCGGGCCCTGCTGCTGGGTGAGGTGGTGGATGTTGACGGAAACCGCCGCGATCTCCATCTGAAGGGCTCCGGGCGCACACCGTTCTCCCGCGGTGGGGACGGCAAAGCGCCACTGGGGCCCATGCTGCGTGAGTATCTGATCGGGGAGGCCATGCATGCACTGGGCATCCCGTCCACGCGTGCGCTGGCCGTGGTGGAAACCGGTCAGCAGGTGCAGCGTCAGCAGCCGGGCCCGCAACCTGGTGCCGTGCTGACCCGCGTTGCCGCAAGTCACCTGCGGGTGGGGACCTTTCAGTTTGCCGCCGTGCACCGGTCGGTGGAGGTCAAGCGAGCTCTGGCGGACCACGCCATTGCACGGCACTGGCCGGAGGCTGCTGACGCGGAGAACCCTTATCTGGAACTGCTGCGATGCGTGACCCACGCCCAGGCGCCGTTGATCGCCCGGTGGATGCTGGTGGGCTTCATCCACGGGGTCATGAACACGGACAACATGACCATCTCCGGGGAGTCGATCGACTATGGCCCCTGCGCCTTTGTGGACCGGTTCTCCCGCGGAGCCGTGTTCAGCTCGATCGACCGCGGCGGCCGCTACGCCTACCGCAACCAGCCCGCCATCGGCCTGTGGAACCTCTCCCGCTTTGCCGAAACCCTGATCGACCTGATCGACGACGACCCCAACGTTGCCGTCGAGTGCGCCACCGCCGTTCTGCACGAATACGAACCTGCTTACGACGCCGCACTGGCCCGCGGTTTTGCCGCCAAGCTGGGAGTGGATCTGGGCTCGGCACCGGACCCTGAGGCGCTCACGCAGTTCCGGGCATTCGTGGAAACCACCTTTGACCTGATGGAGGTCACCGGTCAGGACTTCACCCTGTTCTTCCGGGCTGTGGCAGAGGACCGACTGGATGAACGAGTGGAGCCGGAAGCCCTCACGGATTGGATGGCTGAGGGGGACCGCCTGGTGCGGGAGTGGGCACCCGGTGGCATTGCAGACGGTGAGCTGGCCCGGCGCAGCAACCCGGTCTACATCCCGCGCAACCACCACCTGGATCGGGCCCTGAACAAGGCTGAGCAGGGCGACATGTCTGATTTCCACCGACTCCTTGCCGCCGTTCAGGACCCGTATGGTCGGCGTGACGAGTTCGCGGGGTTGGAGGGCCCGGGCTCGGAATCGGCTTTCGTGACCTTCTGCGGCACCTGACCCACGCAGCCCCAGCCCGCTGTGCGCCCCGCCCCCCGCCCCTGCGCCCCGCCCCCCGCCCCTGCGCCCCTGCGCCCCGCCACCTTCCGCCGAGACCTCCGAAAGAGCCCAAAAATCCGCGTCCAGAGGGACTTTTCGGAGGTCTCGGCGAAGGGGGTGGCGGGTTTGACGGGGCACGTAGGGTGGAAACCAGTCTGATATTTCAAAATCTGTAGGAGTTACCGTGTCATCCGCAGCTCAGGACCGGGCCGTCGCATCTGATCGAAACCGTGCATCCGGTCCGCTGGATTCTTCATCTCAACTGTTTCCCGCCATCGTGACGTTGTTGGCGGTGGTGGTGGCCATTATCGGCGCGTTCTTCGGTAGCGGGGCAGTGGGCGGAGATGGTGTGACCGACTCCGCCGGAGGGTGGCTGGATGCAGATGCCACGCCCATTGCTCCGGCCTCCAGCGCCTTCAGCATCTGGTCCGTGATCTACGTGGGCCTGGCTGCTTACGCCATCTGGCAGTTGGGTCGAACCGCGCGCAGTTCCGAGCGTCAACGCCGCTTGCGCCCTTGGATTGCCGGTTCCGCCTTGCTCAACGCAGCCTGGCTGGGAGTGGTCAGCCTGGACACGCTGATCGGTAGTGTTCTGGTGATCCTGGTCCTGCTGGCGGTGCTGATCCGTACATTGCTTCTGATGATGGCCACGCGGACCAGCGGCTGGGTGGAAACTCTGCTGGTGGACGGCACCATGGGCCTGTACCTGGGCTGGGTGTCCGTGGCGGTGGCTGCCAACATCACGGCTTGGTTGGCCGGTGGCGTGGGCCTGGACGGTTTTGACGGATGGGAGTTGGCCACCGTTGCCATCGTGACCGTGGCTGCCGTGATTGCCATGGCCCTGGCGTTCTTCACCCGCGGCCGGTTGGCTCCCGCCATTGCCACCGCATGGGGTCTGGCATGGATTGCGGTTGCTCGAACGGAGGGTCAGTTCGAGTCCCAGACGTTGGTCTGGACCGCAGCGGTGGCATCAGCGGCAGTTGTGGTGGCCGTCGTCGTCGCCCGGCTGCGCAGGGAACGGTCTCCGGAAACCGTCTGAGCCCTGGACCCCACTCCAGAAGCGATTTGTTCCGGTAACCCCAACTTGAAAAGCGAGTTGTGCCGCCCATCAGCGCTGATGAGCGGCACAACTCACCTTCGGCGGGAAGAAGGTGGGCAGCACCTACTGATTCGGCTTGCTGTCCCTGGCGAACTGCCTGGACTTCACGGCTTCCGGCAGGAACTTCTTGAGCAAGGCGTCCCGCCGGGTTCTGCGGTCGCCGCCGATCACGTGATCCTTTCCGGCAAACAGTGCATCCAGGCCGCGTTGTGCCACCAGAGCGGGATCGTTCTTCCAGTCGTTGGAGCCGAACATGGTGTTGCCCATGCCCGCGGTCTGGTGGAAGTCCGTGGCGGTGGCCCCTGGCAGCAGCGCGGTGACGTTCACGCCGTACTCCCTCATTTCCTCCCGCAGGCCCTGCGCAAAGCTGAACATGAACGCGCGGGTGGGGCCGTAGATGGATTCGTACGGGGTGGGAGTCAACGCGGACATGGACGAGGTGATCAAAATCCGCCCGTGGCGCTGATCAGCCATTTTGCGCACCACATGCTTGGCCAGCAGCACCTGTGAGGTGATGTTGAGCGCGATCATGTGCTTTTCTTCATCCAGGTCCGTGTCCAGGAACGCCCCACCCAGACTCTTGCCCGCATTCAGAGCGACGACGTCCAACGGCCGCCCCAATGCCTCAACTTCCGACCACACGTATTCTACGCCCTCTTCCGCGGACAGATCTGCCTGGATGGGCAGAACCCGCACGTGAGGCAACTTGTCCGAAAGTTGGTTGATGCGCTCGCCGGCCCCCACGCCTGCGATGTCGTAGCCGCGGTCTGCCAACTGCCGAGCCAGTTCAAAACCTATGCCGGCTGAGGCGCCGGTGACCAGTGCAAGTTTGTTCATGTTTTGATCCTCCGTCTTGACCGCCCCGGGAGGCAATCCGGTTGCGAACAACACCCACGCAACACCCGAACCACAGCCGAATCCCAGGCGAGAAGCGATTTGTGCCGTCCATCAGAGCTGACGGACGGCACAGATCACCGCTCGGCGCGAAGGGGCCGGAAGGCGGGTAAGGTCCAGATAGATCAGTCGTCCGTGACCACCAGTTCCACCGGGATGTTGCCGCGGGTGGCGTTGGAGTACGGGCAGACCTGGTGCGCCTTCTCTGCCAGTTCAACGGCCTGAGCATGGTCCATCTCCGGGATCACGATTTCGAGCGTGACCTCGAGTGCGAATCCGCCGTCGTCGTTGGGGCCGATGCCCACCCGGGCTCCCACACTGGAATCGCCCAGGTCAACCTTCTGGTTGCGAGCCACCAACTGCAGCGCTGAGTGGAAGCATGCCGCGTAACCGGCGGCAAACAACTGCTCCGGGTTGGCGCCGTCACCGGAGCCGCCCATCTCCGTGGGTGCGGCCAGATCCAGGTCCACGCGGCCGTCCGTGGTGCGGGTGTGGCCGTTGCGGCCGGCCCCGGTTGCAATAGCTTCTGCGGTGTAAACGCTTGCCATGATTCCTCCTGTTGTGGGTACTGCTGGATTGTTGTGCTCGCGCATCTCAGCGCGGGGTGTGTATGGATTGGTCCGCGGCTGCGGTGAACCGTTGGGCCAGTTCCCGCAGGGTGCGGGCTTCTGACTCCGTCATGTTGATGGCCCCCATGATCTCCGCCTGGATGGCTGCGGCCCGCCCCTCAAGGTCGCGCCCGGAAGGGGTCAGGTGAATGCTCACCCGCCGCTCGTCGCCCGATTCACGACGACGCTCCACCAGCTTGGCACCCTCCAACCTCTTGAGCAGCGGGGACAAGGTGCCGCTGTCAAGGTGGAGGCGGTGGCCGAGTTCGGAGACGGTCAGGCCATCTTGTTCCCACAGGGCCACCAGGGTGATGAACTGCGGGTAGGTCAGACCGAGCTGCGGTAACCCTGCCCGGTAGGCGTTGGTCATGGCTCGGGAGGCCGCGTGCAGGGCAAAGCACAGTTGGTCATGAAGCGCGGAGGTCGAGGTCATGTTGTCAATGTAGCGCGCAATTGAATTGCGCACAACTGATTTGGGTGCGGTTCACGGCGGTGTTCGCGCGGTCATGGCATCCTGACGGTGCCACCAGCTGCTGAGCTCAGGGAGAACCCATGCTCGAGACCACAGGGAAGTCCACACCCCACATCCAGCCCCAGGGCGCCCCCATTGCGGAGACCATCCTGCTGCCGGGTGATCCCCTGCGGGCCAAGTTCATTGCAGAGACCTACCTGGAGGACGCCCAGCAGTTCAATCAGGTCCGCGGCATGTTGGGCTTCACGGGCACCTATCAGGGCAAGGAGGTCTCCGTGATGGGCACCGGCATGGGCATGCCGTCCATGGGGATCTACAGCTGGGAACTGATCAACGTGTTCGGTGTCAAGAACTTGATCCGCGTGGGTTCTTGTGGGGCGTTGCAGGATGAGCTGAACCTCTACGACGTCGTGATTGCCCAAGGTGCTTCCACGGATTCCAACTACGCGGGCCAGTACCAACTGCCGGGGACTTTTGCCCCGTTGGGCTCATACCGTCTGTTGGAACAGGCCAAGCGGGCGGCTGAAGAGCAGGGTGCTCGGACCCATGTGGGCGGCGTGGTCTCCAGTGACGTCTTTTACAACGCCAACGATCAGGTCAACCACCGCTGGGCTTCCATGGGCATGTTGGCCGTGGAAATGGAGGCGGCCGCTCTCTACATGAATGCTGCTGCGGCCGGGGTGGATGCACTGGCCTTGTTCACGGTCAGTGACCACATCATGCGCCAGGAGGAAACCACGCCGGAGGAGCGCCAGACGGCGTTCACCCAGATGATGGAGATCGCCCTGTCCCTGGCCTGACCGCCCCGCGCCCCATACGCGCCGAGACCTCCGATACAGCCCTTCGCTGAGCGAATTTTGGGCTTTGTCAGAGGTCTCGGCGTGAGGAGGGGTGGGTCAGCGCTTGTTCTGCTCCACCAGGAGTGTGGTGTTCTGTGCGGTGCGCACCATGGCCACGTAGAACTCGATGGTCACGCGGAACAAGATGATGTAGACAAACGCAAACACTGCGCCGAACAGGAAGGTCAGAACTCCGCCAGCGGCCGAGTCCAGAAAGGCGATGGCCGTGAACAGCAGCCAGCCCAGCACAATGGCTGCCAAACCGATGCCAAAGAGCACGCCGGCAAACCGGATGGTGACAAAGTTCTTGAAGGAGAAGTCGAACAGCGCCTTGAAGAAGTTGGGCTCACCGGAGTTGGTCCCGCGTGCCGGAGCGCCGGTGGGCTGACCGTAGCCTTGGTTCTGCGGCGGCACGTAGCCGTAACCGGGGTTGGCCTGCTGCCCGGGGTTGTGAGCCGACTGCCCGGCCACAGGGGCACCGGCGGTCTCAGATGCAGGTCCCTGCGGGGCCTGGTACTGCGGCGGCCCCGGGTTGTTCTGAGGCTCCGGGTTGGTGGAGCCGTGGCTTTCGGGGGGTGTGAGACATGTTCATCCTTGTGGGAGTTGTTTGGGACCCACCCAGTCAACTCGGCGTCGTCGTCGTGGACAAACTGGGCTCGCCGTGTTCCGTTCTGTGACCCGCCGCCTCTGCTCCCCGCCGAGACCTCCGATACAACCCTGCCCAGCGTGAAAATCGGGACTTTTCGGAGGTCTCGGCGGCAAGCTGCGGAGGGGGTGGGCGTGACCGAGCTCGGTAGGATCAGTGACGGCGATCTCAGCGGCGGGCGCCCACCCTTGGTGCTGGCCGCGATGCCACCAGCACTTGACACAACAAAGCGGCTGTCACAACGACGTGCGGCCGCGGAAGCAGGGCATCAGTGTCTGCAGTTGAAACATGGGCCGACCGTGAGACCCGCGCGGAGGCCATGGTTCCGGTCATCGGCAAGCTCTACCGTGAAAACAAGGCGGTCCTGAACATTCACGGACGGTCCTTGGTCCACAAGTCCGTCACGGACATTCTCAAGGCGCACCGGTTTGCGCGCCGTGTGGTGGGGGAGGAGCTGACCACCGAACGTTCGTGGGAGATGCTTCAAATCCTCCAGGGCTTGAAGTTGGGGACTTGCCAGATCGACCTGGGCAAGTTGGCCGCAGGACTGGCGGAGTCCCAGCGCGAGGACGTGGAGCAGTACCTGCGGGAGCAGCTGGCTCCGGTGGTGGACCAGCAAGGTCAGAACACCTCGGAAACCCGCGATGTGGTGCTCTACGGCTTTGGGCGAATTGGCCGCCTGCTGGCCCGGATCCTGGTGGAGCGTTTTGACGGCACCGGCCTGAAGCTGCGCGCCGTGGTGGTGCGCAAGAAGCCGGGCAATGACCTGGTCAAGCGTGCATCCTTGCTGCGCCGCGATTCCATCCACGGCAAGTTCAACGGCTCCATTGTGGTGGATGAAGAGCGCAACGTGATTTCCGCCAACGGTGTGGACATCCAGGTGATCTACGCCGATTCCCCGGAATCCGTGGACTACCGCGAGTACGGGATCGATGACGCCATCCTGATTGACAACACCGGTGTGTGGCCTGATTCGGAAGGCTTGGCGCGTCACCTGGAGTCCCCCGGGGTTTCCAAGGTCTTGCTGACGGCACCTGGCAAGGGCGAGATGAAGAACATTGTGTGCGGGGTCAACGACTCTGACATTGCCCCGGAAGACCGGATCATCTCCGCGGCATCCTGCACCACCAACGCCATCACCCCGGTGGTCAAGGTGATCAATGACCGTTACGGCATCCAGCAGGGTCACGTGGAGACGGTGCACGCGTTCACCAATGACCAGAACCTGACGGACAACTACCACAAGGGCGAACGCCGTGGACGTGCGGCCGGGATCAACATGGTCATCACGGAGACCGGTGCGGCCAAGGCCGTGGCCAAGGCTCTTCCGGAGATGGAAGGCAAGCTCACGGGCAACGCCATTCGCGTTCCAGTGCCGGATGTGTCCATGGCCGTGTTGACGCTGCAGCTGGATCAGGCGCCGGCCGATGCGGAGGAACTGAACCAGTTCCTGCGGGGGATCTCCCTGGACTCTCCGCTGAGCCGACAGATCGACTTCACGGACTCCCCGGAGACCGTTTCCTCCGATCTGGTGGGTTCCCGCTACGCCTGCGTGGTGGACGGTTTGGCCACGGTGGTCAACAACAAGACCGTGGTGGTCTACGCCTGGTACGACAACGAATTCGGCTACTCCAGCCAGGTGGTCCGGGTCTGCGCCAAGATGGCGGACATTGCCCAGCCCAAGTTCCCGTCGAACTGGACTCACGCCGCGGATGTGCCCGCTAACTGAGGTTCCGGGGCGCGTGGTCCGCCCAGAGTCATCGCTTGATCTGCCGCAGGCTGCCGTCCAGCCGTGTGGTCCATCCCCGGGCATCCAGATGCTCCAGCAGCGGGATGGCCACACGGCGGGTGGTGCCCCACGCCTGCCGTGCCTGGCTGGTGGTGAATGGTTGCGGGAGCTTGGCCAGTTCACGCATGGCAAGTGCTGGGGTGGCGGGCAGTACGACGACGCCGTCGCCCAACCTCAGCACTCTTCCCAACCGTTCGGCGGTGGCCAGTTCCTTGGGTCCCAGGCCCCAGTCTTGGAGGTCGTAGGCTTCCGGGGCCTCGAACGGGTGATCGGATAGATGCTGTTCCAAGGCCCGTAGACCTGTCTCCGCAGGTCCCAGGTCCGGGGCGTGGGTGGGCTGCGCCAGATAACCGTTGGCCTGGGCCAAGCCCGTCCGTGCGATCACGGCCTGGACCAGGGTGGGATCGGCTATGCCCAACACCTCCGTGGCCGCACCCACCGCCAGGCCGGGGGCCATGGGGTTCTTGTGATGCTCCTCTGCCACCGCGGAACGTACGGCCTCCACCCAGCTGGTCAGTTGGGGTTGATGCACCCACCATCCGGCCAGTTCCAGAACCTTGGTGGAGGTGGGTTCCGCAGTGCCGTCCTTCAGCAAACCCAGCTGCTTTAGACGGTTCGTGGAAACCGCCCCGTGGCGGATGACCAGGGAGGTGGCATCGCCGTCGTCGGGGAGGGAGCGCAACCAAGCGGTGTGGCGTGCGCTGTCGCCGCGGCGGGTCAGCGGGTGGGGGTCGATGTCCAGGATGCGGCCGCCGCCCAGGACCACCTCTCCGGCCGGGTAGCGCAGGACCACGCGGTCACCGGGGATCACGGGGATGCTGCGGTCAATGCGCAGGCGGGCGTGGTGGTCGTCGAACGGGCGCAGGCGTGCGGGAAAGGCGGCACTGCCCACGTGCACCACCACACCCGTGGGTACCTCCGTGAAGGCGGGGCCGGTGGTGCGGCGGAGGTCGAACTCGTGGGCTGTGGGCCATGCGCCGAGAGTGACCAACGCCTCTCCGCGGCTGATCTGATCTGCGGAAACGCCCCGCAGGTTGATGGCGGCGCGGGTGACGGGGAGCAGTCGCGGGGTTGTGCTGTTGTGGCTCTGCAGTCCGCGCACCGTCACGGATGCGCTGGTGTCCCCGATCAAACTGAGTGTCTGGTCCACGCTGAGGGTACCGGCCCCCAACGTCCCGGTGGCCACGGTGCCGGCGCCCTTGATGCTGAAGGCGCGGTCCACCCACAGGCGTACACGATCGGTGGGATCGGGTTCGGGGGTGGAAGCCAGAACGGCGTCCATGACGGTGCGGAACTCCTCCAGACCGGTGCCGTCAACTGCGGAGACTGCCACCACCGGGGCGTCGTGCAGCCCCGTGGCCGCCAATTCTTGCCGGACCTCCCGGGCCACCTGTTCCACCCGCTCCGGAGCGCGATCCACCCTGCTGAGCACAATCACCCCGCGGTTGATGCCCAATGCGGCCACGGCATCGCGGTGATCAGAAGACTGCGCCTGCCACCCCTCATCAGCGGCCACCACAAAACACACCACGGGAGCTGGTCCCAACCCCGCCAGCATGTTGCCCAGGAATCTTTCATGACCCGGGACGTCCACAAAGGACACCTCCCGCCCGGATGCCAGCGTGGTCCAGGCAAAGCCCAGGTCAATGGTCGCTCCGCGGCGCTTCTCTTCCGCCCACCGGTCCGGCTCAATGCCTGTGACGGCGCGGATCAGGGTGGATTTGCCGTGATCCACGTGCCCGGCGGTGGCCACCACGTGACTCATGGGTGTCCGCCAAGAGCGGCGATCACGGCGGTGGCCAGGCGGTCGTCGTCGTGCTCGGGGATGCAGCGCAGGTCAATCAGGCAGGCGCCGTCGTGCACCCGACCCACGACGGCGGGGCTGCCCGTCCTCAGCGCACCGGCCACCATTTCCGGCAGAGCCACGGCCCAGCCGGGAAGAGGAACCCCGGGGGCGCCGCCGCCTCCCACGCGGCCATCATGGGGGACCACGCTGATGCCGCGGTACCCGGCCTGGGTCACATGATGCGCCAGGCGCTCGGCACGGACCCGCAGGTGATCAGGGTCCGCGTGAAGGTACTGCTGAACCGGAGGCTGCGCGGCGGTGAGGGTGGCCTCAAGTGCAGCCAGGGTGAGTTTGTCGCAGCGGACGGCCCTTGCCAACGGGTGTTTGGCCAATTTCTGGATGATCTCGGCCCGTCCCAGCAGCAGCCCGGCCTGCGGACCACCCAGCAGCTTGTCCCCGCTGGCGATCACCAGATCTGCACCGGCCTCCAGGGCGGATGTCAGGTCGGGTTCCTCGGGTAGCGCGGGATCGTGGTGCAGCAGCCCGCTTCCCACATCCACGATCAGGGGCACACCTGCCGTCTCCGCCACGGTGCGCAGCTCAGAAATCCCGACCCCGGAGGTGAATCCGCTGACCCGGAAATTGCTGGGGTGCACCTTGAGGACGCAGCCCGTCTGCTCACCAATTGCTTGGGCGTAATCCTCCCGGTGGGTCCGGTTGGTGGTACCCACTTCTCTCAGCACGGCACCGGTGGAGGTCATCAGGTCGGAGAGCCGGAAGCCCGCGCCGATCTCCACGAACTCACCGCGGCTGATCACCACCTCCCGCTGGAACGCGAAAGCCGTGGTGGCCAGCACCAATGCCCCGGCGCCGTTGTTGACCACCAAGGCGTCTTCTGCTGCAGGACAAGCATCCAGCAGGGCTTGGCGGGCACCCACTCCTCGCTTGGAACGGCGCCCGGAGTCCAGGTCCATCTCCACGTCCACGTATCCGGAGGCATCCTCGACCGCCTGCTGAGCTGCCGGGGACAGCGGCGCGCGCCCCAGATTGGTGTGCACCACAATTCCGGTGGCATTCAAGACCGGAGTCAACGACGCCCCGCGCTCCTCCAGTGTGCGGATCAGCTCATCCGCCACTGCGTCCGGGGTGATCTCACCGGTGCGGGCTCGGTCTTGCGCTGCGCGGACGCGGGCCTTGACGGCGGCAATCGACAGACGTTGGGTGGCCTCCAGGACTTCGGGCAGTCTCATCAGATCGTCCGTGCGTGGGATGGCCCGCCGGGGATCGTGCTGTGCCACTCGGTTCACCTTTGCCAGGGGAGGGGCACCGGGCGTCGTCGTCGTGCAGCGGCTGCGGTGCCTGAAGTTTGGCGGAGGCGGACGGGAATCGAACCCGCCAGACCGAGCTGCTCGGTCTCACCGGTTTTGAAGACCGGGGTACCCACCAGGAATACGGACGCCTCCGTCACGGGAATCTATCACCGGGTCAGGGGTGGAGCAGCTTCACCTTGTACTGGTGGACTGCGGAGTCCACGGACAAGAAGGTCAGGTCATCCGCCAGCGCTTGGGCAATGAGCATTCGGTCAAATGGGTCGCGGTGCAACAGCGGGAGTGAGGCCAACACTTGCGCATGTTGGTGGGTGAAGGGCAGTTCGTCGAAGCCAAGGTGTTCTAGGCTTCGGGTGATTTCAGCAGGGGCTTGAAGTTTGCCCACCGTGGTTTTGACCGCGATCTCTGCTGCGGTGATCGCTGAGATGAACTTCTTGTTGGTGGGTTCGGCAATCGCCGTTCGGAAATGGTCTGGCAGTCGGGGGTCTCCCGCTCGGACCCAGATCAAGACGTGCGTGTCCAAGAGCAGATTCATGCTCCGTACCAGTCTTTTTCGTCCTGCTCGCCCCAGGTATCGAAGTCTTCGGCCATGGTGATCTGTCCGGCCAGGTCACCAAAGATCACTGGCCGATCCACCTGCTCGATTGGACCGAACTGCGCTACGGGTTTGCCATTGCGGGCGATGATGATGGTTTCACCGGCTTCAGCGCGCGACAACAGCTTGCTGAAGGACGACTTGGCCTCGTAAACGTTCATGGTGGACATGCCACCATGGTAGTTGACCAAGTCTGGTCAGGCCAGATCTTGCCATCGTCGGTACGGTGGCCTCATGGCACCCGACGCGCAATCCCCTCAGACCCTGAACCGCCTGACCAGCTACGCCCACGGGGGCGGGTGCGCGTGCAAGATCCCGCCCGGGGAGTTGGAGGACGCGGTCCGTCACCTGGAGGGGCAGTCGCACCCTGACGTGTTGGTGGGCCTTGACGACGGCGACGACGCAGCCGCCGTCCGCATCCAGGACAACCTCGCGGTGCTGTCCACTGCTGATTTCTTCACCCCCGTGGTGGACAACGCCTATGACTGGGGACGGATTGCGGCCGCCAATGCCCTGTCAGACATTTACGCCATGGGTGGCAGCCCGGTGGTGGCCATCAACCTGGTGGGTTGGCCGCGAGGAGTGCTCCCCATGGAGCTGATGTCCGAAGTCCTGCAGGGTGGTCTGGACATCGGTAAACAGGCAGGTTGCCCGGTGATCGGGGGCCACACCATTGACGACCCCGAACCCAAGTACGGCATGGCGGTCACCGGCACCGCCGACCCTGCGCACCTTCTGCGCAACGACGCCGCCGTCGCCGGCCTTCCCATCACTCTGACCAAGCCCATCGGTTTGGGACTGCTCAACAACAGGCACAAGCAGACCGGTGAGGTGTTCGAGGCGGCAATCGCCACCATGACCCAGCTCAACCGAGATGCTGCACAGGCTGCCGTGGCCGCTGGGTTGAAGGCCGCCACCGATGTCACGGGCTTTGGACTGCTGGGTCACCTGTTCAAGATGGCCCGGGCTTCAGGGGTCAATGCTGTGATTGATCGGTCGGCTGTGCCGATGGTGGACGGTGCGGCGGAAGCCCTGCGTGACGGATTTATCTCCGGTGGCACCCGGCGCAACCTGGACTGGGTACGTCCGCACCTTGAGGCGGGCTCGGGCATCACGGAGGAGGACCTACTGGTCTTGGCGGATGCCCAGACCTCTGGTGGCCTGCTGGTGGTGGGTGAGCTGCCAGGTCACCCGGTGATCGGTGAGACGGCTGCCCCCACGGACGGCATGCCCGCAGGCCAAGTCACCGTCCGCTGACACCCTGATCCTTCCGCCGAGTAGGCCTTTTGATCGCTGCTGGCCCAGGCGGTTTCAGGGGGTGAGTGCAACACGTGTGAGGAACTCGTTGAGTTTCTCAGCCGGGGTATGGAATCCC
>NZ_JAAVUN010000032.1 GCF_012163155.1 Kocuria subflava
GGTCTCGCGTCCATACCGGGACCCACCCCCTGTTCTTACTAGGGGTGTTGCAACCACCACATGAACCCACAGGGGCTGAATCCGGCCAAAAGCGTGTTCTGAACAGGCGGCGCGGAGCCCAGGGCAGCTCACCTCACCAGTCGTCGCCCACCAGACGGGCTTCTGCAATGGATGCCCCCAACATCAGGGTGCGCATGAACCGTTCGGTGGCGGCGATCAGCAGGTCCTCGCCGTCGCGCACGGCCTCGGACAGGCTCATGGGCACCGGGAGGATGG
Organism: Kocuria subflava; assembly: GCF_012163155.1. Lineage (GTDB taxonomy): Bacteria > Actinomycetota > Actinomycetes > Actinomycetales > Micrococcaceae > Kocuria > Kocuria subflava. Next base: position 277 of record NZ_JAAVUN010000032.1, read on the forward strand.
AGGCCACGGCGTCGATCCCGATGCCGTGCACCGCATCCGAGCCCTGCCCCAGGGTCCCGGCCAGGCCGATCACCGGCACACCCTGATCGGCAGCACGGCGTGCCACCTCGGCAGGCACCTTGCCGCGCGGGGTCTGGAAGTCGATGGCACCTTCCGCGGTGATCACCAGGTCCGCGCCGCGGATGGACTTGTCCAGATCAATCCCCGCCAGCCCGGAGTCCAACAGGGCCTCGAACCGCGGAACCAGGGAGGCGCCGACGGCGGCCAGCCCCGCTCCCAACCCGCCGGAGGCTCCCGTACCCACTCCTTGGGCAAAGTCGGTGCCGCGTGCGGATTCGATGCAGTCCCGCTCCAGGACCCGCGCCCAGTTCTCGAATCCTGCCGCCAACTGCTCAACCTGTTCCGGGGTGGCGCCCTTCTGCGGGCCGAACACCCGGGCCACGCCGCGCGATCCGGTCAGCACGTTGTGCGGGTTCAGGGCCAACACCACATGGGCCTTGCCGGTGGCCAGGGCGGGGTGCAGCCCGGTCAGATCCAGGCTCTCCACGCGGGTCAGTTCCACACCACCTTGACCCACCTCTTGACCGTCGGCGTCCAGCACACGGACGCCGAGTGCTTGGAGGGCTCCGAGACCGCCGTCGGAGGTCCCGGAGTCACCGCAGCCGACCACCACGGAGGTGACCCCAGAATCCAGCGCGGCGGCGATCAGCTCGCCCACACCGCGGGTGGTGGTCAGGGTGGGGTCCCGGCGGTCCTGCGGCACCAGGCGCAGCCCGGCCGCGGCGGCCATCTCCACCACGGCGCGGCCTTCGGAATCGCCGCCCAGCCGGGCCCAGTGGGACTCCACCGGATCTCCCACCGGCCCGGTGACGGTTCGGTTCACGATCGATCCACCCGTGGCTGCAGCCAACGTGCGGGCGGTTCCCTCACCGCCGTCGGCAATGGGAACGGTGCGCACCCGAACGCCGGGGATGGCGCGGCGGACACCGGCACCGATGGCGCGTGCCACCTGTTCGGCACCCAGGGACTCCTTGAAGCCGGAGGGCGCCACCAGGACGCGGCGGACAAAAGCGGTGGAAGGCATGGTGGGCATCGTGAGACTCCTTTGAGGGAAACGTGTAATTACATGAAGAGCGGCAGACCCATGAGGGGCCAGATCCAGAAGGAGAAGATCAGCACCAACACGGCGCTGACGGGGGCCAGGAAGGCCGAGAGCCGCAAGAGGTGCTCGGGCTGGAAGGTCTCCACACCCTCCACGTCGGAGAACAGGGTCACCGGCTTTGCGGAGCTGGTCAGGGTGTGACAGAAGCCTGCGGCGGCAGTGGAGGCGAAGGCTGCGGCAGCCGCGTCCACGCCCAGGCCGGGTGCCAGGGCCACGATGATAGGAATCAACACGGCCGACCGCGCCGACCGTGACTGGATCACCAGGTGCGCGGCGGTGGAGAGAATTACCACCAGGATCACGAACAGCGCCGGTGCCGTGGCACCGGCAGAGCTCACCGGCCCCAGGGCCTGCCGCGCCAGCCAGTCCGCAGCTCCGGAGTTCACCAGCCCGGTTCCAAGGGTCAGGGTGGCTGCCATGAACACCAGAAGGGACCAGGGCACGGACTTCAGCGCCTTGGCCAGTTTGACCGACCCCCACTTGGGGCTGGCGGCCAGCAGCGCACCGATCAACCCCACTACCGCCGGGTGCAGACCGTGCAACGGCTCCGAACACCACAGCACCACGACGACGGCCACCAACATGGCCGAGCGTGACTGTGCCGTGGTCATGGGACCCGTGATGGGTGTGGGGGCGTGACGTTGCAGGTCCTCCAGGGTGATGGAAACCCCCAGCCGCCGGTCGGCCTTGTGCGTGAACAACCGCAGAATCAACTCGGCACAAACGTGGGAGGAGACCAACGCCAACGGCAGGCCCAGCAGCAACCAGGAAGCCACACCAAAGCTGCGTTCCCCGGCCGAGGCCAGGATCTGCGAGGTGATCAGATGCGCCCCCGCTCCCAGGTAGGAGCCCACCGCGGAGAGCAGGATGACAGCCGGGAACAGAAGGGACAGTGCCAGCACCACGCGTCGTCGCTCCTGGAGGACGGTGGCCAGCGCCACGAACACCGGCAGGGCCAGGGCGGCGCGGCCGGAGGTGGACGGCACGGCAAAGGCGGTCACCACCAGCACCAGGGTGGTCAGGTGGAACAGCTGGTTCACGGAGGTGGCACCCGTGACCACAAAGCCCGCAATCCGCGTGGCCAGGCCGGATGCGGTGACCCCTGCGGCGATCACAAAGGCCGCCAGCAGCAGCCACACGGTGTCCTCACCCAAGGAGGAGAACAGCTCGTTGTCCGTGATCACACCCGTGGCCACCAGCACCAGGGCCGCGCCCAACGCCACGTAGGTGTCATCCAACGGGGAGAAGATCCACAGCCACACGGCGGCAGCAAACACCACCAGGGTCATGGCACCCATGGGGTTCAGGTCCCCTCCGGTGGCGGCCCAGATGCACCAACCCGCGAAGGCAGCCAGGACCAACGCCACCAGCAGGGGTGCCGGTCGGAAGGTACGACGCCGTTTGGGGGCCTCGGTCTGTCCCTGCGGCGGAAGTGATGCCCACCGGGTGGCGGACGGGGTGGTCACGGTGTCAGTGGCGGAACTGCTGCTCATCGGTCCGTCTCCATGGCATCCGCCACCTGCGCTTGGTGCGCTTGCGAGGTGGCTTCCGTGGGGGCGTCGCCGTCCAGGGGCAGGTCCAGGCCCACGGTGGTGAGCCCGGAGGGATCGGAGGTGACCCAGAGGCTGCCGTGGTGAGCATCAGCCACGCTGCGGGCCACGGCCAGGCCGAGCCCCATGCCCAGGACACGGTCCTGGTCACCGTTGCCATTGGCTTGCTCCATGGGGGCGCCGGGGCCGATGTGGATGCTGGAGGTTCGGGTGCTGGGCTCGGTTTCGCCGATGTCCTCCTGGGCGGCTGAGCGGTAGTCCTCCACCATGGCGCGCACGGACTCAGGGGCCAGCGGATCGCCCTGGTTGGACACGGAAACCCGCAGGACCGTACCCGGCAGCACGGAGGCTTCAGCGGCATCCGGCACCACGGAATCTGCGTGGCGGCCGGTGTTCTCCGGGTCCAGGACCACCCCGGCCAGGGTGATCTCCTCGCCGGTCTGCGTGTGGTCGGCGGCGTTGCGGGCCAACTGCAGCAAAGCGGCCTGGACGGCGTCCCGGTCCAGGTTGGCTGTGGTTTCAGGCACCTCATGCAGAGTCCACTCGTGCTGGGGGCTCAGACGGGTGGCCTCCTGCAGGACCTGGACCAGCATGGCGGGTACGGAGACCTGCTTGCGGCGCAGGAATCCGGGGGTCTGGGCATCTGCCAGCAGGGCCAGGTCTCCCAAGGTGCGGCGCATCTCCCACAGGGAGGACCGTGCCGTGGAAGGACCTTCACCGGAAGCGGTCTCCAACGCCCGCAAACTCTTGTCCAGGGGGCGGTTCAGGTGAACGCGGGCCTCGGCCACAAAGTGGCGTTGCCGACCGTAGGCGTACTCCAAACGGTCCAGCATGCCGTTGACCGAATGGGCTGCCCGGGCAATGTCGTCCCGGCCCTCCACGGGGATGCGGGCGGAGAGGTCCTGGTCATCAATGGCGGTGGCCAGTTCGCTGATCCTGCGCACAGGCAACAGAATCTGACCGGCCACAAACCATGCGATGGCCGCCGTCAACACCAGGCCACCCGTGGCCACTGCCTCCAGAATGAAGGTCTGCTGGTTGACCTGCTCCTGAGCGGGGTCGGTGAACTGAAGCACCAACAGGGCGGAACCACCTTCGGTTTCGGCCCGGCCCCAGCGCATGGTGCCGTACTCGGTTTCATCCACGCCGGAGGCAGCCGCTGCAGTCATCAGGCGTTCCACCTCGGCGTTGTCCTGGGCCAGCAGCTCTCCGGCGTCATCAGCAGCGTTGTCCAGGAACATGATGCGTTCATCGGTCACGGCAATGAATGCCTCATGAGTGGCCGGGGTCTGGCGGGAGAGGTAGCGCTCCATCAGCTCCGTCTCAGAGGTGAAGGGCTCCGCGGTGGTGGGGTCCACTCCTTCGCCCACGAAAGTCCGGAACTCGTCCACCTCCTGGACAATGCCCTCATTGGCGGCTTGGGCCACCTGTCCCATGAGGATCGAGCGCATGGAGGCAACAATGGCCAACAGCACGATGGCCGTCGTGAGCACCATCCACCCCACAATCCGCCACCGGGCGGAGACCCGTGAGCCACGGGTTTCGGTGGGTTTTGCGGTGGCGGCCTGGGCCGGGTTGGCGGTGGGTGTGGGTCCGATCGGCTTTGCGGTGTTCATCGGTCCACCGTCCCGGTCTCGGGGTGCTCGTCGGCATCAGCAAAGTCATCGTCGTCATGGTCAATGTCGTTTTCGACGTCACCGACGATGTCGTCATCAGCAGGCGTTGACGCGCCGACTCCCGGGGCCGCGACGTCCCCGTTCTGATCCACGCTGCCCGGAACCACAGGGGCCACGGAGCCGGATCGCGGACCGGGGGAGGCGCCGTCGTCGGGGTCCTGGGAAGGGTCTTGGGAGGTGCCGTCCACGGTCTGGGAGGTGACCGGGTCCGTGGGAAGTGCCGGGGGAGCGGTGGTGCGGGCCAATTGCTGGGTGCCCAAAGCGGTGAGCACCGGGATGGCCATGACCACCAGTAGAAGGGTGAGTCGCCTGATCATGGCGGGCAGTGAACAGCACGATTATGAAAGCCACATGAGGCCCTGACCGGCGCAAACACTTGCCGCGGCATCCATGGGGACGTTCATCCGCGGGATCGCGGGGTTGAGCCACCGCCCAGGTGGTGTCTGAGAAGTTCTCAGAAATCTCGCGCGGGGACCGCCACATGGTCATCATTCAGGATGGGCTCGTAGGATCCCGGCATGACTGACGTTCAGGTGTTCGCCCACGCCCCGCAAGAGATGACCGCCATCCAGATGCAGAAAATTCTGCAGGTGCGGGTGGCCGTGTTCGTGGCCGAACAGCAGATCATCTGCGAGGAGATCGATGACCTGGACCGCGCGGAGACCACTGTGCACATCTGGCTGGAAGTCGATGGCAACGTGGTCTCCGTCCTCCGACTGCTGACGGACGGTCCCGTGGTGCGGATCGGGAGGGTGGTCACGGCAGCTGCCCACCGGCGTCGTGGGCATTCGGAAACATTGATGCGCCAGGCCCTGGACCGGGCGGCACCGACCGGGCGGCCTGTGGAGATCCATGCCCAGGCTTATCTGGAGGCTTGGTACGGCAAGTTCGGGTTCGAGCGCACCGGCCCCAACTTCCTGGAGGAAGGTATTGACCACGTGCCCATGACGTGGCGCGGATATCCGGAGGCCGCCCACTCGTGACATTCGCGCAGTTCCTGGGCGGGTTGTTCTCCGCCCGGCCCGTTCCACCCGCCGACTCCTGGGTCCTGCTGCTGTGTCTGGCCACCGCCGTGGCACTGAGCGGACCCCGTGCCACCTGGCGATGGTTCGGTCTGGTGGTCACCGTGGTGCACGAACTCGGGCACGCACTGGCCGGTCTGCTCACCGGGCGCCGGGTCATGCGCATCCGCATCAACGCCGATCACTCTGGCGTCACCCATTCCATGGGTCGCGGCGCCTCAGCCATGTGGTCCACGTTCTGGGGCTACCCGTTCCCCGCCCTGGTGGGGGCGGCCTGGACCGCGGCAGTGGGCGCAGGGTACTGGCCACTGGCCGCAGTGCTCAGTGCAGTTGTCCTGCTGGTTTCCTTGGTGGTCATGCGCGGCTGGCTCTCCTGGCTGGTCACGACGACGACGGCCACCCTGCTGCTCACCCTCTCCTGGTTCGATCTGACAGTGGGCCGATGGTTCCTGCTGGCTGTTGGCGCCGCCCTGTGGATCGGAGCTGTGCGTGCGTGGATCAACCTGGTGCGCCACCACGTGAAGTCAGGGCGCAGGCGCATGCCCTCATCTGACGCCACACTCTTGGCAGCCGGCACGGGTGTACCTGCATGGTTGTGGTTGGCCGCATTCCTGGGTGTGATCGCGCTGTGCGGGTTGTGGATTCTGGGGGCGTGGGTCTAGGGGCCGTAGGTGAACACAACGTCACCTACGACCCCCAGTGCTCCACTCACTGTGTTGTCGATCCGGGCGGTTGGTGCCGGTTCTCGTCACCGCCCACCTTTGAGGGCAGCCCACGTCTGAGTGCCAACAACGCCATCTGCGCTCAGAGACCGTGAACGCTGGTAGTTCTTCACCGCGATCTCTGTATTGGGCCCGAATTGACCGTCCACGGTCAGCCCCGCCGTCATGGTGGCATTCAGTGCCTTCTGCAAGGCGGTGACCTCTGCACCTGCTGCGCCCATGGCCAGCCGGGATCCCGCTGCAGCTCGAGCCTCCAGCGCGCCCCAGGTCTTGGGTCCAACCACACTGTCGGCCGTGGTGCCAATGGCGCGCTGGAAGGACTGGACGGCGGCCAGTGTGGCCGGGCCAAAGGATCCATCTGCGGCCCCTGGGCTGTGGCCCCGTGCGGCAAGGAGCTTCTGAAGGCGGACCACTGCATCGCCGGTGCTGCCCTGCCGCAAGGTGGGGTAGGTCGTCGTCGGTGGCAGCGGAGGCGGCCCCCCGAGCTGGGAGACCAGGATTCGCCCAGCGGACAGGGACCTGGCCACATCCGAACGCAGGGTGGGCAGGGCAGCCACGAATGCGTCGCCGCAACAGCTGGTGCTGCCGAAATGACGATGCGGGACGATGTTGGCCACGGGGATCCGGTACTGCTGGCAGATGTAGGTGGCCAGATGAACCAGGGTGGCGTACAGGCTCTGCGTGGGCAGGACCCTGCTGTAGACACCTTCGCATTCGATGCCCACGGCCTTGGAATTGTTGTTGGCAACATGCGCGCCCAGGACAAAGGACGCGCCACCCTGAAGGGTTCGTACGGAACCGTGGCGACCCTCCAGTGCGTGGCCGCCGCGGCTGATGGAGAACTGTTGACCGGAGTCCGCCCAACCACGGGCAAAGTGCCAACTTTGCACGCTGCGCGCAATACGATGCGCGGCGGCCACGGAGTAGTCCGTGACGTTGGGGGAATCCATGTGGTGGATCACCAGGTAGGTGGGTCGGTAGTTCAAGGTGCTCAGCGCTGATGTTGGGGGTTTGGCACCCCAAGCGGCCGTGGAGATGATGGCGGGGGGCGCGATCGCGGCCAAGGCCGGTGCTTGGGAAGTGACGGCGCTCGCGGCGGTGGTCATGCCCAGAGCACCCAGCAGGGTGGAGGCCTTGATGACCCCTCGCCGGGAGAACTGTGTGGGCGCCTTCTCGGCGGTTGCCGATGCGGGAGAAACGGTGTGGAGATTCACGGCAGGGTTCCTTCCTTGGAGAGTGACAGTGACGGCTGACGGCCCGCGGCCTCAGCGTCCGCCCTTGAGGGCAGCCCAGGTCTGGGTGCCAACCACGCCGTCGGCACTGAGACCACGGCTCTTCTGATAGCTGACAACGGCGTTGTGAGTGGCGGGTCCGAATTGACCGTCAACCGTGAGCCCCGAGCCCATGGTGGCGTTCAGCGCCTTCTGCAGGGCCGTCACGTTACTGCCCGAGGAGCCTTGCTTGAGCGTGGTGGACCCGGCTGCACGGGCTTCCAAGGCCCCCCAGGTCTTGGGCCCCACCACGCCGTCGACCGTGGTGCCGATGTTGCCCTGGAATCTGCGCACCGCCGTTGCGGTGGCTGGTCCGAACTGCCCGTCCACGGTCACCGAGTAGCCCCGGGCCTTGAGCAGGTTTTGCAGCTGGGTCACGGCCGCACCCGATGCACCTTGCTGGAGGGTGGGGTAGGACGACGACGGCGGGGTCACCGGGCCACCGGTCTTGGGCAGGCCCGGGAAGGCGTAGGAGATCTCCCGGCCGGCGGTCACCGAAGATCCACAGCGGAAGTCATCGATCAGGGAGGCATCCCGCACAATGGCACCGTTGCGTTCGATTTGGAGGTGCAGGTGAGGCCCGGTGGAGTTGCCGGTTGAGCCCATGTAGCCAATGACTTGGCCCTTCTTCACGCTGGCGCCATTGGCCACATTGTACTTGCTCAGATGCATGTACTTGGTGGCCCACCCACCGGCATGGCCGACCGTGATCATGTTGCCGGAACGGGCCCCGTAGCCCAGGTAGGTGACCTTGCCGTCTGCTGCCGCGCGAATGGGGGTCCCGGTGACGTTGGCGATGTCGAAGCCGCCGTGGGAGTTGCCGGACCTGCAGTACCCGTTGGGTGTTCCCGTGATGGTTCCAGAGGTCGGCATGCTCATGGCGCCTTGGTCGGCGTGGGCGGCTGGCGCGCCCATTCCCACGAAACTGCCGGCCAAAATGGCTCCGGCACCCAACAGGGTGGCCAAGCGGGTGGTCAGTGGACGGGTGATCGTGTTCGGTGACATGGCGGGCTCCTCACGTTGTGACCCTTGCAGGTGGTTCGGCAAGTGGTGAGCACCACAGTCGTGGCCACCTAAACCCGGGGCCAGACCTCGGGTGCCACGCTGAACTCACGACTGCGGTTTGGTGGCCATGTGGTTGACCATTCGGTCAGTGCAGGTGGTCCACAGGGGTTTGGGGACTGCTGTCAACCTCAGCAAGGTGAGGCGTGGCCAAACCCAGCTCATAGGCGCGGACAAGAAGTTGTACACGGTCCCGGGCGCCGAGCTTCTTGCTGGCACCTGCCAGATAGGCCTTCACCGATCCCAGGGACACGAACAACGCCATGGCCATCTCTTGGTTGTTGCGGCCTTGGGCCAAGTGGTTCAAGACAGCCACCTCGTGGGAATCGAGTCCATATTTGGCGGCGGTGTTCGCGGACAACCCGGCGGGTTCGCGCCCCAGGGCGCGGGCGGCAAGGGCCCGCATGGTCCTTGCCTCCACCACCAGATCGCTGTCCAAGCAGCAGTGCAGCGCTTGCACGAAATCGTTGCATTCGGCTTCCTTGCTCAGATAACCGCAGGCTCCCGCGCGCAATGCCGTAACGGCCAGCTCCAGGTCATCACCGCCCGAAAGGGTGAGAATCCGTAGCCGAGGGCACTCGGCCAAGATGGCACGAATCGAATCGGCGGCCGTGTCTCGAACCAGGTCGAGGTCAAGGACCATGATCTGGACCGCATCGTTGCGGGTCCGCATGATCTCGAAGGCCTCATCCACCGTCCGTGCGGCGCCGGCCAGGACCATGGAGACCAAGGGGGAGGTGGTAGGACTGCCCTGAGATTCACGGCTGAAACACAAACTCAGCGCATGTGTCAGCAATGGTTGAGCCGTGACGAGCAGGACGGACGGTCTGTGTGTGCAGGCAGCGGTGGTTCGATGCTGTGGTGCGTGGGTGGATGTGACAACAGCTGTGGGGGACATGGATCCATCTCCTGTTCTGACTTCAGCCCGAGGTGGGCTGCTTCAAGCATCGGAGGTGGCCGTGGTGCGTGGATCGGTCGGGTGGACACTGCCAATCATCCAATTGGCTTACTTGCAGTTCGGCCGTGGGGATGGCCGGGACGGTCTGGTGAAGCGTGGATGCAGCTCAGAGGCACATCAGGAGTTTCACGCCACGCTGATCCCCGGCGCCCCGCCGGATTCCAGGAGGGGCAGGCGGACGCCAAGTAGCCATTCGGAGCCCTCGGGCTGGGAGATCAATTCGCCACCGAGCACGTCCACTCGCTCGCGCACACCCACCAGCCCGAATCCAGATGTGGGAAAGTTCAGCGATTCTCCCGGCACGGTGTTGCGCATGAAGAACTCCACGTGGGCGCGGGTCACCGTCAAAGACACCGCGCAGGTTGCGTGCAGCCCGGCGTGCTTGATCACGTTGGTTGTACCCTCACGCAAGACTGCGGCCACGGTCACGCGCAGGCCCACAGGGATTTCATCTGTGTCCCCGATGATCTGAACCGTGGTGGGTATGTCAACGGCCGTCAGTTTGTCCCGGGCCTGATTGATGGCCTGCACCAGGTCCGTGACATGCCCCGCGGCGTCGTTGGGATCGCTTGGGGCGCGGGCGGCACCATCGGCACGCATCACGGCGATCAACCGGCGCATCTCCTCCAGGCCCGAACGGGCGGAATCGCCGATCACTTGCAGGGACTGATGTGCGTCGTCCAAGTCGCGGCTCATACCGCCTGCGCGTGCTTGCATGGCGATGATGGTGAGTTCGTGCGCCACGATGTCGTGCAGTTCCCGGGCCAAGTTCTTGCGTTCTTGGACGCGGGCCAACGCGGTGGCAGTCTCAGCACCCTCGCGTCGTCGTCTTTCGGAGACCACCTGCTCGGTGAGCATCTGCACGGCAATGCCGGGTACGACAAAAGCAACGGTGACCGGCAGGTAGCCCCACAAAGCCTCATTGGGCAAGTTGGAAGTCCATGGAACCCAAATGGCCGCCCAGATCAGGGTCACGCCCAGGCTCACTGCGATGGTGCGACCCCGTGATGTGAACGCAGCGAACGCCAGGCCCAGGTACACAAAGGGGATCAGTCCGCCGGGAGCAGGGTCGAACAGGATCGGAAACCACGAGAGCACAAGGAAAAGGGGCGCCACCTGGGGGCGAAGCAAGACCAAGCACAGGTAAGTGCTGCTGGCAACCGATGCCCCAACCCTGATGAAATCGATAGTGGCCAGGTCCTGCTGGTCTTCCCCAACGAGCGTCAAAGCGTCGCTGACGACAGAAGCCACGGCAATGGCCAAGCCCGCCCACACCAGCACGATGTGCGGTTTTTGCCCTTTGAGCTCCAGTAAGCGCCGAACGGATTGCAGAGGCCCAGGCAAAGGACGTGGTGGGTTCTTTCGGACTCGACTTGCAGCGTCCAACTCCATCCGCCACCACCTTAGACATGGTGCCGGTGAAGTAAGCCTGCGGCTGGCTCACCTCAGCACCAGAAGTACCACCCACCACATCGCCCGAAGTTCTTGGCGGTCGTGACCGGGATCTGACCTGCGCCCAGGTTGGGCGATCCCACCTGGGTTGTGGGTTGGGTCACACTCAAAGGTACCTGTGTGGCCGGTGCGTTTGAAGTGAAAGCCATGGCAGGGGCGGGGGCCAGTGCGGCAACGGCGATGGCGGCGGCTGCAACGCACTGGGTGAGGCGACGCCCAGCACGACGACGCCCCGTAGTTGCGAAGGTGTCCGGACGAGCGGTCTGTGCGGCTGCGGTGGTGTTCTGGAAAGTCATGTCCTTGCCCTTCTGGCGTGCAGGTCAACTGCAACTGATGTGATGTGCACCACTGTGGCCGTCAAAGTGGCGGGCGTGCATCGCCCGGTTGGCGGTGGCCGCTCATCCTTCTGACGGAGGGTGATCCAAGATCGACTTGCCTTGAGCTTTCACGTGACCACACCAAGGACGTATGGATACTCTCAATGCATGGAATCAGCGCGGAGACCATCCACCAGCCACGCTCACGCCGAGGAATCCCGAGTGGAGCCCTCGGGGCAACAGATTTCGGTGCTGCTGGTGGACGACCAACGGTTGATGCTCACGGCTTTGCGTGCCTACGTGAACAGTGACTCCCGCCTCAAGGTGGTGGGGGAGGCCATGAACGGTGAAGCAGCTGTGCAGCAAGTCCGAGCGCTGCGCCCCGATGTTGTGCTCATGGACCTTCAGATGCCGGTGATGGATGGTGTGGTGGCCACCGAGCACATTGCCGCTGAGTTCCCTCAGGTGCAGATCCTGGCTCTGACCGCGTTTCAATCGGACGAGTACGTGGTTCCCGTGTTGCGAGCCGGTGCCAATGGTTACCTCCTCAAGGACGCTGAGCCGGAGGAAGTTCTTGCTGCCATTCACACCGTGCATGCGGGGGGTTCCGTGGTGTCCTCTGCAGTGGCGTGCACCCTCATCCACACGCTGAAGCAGGAGGCCCCCCGGCGCGCGGCAGACCAGGAGGTGCAGCGAAAGGCAGCGCTGCTTTCCGCCCGTGAGCTGGATGTTGTGGAGGCTCTGTGCGAGGGCAAGAGCAACCGAGAGATCGCCAAATCCCTGGCGATGTCCGAAGCCACCGTCAAGACCCATCTGTCCAATGTGCTGCACAAGTTGGAAGTCCATGACCGCCTGCAGATCGCTGTGATGGCGCTGCGCGAGGGCATTGTCAAGGTGTGAGCGACGGCGATTCGTTCCACGGTGGGGCCAACGTCCGCCAGTTCTCTGACGGGTGCAGAAGATCACCGTGAGTGCGGCTGCTCAGAAGCACAGTGCCGCCACCATCCAGGTGCTGCTGCAGTGCAGCCACCATGCGCCGTGCCGGTTGCACGCCGACCGCAGTGAACGGCTCATCCAGGACCAAGAGCCCAGCCCCGTGGCAGCTCAAGGCAGCCGTGAACCAGACGATCTGCGCTTGTTCACTGGTCAGATCTCGGCACAGCAGATCTTCCACGTGAGCCTGCAGTACGTGGTGCAGCAGTGTCAGGGAGGCGGTCTGGTCCACGTGGTGGGCGGCCGCGTAGAAATGCAGCTGCTCCCGCACCGTCAACAGGGGGTAAATGGCTGGTGCGGAAGTCATGTACCAGCGCAGAGTGCGGGCGTCAGGCGAATTGGCCGGGTGCCCATCCAGGGTGACAGCTCCACGTGCGGGTCGGTGACTACCTGCCACCAGGCCCAGCAGCGTGGATTTGCCGCTGCCGCTGTCCCCGGTCAGGTGCAGGCATTCACTTGGACCCACACCGAAGGTGACGTCCTGGAGCACAGCACCGCCAGCGGGCCAGGTGAAACTGAGTTGGTCAACCTCCAGGAGCGTCACAGCATGCGTCCATCGGTTGCGGCGTGCGCGGAGGCCACACTGTGCCAGGAACACATCACCTGCACCGCAGTTGTCACGGCCACCACCGCCGTGAGCACTCCGTAAGTCAGGATCAACCGTGCAGGGGATGCCCCCAACCAGAACCCGGTCACAACAACGAGGGCCCCGGCCGCAACTGTCAGGCCCGCGGACGCAACCGCCGGAAGTACTTCCCGGGACACGAACACCTGGCCCGTGTCCCAGCCCGCGTGGGTCAGGATCTGAGCGTCGCGGCAACCGGTCCTGCGGTGTCTGCGGAACCGGCCAGCGGCACCCAAGACGTTCCCGATGGCCAATGCAGCCAGGACCACCTGCGTGGTACCTGTGTAGCGATCTGGAAAACCCGCCCAGTAGATCAGCCCAGCCAGCAGTGCTGCCAGCGTCACCGCCGTCATGACGGCGATGGTCAGGACGACGACGCCCCGTGCCCAATTGGTCACCCGCGGCATGCGGAACGCGGGGCACCACGTGCGAATGCCGGTGAGGGCACGGGTTGCGGCCATGAGGTATCCGCGATGGAACACGTCCTTGGACCGGGCTGCCAAGTGTTGCGCACCCATGCTCCACCCCTCCTGACCAATCTCTGGTTGTGCGACCTTCGTCGCCGTGCGCTGGCAATGCTGTGACGTTAGGGCCGCAGGAGGCCGCTGAGATCACCCGTTGGGTTTGCTCCGCCTCATCCGTTTGGCTGATGGGGCGTTCCGCGCGCAGTCGGGCCGCCCCATCAGGCTCGGGTGGTCAGAGACCTGAACGCTCAGCGTGCGCCCTTGAGTGCGGTCCAGGTTTGCGGTCCAACCACTCCGTCCGCGGTGAGGCCGCGGCTCTTCTGGTAATTGATCACGGCCGTGTGCGTCGCTGCTCCAAAGTTGCCGTCCACCGCCAGGTTGGCGTTCATGGTGGCGTTGAGGGACCGTTGGAGCGCACGGACGTCATTGCCCGTGGAGCCCTGCTTCAAGGTTGTTGCCCCTGCGGCACGGGCCTCCAGTGCACCCCAGGTCTTGGGGCCCACCTGGCCGTCCACAGTTGCCCCAATGGCACCTTGGAACTTGCGCACCGCAGTGTTGGTCTGGGGACCGAAGGATCCATCAACGGTCACGGAGTAGCCCCGGGCATTGAGCAGGTTCTGCAGATTGGTCACCGCGGGCCCACTGGCTCCCTGTTGAAGCGTGGGATAGACACCGGTCACGGGGGCTGCGGTCTTGGGCAGACCGGGGAAGCTGTAACTGATTTCCCGGCTCTGGGCGACCGTGGTGCCGCACTTGAAGTCGTCCACCAGGGATGCATCCCGCACGGTCGCACCATTGCGGGTGATGCTCAGGTGCAGGTGCGGCCCGGTCGAGTTTCCGGTGCTTCCCACGTAGCCGATGATCTGGCCCTTCTTGACGGTCTGTCCCGCCTTGACGCTGGGCGTGGACTTCATGTGGCGATAGTCCGTGGCCCAACCACCGGCGTGGGACAACTTCACCTGGTATCCAGGGTTGGAGTACGCGGTTTTCACGCCCCAGCCGGCGAAGGTGACTTGGCCGTCGGCGGCGGCACGAATGGTGGTTCCGCTGGGGGCGGCAATGTCAAAACCTCCGTGGGCGGAACCTGAGGTGCAATAACCGTTGGTGGTGCCGGTGATCTTGCCAGAGGTGGGCATGATCATTGCCCCCTGATCGGCATGGGCCGGGACGACGGTACCCGCAAACCCTGCGGCAACAATGGCGCCTGCTCCCAGCAGGGTGGCGATTCGTGTGGTCAGGCAGCGGGTTGCAGAACTGGACATGACGGCCTCCTGTCAGATGGTGGCAGCCACACCGGTGCATTCTGTGCGGCTGGTGCCGGTGGTGAGTGCACCGGTGCCTCCAACGCTGCACGTCTGCGGGTCCAACAGGCAGGGGTGCGTTCCCAACCGTGGCCGCAAGGCAAGTCATCAACTCCCAAGGGCCTGGCCGATCAGATGGGCCACCCACCGCCAAAGGGATGAACAACGTGAGGACAGGCGCCGTCCTCGTGGGCGGTGTGGAGAGCCGACACGGCGAACGACCACGAGCCGTGTGGCTCGTGGTCGTTCTGATAAGAGTGCTTACTTGGTCCTGATGACTCACCCGCGATCTGGCAGACGTGCTCCTGAAGTGGTGTCGAACAGGTGAATCCGGTCCTGTGCGGGGGAGGCCCACACGGTTTGACCGGACTGGACACGGCTCCGGCCGGCGGTGCGCACCACGATGGTGTTGGCGGAAGCGGCTTCCTCGTCGGACCCCTCGGCCTCAGCGGCTGACGAGTGGGTGGTCACGATCTGGTTGGCCATGGTCACTGGCGCCAGGGAGCCATACAGGTAGGCATCCGCGCCCAGTTCCTCCACCACGTCCACGCTGATCGGCAGACCTTCGCCTTCAGCGCCAACCTTGAGGTCTTCAGGTCGGATGCCGATGGTCACCTCAGAACCTGTGATGGCGGAGCGCTGCTCCGGGGTCAGGTGGATCTTGGTGGAGCCCAGCTGGAGAACGCCGTCGTTGTCCGGGGTGGAGCGGAAGAGGTTCATGGCCGGGGAACCGATGAACCCGGCCACGAATTCGTTGGCGGGGCGGTCGTAGAGTTCCGCAGGCGTGTCCACCTGCATGAGCAGACCGTCCTTGAGCACAGCCACACGATCCCCCATGGTCATGGCCTCGGTCTGATCGTGAGTCACGTACACGGTGGTGACCCCCAACTTGCGAGTCAAGGACGCGATCTGGGTACGGGTTTGCACACGCAGCTTGGCATCCAGATTGGACAGCGGCTCATCCATCAAGAACACCTGCGGCGAGCGCACAATCGCGCGGCCCATGGCCACACGCTGCCGCTGACCGCCGGAGAGTGCCTTGGGCTTGCGGTCCAGGTATTCGGTCAGGTCCAGGATCTTGGCAGCCTCCTCAACCTGACGACGGCGCTCCGCGGCCGGAACCTTTGCGATTCTTAAGGCGAAGCCCATGTTCTCCGCCACGGTCATGTGGGGGTAGAGCGCGTAGTTCTGGAAAACCATGGCGATGTCGCGGTCACGGGGATCGACGTCCGTGACATCGCGCTCGCCGATCCGGATGGCGCCCTGGGTGACGTCCTCAAGTCCTGCGAGCATGCGCAGAGTGGTGGATTTTCCGCAGCCGGAGGGGCCCACCAGAACCAGGAACTCGCCGTCTGCGATCTCCAGATCCAAGTTGGACACGGAGGGGCTCTCCGCCCCGGGGTACTGACAGGTCACTCGGTCATAGGTGACGGTAGCCATGGTGATGTCTCACTTTCTTTCCCGGCAGGTACGTGCCGGACGATCCGTTGGAAAGATGGATGTGGGCTGGGCCACATGGACGAGACTACCGGATGGCGGGCCAGGATGTGCGAAAATGGCACAAGTTGATCGGAATTGCACGAACCCCGTGAATCGAAACTGAGGACGGTCATGGCGGGGACACACACGGGTGGCAAGCCGACCCGAGAAGAACCTGATCATTGGTGGTTCAACAGACCCAACGGTTCGATGGGAGCACTGCCCCCGCGGGCCATGTTCCAGACCGATGCACCCCACATGACTCTGGACGGTGACTGGGCCTTCCAAGCGTTCCCCACAGTTCAGTCGGCCCTGGACTTCTGCTCCTGACCAGACCCGCTGCCGGCACTTGCGGATTCCGTGCCTGTGCCGGCCCACTGGGGATTGGCAAAGATCAAGGACCCGGAAGTGCCGGGCCGGCCCGCCTACACCAACACCACCTACCCGTTTGAGCTGACTCCGCCACAGGCCCCGCAAGCCAATCCAACCTCCTGGTACTCGACCACCGTGAATGTCGGGGGCCTGACTGGTGGTCACGGCAACCGCATTGTGCTGCGGTTTGAGGGCGTTGAATCCTCCTACCGGGTGTGGGTCAACGGTCAGTGGGTTGGGCAGGCCATGGGATCCCGCCTCATCCACGAGTTCGATGTCACGGATTCCGTGCTGGAGGGTGCCAATGACCTGGTGGTTCTGGTCCATCAGTTCAGCGCCGGGTCCTACTTGGAAGATCAGGACCAGTGGTAGGTTGCCCGGTATCTTCCGCTCCGTGACACTCCTGGCTCAACGCCGCGGGGAGGTTGATGATGCTGAGTTTCGTGGACACTGGGATCCAGTTGCGGGCACAGCGGAGCGCCGCGCTGAGGTGACGGCAGACTCCTGCGCTTACCCCGTGACCTTTGAGGTGTACCCACTTGACGCAGATGTCTCCCCTCAGCCGCTGGTGGCGGGCGTGGTGGAGGACCAGCATCGGGTGGTGGTGCCCGTTGACGGGGCGCGCCCGTGGTCCCCGGAGGAGCCCAACCTGTACCAAGTTTGTATTCGATCGAACATGGGGTGCTCTGCTCAATTCACAGTGGGTTTCACGGACGTGACCATTGGCGACGACGGAGTGCTATGCACCAACGGCCATGCGCTCCGGTTCCGTGGGGTCAACAGGCACGAATTCCATCCAACGCGAGGTCGCGCTGTGACGGAACAGGACACCGTGGCGGATTACATCACCATGCTGGGGCACCACATCAACGCGGTCCGGACCAGCCACAGCCCACCGGCATCACATGCCATGGATCTGGCAGATCGCATGGGGTTGTGGGTGGTGTTGGAAGGTGATGTGGAAACACATGGATTCGTCCGCCAGGGGTGGAGGGAGAACCCTTCCAATGACCCCCAGTGGCAGCAGGCCATCCTGGATCGCACGGCTCGAATGTGGCACCGGGACAAGAATCATCCCTGCGTCGTCATGCTTTCACTGGGCAATGAGTCGAACACAGGCGCAAACCTCAGGATGGCAGCCCAGTGGTTACGTCAGCACTCAAGGCTGCCCATCCACTACGAAGGCGATTTCCAGGCGGAGTACACGGACGTGCATTCCCGGATGTATGCGACCCCCACGGAGTGGCGCAAACTTGCATCCGGGCAACCTCACCCGGCCTTCAGCCCGGACACGGTGCAGACCGTGGCACATCAGCCACTGGTGCTGTGTGAATACGCGCATGCCATGGGCAATGGGCCCGGTGGCTTGGATGACTACGAGCGCATTTATCGTGAGTTTCCGCGTGCGTGTGGGGGATTCGTGTAGGAGTTCAAGGACCACGGCATCCACATCACCACACCGGATGGTAGCCACCGAGTGGCCTATGGCGGCGATTTCGGTGAAGCGGTCCATGATGGCAACTTTGTGCTGGATGGCCTGTGCTTTGCAGACGGCACCCCCACACCGGGAATGGTTGAGTACGCTGCCGTGATCGATCCTCTCTGGCTTGAGACTGCAGGCAGTGTTGCCACCGGCCGGGTGATGATCGGCAACGGGTATGACCATTCCGAACTGACCGATGTGACGGTGGAAGTTGCACGCCAGGACCTGGATGGCAGCTGGAACCGTTCTGTGCACCACCTGCCCGATCTGATGCAGAAGGAGACCCGCATGATCCCCGTGCCCACTGCACGGTCCGGGGAAATGGTTGAGGTGACGGTGCGCACAACCGTGGTGTGCGGAAATCGCCGCACCCTAAGCCTTGATCCACCGATGAGTGCGTCGGTGCTGGGCCGTAACTAAAGACGGGATGCCCGTCTGACCGGGAA
>NZ_JAAVUN010000033.1 GCF_012163155.1 Kocuria subflava
GGGCTCTGCTCGCTGCAGGCGGTCATCGCCCCTGGCGGAGAACCGCTACCCACACTCAGCTGTGAAGGCCCCCTAATCCCCAGCGCATCCATGATCGGTATTGGTGGGGCCTTCATCCTGCTCACGCTGCGTCTGCTGCAGGGCATTGCCATTGGTGGTGAGTGGGGCGGTGCTGCCCTGATGGCCCTGGAGCATGCCTCACCCAAGGACCGCGGGTTTGCGGCGTCGTTCGTCAACGCCGGTGCGCCGTCTGGTGCCGCGTTGAGAACTTTTGCATTTTCCTGGCCGCCTCTCTGCCGGAGGAGCAGTTCTTCAGCTGGGGCTGGCGTGTCCCGTTCCTGGTCTCAGCCCTGCTGCTGGTGATTGGTCTGGTCATTCGTCTGAAGATCAGCGAATCCCCGATCTTTGAGGCCGCCGTCGAACGTGATGCCGCCAAGGACAAGCCCTGGGACATCCCTCTGTTGAGCGTGGTCAAGCGACCCAAGAACCTGCTGTTGGTCATGTTCGGTGGTGCCGCCGGCTTTGCCCTGCAGACCCTGCTGGCCACCTTCACCGTGGCTTATGCGGTGGCCCACGGTGCCGAACGCCAGCCGGTGCTCTACGCGTTTGCGTGCGCGTCCGTGCTTTCGATCGGCATGGTCATCCTGGCGGGCAAGATTTCCGACCGGGTGGGCCGCCGTCCCCTGATGCTGCTGGGCATGGTGGCGTTCATCGCCTTTGTGTACCCGCTGTTCGCGCTCATGCGCACCGCGGACACCTTCCTGATTTTTGTGGGCTTCGCCGTGGCGCTGCTGTGCCACTCCACCATCTACGGCCCGCTGGCGGCGTTCATCTCCGAACAGTTCGGCACCGCGGCCCGCTACACCGGGGCCTCCGTGGGGTGCCAGATGGCCACACTGCTGGGTGCCGGCTTCACCCCCACCATCCTGGCGGCCATCTACGGCGGCGACGGCCGCATCGGCGCCGTGGTCACCTACCTGATCGCTCTGACCTGCATCTCCGGCCTGGCCATCCTGCTGACCAAGGAGTCCAAGGACATCGACCTCACCACCTACGAGCACTGAGCAACTCGGACGGGCAATTTCGGCACGGTAAGTACCCAGTCGTTCAAGTTCTGGGTACTTATCCATGCCGAAACTGTCGCAGCGTTCGGATGGTGCGTTCCATTGCAGCCACATCACCCAGGCTCTGCCCGCTCGCAAAACCGTGTCCAACCTTTGGGTGGACCAGGAGCGTCCAGTTGGGAGTGCCGCGAGCGGTGAAGGCACGGGCCTCCTCCACCAGAGCGTCCTCAGCGCCCACAGAGACCACAACGGCGTCGAGCCCTGACACATCCAGCGCCAGCGCGTTCACCGTCTCAACACATCCGTTGGCCCACGCCGCAATCCCCGCCTCCAGGAGGGCTTTGCCCGGTCCACTCGGGGCGTCGTCGTCGTAGAGCTGCAGAGAGAGGTCCAGGTTGGGATTGGTCAGCACCAACGACGGCGCCCGGGCCCCTTCCTGCAGCAGGGCCACTGCCGTCAGGACCGCCACTGCACCACCGGCAGAGTCACCCCAGATAATCAACGGTCCACGTGAGGGGAGAAGATCCCGGCACACGTTCACGACGGTAGCCACAGTCGTCTCCGCATCGTGCTCCGGAGCCAACGGGTAGTCCACGGACACCACATCCAGATCAAGGTCATGGGCGATCTGACGGCACACGGAGTCCTGCAGATCCACGTTGCCCAGAACAAAGTAGCCGCCGTGGAGAAACACAACTTTGGCGGCTGACGGTGTGGTCGAGTCGGCCTGGTAGAGGCGCACAGGACTGGCTGCAAGATGGTCGTCGGTCACTCGTCCCACGGCTGCACCTACGGGGCGGTTTCGGGCTCGGATATGAGCTGCCGCGCGGTGCTCCAGGATCTCGGCGTGGTTCACGGCAGCAGTATCACTCGCTGGTGCGTGCTGAGGCTGACGTTTGACAGGGATATGACCACAGAACCTGCATGTTCTGCGGTCATATCCCTGTCAAAACCGCAGCACCCACCCGGGCCGCCGCACCTTACGCATAGAAACGGTTCAGGAACGTGGCCACCACGGCGGGGCGGTCCTGGCCTTCGATCTCGATGGTGCCGTCAGCCACCAGGTGCAGGGCGTTGCCCTTGACCTCCTGCACGTCCGTGATGGTCACGGTCAGGCGCACGCGCGAACCCACCGGCACGGGAGAGGTGAAGCGGCACTTGTCCAGGCCGTAGTTGACCTTGGTGGACACCCCGGTCACATCCAGCAGCTCGCCCCACATGGGGATCAGCAGGGACAGGGTGAGGAAGCCGTGGGCGATGGTCCCGCCAAAGGGACCGTCGGCGGCGCGCTCGGGGTCCACGTGGATGTACTGGTGGTCATCGGTGGCATCGGCAAACAGGTTGACCTGCTCCTGGGTGATCTCACGCCAGGCGCTGTACCCCAGGTTCTTGCCCACCAGGTCCTTGACCTGCTCAAAGTTCACAACGGTCTGTGCGGTGTTCTCAGTCATCAGATGGTTCCTTTCAACGTGGAAGTGTTCAGGCCGGGCTCACACAAAAGCTGAGTTGCCCGTGATGGCGCGGCCGACCACCAGGGCGTTGATTTCGTGGGTGCCTTCGTAGGAGTAGACGGCTTCGGCATCGGCGTGGAATCGGGCGACGTCGGTGGCCAGGGTGATCCCGTTGCCTCCCACCACTTCCCGCGCCAGGGCAACGGTTTCGCGCATCTGCGTGCACACCCACATCTTGGCCAGCGCGGAGTCCTCGTCCCGGTACACCCCCGCCTCCTGTTGGGTGGCCAGTTGGGAGACCGTGGACAACGACGCCGTCACATTGCCCAGCATCCGCGCCAACTTCTCCTGTACCAGCTGGAAACTGGCCGTGGGGCGGCCGAACTGGTGGCGCTCGCGGGTCTAGCGCAGCGCTGCCTCGTAGGCGCCGGCCTGGATCCCGGCAGCAATCCATGCCACGTCGGAGCGCATCTGGCGCAGCATGGCCGCCACGTCCTTGAAGGAGTTGCAGTTCTGCAGCCGTGCTGATTCCGGCACCCGTACCCCGGAGAGGGTGATGTGTGCGTTTTGCATGATGCGCAGGGCGGTTTTGCCGTGGATCTTCTCCAGGGTGACCCCGTCAGCTTCGCGGGGGACCAGGAAAGCCTTGACCTGGGAGTCCGCCTCGTCCCGGGCAAAGATGCACAGGATCTCGGCCGTCAGGGCACCGCCGATCCACCGTTTGGCGCCGTCGATCACCCACTGATCTCCCTCGTGTCTGGCGGAGGTGGCCAAACCGCCGGCGATGTCCGAACCGTGTTCGGGTTCGGTCAGGCAGAACACCCCGGTCATCTCAAAGGACTGGATCTTGGGGTCCCATTCAGCGAACTGCTCGGCGGACCCACCCACGCGGCAAGCCGTACGGAACAGTCCCGCTTGGGCCGTGTAGAACGTGGCGATCGAGGCATCGCACCTGGCCAGCTCAAAAATCCGGAATCCGTTGTAGAGGGCGCTGGGGGTCTGGTCGGCCAGTTCCGGGGGGTGCATGAGGCGCAGTTCCTGCAGCGGGGCAACCACGTCCGGGGGAAACGTGCCTGCTTCCCAGTGCTCAGCCAGCACGGGTTTGACCCGGGCCTCCAGCACTCCCCGAAGCCTCAGCAACGGTGCACGCTCAGCAGAGGTCAGGGCATTGGCCACACCGTACGGATCACTGTCCGGGTAGAGCTCACTCATGGTTGCCCTCCGTGGCGTTGGAACGCGCAGGAGTGAGCCCGAACAAACGCGCGGCATTCTGCTTGAGGATCTTGGGCCGGACCTCGTCCTTGAACGGGGCGTCCTGAAAAGCGCCCAACCACTTCTGCGGCGTGATCAGCGGGTAGTCCGTGCCGAACAACACGCGGTCAGGGAACATGCGGTTGGCGGCATGGACCAGGGATTCCGGGAAGTACTTGGGGGACCACCCGGAAAGATCGATCCACACGTTGGACTTGTGGGTGGCAATGGAGTTCGCCTCCTCCTGCCACGGAACTGACGGATGAGCCATGATCACCTGCACCTGCGGGAAGTCAGCGGCCACGGCATCCAGCAGCAACGGGTTGGAGTAGCCCAACTTGATGCCGTATCCGCCGGGCAGTCCTGCGCCCATTCCGTTCTGGCCCGTGTGGAACAGGGCGGGCACGCCGAGGGCCTGAATCGCCTCGTACAGCGGGTAGAACTGCTGGTCGGACGGGTCGAAGCTCTGCAGGGACGGGTGGAACTTGAAGCCCCGCACGCCGAACTTCTCCACCAGGACCTTCGCACGCTCCACGGCGGCGGCACCCTGCAGCGGGTCCACGGACCCGAACGGGATCAGGACGTCGTTGTTGCGCGCCGCGCCCGTGGCGATCTCCTCGATCGAGTTGGGCTCGTGCTTGAGCGCGGTGGTCGCATCCACCGTGAACACCACGGCAGCCATGTTCCACTCGCGGTAGCGTTCCGCGATCGTGTCCAACGACGGCGACCGGTCCTCCGTCTTGAAGTACTTGGAGGACGCGTCCACCAGCGGCTGGGGCAGGGACAGGTGTCCGTGCTCCGAGCACTCGATGTGCACGTGCATGTCGATCGCATCGATCTTGTCCAGGTCGATGCCGAATTCGTAGCTGTTGTCTGCCTGGGACATGGTGGATCAGCCCTGCTTCGGCTGGAGCTCTTCGGGCAGCTGCGGCATGACTTCGCCGCACTTCTGCAGGTTGCCCTGGGTCATCTGGTGGAAGTCGGCGGCCAGGTCGTCGTAGCTCCAGCCGCCTTCCTTGTACTCGGTCACCACGGGGGTCGGGTGGGTGAACAGCTGCAGGCGGTCACCGCCGGCACCGATGGCCTGGCCCGTGATGTCTGCGGCGGCGTCGGAGGCCAGGAAGGTGATCAGGCCGGCAACGTCGTCGGCGGTGCCGAAGCCGAGGTCGTGGCGGAAGAACGGGATGGTCTTGGTCATGGCGGTGGCCGCAACGGGAATCACCGCGTTGACCGTGACGCCGGCCTTCTTCATCTCTAGTGCCCAGGTGCGCACCATGCCCACGATTCCGGCCTTTGCGGCGGCGTAGTTGGTCTGCCCGAAGTTGCCGTACTGGCCGGTCGGTGAGCCGATCGTGATGATGCGGCCCGCCACGCCGTTCTCCTTGAAGTAGCGGTATGCCTCACGGACGCACGTGAACGTGCCGCGCAGGTGGACCTGGATGACCAGGTCGAAGTCCTCGTCGGTCATCTTCAGCAGCGACTTGTCCCGAAGGATCCCGGCGTTGTTCACCAGGATGTCCAGCCCACCGAAAGCCTCCACGGCCCCCTTGACCAGGGCCTCCGCCGTCTCGGTGCTCCCCACGGCAGCGACGACGGCGCTCGCGCGCCTCCCCGGCCTCCACGATTGAGGCGACGGCGGCATCGGCAGTGGCCTGATCGACGTCGTTGATCACGACGGCGGCCCCGCGGCGGGCGAGCTCCTGGGCGTAAGCCAGGCCGAGGCCCTGGCCCGATCCGGTGACAACAGCCACCTTGCCGCTCAGGGGCGTGGCGGAGTGGGTCATGGTGTGCTCCTTTGCAACGTTGCGCGGTCCGCATCCCGCCTTGCTGCGGGAACGGTGGGCCTGTGGATGCTGACCGGTGGTCTCACTGTTCATCAGAAACCAAACCGTTGAAATTGTCAACGATTGTGCAACGTGAGTGTGGGAGACAATGGGGGCAGAAGGTGCAGCAGGTGAATCAGGGTGGCGGAAGTGGGAGCGCGCATGACGCAGGCAGTGGAGCAGGACTGGGAACACCCCACGCCCCCGGAACTGCAGTTGATGACCGGGAACACGCTGTTTGCGGACGCCCGCCTGGTACAGGACCCCATGTTCCTCATGAACCGTTTTGGATCCTTGGGTTCGGCCCTGACCAACGGGTACCTGCGGCAGTTGGACCTCAAGGTGAGGCACTATTCCGTGCTGTCCCTGGCCTGCGAACCGCAGGCACCCACGCAGCGCGAACTCAGTGATTTCCTGGTGCTGGATCCCAGTCAGGTGGTGGCGGTGGTGGACCATCTGGAGAAGTTGGGTCTGGTGGAGCGTGAGCCGGATCCCAGGGATCGCAGGTCCAAGATCATTGTTCCCACAGATCGTGGGCGTGAGGTTCTTGGGCAGGCCGAGTTGCAGGCCGGGCAGGCGGCTGCACGCGTGCAGTCGAATCTGACGGATCCCGAACGCGCCACCTTGCAGATGCTGCTGCGCAAGCTCGCCTCCGGGTGACATGTGCTGACCTTGCGTGAGGTCTTTACGTGCCCTACGTCACGTCGTTAGGATCTGCCAATAGTTGAAAAGTTCAACAATTAACCGCAGTTGCCGACGATCCAAGGCTCATGGGGTGGCCTGTGTTCCCACAGCTCCTGTCGGCTTGCAGTGGCAAGGAGGGCTTGTGCGCAACGTTGGCATCGGATCCTGGTTGGAGCGCAGATTCCAACGCTCGGGACCCAAAACCGCATTGGTGGACGGGGACCGCACGCTGACCTACGCGCAATTGCGTGACCGGTCCGCGCGGATCGCCACCGCCTTGGATCGCGCCGGGATTGAGCAGGGTGACCGGGTGGCGCTGCTGGGGTAGAACAGCGCGGAGTTCGTCACCGCGCTGTTCGGCACGGAACTGCTGGGGGCTGTGTTCGTCCCCCTCAACACGCGGTTGGCACCCGGGGAGATCGCCTACCAGCTGGAGGATTCCGGGGCCAAGATCTTGTTGCATGACTCCGGGTTGACGCAGCTGGCTGCCGCCGCCGTCGGGAATCTGGGCGCTGACCTGCCGCGGTGGTCACTGGGGGAGAGTCAGGAGGGGGCGCCGGGGCTCCAGGACCAGATTGCTGATGCTCAAGCCTGGGATCAGGACCGAGACGTGGCCCAGGAGGACCTGGCGGTCATCCTCTACACCTCCGGCACCACGGGCGAACCCAAGGGTGCCTGCCTGACCCACGCCAACCTGACGTGGAACGCATTCAACGTGCTGGTGGACTTTGATGTGGCCTCCACGGACGTGTCCCTGCAGATCTCGCCCATGTTCCACGTGGCCTCACTGGGAATGTGCATGCTGCCGGTGCTGCTGAAGGGGGCCACATTGGTGGTGGAACCCAAGTTCATCCCCAGCAGGGCCCTGGAATTGATTGAGAAGCACGGAATCACGTGGTTGGCCGGAGTGCCCACCACCTACCAACTGCTCACAGAGGATCCGGCCTGGGAGACCACGGACATCTCCACGGTCTCCAAAATGACCTGCGGGGGCTCGGCGGTGCCGCTGCGGGTGATCGAGGCCTATGAGCAGCGTGGATTGAGGTTCACCAACTGTTACGGCATGACTGAAACCTCCCCCGGAGTCACCACCTTGCCGCCGGACCGTTCACGGGAGAAGGCCGGGTCCTCGGGATCTCCCAGTTCTGGACCGACTTCCGCATTGTGGATCCCATGGGGGAGGCAGCGCCCAGCGGTGAGCCGGGAGAGATCCTGGTCTCCGGTCCCAACGTGATCAGCAGCTACTGGAACCGCCCGGATGCCGCCGGTTCCTGGGAGAAGACCTGGTTCCGGACCGGAGACATGGGTTACACGGATGCGGATGGGTTCCTCTACATCTCTGACCGGATCAAGGACATGATCATTTCTGGCGGGGAGAACGTGTACCCGGCAGAAGTTGAGGCGGCCATGCTGCGGATGCCTGCCATCCAGTCGGTGGCCGTGGTGGGGGTCCCGCATGACAAGTGGGGAGAAGTTCCCCACGCGGTGGTGGTCCTAAGGGATGGCGCGCAACACCTGGAGGCATCCGATGTGGAGGCGTTCCTGGAGGGGCAACTGGCCCGCTACAAGGTGCCCAAAACGCTCACGGTGGTGGAAGAACTGCCGCGCACAGCCTCGGGCAAGATCCGGAAGAACGTGCTGCGCGAGCAACTGCGCTGAAAACACCGCCGAGACCTCCGAAAAGTCCCTCACTGGGCTGAGATTTGGGTCTTTTCGGAGGTCTCGGCGGCGTGGGAGGCGGTGGGGTCCTAAGCTCATGGCATCTGGTTTCCGCGCGGCAAAGGAGCAGCAACCATGGCAGCACAACCCCGTCCCACGGGTGCACCCACCTGGCTGGACCTCACGGTGCAGGATGTGGAGTCAGCCAAGAAGTTCTACGGCGCACTTTTCGGCTGGGAATTCGCCGACCAGGGTGAGGACTACGGCAACTACTCCATCATCACCAAGGATGGAGTTCCCGTGGGTGGCCTGGCGCTGGACATGGATGGGCAGGGCAACCCGGTGACCACGGGCCAGGGGCGTTGGAGCATCTACCTGGCTACGGATGACATCGAGCGAACGGTGGCGGCCGTCCAGACCGCCGGCGGGCAGCTGCTCATGGGGCCCATGCGGGTTCCGGGCAGCGGTCACATGGCCATGATCACCACACCGTCCGGGGCCAAGGTGGGGTTGTGGCAAGCGGTCGAGTTCGCCGGAATTGAGCTGCCGTTGCAACCGGGGACCTCTGCATGGTTCGAAGCCCTGAGCTCAGATTTCGAGGCCGACCTCGCCTTCTACCGTGACGTGTTCAACTGGGAGATCGCGTGGATGGGACCGGAAGGTGGGAGCGATGGCTTCAAGTACGTGACCAACGGTGCCGGTGAGAAAGCCACCGCGGGTCTGTGTGACGCCACCATGTTCTTTGACGATGACCGCTCCTACTGGCGTCCTTACTTCATGGTCCAGGACTCGGCCCAGGCCGTGGAGACCATTGAGGCAACTGGCGGCCAGGTCACTGACGGCCCGGATGACACCGAGTTCGGCCGGATCACCACCGTGCTGGGCCCGGAAGGGGAAACCTTCCAGTTGCAGCAGCCGCTCTGACACCACTCCCACATCGAGCCGAGACCTCCGAAAAGTCCCTCACTGGGCTGAGATTTGGGTCTTTTCGGAGGTCTCGGCCGGTGAGGGGATGGGGTCAGTCGCGCTCTCGCTCGCGGTCCTGGGCCGCTGGCACCACCAACATCAGGATGAACACGATGCTGACCACAATCAGCATGGACCAGGCCGGGGCGCGCATGGCACCGGAGGTCAGCCCCGCCAGAAGGGCCACCATCAAGGCCGCCGTGAATCGAACCCACCAGCTGTTGCGTTGCACATCGTCACCTCCCGGTCGTCGTCGGTGCAACCAAACCAGCACCTGACTGCATTCCACCGTACGCAAGTTGGTGGGAGCGCACACACGGTGTCACCAACCCGTTCGGCGGAAAGCACTAGGGTTGTGGGGTGCTTGCCTGGATCGAATCCCTGCCCCTGGTGTGGGCGGTGCTGTTCTTCTGGATGGTGGGCATTGTGCGAACTTCCATCGTCTTCGGCCTGGGCCGTGCTGCAGCGGAAGGCTCACGGAAGAGCATCCGCGTGGTGCGCAGCATCATTGAATCCCCGGTCTACACGCGTGCTGCAGGATTTGTGAACCGGTGGGGTGTGCTGGCCGTTCCGGCGTGCTTCCTGACCGTGGGGTTCCAGACCGCAGTCATTCTGACCACGGCCCTGACCCGGATGCCGTTGACCCGGTGGATTCCCGCCATGCTGGTGGGAACCTTCATCTGGGGGTGCATCTACGGCACCGTGGGCATGGCTGTGGTCTATGCCTGGATGGCCAACCCCCTGATCACCGCAGGCGTGGTCCTGGTGCTGGCGGTGGCCATCTTCACCGTCCACCGCCTCACGCGCTCACGCAGCGATCACATGCCCATTTCTTGGTAGAGCCCGGCAATTCGGTCGCGTTCGTCCTTGAGGAACTGGTCGAACTCAGGCCCATCCATGTAGGCCTCGGCCCACGAGTTACGGTCCACGGCGTCCTGCCACTCCGGGGTTTCGATGGTTTCGCGAACCAACTGGGTCAACTCTTCACGTTCTTCATCGGTGATCCCAGGAGGGGCCACCACGGCACGCCAGTTGGCCAGGTCAACGTCGTAACCCTGGTCGATCAGCGTGGGGATCTCCTCCACACCTTCCATGGGTTCCGGTGCGGCAACGCCCAAGGCCTTGAGGCGCCCGGCGTCGATCTGGTCAGAGACGTCCCGGTAACCGGAGGTGGCCGCCTGAGCAGTGCCCGTGATCAGGGACTGGGTGGCCTCACCACCGCCTGAGTTGGGCAGGTAGGCGATCTGAGCCGGATCCACATCCGCTGCAATGGCGAATTCGGAGACCACCAGTTGGTCAAAGGATCCGCCACCGGTCCACACGATGGACCTGGGGTCCTCCTGCCAGTCGGCCACCAAGTCATCCAGGGTGTTGTAGGGCGAATCGGCCGGCACCACCACGACGTCGTACTCCTCCACCACCCGGGCGATCGGCGTGACGTCGTCGTGAGAAACCGGTGCGTCCAGCTGCTCCACGCCGGCCACCAGACCCGTACCGGTGACCATGATGGTGGAGGCATTGCCTTCCATGGTGGAGAGCCGACCCAGCCCGATGGTCCCAGCAGCACCCGGCACGTTGACCACCTGAACGTTGCCCACCAGGTTGTTGGTGGTGTCCGCCTGCTGCATTTCCCGCATGAAGGTGTCCCAACCACCACCGGGGCCTGCGGGGGCAATGAAGGTCATGTTGGCTCGGATGTCCTCGCCCTCGTCAGCGGCCTGGATGGAGAACGCGGTGGCCACGCCCACAATTGCGACGGCGCAAATCGCCCAAGCGGTCATCAACAGCGGGCGGCGCTTCTTGGGCGCGGTTTCTGCCGGGACCTGCGCGGTGGCGGCAGGCTCATTCCGGGCGGAGGGTGTGGTGCTCAAGGGTGAAGTCCTTCAAGGGCTCGGGTGGCCACACAGCATTGTATGACTCAGCTCACATGCGCAGTCACTTTACGGGATGGCCGCGCCGTGGGGAGCAACACTGCGTCTTGGTGACGTGACGTGTGCCTCCTGTACTTTTGACGGTGCCTGCTAGAGCAAGGAGCACCCATGAAGGTCTTGATCGCCCCGGACAGTTTCAAAGGCACGTACACCGCCGTTGAGGTGGCAGAAGCCATTGCTCGCGGTGTGCGGGAGGCCGGTGCCGATGCGGTGGAGTTGCCCATTGCCGACGGCGGGGAGGGAACCCTGACGGCCTTGGCCTCCACCACGGGGGCCCAGATGCACACGGTCACGGTCAACAACCCGTGGGGTTCTCCGGTCCAGGCGAGTTTTGCCGTGACCTCCGAGGGCACGGGGATCGTGGAATTGGCTCAGGCCAGCGGCATCACCGTTGAGCACGATGGCACTCGGGATGCGTTCACCGCAGGCACCTACGGCACCGGTCAAGTGATGGTGGAGGCCGTCAAGCGCGGGGCGCGTCGGATCTTGGTCTCCGCGGGTGGTTCCGCCACCAGCGACGGCGCCTCCGGGGCCATCACAGCCATTGAGGAGGCCGGTGGTCTCAACGGAGTGCCGGTGACGGTGCTGACCGATGTGACCACTCCCTTTGAGCGGGCAGGCGTGGTGTTCAGCCCGCAGAAGGGCGCGGACCCGGCCACGGTGGAGCGCATCACGCAACGCCTCCACGATCAGGCGGCTGAGTTGCCCAAGAGCCCCATCGGTGTTGCCCGGACCGGGGCCGCCGGTGGTTTCTCCGGCGGGATGTGGGCTCGGTTTGACGCTGAATTGGTCTCCGGGGCGGAGCACGTCCTGGACTTCGTCGGCTTTGACCGTGAGCTCGAGCAGGCAGACGTCGTGGTGGTGGGGGAGGGCAAACTGGACTCCCAGACCGGGGAGGGCAAGATCATTGACGCCGTCCTGAAGCGGGTGGAACGCATCAAGCCGGACGTGCAGGTGGTTGCCGTGGTGGGTTGTGTGGATGAGGACCTGGGGGATTATGCCCAAAACTTCGTCAGGATCTTTGAGGCCACGGATGCGCAGCTGATGCAGCAGGCCGGTACACAGATCGCCGGTCTCTGAAGGCGTGAGTGGTGCCCGTTCCCTGACCTGGTTGTGGCTGCTGTGCGCGGCCGGTGCGTTGACTCAGGGTGGTCTGAATCTGTTGCGCCCGGTCACCAGTTACAAACTCATGGCCTTGGGCGCGGGACCTGTGACCATCGGTGTGGTCACCGCCCTGTACGCGCTGCTGCCGTTGTTCCCAGCGTTGTGGCTGGGGCGGATCTCAGACCGCATGAATTCCTTGCGTCTGATGTTGGTGGCCGGCGTGGCCGCGCTGACTCTGGGTGGTGCCGGGTTGGCCTTGGCACCCCATGTGGCGGTGGTTGCGGTTTCCAGCGCGCTGCTGGGCATAGGTCATCTGAGCTTCACCGTGGCGGGGCAGACCACCATTGCGCGTACCGCCTCCAATGATCAACTGGATGCGGGCTTCGGATGGTTCACCGCGTCCTTTTCGCTGGGGCAGATGGCCGGTCCGCTGCTGGGTGGTCTGGTCCTGGGCACAGCCTCGGTCACGGGCTCCACGGAGAGCATGGGCCGGATTGAAATGGCGCTCTGGGTGGGTGCTGCACTGGCCGCCACAGCCCTGCTCCCCGTTCTCCTGAAACCCGGCAGCTCCACGTTGCGCCCGGTCCGGATTGACGACGGCGCCCCGCGTGCCTCCGTGGGCAAGATCTTGAGGACGGACGGTGTGGTCCCGTACATGCTGGCCTCCCTGGGGCTGCTGGCCATGATCGACATCATCACGGCGTTCCTGCCCGTGGTTGGCGAGGAAGCCGGGGTGGCCCCCGTGGTGATCGGGGTGCTGCTGGCCATCCGCGGCGCCGGATCCA
This sequence comes from Kocuria subflava, assembly GCF_012163155.1. Lineage (GTDB taxonomy): Bacteria > Actinomycetota > Actinomycetes > Actinomycetales > Micrococcaceae > Kocuria > Kocuria subflava. The sequence goes on from NZ_JAAVUN010000033.1 coordinate 12,719, forward strand.
TCCTGTCCCGTGTGGTGCTGCCGTGGTTGTCCCGCAGGTTCCAGCGCAGGAACTTGTTGAAGGCGAGCCTGCTGATTTCCGCGGTGACCCTTGCGGTGCCACCTCTGGTGATCGAACTCGAATGGCTGGCTGGCGTCTTCCTGGCAGTGGGCGGATTTTTCCTGGGATTGGGTCAACCCTTGACCATGTCCATGATCACCACTGCCGTCCCGGACAGTTGGCGCGGATCGGCGCTGGCGGTGCGGCTGATGAGCAACCGTGTGGGCCAGGTGGGAATGCCCTTGGTTGCAGGTGTGGTGGCAGCACCCCTGGGCCCTGCTGCCGCCATCTGGATCACGTGCGGGGTGCTGGCAGCCACGGGGTTGGAACGCAGCATCCGAAACCGGTGAGTCCCGGCATGCAGGTTGCGCCAAGTTCATTACCGGGACCTGCCGGGGTTGTTTTCTGAGAACCCCGAGCCCGGTTTCATGAAGGGCTCATCATGGCCGCGCAGACTGCCTGGTGTTGACATCGGATCGGCCGCACCAGGGCAGTCGATTCCTCAGCCACACCGCGGCACCTCGCATCAGGGGTGCCTGATCGCTTCAGGAGAGACCATGACTGCTCTGACCCGCTCCGTCCACGCGGCCAAGGCCGCATCCTCGGCCACCGCCGGCCGTCACCACACAAACACGCTGTCCGCACGGGTGTTGGCGCCGTTGTCCGCAGGGGATTCGTCCCAGGTGATGGGCGTCGTCGTCGAGGTTCTGGGTGAGCACGCCGCCGCTGTGGAACTGGAGCGAACAGGTGCTGGGCAGTTCCGGGAGGAGATCGTGCTGCACGGGCACCCCGGCTGGACCCGCGATCTGGAACCGGGCGTGCGTGTGCAGGCCACCGGGGAGTGGGATCTTGCGGACTGGCACCAGTGGGAGGCCACGGAGCGCGCGCACTACCTGGCCATCCGGGGGCGTCTGGAGTTCCGGGTCAGTGCGGCACACAGCAATGGTGCGCACTCAGCGGCTGCCTGAACTGCGGCCGCCGGAACATGACCTTGCTGACAGCGGGCCCCAGAATCCGTGTCCGGGGCCCGCTGTCAGCTGCTGTGCACAGTGCTCAGGCGGGCCCGGAGGAACCGGCCCGGTAGTCCTGCAGGTCAACGGTGCCATCGGCGATGGCGTCCACAGCCGGCTGCACGATCCGCCACCCCTGCTCAGCGGCTTCCCCCAACACGGAGAAGGCCGGGTTGCCGTCCAGAAGCCACCGGACCACGTTGCCGTAGGCGCCCAGCGGCTGCGGGCCGGTGGAGGAACTGAGCTGCAGGCGCGTGAGCCCGCGGGCGTCGAACGGCCCACCGGCGTTGATATCCAGGCAGATCTGGGCGTCCTCGAATCCCATGCGCAAGGTGTTGCCGGTGCACTGGCCGTAGTGGTCGTAGTCATGCGGCGCGGGCTTGAAGCGCACCACGATCTCCTGGCGCGGATTGGCGATCGCCTTGCCGGAGCGCAACGTCACGGGCACACCGTTCCAGCGCCACGTGTCCACCTCAACGGTGATCTGGCCAAAGGTCTCGGTCCGTCCGTCCGGGTCCACGTCCTCCTCGGCCACGTAGTCAGGCAGGTGCTTTCCGTCCACATCCCCTGCGGTGTAACGACCGGCCACCGTGGCCTGGGCGGGGGATCCAACCAGCCGGGTGTGGCGCAGGACGGAGGCCACCAGGGTGGGGATTTCGTCGTCGTCCAGGGCAGCCGGCGGATTCATCATCAGAACGCCCATGACCTGCAGAAGGTGGGACTGGATCATGTCCCGGATGGCACCGGTGCCTTCGTAGAACGTGGCCCGGCCTTCAAGGCCCAGGGTTTCGTCAAAAACAATCTCAATGCTTTCCACCTGGTCCCGGTTCAGCAGTGGTTCCAGGATCCGGTTGGTCAGGCGCAGCCCCACCAGATCCAGCACCGCGGGCATGCCCAGGAAGTGGTCCACCCGGAAAATCCGCTGCTCCGGAACAATCTTGGCCACTGCCTGATTCAACCGCCATGCCGACTCCTGATCGGTGCCGATCGGTTTTTCCAGGGCGATCCACAGGTCATCGTGCTGCTCAACCTGGGCCAAGGTCTCCAGGGCCTTTTCCGTCACGGCCGGTGGCAGGGCGTAGTAGAGGATCACGCGGCCTTCAGTGGCACCCAACAGCTCAGTGAGCTCCTGGGCATCCGTGGTGTCACCCACCACGTAGCGGGTGGAGGCAATGGTGGCCTCCACCGCCGGCCCGGTGGCCGACACCGACTCAAAGGCCGCACGCACCGTGCCCGCCCAATCATCCGGTTCATGGCGGGCGTTGCCGATCACCGTCAGCTGCCGCTGCGGCTCAAGTGCCAACACCTGGCCCACGGCCGGCAGCAGGAGACGATCCGTCAGATCCCCACTGGCTCCCACAATCACCAAAGTGGTGGGCTGGTTGTTGTGGCCGCTGTTCGCCTGAGGCGTGGAAGTTCCCATGAACAGTAGGCTACTGATCAATTGCCCGTGATGCGTTCCAAGTGCAGAAAGACCGGTTCATGGATTCCCAGGACAACAGCCCCCAGCGCTCCGCAAGCTCCGTGCCGCTGGAGGACTACGCGCTGCTTTCCGATCTGCACACCGGCCCGCTGGTCTCACGGGAGGGCAGCATCGACTGGCTGTGCTTCCCCGACTTCGACTCCCCGGCAGTGTTCTCCGCCATCCTGGGCAACCCCGACGACGGCCGCTGGCGCCTGTCCGTGACCGACGGCACGGTGGTACGACGTCGATACCGCGGTGGCTCCTTTGTGTTGGAAACCTACTGGGAGTCGCCGACCGGGAAGGCCGTCGTCGTGGACCTGTTGCCGGCAGGTGACCGTGAGGCGAACGTGATTCGCCAGGTGACGTGCACGGAGGGTGAGGTGCAGATTGAACACGATCTGCGGATCCGGCCTGATTTCGGGCGCAGTGGAGCCTGGACCCGCAAAACCGAACTGCCGGAGGGCGGCCACGGTCTGGTCTCTGTGGCCGGGCCGGAAATGTTGGTGCTGCGCGGTCCGCTGCTCAGCGTCCGGGAGGATGCCAACGGCGGGTTCCACTCCCATGAGGTCCCGCATGGTGGTGAGCGCAGTTCCCGGATGGGGCACACCATGCAGCTCAGTGCTGAGTCGGAGGACACCGCCACGTGGTCCCTGGCCTGGACCAAGTCCTGGAAACCCATCCCGGAGGTGGCGGACGTTGAATCGGCCATAGCGGAGACCATGGACTTCTGGACCTCGTGGTCTGACCGGGTGCAGGTGGACGGTGAGCGCTCCGCCATGGTGGAACGCTCCCTGCTGGTGCTGCGGGCCCTGACCCACCAGAGCACCGGTGGAATCGTGGCAGCACCCACGGCTTCCCTGCCCGAGGATTTTGGAGGGTCACGCAACTGGGACTACCGGTACACGTGGCTGCGGGATGCCTCCCTGACCATCGAGGCCCTGGTGGAGCACGGTTTCACGGACGGCGCCAAGCTGTGGCGTGACTGGCTGCTGCGAGCCGTGGCGGGGGATCCGTGGCGGGTGCAGATCATGTACGGGATCGACGGCCGCCGGGACCTGCCCGAAACCGAACTCGACCACCTGGCGGGGTACGAGGATTCCCGGCCCGTGCGCGTGGGCAACGGTGCTGTGGACCAGTACCAGGCCGATGTGGTGGGAGAGGTCATGCTGGCCCTGGCTGCATTGCGTGATGCAGGACGGGAGGAGGACCAGTGGTCCTGGAACCTGCAGAAGCACCTGCTGGCATTCTGCGCGGAGAACTTTGACCGCAAGGACCACGGCATCTGGGAAATGCGGGGCGATGCCGCCTACTTCACGCACGGACGGGTGATGATGTGGGCTGCGTTCGACGAGGGGCTGCGGGCGGTGGAGGCGGCTGGGCCAGGCTCCTGTGTGCAGGCCTCTGATGAGGAAATTCAGCAGTGGCAGCGCCTGCGCAAGGCCCTGCACGATGAGATTCATCGGGAGGGCTGGAACCCGAAGCTGAACTCATTTGTTCAGACCTATGGACCCGGCCCCGGGTATAAGGAGGTGGACGCCTCCCTTCTGCAACTGCCCCACACCGGGTTCGTGGCAGCGGATGATCCCAAGATGATCGGCACCACGGAGCGGATCGAGAAGGACCTGTTGGATGGTCACGGGTTCCTGCACCGTTACCGCACCGCCTCCGGCATGGACGGACTGGAAGGGGATGAGTACCCGTTCCTGATCTGTCTCACCTGGCTGGGGGAGCAGTACGCCAACACCGGGCGTCTGGATGATGCCAACACCGTGCTGGACCGCCTGGACAGCTGCTCCAGCGATCTTGGCCTGCTGGCCGAGGAGTTCTCACCCGAACACAACCGGCTCGCGGGAAACTTCCCGCAGGCCTTCAGCCACTTGGGCTACGTACGCCTGGCAGACGCGGTGCTGCGCAACAGCTGAGACCCCCACGCATTCAGAACCCGCTTTTGGCCGGTCCCCGAGCACGGAAACCGGCCAAAGGCGAGTTCAGGACGGGGGAGCGGCTCACTGACCCAGGGCGGCCTTGCGCATGGCCACCGAATCCAACCGGGTCATGGTCAGCATGGCTTCCACGGCACGGCGGGCGACGGCGCGGTCCGGGTGCATGTAGAGCCTGTTCACCTCGGCCGGGACGATCTGCCAGCTCAGCCCGAACTTGTCCCGGACCCAGCCGCAGGGCTGTTCCGAGCCCTCCCGTGCCAGTTCCGTGTAGTAACGGTCGGCCTCCTCCTGGGTTTCGCACTCCAGGACGATGGAGACGGCCTCATCCAACTGGAACATGGGCCCGCCGTTGATGATCTGGAACTCCTGATCCTGCAGACGGAAATGCACCACCAGGTCCTCGCCCTCCGTGGTGTGGGGATTGCCGCCGGGATCAACCATGATCTGCGTGATTTCTGAGTCATCGAACAGGGATGTGTAGTACTCGGCGGCTTCCACGCCGTTGCTGCCGAACCACAGGCACGTGGAGATCTTGGGCATGGGGACTCCTCAGGTGGGATGGATTGGGCGTGAACCACACCGTGGGCAACACGCTTTTGGCCGGTTTTTGATGCGGTGGATTCATGTGGTGGTTGCAACACCGGTTTTGTGGTCGGTGTTCAGCAACTGCGTGAGGACCTCAGCA
>NZ_JAAVUN010000034.1 GCF_012163155.1 Kocuria subflava
AGACCCGCGTTCTCTATCCACCGCCGGACTGAGCGGGCCCGGACTCCTTCTCTGGCTGCTAGCACCTCAACCGGGACACCCTCCAAAGCTTCTTCCAACACCCGAACCCGCCTGGCCAACGCCACCACAGCAGCACCCATGAACAACAACACCACCAATCAATCCGGTGTTGCACTCACCCCCTGAAACCGCCCCACTCAGGGGCGATCGAAAGGCCTACTCGGCGGGGGAGGGTCGGGGCATTCACTGAGTTGATTCCTGTTGATGAGAGGCCTGACCGGACTCAGGTACGACTTGCGAAACTCGATGTAGCTTTCTGTCTTGATATCCCACCAGGAGCAGTACGAGTCCGATAACTAGAACGATCAGCCCAGCTGCAACCACGAAGGGACTGCCTATATTGGCTCCACCGTAGGGTTGAAACCAGAGGCTATATAGAAATGAGATAACACCCACTCCAATAATAGCCGATCCGATAAAGGTAATTACCCAGCCGGCGCGGATCATTTCTCATCCTTCAAGTATGAAATTTTAGTCACCATCGAGAACCATTCCCCTTGTAGTTAAAGTAACCAAAGTTCCGAACCGCTTGGTAATAACCCTGAGCTACGCCATAGCACGCGGTTCGAGTGGCTGCTTGGTTGCGATTCGGGTATGCGCTGGTGCAGACGCTCTGGAGGCCGACTAGGAAGCGGACATCGCACGTGTATCGTGAAATACCTTGCCTGTTGCCGTAGCAAATATCGTGGGCGTTGCATACGCCGTTGAAGTTAGCTCGTCCCCACCGGTCTGGCGAAAAAGTGCAGCCATTGACCGAAGCCATAGCTATCCCGCCGTCCTGAATAATAGAAAGACGGAACTTCGCCTGTTTATATGCAATAATAGAGGCTTGCCCGGTTGTTACATTTTCAGATGTTCCTGGAGTGTCCGGCACCGTTGGTGTTTCGGTGAAGGTGGCGTCCGAGAAGTCCGATGCCGTCCAGGTAATGGTTACTCCCTGGTAGGTTACTGCATTAGACTTGGTAAGCTCGCTGCTCATTTCATTGGCTGAGCTGGCCGCAGGTGTCGGCGCAGCTCGGGTTGGTGTAGCCAAGGTTAGCAGCGAAATTAGCAGCAAGGTTGCAGATGCAATGGCGATCCATCTTGTGGTGCGAAGAGTGACCATGACACTTCCCTTCCCGTGGCGGCGCAGAATTTGGGTGAAATCTAGACTCTGTGCCGGGGCTGTACCGCTCTGACATGCTGAATCGTATGTCTGATGGCTCCAAGAGGCAAGAAGTGCAGTGGATTTGCTTTTAGTCGGCAACCTTGGTCGCACAGAAGGGAGTGAATTGACCGCGAGTTTGGTCCGTATTCTGTACTCGGCGGGGAAAGGGGAGAGGAACGTTCAGCCCACGGTGGTGATGGAGTCGCCCGTTTGGCCGGCCGCACGGCGGGCTTCCAGACGACGGCGCTGCGGTTCGATCGTGTAGCGCGGATCCCGCGCTGAGTTCAGACCTGCGTAGAAGACGCCGAACCGTGTGCAGGCAGATGCCCCCAGCAACGCCACCCCGGACACTGCTGCCACGGCACGGTTGCCACCACCCACCAGGGTTCCCAAGCCACCCACCAGCAGCAGCCGTTCGGTCCACTTCAAAAGCACACCGGGTGTTCCCTGATGCAGCGGTTCAGCCGCCACCGGGTCCATGCGAGACTCCATCACCTTCTGAGCCACCACGTCCCCCGCCACGCCGGCCAGCGCCAACAGACGGGCGGGCAGGGCCTCATCCACCGGGGTGGTGATCATGGCCAACCCACCAGAGGCCAGGGACGCTGAACTGACAAAAACGAACGGCAGATCCTCCCGGGCGGCGTTCCACGTGGGCATGGCGGTGTCGGACAGCAGCACGGCCGTGTACCCGGCCAAGGGCGCTCCGAACAGTCCCGCACCCACCCCGGACCAAGGCTCCACAGCACGCAGCACGCAACGCAACGGCCCCAGGGGCAACCGCGAACCGGTCCATCGGTCCACCTCGGAAACTGCCGCCACACCAGCACAGGTGCTGAAGGTGACCAACACCCACGAACCCAGACTCATGGGGGAGGTGGGCTTGATGGTGCGCAGCATGTGCAGGAAGCGTTCGGGACGGCCAAGATCTGCAATCAACGCGGTGCTGCCCACGGCGGAGCCGAGCATGGCGGCCAGCCGGGCATTGCGCCGCAATATGGGCCGATCCGTCAGCTGGGCCCCCAGTGCCAACAAGGCAGAGCCTCCGGCCACGCCACCCAGGAACAGATAGGTGGCAATCTCCTTCTTCCACGGAGGGGCCTTGACCACGGGCCGTCCGTAATAGCTGGTGTACGGCTCCACCTGGGCATCGGGCACCACGGGAATCTCCCGGGCGCCGTCGTTGCCGCGCCGGAACCAGCTGCCAGGACCCCCGGGCCGTCCGGCCGAACGGCGCCCCCGGCGACGTCGTCCCTCCGGTGGCCGGTAGTTGTCGAACTCGGAAACGCTCACCGGCGGCCCCCCGCCACGAATGCGGCGGCAGTGGCCAGTGCCATGCCCGCCATGGCCACACCAGCCCGTTTGAACGTGTGGGCCAGATCAGCGGTGGGAACGCGCGGGTCCGGCGGCAGTCCGTAGACCTCGGGTTCATCCAGGAGCAGGAAGATGGAGCCGGTGCCGCCCACGCCGTCGTTGGGGTTGGCACCGTAGAGCCTTGCCTCCGTCATGCCCTGCTCGTGCAACTGAGCCACTCGCTGTTGGGCGGTGGCCAACAGGTCCTCACGTTGCCCGTACTTGATGGAGGTGGTGGGGCAGGTCTTGGCGCAGGCCGGGGTTTCGTCATCCTTGAGGCGGTCGTAGCACAGCGTGCACTTCTGGGCCACGCCGTCCTGGGGTTTGCGGACGGTGTCCGGCATCTCCCGGCTGGCTGGTGTGTCCACCAGGCCGTCCTCGCGCCGTTCGATCACGCCGAACGGGCAGCCGGCCACGCAGGTGCCGCAGCCGTTGCAGATGTCGTCCTGGACCACCACGGTCCCGTACTCGGTGCGGAAAAGCGCGCCAGTGGGGCACACGTCCAGACAGCCCGCGTTGGTGCAGTGTTTGCACACGTCAGAGGACATCAGCCACCGGAACTCCGGGGTGGGGCCCGAATCCGACGACGACGCCGAACCGCACCCTCCCGACCCACAACCCCCACCGGCGGAACCCGTGCCCGAGGCGACGGAAGAACCGGATGCGGGCGCGCCCACCTGGGGCATTCCCAGGCTCACCAGCTTCCGACCGGATTCCCGTGCCTGCTCGATCCGTTGGCTGTCCTGTTCAATGAACGCCACGTGCCGCCAGGTGTCCGCGCCCAGGGCTCCTGTGTTGTCGTAGGAGGAACCCAGGATCGAGTAGTCGCCGTCCGCGGGGTTGCGGTTCCACTCCTTGCAGGCCACTTCACAGGCCTTGCAGCCGATGCAGATGGAGGTGTCCGTGAAGAACCCGCGGCGTGAGTGCGGGTGATCGTAGTGGGCATCAGAAGTCGGGTTACCGTCCTTGGGCTCAGCGCTCATCGGTTCTCCTCCACTTCTGCCTGCGGATCCGTGACCCGAACATTGCCGGTCTCCAGGTCCAGCCCGGCACGTTGCTGGTACTTCTTGACCAATTCCACCAGCTCGGTGCCGCGGGGGCGTCGGCCGGGTTGGATGTCACAGAGCCCCACCTTGGACTCCTGAATGTGCACGTTGGGATCCAGGGTGATGCCCATGAGGTCATTGGCGGCATCACCACTGACCACTGCCTCACCGCCAACACCCCAGTGGTACGGCAGACCGATCTGATGCACTGTCCGTCCACCGGACTGCAGTGGGCGCATGCGTTCAGTGATCATCACCTTGGCCTCAATGGCGGCACGTGGGGAGACCAACGTGGCCCAGCCGTTGTGTTCCAACCCGCGTTCGGCGGCCAGCTCAGGTGAGACCTCACAGAACATTTCCGGCTGCAGCTCCGCCAGATACGGCAGCCAGCGACTCATGCCACCGGCCGTGTGCTGCTCCGTCAGCCGGTAGGTGGTGAACATGAACGGGTAGACCTCCGCCCCCGGTTCACCCTCACTGGGTGCGCTGAGGTTGTCCCACCGGGGGAACAGCTCACGCGTGGCATTGGGTTGCTGGGCGTAGAGCGGATTGCGGACCGGGGACTCCTGAGGCTCGTAGTGCGTGGGCAGGGGTCCATCCACCATTCCCTTGGGTGCAAACAACCACCCCTTGCCATCGGCCTGCATGATGAAGGGATCATCCCCGTCCAGAGCGGCGGCCCCGCCGGCCTCCTCGGGGGCCACCGTGCCGGGAGCGCGGTCCACCAAAAAGTCAGGGATGTCCTTGCCGGTCCAGCGCCCGGCCTCTTCATCCCACCAGACCAGCTTCTTGCGCTCGCTCCACGGCTTGCCCTGGGGGTCCGCTGAGGCACGGTTGTAGAGAATGCGGCGGTTGGCAGGCCATGCCCAACCCCACTCGGCGGCGATCTCGTCCTGGTCCTTGCCGGGGACCCTGCGCGCAGCCTGGTTCACCTTGTCCGCGTACACCCCGGTGTAGATCCAGCAGCCACCCGCGGTGGAGCCATCACCTTTCATTTGCGCGTAGGAGGACAACGGCTTGCCGGCATCAGGACCTGTGAGGAAGCGCCCGTTGATTTCGGCCAGAACGGACTCAGCATCGGGATCGCCGTCGTCATGAAGCGGGTAGTCCCAGGTGAGGTCCAAGAGCGGGCGGTCCCGCGGATCATCCGAATCGGCCAACCGCTCGCGGATCTTTTGCCCGAACTCATAGAAGAACTTCAGTTCACTCTCGGCCTCGCCTGGTGGCGTCACCGCTTGGTGGCGCCACTGCAGCAGACGCTGCGTCTGGGTGAAGCTGCCGGACTTCTCCACATGGGTGGCTGCGGGGAAGAAGAACACCTCGGTGTCGATCTCCTCAGTGCGCAACTCCCCGGATTCGATCTCCGGGCCGTCCTTCCACCACGTGGCGGATTCAATCAAGCTGAAGTCACGCACCACCAGCCACTTCAGGTGGGACATGCCCATGCGCTGCATGCGCCCATTGGCAGATCCCACAGCTGGGTTCTGACCCAGGATGAAGTAGCCCTCAACCTCATCCCGCAGCATGGCGGTCAGGGTCTGGTACGTACCGTGGGGGCCGGTCAGACGGGGCAGGTAGTCATAAGCCCAATCATTCTCCGGTTGAGCTGCATCCCCCCACCACGCCTTGAGAAGGCTGACGGCGTAGGTGTCCGCGTTGGCCCAGAAACCCTTCTGCTGCTTGGAGGCAATGGAGTTGATGTACTCCTGGGAGCTCTGCAGCTCCACCTTGGGCATGGGCAAGTAGCCCGGCAAAAGGTTGAACAGGGTTGGAATGTCCGTGGAGCCCTGGATGCTGGCGTGTCCGCGCAGCGCCATGATGCCGCCGCCAGGGCGTCCCATGTTGCCCAGCAGCAACTGCAGAATCGCAGCTGTGCGGATGAACTGGGCTCCCAATGTGTGCTGGGTCCAACCCACGGCATAGGCAAAGCACGTGGTGCGCTCGCGGCCGGAGTTCTCCGTGATGGAGCGGGCCAGGTAGTCAAAGTCCTCTTCCGAGATGCCACAGGCTTCCCGCACCATCTCCGGGGTGTAGCGCCGGTAGTGGCGCTTGAGGATCTGGAACACGGTGTTGGGGTCCTGGAGAGATTCATCCCGCAACGGTTCCGCCGCTGCCGGCGGGCCGCCACTTCCGTGAGATTCACCTTCCGCATGATCGCTGACTTCTTCGCCGTGCTCCGGGCTCTGGCCGGAGGCTCCCTCATGGGGACGAGTTTGGTATCCCCAGGAGGAAAGGTCGTACCCGCCCTTCTCAGGGTCGTAACCGGAGAACAGGCCGTTCAGGTCCTCGGTGTCCTGGAAGTCCTCAGAAATCAGGTAGGAGGCATTGGTGTAGGCGCGGACATACTCGTCAAACCAGAGTTCATTGCTGAGCACGTAGTTGATCAAGGCGCCCAGCAGCACGACGTCGGACCCGGCCCGGATGGGCACGTGCTTGTCCGCAATGGCAGTGGTCCTGGTGAAACGTGGATCAACGTGGATCACACGAGCCCCACGGGCCTTCGCCTCAGCCACCCACTGAAAACCGACCGGGTGGCACTCTGCCATGTTGGAACCCTGGATGACAATGCAGTCCGCATTCGCCATGTCCTGCAACGACTGTGTGGCGCCGCCGCGGCCAAAAGAAGTTCCCAAACTGGGAACGGTGGCGGAGTGTCAAATACGCGCCTGGTTCTCGATCTGGATGGCGCCTGCTGCCGTGAACAGCTTCTTGATCAGGTAGTTCTCTTCGTTGTCCAAGGTGGCCCCGCCCAGGGAGGCGATGCCCATGGTGCGGTTGAGTTTGCGACCTTGGTCATCGGCGTCCTGCCAGGTACGACGACGCGTCTCAATGAACCGGTCCGCCACCATGTCCATCGCTTTGCTCAACTCAAGGCGCTGCCAGTCCTTGGCCTTGGGTGCGCGGTAGAGCACGTGGTACTGCCGACCTGGTGCATTGACCAGCTGCTCGCTGGCGGCACCCTTGGGGCACAACCGGCCACGGGAGATCGGAGAATCCGGATCGCCTTCGATCTGGATGACCTTGTTGTCCTTGACGTAGACCTTTTGTCCGCAGCCCACTGCGCAGTAGGGGCACACGCTGCTGACCACGTGGTCTGCGGTGGCATTGCGGGAGGTGATCTGCCGGGTGTGCTCGGAAACGGTGGCTGAACTGCGCGCGGTGGTGTCCGATGTGCGCAGCTGGCGCACCACCGGCCATTCCAGGAAGCTGAACCGTCCCATGGGTGCCAATGTAGTCCAGATCACCACGTGAGGCGATGCCCGGCGCCGGTTGTGGACCAGCGTTGTTGGCAGTGGGGCCATGGACAGGGTCACGCTGGCGCCGGTCATCGACTGACAGGGGCCGTCCAGATCCGATTGGACCACCACGTACCTCCGTGCCAAAGTAGTAAGGGAACTTTTTACTTAGGAGGTCTTCGTGCGTGCATTGACTTGGCAGGCTCCCGGTAAGGTGGAAGTGGTCAACATCCCCAAGCCGGAGCTGCAGCAACCCACCGACGCCATCATCAAGGTGACCTCCACGGCCATCTGTGGATCTGACCTGCACCTCTACAACGTGTTTGGCCCGTACATGGATGCCGGTGACGTGCTGGGCCATGAGTTCATGGGAATCGTGGAGCAGGTTGGTCCGGGAGTCACCAACCTCAGCGTGGGGGATCGCGTGGTGGTGCCCTTCAACGTTTCCTGTGGTCACTGCTGGATGTGTGAGCGCGGATTCTTTGCTCAGTGCGAGACCACGCAGAACACGGAATACGGTGCCGGTGCCTCCCTGTTCGGCTTCAGCAAGATGTACGGCCAGGTCCCCGGTGGCCAGGCGGAGTACGTGCGTGTGCCCCACGCAGACTTTGGCCCCGTCAAAGTTCCGGAAGGGTTCAGTGACGAGCGTGCCCTTTACCTTTCGGACATCCTGCCGACCGCCTGGCAGGGCGTGAAGTGGGCCAACGTGCCCCAGGGTGGGTCCTTGGCCGTGATCGGTCTGGGCCCGGTGGGGCAATTGGCCTTGCGGTCTGCCAAGTACCAAGGCAACGCGGAGAAGATCATTGCCGTGGACCTGGTGGATGAACGCCTGGAGTTGGCTCGATCCTGGGGTGCAGAAGTGATTGACCTGCGGACGGTTGATTCCGTGGCGGATGCGATCTTTGACCTCACGGACGGCCGCGGAGCGGACTCCACTTTGGACGCCGTTGGGATGGAAGCCCACGGGAATCCGGTGGCAGAAGGCGTGGTGAAGCTGGCCAGCAAGCTGCCCAACGCCGTGGGTCAGCCCGTGATGGACAAAGCCGGTATTGACCGCACGGATGCTTTGCTGACCGCCATTCAGGGCGTTCGCCGTTCAGGGACCGTGTCCGTGTCCGGTGTGTATGCGGGCAACGCCAACCCCATGCCGGTGCGGGACATCTTTGACAAGGGTCTGCGCATTGCCATGGGCCAGTGCCATGTGCGCCAGTGGACCGGTGAGCTCTCTGAGATCGTCTTCCAGGAGCAAGACGTTCTGGGGCTGGAGGACCTGGCCACGCACCGCATCCCGCTCAGCGATGCGGCTGAAGCCTACGAGACATTCATGAACAAGCAGGACGGCTGCATCAAGGTGGTGCTGGACCCCACCCGCTGATGATCGAGCAGGCCGCGACACATTGAGTGGCGGCCTGCTTGGTTTATCACGCCAGTGCAGCCAAGAATTCCTCCGGCGTGGTGGCCGATTCCAGTGCTGCACGCTTCTGGTCATCTTCCAGCAGTGTTGCCAGTTGGCGGGTGGCCATGATGTGGGAGGAACTGTTCATGGCGGCCAACGCCGCCACCAGGGTCACGGGGTCGTTGGATTCGTGTCCGAACCTCACCGGCTCGGCCAGGCGGACCCATGCCATGCCGGTTCGGTGGACGTCGTCGTCGGCGCGGGCGTGAGCAAAGGCCAGACCGGGCGTGATCACGATGTACGGGCCGTGCTCCTCCACGTTGTTGATCATGGAGGCGGTGTAGGAATCGTCGCTGATACCGGCCGTCACCAGGAGGTCACCGGCGGCCTGCATTGCCTCACGCCAGTCACCGGCCTGAACGTCCAGGCGGATGGATTCGGGGGTCACCAGTTCATGCAAAGTCGCCATGAACACAGCCTACGGAGTTCGCAAGTGGTGGGGGAGTCCTTGGCGCCTGTTCCTTGGTGGGGACCCGGTATTCACGACGACTATTCACGACGACGGCGCAGCCCCGTCACCCGCGGAAGTCACCTCCAGGGCTCAAGGGTCCATGTGGAGGACACATCGCCGCGCCCGGCCAGCCAGGCCAGCAGCGAACGGGCATCATCTTGGCTGGTCAGTCGCTGCGTGACCGTTGCCAAGAGATTCTGCAGATCCCAGGCAACGTATGCCTCGGGCCAGTCATGTGGCGAGTACCCGATCCCAAGGTCAGCGTGGTGCATCTCTATTTCCCGCAACCGGTGGGCAGGGCAGCCCCTGACCGGGTAGGTGTCACGGGCCATGAACTCCTGGTGGGGCCATCCTGCGCGGACGCACTTTTGCAGAACATCATTCAAATGCTCCTGGGACCGGACCACATGGTCTATCAGTGCGGTGGCTCCCAGCTTGACTCCGTCGTCTATACCTCAGCGGCGCTGGTCCGGGCCGCCGGGATACCGAGGTAGGTCTTCGCCGCGAAGGGCGCCTTCCAGCCGCCTGACATGGCTTTCTGCGTTACCTGCCAAGTGGGCGAGGACGTGGGCTCATGTCCATCCGGGCAAGTGGCTGGGTGCCTCAAGGTCATCCTGGCCGAGTGCCGTCACGGCGCTGAGCAGCCGTTCGCCAGGGGCCACGCACAGCTCAGTGGCCAGAGTCGGTTGTTGTTCCAGGTCAATGGTCTCCATGGGCGAAGGCTACAGCCGCCGTTGTCGCCGCAGAATTCACGTGGACCGTGGTGGTCAGTTCCCTGCCTAGTTGGCTGGGGTGGGTTCAGAGATGGTGGGCAGGGCGTCGTCGTCGGTGGGTGCGGTCTCAGAACTGACGGCGGTGGAGCCGTCCCGACCGGTCCAGATCTCGATGATCGCCCACGCCACAGCCGTCAGCGGCACGGCCAGGACCGCGCCGGCCACGCCACCCAGCAGCGTGCCTGCCGCCACGGCCAGCAGGACAACAGGGCCATGCAGATGCAGGGTTTTGCCCATGATCAGGGGGTGCAGGATGTAGCCGTCAATGTGGTGAACCACCGCCACCAGCGCTGCCAGGGCACCGGCTATGGGGGCACCAATGGTGGGGATGAAGGCGGTGACAAAAATGACCACCGTCAGAGGCACCACCAATGGCACCTGCAGGATCCACAAGCCCAGTCCGATCAGCAAGGCGTCAATCACCGCAATCAGGGCGATGCCGCGTGTGTAGCCACCCAGTGTGGTCACCGTCTGGCGCCCGGAGGCCTGGATCTTCTCCCTGGACGGGCCCTGGACCCAACTGAGAGCGAATGCCCACATCTGCGGGCCGTCCTTGATGAAGAAAAACAGAGTCAACAACATCAGAACGGCACCGGCCAAGACCTCGGAGGCCACGGACAGGCCGCTCAGGGCACTTTGCTCAGCTTGAGAGCTGGTCAGTGCACCCTGCAGCTGTGACAAGGCGGAATTGATGGTTTCTGGATCCACCAGAACCGGCCAGGGGCTGTTGTGGAGCATGTCCTGCAGTTGCTGCCAACCGGAGCTCGCGGAGGACATCAGGTTGTCCCAGCCGTCCTGGATCCCCAACACCACGCCTGTGGTCACAGCACTCAGCAGCACAATCAAGCTCAAGAACACCAACGCGGCTGATGCCAGACCAGGCCAGCCGCGGCGCTCCAACTACGCCACCACCGGACGGACCGCGGAGGCCAGGATGAGCGCGATCAGAAGCGCCATCACCACCACTTTGATGGCCAGCAATCCGTACAGCAACAACGCGATTACGGTAATCAGGATCAGAAACTGAAGTCCGCGCATGGCAGCTCTGCCCAAGCCGTCCGACCAGGGACTGGAACGCTTGAAACCGGTGGAGGTGCTCATGGTTTTGAGACT
Organism: Kocuria subflava; assembly: GCF_012163155.1. GTDB lineage: Bacteria > Actinomycetota > Actinomycetes > Actinomycetales > Micrococcaceae > Kocuria > Kocuria subflava. Next base: position 10,636 of record NZ_JAAVUN010000034.1, read on the forward strand.
ACGCCCGGGTCACTGGAGATTGCCTGGGCAACCACCGATTGGATGGTCAATGCAGGCTGGGTGCTCACTGGCGGTTCAAGTGGCCCAGGACGGCCATGAAATCCTGGACGTCAGCTGCAGTCTGCAGACGGGCCCGGGTTTGATCGTTGTCCACCAGGGTGATCAACTGGCGCATGGCCTGGATGTGCTGGGTGCTGTCCGCTGAGGCGAGTGCGGCAATCAAGGTGACGGGGTCGTTGAGTTCATTGCCGAACTTCACTGGCTTTCTCAGCCGCACCCACGCCATGCCGGTGCGTTGAACCAGCCCAGGTGCTTGCGCGTGGGCAAAAGCGAATCCTGGTGCAATCACAATGTACGGGCCGTGTTCATCCACGTTCTTCATCATGGCGTCCGTGTACGCGGGCGATCCCACACCGGCATTGATCAGAAGCTTGCCGGCCACACGAATCGCGGATCGCCAGTTGCGCGCGCGGGCGTTGAGGCAAATGGAATCCGGCGTGACGAGTTCATGCAACTGGGCCATACGTACACATTAAGTGAGACCCTCATGCTTCGGGTGGTTGCCATCCTGATTCGTTGACCTCCCTGCGCAAAACCTCAGGTCACACGTAGGGTGAATGGGGTGAACCCTCAAGATCCAGCTGATCCAGACCGCGGCAGAAGGTCCCCCACGGGGACCGAAGACCGCGTCCGGGATGTGCTCGTGGTTGGCTCCCTGACGGCCTGCCTGATCACCTTGTTGTTCTTTGTCATGTTCTTGGTCAGCGCAGAGATGACCGTGACGTGCACCTGGGGCTTGTTGCTGTTGCCCGTGCTGGGTGGTTACGGCGTGACAGCGGGGGCGTTGTTCTACGAATTCGCCATTGAACGGATGAATCGCGGTTTGGTGATCGCCCTGTGCGCACTGGGTGTGATCGTGTTCAGCGCGGATATGGCACTGATCTTTGAGTACGGAAACTCTCGCCCGATCGGTGAGGCTCCGCTGTGGTGGATGTTGACAATGGCCATAGGTTTGGGAGCGCTGAGCGTGGTCTTGAACGCGGTCCTGCCGCGACGTCGTCGGCCGTCACGACGGCTCTGACCGCGTAACATTCGCCGTCATACATCTCAGGTTGCTCACGGTGTGCAAGAAAACTTGGGGGCTGGGGAACGCAGTCGTAGCGTCTGAACCACGTGGCGCTCCCAGTCTCAGGGGGCGCGATCCAAAGGCACAGGGGAAGTCGTGGCGCGCAAACTGTTCTCAGAAATCTCACCACTGACCTACAAGATTTCGCTTGTACCGCAGCAAGTTCAACGCAATGTTCAGGACCGGGTCTCACGGGCTGTGTTCACCAAAGAACATCAGGGCCAGGATCTTCCGGTGAAGATTTACGCCCACAACTCCCTGATCAGACGCCGTCTTGGCAATACTCAGCCGGAACTCCAAGAAGGCAAGGCCAAGTCACTTGCCATTGCCGCACCGTTGGTAGATGGCGTGGTGATCCGGCCCGGCCAGAGCTTCTCCTTCTGGCGCAACGTGGGTGGGCGATGTCAAGGCGTCGAAGCAACATGGGGCTCGCCGGCGAGCAGTCGAGCGAATGCCTCGGTGGGCGTGAGATAGCCCAGTCGGCGGCGGGGTCGATTGTTGATCTCCTCGGCGATGGTGGTGAGGTAGGGCTGGTGATCGGGGATCACCGTGCCCTTGGGCAGATACTCCCGGTAGAGCCGGTTCGTGTTCTCGTTGCTGGGCCTCTGCCAGGGCGAGTGGGGATCGGCGAAGTAGACCGGCATCGCCGTGGCCAGGGAGACCTTCGCGTGCTGGGCCATCTCGCTGCCCTGGTCCCACGCCAACGATGCCTTCATCATCTCGGGCAGGTCGTTGAAAAACTCGATGACCGCGTCAGCGGTTGGCTCGGCGTGTTTCGAGGGCAGGGCCAGCAGCCCGGTGAACCCGCTCATCCGCTCCACCAGCGTCGCCGCGCACGAGGTGCCGTTCTTCCCGATGATCAGGTCACCCTCCCAGTGCCCCGGCACCCGACGCTGGGCGGCGTCCTCACCTCGCTCCGCGATCGGGACCATACCTACGATTGGGCCACCGCGCGTCCGCCCGGTCGTACGTGGTCGGCGCTTGGTCCGCTTGGACTGCAGGAAGATGCCCTTGCGGGCGAGCTCACCCTTCGGGATTGCGTAGATGTACTGGTAGATAGCTTCACCGGAGACGGTTCGGCCGCGTGCGTCAGGAGAGTTCGCCATGCGTTCAACGGTCGGGTCTGTCGCCTCCAGACGCAACCGGCCCGCTATCTCGTTCGGCGTCCACGACGCGGCCAGATCCGCCTCCACCCTCGCCTGCAGCACCGGATCCCCCGCGACCTTCCGCTGCTGCGGGCGAGCCCGCCGACGCTGCGCTCTGACGTCTGCGGTCACGGCCTGGTAGCCGCGGGTCTTCGTCGAGTTCCGGTGAAGCTCCCGCAAGATCACCGACGGGCAACGCCCCAGGTGACGGGCGATCCTCCGCACCGACCAGCCCGCTTTCGAGGCCGTCGAGATCTCCGACCTGTCACTGAACGACAACCCCACCCGCGCCATCCGCACACTCCACCGATCAGACCCCCGCCGACCGGGAGTGTTGCTTCGACGCTATGACACCACCGTGAACCGACCGTTGCCAAGGGTTACCAGGTGGGATTGACGGTGGAGGGTGACCATGCCGCTGAGGGGGTGGGTGGCGGGTTGTGTCAGTTCACCAATCTGTTGCATTGGATGACGTTGCACTCCCCGTTGACCATCACGGAACATCACCACCACAGTGGGCTCGACCTTTCCCCGGACTTCAAACGCCAGATCCCCTTTGGCACGGGGACTTCGATCGTCTGGAATTTCCTGGATTACAGGGTCCGTAACGACACGGATCAGACGTTTCAGTTCCGGGTGCGTGTGGATGACGAATACCGGCGCGGCCAGCTGCGTTCCGATCAACCGTTGCCGTTGAAGTATCACGTCAGGGAGGAATCGGGGTACTTCTACCGGATGCGGGACTCAGAATCAGGGGCATCACAGGTGCGCCGACACAATGTTGTGGTGCGTGACTTCAGGGACAAAAGGACTGGCCTGATCACCGGCACGGAACGTCTGCTGGAGAACGATGCTCTGGTTCGTTATGACCCTGAGCTCATTCAGGACCAGATTCTGTAGACGGTTCCGGCGCACTGAGCCCCGCTGGATGGCCAGATGCACTCGATAGGCTGAGGCATCAACCAATCTCAGGGACGGGGCATGTCTGACAACACTGGCAACGTGATGACTCTTCACATCGGGCGTGAGGAGCTGGTGATTCAACAACGCTACGAGGTGCTGTCGATCGCGAACGACATTTTCATTGGACTGCTGTTCCTGGTGGGCAGTTTCTTCTTTCTCAGCTCAACCATGCAACTGGACGGTACGTGGCTGTTCATTCTTGGGTCCGTGATGATGCTGATCCGCCCGGTGATCCGCTTGGCGCGCCGGATCCACATTCGACGCTTGCAGCCCGTGGTGGACCAGAGCTCTTCCATGGATTTCTAAGGCACGGCCGTCCCCGCTGCGTCGTCGTCAGTGTGCCTGTGGCGGAGCCTGTCCCAACTACCGAGCGTCCGGGTGTGGCCGCTTCCAGGCTTGCGAAGCGGCCACACCCGGACGCTCAGCGGTCACGGGGATGGTGTCACGGGGTGGGCATGCCGCCGTTGACGTTCAGGGTTTCGCCCACGACGTAGCTGGACTCTGCCGAGGCCAGGAACACGAATGCCGGGGCGATCTCCGTAGGCTGCCCGGCGCGGCCGAGCCCCACGTCCTGACCGAACTTGGGCAGCTTCTCCTTGGGCTGACCGTCGCTGACCTGCAGCGGAGTCCAGAACGGACCCGGTGCCACGGCGTTGACGCGGATTCCCTTGGGTGCCAATTGCTCGGCCAGACCCTTGCTGAAGTTGTTGATGGCAGCCTTGGTGGAGGCGTAGTCGAGCAACGTGGGGGAGGGCTTGTAGGCCTGGATGGAGGTGCAGTTGATGATCGAGGACCCTGCCGGCAGGTACTTCAGGGCCGCGCGCGTCACGCGGAAGAAGCTGAACACGTTGACGTTGTAAACGTCCTCCAGCTGCTCATCGGTCAGGGCCTCCAGCCCGTCCTCAATGGCGATCTGGCGCCCGGCGTTGTTCACCAGGATGTCCAAGCCACCCAGCGCTTCAGCGGCCTGGTCCACCAACTCCACAGCGGCCTCACGCTCAGCCAGGTCACCGGGCAGCAGCACCACCTTGCGGCCGGTGTCGGCCACGGCGTCACGCACCCATTCCGCATCCTCTTGCTCGGCGGGCAGGTAGTTCAGGGCGACGTCGGCCCCCTCCCGTGCGTAGGCAATGGCCACTGCCGCGCCCAACCCGGAATCGGCTCCGGTGATCAGGGCCTTGCGGCCCTCCAGGCGGCCGGTGCCACGGTAGGAGTACTGGCCGCGGTCCGTCTTGGGCTCCAGGTCCTTGTCCAGGCCGGGTTCGGGCTGGTGCTGCTTGGGTGCTTCAAGGGATTCGTAGCGGGTGACCGGGTTCTGGAGGACCAGCTGGTCAGTGGTTTCCTTGTGTTCGTCCTGGTTTGTGCTCATGGGAGCCTCCTTGTGGACCGAGAGATTGGAAGTCGTGGCATCCGAATCGACGGATGCCTGTTCCATCCAGCCTATTCATAAGGGGCCTGATTAAAAACTGTTCAGGGGAGAATGCTCCGCAGTTTCGCTCTGAGCCCGTGTGGCGGCTCGGCAGGCTGATCAGGATGCTCGGTCAGTGCCTTGGCCAGGATGTTCTTGGCCATGGTGGGGAAGATGAAGGCGTGGAACGGGAGGACTCCGTACCAGTAAGCGTGACCGGGCAGTCCGTCCGGGAAGAAGATGGCGCGCTGGTGGTAGGTGGAACCTTGTCCATCCGGCTCAACTCTCAGCTCCAACCACGCCTTGCCAGGGGCCAACATCTGGGCACGCAGGCGCAACAGGTGGCCCGGTTCGATCTTCTCCACCACCCACCAGTCCACGTGGTCGCCCACCCGTAGGCGGGTGCGGCTCAGGCGTCCGCGGTTGAGCCCGGGCCCGTTGGCCAGCTTGTCCATCCAGCCGCGAACCAGCCACCCGAGTTTCCACGAGTACCACCCGTTGTCACCGCCAATGGATTCGATGACCTTCCAGACGTCCTCCGGTTTGGCCTCCCCGGTGGCCTCCCGCTCGTCCACGTAGACGCTGCGCCCGGCCCACTCGGGGTCCGAGGGGAGCGGGTCGGAGGCCGCTTCCATGGAAATCAAGTCGTAGGTGGTGGCCCAGTTGTTCTCCAGATCATCGGCTTCAATCCGCTCCAGGGCCAACTTGCAGGCAGTCCGGTAATCCGTCAGGCCACCGGGCGGGAGGGGGATGAACTGGTCAATGTCCCGTTCGGAGGCCACGGCGTCGTGCCGCAAGGACTGCACCAGCGGCATGGCAAGCCCCAGGGGAATGGGGGTCACCATGCCGATCCAGAACCCGGAGAGCCTGGGGGCAGGCATGGGGGTGGCAAAAACCAGGGGACGACGACGCCCCGCAACCTCCGCGTAGCGTTGCATGGCCTGGGCGTAAGTCATCACGTCCCGAGAGCCGATGTCGAACGAGCGGTTGGTGTCCACGGGGAGGTCCAGGGCGTGCAGCAGGTAATACAAAACGTCCCGGATGGCGATGGGCTCAATCTTGTTCTTCACCCAGGACGGAGCCGGCATGACGGGCAGGCGATCCCCCAGGTGGCGGATCATCTCGAATGACGCCGAGCCCGAACCAATCACGGTTCCTGCCTGCAGAACCACCGCGGGCACGGGGTGAGCCAGAAGAACATCGCCCACCTTGACGCGTGAGCGCATGTGGGTGGAGAGATCCTCACCCTGGGGGTGCAGACCGGAGACGTAGATGATGCGTTTTACCCCGGCTTCTGCGGCAGCCCGGGCCACCACGTGTGCCATGGCTTCCTCCTGGGCCTCAAAGGACCCGGAGCTGCCCATGGCATGCACCAGGAAGTACAGGGTGTGGATGTCCCGGCAGGCCTCCAGGGTCTGGCTCAGATCACTGAGGTCGGCTTCCACCACGTCCACGGCGTCCCGCCACGGCACGGGATCCAGCTTGCTGGGATTGCGCACTGCCACGCGCACCTCAGCACCTGCCGCCACCAGGCGGGGGACCAACCGGCCGCCGATGTAACCGGTGGATCCGGTGACCAGGACTCGTCCGCGGGGAGGCTCCATGACCGTTTCCACCACACGATCCGGGAAGGTGAACTCGATGGGCTCGGGCTGACCGGAGTCATCGGCGGAGTCGTGATTCGTTTCGAAACCTGAATTAGTCACCATGCTGAGAGTCTAGGGGTGTGAGGCTCGCTGCACTACCGGCTCGGAGCGGCTGCACGAGCGGTGACAGGAGCGAGTTCTGCGCAGTTTGGGACGACATCTGGTGTGTGGGTTCATGTGGTGGTTGCAACACCCCTAGTAAGAACAGGGGGTGGGTCCCGGTATGGACGCGAGACC
>NZ_JAAVUN010000035.1 GCF_012163155.1 Kocuria subflava
CGGCACCGCCAGCGAGATCCTCACCGCCACCGGCACCGAATGGCCAACACACTAAATTGGCACGACTCGGGTCCAACGGATTCAGGAGAACGTGGGAGCAACCCACGTTGCGCTCAGCGCAGACGAGGTCGCAGATCTCAACAGGCTGGCTGCTCGAATCGGTGTGCAGGGAGCGCGTTACAACGCGGTCCACATGGGCATGGTGGGCCGCTGAGCCCCAGTGGGGTACTGGACGGTCAGGTGAGCTCAGAGGCCTTGGGGCGGTAGTGGCTGTCGTCGTTGACGTAGGCGTAGTAGATGCCGATCATCAGCCCACCGCCCACAAAGTTGCCCAGCAGTGCCACGCCCACGTTGGCCATAGCCGCCAGGAGGTCAATGCCGTGGTTGAGACCGACCACGGTGAACAGCACCGTGTTGGCCACTGAGTGTTCCAGGCCCATGAAGGCAAAGACGAACACGGCCGCAATCATGGACAGCGCCTTGGTGATGTCGTCCTTGATGTAGCCGTTGTAGATCAGCAGCATGGCCAGGTTGATCATGAAGTTGCACAACACCGCACGGACGAACAAGTCTCCGTAACCCTCCCAGCCGCCGGTGACGTAGCCGAGTTTGATGTCCACGGCAGCCAACATGGCCTCCCCCGCAGCCCCCTGCGGGAGCGTGGACAGCGTGTAGAGGACTGCGATCACCAGTCCCCCCAGGAAGTTGCCCAGGAAACACAGCGTCAGGATCTTCAACCCACGCCAGGCGGTGATCCTCCGGTAGTAACCGCCGATGGAGACGATCATCATGTTGGAAGTCAGCAGCTCTGACTTGGTGTAATAGATGAACACCAGAGCCCAACCAAAGGCAATGCCACCCAGGGCTCGGCCGATGCCCAGCAGGGTCTCATCCCCCACCGGAATGGCATCAAAGATGGCGATCAGGCTGAAGTTGGTCACGTACAGGATGGCCACGATCATCCCGGCCATGGCCGCACGCATGAGGAAGCGTTGGACCAGGCTGCCGGTCATCACCGTTTTGGTGTCCAGGGCCTCCAACACCGTGGAAATGAACGCCTTGCCGGGGAACAAGGCCCCCAGGCTGCGTACCTGGGCCGTGTTGGGTCCCACGGCAGGGTCCGGGTTCTCAGAAGATGCGGGCTGCCCGCTGCTGGATGTGCGATCTGTGGCCACTGAAGCATGGTCCCATGCCCATATGACGCCGTATGGCGGGTTTCGCGATATTGCTGCACCAGCCGGGGTGAGAACCAGCACAACCGGTGATCACAAGGTGTGCTCCTCCATGGTGGGCGGCACTGTGCTCAGATCCACCCAACGCATCCAGCGAGGCTCCAGCCCCACCACACACAGGTAGTCCGGGTCACCGCCACCTTCCGGGTGAGCTGTTGCCAAGGCATCGGCGGCGTGCTCGGCCGCATCCCCACCCAGCACACGCGCCACGGCTTCCAGCTGGATCTCCTGGCCCGTTCCGGAGACCACCACCAAGGACACCTCCGGGCGGGACCCGATGTTCAGGGCCTTGCGCGAACGGCGGTCGGTACCGAACACCACGGTCCCGGAACCTGTCACCGCCAGGTTGACCCAGGCTGCTTCCGGGAATTCTCCTTCCACGGGATGTGAGGCCAGGACACCGCCGGGGTTCTCACTGACAAAAACGCTCACAGAGTTTGCAGGTTCCAGGTGCTGATGGGTCACGGGTGCTCCAGCTGTGGTTCGCGGTTCAATGAGGTCGCACGTTTCCTGACGGGCGGCACTGGCCGCTGGTCAGCTCCCCTCCATCGCAACACACCGGAGCCGCTCACGTCAGTCTGTGGCGCTGACGTTACGTGACGCAGACTCACCCGTTCTGCTCGTACGCCGCCCGGATCAGCGGTTTCAGTGCTGCGACGTCGTCCGCGGTGGCTTCCGCGCTCAGATGAACCCAGTGTGTTGCCTGGGCAAAGTTCTTGGCGGGTTCAACCTCCAGGCCACTCACCTCGGGAATCTCCGAACGCAATCGAACACCCACGCGCAAGCGCCCGTACGGGCCTGGGGCAACGGCCGCGAACTGGGTGCGGCGGATGAACGGAATGTAGGTGGCTCGCCCTTCCACACTGACCTGGCCGCCGTCGTCACCGGTGTCCAGGCTGAGAATCAGGTCGGTGACCTGGTCATGCAACGGCCGCAGCACCGCCTTCTTCCCGGAGTACAGCTGGTCCACGTACTGCAGTGTGGACGGCGGGACCCATCCGGCATCCAGTGCGGCCATGTGCGCCACGGTGAACTGCGTGTCCTGCGGCAACCCGTGCTCAGTCTTCAACCAGGACCGGACAGCCTTCTGATCCAGTGGATCAGGACCATCGGTGCGGATCAGCTGGATCCATTGCTCCAGGCTGCGGCCCGTTCGATCGGCCATGGAGGCAACCAGGGCAGAGATCATGGCGTTGGGTTCGGGACTCACAGTTCAGCCCTCCAGTTCTTGACGGTTGCGCATCTCCCAGCGCTCCAGCCGGCCCTGAAGGCCACGCCGGACCGATGGCCACTCCGTGCCCAGGACGGAGAACACGACCGTGTCCCGCAAGGTCCCGTCCGGGCGAATGCGGTCATTACGCAGGACACCGTCCTGTTTGGCGCCCAGTCGGGTGATGGCTGCCCGTGACTGGTGGTTGTGCCAATCAGTACGGAACTGCACGCAGGTGCAGTGAAGCTCCTCAAAGGCCCGCTGCATCATGAGCAGCTTCATGGCCGGGTTGACCCCGGTGCCCTGGGCGTAATGCGCCATCCACGTGTACCCGATCTCCAGTCGGCCGTGTTCCGGGGCCAGGTTGCAGAAGGTGGTCATGCCCAAGGCCCGACCGTTACGTGGATGGATGATGGCCCACGGCGCCATGCGTTCCTCCACGTGCAGTTTCAGGCGACGGTCGATCTCCTGCGCCATGGTCTCCCGATTGGGAACAGATGTGTACCAGGTGCGGTGGAGGTCATTGACTTCGGCTGCCGCCACCAGATCATCGTGGTGGGCATGGCTCAGCGGTTCCAGACGAACCCCTGCATGCTGCAGGACCGGGGTGGATGCGTAGCTCACGAACGCAACCGTACCCCGGTCCTGGTCACCGACGACGCGCCCCGGTGGCAACACAGCGTGCCCACCGGAGTGCGACCGAAATCTCAGCGCCTGAACAACCGCGCCAGCAGCCCTGGCGAGTTCTTCTGCGCCGCCAGGACTTCACCGTGGGAGTGCTTGCCGTTGCACCACTGCCCGGCCGGCACGTTCTTTTTCACGGAGTCAATGTGTTGGCCGCATCCGGCCCAGGTGGTCTTGCCGCAGACCGTGCAGGTGACAGCTCGGCACATCTCAGTTCATCTCCAACAGTTCGGGGGCGCGATCGCCCAGGGTGTCCAACAGGGTCAACATGCCTCCAGACAGGGAGGCGGAATCAAAACCGGCCTGGGCCAGCACCCGATGGGCGATGGCCGAACGCACGCCGGACCGGCACAACACTCGAACAGGCTTGTGGCCGGCCGCGGCACGAACCTCATCCAGCCGTTCACGCAACTGGGTGTGCGGGATGTTCAGCGCACCGGGAATCCGCTCCACCTCAAGTTCGGATTCCTGCCGGACGTCCAGCACCAGCCCCTGGTCAAGCCACTGCTCCACGTCTTGCGCGTACCACAGCGGCACCGTGCCATCCAGGACATTGGAACCCAGCATCCCGGCAAAGTTCAGGGGGTCCTTGGCTGATCCGTACGGCGGGGCATAGGCCAGGTCCAGATCGATCAGCTCCTCCACGGACATGCCCGCGCGGATGGCGGTTGCCAACACGTCGATCCGCTTGTCCACCCCGTCCTGACCGGTGGCTTGGGCACCCAGGAGGCGGCCGTCGTCGTGGTGGAAATGGATCACCAGGTGAACCGGTGTGGCCCCGGGAAAGTACCCGGCGTGGTTGTTGGGGTGCAGATGCATGGTGCGGTACGTGATCCCGGCGGCCTCCAGGGCAGCCCGGTTGGCCCCCGTGGTGGCAGCGGTCAGCTCCCCCACGCGCACGACGGCGGTGCCCACTGCCGTGGGGATCGGCCGAGCCGTGGCAGGACGCAGGATGTGGTCAGCCACCAGTCGCCCCGCACGGTTAGCCGGTCCAGCCAGAGCCACCGGGCGTTTGAGACCCGTCACGGCGTCCGTGGAGAGCACCGCATCCCCCACGGCCCAAACGTTGGGGGCCGAGGTTCGTCCGTGCTGATCCACCAGGATCGCGCCGCGTTGGCAGTCGATGCCTGCTTCCTGATACGTGCTGGTGTCCGGGCGGACCCCCACGGAGAGCACGATCAGCTCAGCAGGCAGGCGGGTTCCATCAGCCAGCACCACGGTGTCCTGTTGCTCGCCCGACTCCACGGATTCCGCGGCAACCCCGGTGCGGACGGTGACACCCAACCGGCGCAATTCGCGAGTCACGGGGTGAGCCACTTCAGCCTCCAACGGTGGCAGCACGTGGTCCGCCAACTCCACCACGGTGACATCCAGCCCCTGCATGGTCAGGGCTTCTGCGGCCTCCAACCCGATGAAACCGCCGCCCAGGACCACGGCCTGCCGCACTCCCTTGTCCACCGAGTCCCGCATCTGCAGGGCGTCCTCCACGGTGCGCAGCGTCATGACACGTTCGGAGTCCAGCCCCGGCAGAGGTGGCCGGAGCGCAGTGGCACCGGGAGCCAACACCAAAGCGTCATAGGTGATGGTCTGCGTGCCGTCCGGGGTGTTGGCCGTCACCGTCTGCGCTGCGGTGTCCAGGGCCGTCACCTCATGGCGGATCCTGACGTCCAGGTTCAGGGCGGTTTTGAGGGATTCCGGGGTCTGGACCAGCAGCTTGTCCTGATCCTGGATCTCCCCGCTGACGTAGTACGGCAGCCCGCAGTTGGCAAAGGAGACATGCTCCCCACGCTCCAGGACGATGATCTCCGCCTGTTCATCCAAACGCCGAGCACGCGCGGCAGCACTCATGCCGCCGGCAACGCCACCAACCACCACGATTTTCACGGTTGACCCACTTTCCGTCAGTCCTCAGTTCTGGACCAACAATATACCCCTTGGGGTATACGGGCAACCGTGGGAGGCGTGTTGAGCACGGCGCCAACCCCTTGATCAAATCGCCGACCGTGGGGTCACACGCCGCCGGTTTCACCCGCCTCCTCCAGATTGTCCAGCCAGGCCGTCATGACCCGGCGTGCGGCCTCTGACAGCTCGGCCGCATGGACCGGAGCTGCCGCCCGAATGATCCGCGGGATGACGCCTGCGGCAGCCAGTTCAACGCTGTGGCCCACCAACCACTGCTCGATTCGATGAGCCTGGGCCTCCAGAAGAAATTGCAGTCCCAGAATGATGGGGCCCATCTGAAAGGCCTGGTTCGGAAAGCCTCGGGTCTCCGCCGGGCGAACGGCGCCGTCGGGAATCTCGAATTCGTCACCATGCCAGTGCAGAACGGGGGTTTCCCCCAAAGCTGCCAGGACCGATTCTTGACCCGCCTCTGTGAGGTCGACGGGCCCGTAGCCGATCTCCTTGTGGACTGCCGGGCCCACGGAGGCCCGCAAGGCATGTGCCATGAGTTGAGCCCCCAGACAGATGCCCAGAGTGGGCAGATTCTTGCTCAACCGCGCAGCCAGCACATGCCATTCATCGGCCAGGAAGGGGTAGTTGGCGACGTCGTAGATACCGATCGGACCGCCCAGGACCGCCAGGAGGTCAGCGTCAACCACACGATCGTGGTCCACGGCGTCCACTCCTGCGTCCAGGTACTCCACCTGATACCCGCGATCACGCAGGATCTGCTCCAACAGACCGAGGTCTTCAAAGGCAACGTGTCGGATGGCCAGTGCGCGCATGATGGGCTCCTTCCGCTCCAGATGCGGGAACTCCCCGGTGACGGTGAACATGAGTTTCAGCCAGCATGGAACCTGCCAATACGTGCCGCAGCAAGGACTGTTACCTGATCGGTAGTGCTGTCACAGTTGCTTCCCAGCTTCAATCATCTTCAGAAGAAGTTGATCAACACCACGTAGGTCAGTGTCCCCGATCCCACGCTCAGCAGGGTCCGGCGCCCACACCCCAGATGTACGACGACGGTGACAACACCCGCCACCAGCGCCTTGACCAGATGTGAAGATCCGCCGTGGGCGGCGTCGGCAAAAGTCACGGCGGCCAGAACTGCCAGGACACCCACAGGCATCCAGACGGCCATGGTCAGGACAAACCGGGATTCGCGCAGGGGTTTGAGCAGCGCGAACGGCAGTGCCCTCAAGCTGAAAGTGATGATGAACATGATGGCCAGAACGGCCAACACGTAACCCAGGTTGTCCACGGTTCACACCACCCCGGAATCGCGGGCGGATGAACCAAAACGCCCTGAACGGACGGCGAGTAGGAACCGCAACACCAACAGAAATACGAACAGCAACAGCGCCACGAATAAGGCGGAGTCCGGGATCACCAGGTAAGCCACGGCAGAGCTGGCTGCAGCCAACAGCAGGGAAGGCACCTGTGCGCGTGACCGGGCCGCATCCAGGGTGAGTGTGATGAACAGAGCACACAGGGCGAACTCCAGGCCTGCAATGGGCGCCGGCAGCAGGGACCCCGCCAACACCCCCACCAGTCCACCAACGATCCAGTAGAGGTGGAAGGAAAACTGCATGGCCAGCAGGCGCCGACCCGTCCACCCCTGCGGCTGGGCGGCTGTGACGGCGTAGGCCTCGTCGATCATGGCGTAGACCGAATAGACCTTGGCCAGCGGGTTAGGCACCACGTGCAAGGGGAAAGAGAACGAATAGAAGACGTGGCGGAAGTTGACCAGGAAGGTGGTCAACGCAATGGTCAGCAGGGGCGTTCCGGCTGAGATCAAACCGACCATGAGCAGTTCCAAGGAACCTGCGAATCCCGCCACGGACATGGCCGGCGCCAACCACCACGGAAACCCCGCCTGATGCACCAGCAGCCCGAAGGCCACTCCCAACGGGAACAGCCCAAGGCCTGCCGCCAGGGATAAGGTGACCCCGTGCCTGATCTCACTTCGCACCGCATGCATTGATCCATCATCCCGCACCGCGTGACATACATTTCACGATTCACGTGCATCGATGCACTTGCATGATTACTATGCAAATCAACATGCACTTGCATTGAGTGCCTGTTCGCACACGCACCCCCCAGGAGAACACAGTGTCACCCCGCCACACCTCTTCCACCCCCACCCTTGCGGTCTCAGGTGCTCGCGCCTCCGCGCTGCTTGCTGCCGCGGCCCTGATCAGCGTCCCCGTTGCAGCGGCCACCCCCAGCCAAGCCGAGGTGATCCCGAATGCCATCGACAGCGTCCAGACTCAGGGCACCGTCCGCGTGTGAGATGGTTTCCGACTGGTCGCCACATGGTCAGTGCCGGACCACTCGCAGCCTGGAGACACATTTGCATTGACGCTGCCGCCTGAATTGACGCCCTTGCAGCGCACCTTCCCCATCACCACACCGGACGGTTCCGTAGTGGCCACCGCGGAGGCTGTGGACGGCAATGTTGTGGTCACCGTGTCCGATTTCGTCGGCACCCACCCCACCAACATCTCCGGTCGGATGGAGTTCAACGCCCTGGTCAGTGCGGATGCCACACCAGGTCAACCCCTGACCATCACATTTGGGGGAACCAGCACATCCGTGACTCCGGAGGGCCCCACGGGGATCGGCAACATTGAGGCGCCCTCCAAGTTCGGCTGGTACAACCCGGACGGCTCCAATTCCTGGACCGTCCAGGTGCCCGGACCCCTGACCAATGTCACGGTCACCGACTCCCCCGCCGGACATCAAATCGACTGCACCTCCGTCCACGCTTCCGTCGGCGAGTCCGTGGATGGCGCGTACCCCACCACTTTCACGCCCAGGGCCGTGGAGCTCACCTGTGATGCCAACGGGTGGCGAGCAGTGGTGGGTGACCTTGCCCCCAACGACCTTCTGGTCATCATGGGCGATGTCAACACGGCTGCTCCCGTGACGCCCGATGCCAACGGTTTGCTGGAGAATTCCTGGACCGTCACCTCTGACCAGTCCACCGACGGCGGCACCGCGGCCACCGTGCTCTACAGCGCGTTCGGAACCGGCAATGGAGTGCCCGTCCCGCCTGCACCGAAACCAACACCGGAGCCCACTCCAACACCGACGCCGGAACCAACCCCCATCCCCGAACCGACACCCACTCCGACTGCAACTCCTACCCCGGAGACCACCCCGTCCGCATCGCCGACCCCCACTCCGGAGCCGACTCCAACGTCCACTCCCACCTCCACCCCGACCCCGGACACGACTGCCTCCCCGTCACCGACCCCCCCGCCGAGCCAGACACCCACCCAGGCACCCTCGCCCACATCAACCGCGCAGCCCACGACCGAGGCCCCGTCACCCAGCGAGACCACAACACCGACGACGCCCGCACCACAGGCGACGACGCCGCAACCAACCACTGATCAGCCCCAACCACCTGCGGGTACCACCACACCGCCTGCGTCCAAGGATTCCTCCATTCTGGTTCGTACCGGGTTGAGCACTTCCGATGGCCAATGGGGCCCCACGGTCTGGATCTTTGCTGCTGCCACAGTAATTGCGGCAGCTTCCGGGTGGGTCTATGTGAGCCGCCGCCGTCGCATGGACTGACCGCAAGACTCACGGGCTGACGACGAACGGACTGGCCAGACCGGATGAATTGGCCAGACCGGATGCGATGGCCAAAACGCGCACGGACGATTCGCGATTGACGGCGGGGTGCCCCTGTGACGAGCACCTCGCCGTCACCCGTCAACACGACAGCATCGAATGATGCGCAATGGTTCGTCAGCGCCTTGTCCCAAAACGATTCAGCACGCACACTCTTACCCACAATGATTCGTCGCCAATCACCAGAGACCAACCACCGCACAATGGCCCACAAAACCACTCATCACAACGCCAAACAATCACGGTGGTCACAACGTGCCTTGATTGCCACGTGTGTGATTTCCACGGCCGCGGCAGGAATTCTGGTGGTGGACCAGGTGACGGATGGCCAACCAGAAACCTTGCAGCGTCTGGGCGTTGTTCCGGAACCCATGGGCCCCACAGAGATGACAGGCCCAACGGCCGGCCCGGCAGATGTTCCGCCCCAGGACGTCCTGGTGGCTGGGCAAGCTGCCCAAGATCACCAAGCCACGGACGACGGCTTGCCCACAGTGGGCATGGACGGGATTGATCTCAGCAGGATTTCCGCCGGCGGCGGGCAAGGGGCGGACAACCAGGACTGGTCCACCATGCACCCCTCTGAGCTGGCCATTCCTGCCGCTGACCTGCGTATTCCGATGGTTCCACGCGGACTGGTCAGTTTGGATGCAACCACTCAGGAGATGGACCTGCCGGTGTCGTTCCAAGCGGGTTGGTTGACGTCGTCGTCGTCAGTGAGCAGTACCCAAGGCACCACAGTTGTGGCGGGGCACGTGAACTGGGCGGATGGGTCCTGGGCACCCATGTCCAACCTCTACAACGCTCAGCCCGGTATGACGGTGCTGACCACGGACCAGTCAGGGGCATTGCAGTCGTGGAAAGTCACATCAAGTTCAAGTGTCCCCCAAAATGAGCTTTCCCACTTGTTTACATTGACTGATACCCAAGGTCCCCGGGAATTGGTGCTGATCACCTGCGAGGCATCGATTGACAACCAAGAGAACTTATCATTCGACAAGAATCATGTGGTCACCGCAGTACCGCAACCATAGTGCAAAGATTGGCACGCTGATATTGTTGAATGACGCATTTGTCGTGGGGCAAATGCATGGTCATGTCAGCGGTTGAGTCCCTATGGGATCAGGGGTTCAACTGTTGCGACTCAAGGAGAAACGCCAAGTCCCTTGCCATTCACCACCGCCGGCACGTGCGCGTTGCCGGCCTGGCCTCTGTTCTGGCCCTTGCCGCAGCACCCTTGACGTTTTCCGGGGCTGCCTGGGCAACCGACATACCGGATGCAGTCACCTCTGTGGAGACACAGGGCGCCATCCGTGTGGGTGATTCCTTCACACTGGTGGCCCAGTGGGCTGTGCCGGACCACTCCCAGCCCGGTGACACCTTCACCCTGGAGCTGCCGCCTGAATTGTCCCCCATGCAGGCCCAGTTCGACGTCCTCAGTGACAGTGGTGCCGTGGTGGCCACGGCCAATGTCCAAGGCGGCAACGTGGTGGTCACCCTCAGCGACTATGTGACGCAGAATCCGGTGAACCTCAAGGGCCAGCTGCGCTTCAACGCCACGGTCAACGAGTCCGCCACACCGGGCACTCCGATTGTGATTGCCTGGGGCACGTTCACCACCACCATCACTCCCAGCGAGCCCTCCGGTATCGGCGACATCACCCAACCCTCCAAATTCGGCTGGGTCAATGACGCCGGGACCAACTCGTGGAGTGTTCAGGTTCCCGGCCCGCTGACCAACGTGGTGGTGTCAGACACTCCCCAGGGTCATCAGATCGATTGCAGCTCGCTGCGGGGTGCGGTTGCTGTCTCCGTTGACGGTGCCTACCCCACCGGGTGGGAACCGCGACAGATCGACGTCCTCACCTGCGACCCCGCAGGTTGGACCGTTGCCTTGGGTGACATTGAGGCCGATCAACTTGTCCTGATCCAAGGCGACGTTGACGTCAGCGCCGGGATCACCCTTGACCCCGCTGACGGTCTGCTGCACAACGGGTGGTCCGTGACGGCCGATCAGGGAGCCACGGATGGCACCGGAGTGTCTGTGCTCTACGGCGCTGACGGAACCGGTGGCGGAAACCCGCTGCCGCCAGCGCCGGAGCCCACGCCTGAGCCCACGGTGACCCCCACACCTGAGCCCACCGAGACCCCTGAACCCACGGCCACCCCAACTCCGGAGCCGACCCCCACCCCCGAACCGTCGGTGACGCCCACCCCGGAACCCACGAAGACCTCCACTCAGGAGCCCTCGGTTACACCCACACCGGAGGACAAGCCCTCTGCGCAACCCACGGCGGAATCCACCACCCCCGCATCAGAGGCCGCCTCACCGGCTGGAACCCACTCACCCTCACCTGTCGCGCAGCCCAGCACCAAGCCTGAGAAGCCCATCTTGGTGCGAACCGGGTTGGCCGGCGAGGACGGCGGATTCGGTCCCACGGCGTGGATCATCGGCGGTGCCGTGACGCTGGCTGTGGTCTCCGGCGGGACGTGGGTACTGCGTCGTCGTTCCCAGAGCTGAGACCGTGGTGAGCATCTGAGGAGTCCGTACCGGCTGTGACCAGAGAACAACAGCGGGTGGTTCCGGACCGTAAGTCCTGGATCACCCGTTGTTGCGTGTTCACACCGGCGCCGCCGGCCCCAGATGTTCACCCCTGCACAAGCCGTGCGTCCGGTACCGCTGCGCCCTTGTTGTTATAATGACGGAACATACTCTTCACTTCTCTCGAAAGGCCATCGTGCCCACCGTCACGCCTGCCTCCCGCGCAGACATCGATGATCTCGCCCGCCTCCTGGCGCAGTCCTTCCAGTTCGATCCGCCGTCCCGCGCGGTGCTGCAACCCTCTGATGACCAGGACATGTTGCGCCGTGCGTTCTACCTGTTCCGCGCCATGCTGGCCTCCGGTCCCATTGAAGCCGGGCTGGTGGACACCATCCGGGAGGACGGCAGGATCCTGGGAGTCGCTACGTGGGAGGCCCCTGGCGACACCATGTCCTCCTCCGTGAGCAGCTACGTCAAGCACGTGCCCGACTACGTGCGCGCGATCGGGTGGGCCGGGCTTCCGCGAGCCATCAAAATCCGAATGCAGATTGGCCGCCACAAGCCGGGGGTGCCGGCTTGGTACCTGCATGCCATTGGTGTGCACCCGCAGTTCCGGGGCCGCGGAGTGGGCTCGCAACTGCTCAAGCACCGCCTTGACCTGGTGGATGCGGACAACCAGCCCGCCTACCTTGAGTCTTCGACCTCCTTGACCGGCAGGTTGTACCGCCGTCACGGGTTCCAGACCTTGCGCCCCATCAGCATCACGGAGCAGGCCGTGCCGTACGCCATGTGGAGGCCTCCGACTGATCAGCGCTGAAGCTGGTCAAGCAGCGCCGAAACCCCTGAATCCTGTCAGTCGGCAAGCAACTGGTGGATCCGGTAGGGAATGAGCTCACGCAGCACGATGGTGGTGGAGGTCCTGCGGATCCCGGGACACCCCAGCACGGTCTGGTTGAACACGTAGAGGTCATCGGCATCCCGAGCCACCAACTGCATGAACAGGTCCGTTCCGCCGGTGGTGGCCACACATTCCAGGACCTCGGGCAGATCGTGGAGGGCGGCCACGGCGTCGTCGAACAGTTCCTGTTCCACCTCCGCGGTGCAAATGGCGCGGATGCCGTAACCCAGCGCCTCCGGGGGCACGGTCACGCTGTGGCCGCGCAGCACACCGGGTTCAAAGAGCTGGGAAATCCGGCTCTGGACGGTGCCCCGGGCCAGATGGAGTTTCTGGGCCACCCACCCCACGGTGGCCCTGGGGTTGGTGTCCAGGGCGCGCAGGACGCGGCGGCTGGTGGAGTCGATCTCCTTCACCCGATTGCTCACTTTCATCCACTGTTAACCCGATCAATTGATCAAAATGATCAATTATTATCTCAGGTGTTGACCACTTTAGTGGTGTGGCCACAAATAGTTTGACATGACCACTTCTGTTGACGCTGCTCCCGCCATCGAGTCCCCCACCGTGGGCCAATACCTGGCTCAGCGGCTGGCCCAATTGGGGGCCACCAGCCTGTTCGGGCTACCTGGGGATTTCAATCTGACGTTGTTGGATCAGACGTTGACCGTGGACTCCGTGACCTGGGTGGGCTCCACCAATGAGCTCAATTCCTCCTACGCAGCCGATGCCTTCGCCCGTGCCGGCCGCGGCCTCGGCGCGATTGTCACCACGTTCGGTGTGGGCGAGCTGTCAGCCGTGAACGGGTTGGCAGGCAGCTACTCGGAAGATGTCCCGGTGGTGCACGTGGTGGGCATGCCGTCACGCGCTGCCATGGATCAGGGAGTCCCGCTGCACCACACCCTTCCGGACGGCGACTTTGACCATGGCCTGCGGGTGGCCCGCGAGTTCACCGTGGCAGACACCGTGCTACGTCCGGAAAGTGCCGCCCGGGAATCGACCGCGTGCTCACGGCAGTGCTCTCCGCTTCCAAGCCGGGGTTCATCGGCGTACCCCTGGATGTGGCGGCCGCCGTGGTCCAGGACGCCACCAACAGTGAACCGCTGACCGTTGCCCAGACCCGCCCGGACGTGCTGAGCGCCTGTGAACGTGCGTTGCGCGACCACGTGGGCCGTGACTCCTGCGCCACTTTGCTGGTGGGTCCGCGCGTTCACCGCCGCGGCCTGGAATCCGTGGTGCAGGAGATCGCCGAATTGCCCGGGGTCCTGGTGGCCAGCCAGTCTGCCTCCAAGGCGATCCTGGATGAACGTCACCCCGCCAGCCTGGGCACCTACCTGGGCAGAACGACGGCGCAGCCCGCCACCCGCGATGCCGTGGACCAAGCGGAAATGTTGATCATGATCGGCACCATCACCAGCGACTTCACCACCGGGTTCTTCTCCCACAAGTACGTCCCGGAGGAAGCCGTTGAGCTGGCACTGGATCACGCTCGAATCGCCCATGCCCACTACCCGGGGGTCATGCTGTATGACGCCCTGGATGTGCTGAAGAGAGTCATCACCGATGCGCAGATGAGCGCAGTGGAGGGGGTGGCGGCGTCGTCGTCGGTTCCGGATGAAGCACCCGTGGCCGCCGACGACGAACCCCTGACGCACCAACTGTTCTGGCCGGAGATCCAGCACTGGATTGCCCCGCAGACCACCGTGATCGCGGAGGCCGGCACCAGCTCCTACGGCGCCCTGGACCTGCAGCTGCCGGCCGACAGTGACTTGTTGGGGCAGCCGGTGTGGTCCTCGATCGGATACACGCTGCCTGCAGTGCTGGGCGCGCGGCTGGCCCAACCACAGCGCCGGCCCGTGTTGTTCATCGGGGATGGATCCGCGCAGCTGACCGTGCAGGAATTGGGAACGATCTTCAAGCGAGTGCCCAACTCGGTGACGTTCTTGATTGAGAACCGCGGGTACACCGTGGAGCGCTACATCCAGAGCCCTGAAGCCATCTACCAGGACGTCACGGAATGGGATTGGCCATCCATCCCGGCTGTGCTGGGTGCCCCGCACGTGCACACCCCGCGGGTGGGGACGCTGGGCGAACTGCGCAAGGTGCTGGCAGAGACCACCCAGAACCGGGATCAGAGCTACTTCATCACCGTGGACCTGCCCGAACGTGATGCCCCACGGCTACTGAAGGTGCTTGTTGAAGGAATTGCGGCGTCCAATTCCCAGGACTGAACCAGGGGCCTGACTCCGTCCTCAGGGCAGGTGACCAGAGATGTCACCTGCCCTGACGGTTGAGTCAGATGTTTTCCTTGACCACCCGAGCCGGATTGCCCACTGCCACCACGTTGGCGGGAATGTCCTTGGTGACCACAGCACCTGAGCCGATCACGGAGTTCTCCCCAATGGTCACGCCCGGGCAGACGATCACACCACCGCCCAACCACACGTTGTCGCCAATGGTGATGGCCTCTCCTGCCTCCACCTTGTCCCGCCGGGGCGTGGGCTCAACAGGATGTGTGGGTGCCAGCAGCTGCACGTGAGGGCCGATCTGGCAGTCGGCACCAATGCTGATGGGCACCACGTCCAGGGCTGTCAGTCCCATGTTGATGAACGTGCGGTCCCCCACGGAGATGAAACGGCCGTAATCCACGTGGATGGGGCCACGCACGTGGACGTCCTCACCCACGTGGCCGAACAGCTCCCGCACCAACTCCTGGCTGCCGTCAGGATCCTGGTAGTAGGCGGTGTTGAACTTGCCCATCAGCTCAATGGCCCGACGTCCGGCTTCTGCAATGCGTGGGTCATCCGCAATGTAATGGGCCCCCGCCAGCATCCGATCCCAGTTGCTGCCCTCGTCCCCGGCAAAGAACTCGATCAGGCGCTGCTGACGGGCGGCTTGGTCATGGGTGTTCTCCGGGCTCATGGTTGCCTCTCTGATTGGCTGTGGACTCGTTACCTGGGGCCCACCGTACCCGCCGCCGCCCGCCATCCCCCATTGCGCCGAGACCTCCGTTATGTCCCAAAAAAGTGCGTGATGTGGGCCTTATCGGAGGTCTCGGCTGAGGAAAAGAAACCCAGGTCATGAACTTTTTGGCCTCCTGCGGGCAATACAGGGCATGAACACCAAGAATGAGACTCCATGAGCACCGACAGCGAGGTCATTCAGGCCTCCCTGACGTCCCCGGAGGAGTTTGAGGACCTCTATGACCGTCACGCCACCGCCGTCTATCGCTACCTGACGCGCCGCCTGGGCAGCCAGTCAGCGGAGGACATCACCTCAGAAACCTTCATGGCGGCTTTCGACTCCCGAGACCGATTCGACCTGAACCGTGACTCGGCCGTGCCCTGGTTGCTGGGCATCGCCACCAATCTCTCCAATCGCCACCTGCGCCACACCGCACGAAGCATGGCAGCACATCACAAGGCGGCCGTGTCTGATGCGGAACTGGTCAGCCATCCCATGAACCTGGTGACGGAGCGACTGGATCATTCGGCCGGCACCTCGGAACTTATGCGTTCCCTGAATCAGTTGGCCCCGGCAAACCGCGACTGTCTCCTGCTGCACGTTTGGGGAGATTTGTCCTACCAGGCGATCGCCAGCGCACTGGAGATCCCCGTGGGCACCGTGCGTTCCCGCCTGCACCGAGCCCGGCTGACACTGCGCTCGCATTTGCCTTCAACCCGGGGCGCATCCGCCCCTACCTCATCCCCGTCACCGGTTGCCACCGGCCTCAGCACATCCCAGGAGACCCACCATGCTTGACCTGGAGGACCTGCGCGCAGCAGGTCTGGAAACCACCCACGATCCGGACACTGCGGCCACTCAACGGGGTCGCCTGGCCCTTTTGAACCACATCAACGCCCATACCCAGGCGCCGGTCACCCCCGATCAGGGCTGCGTCACACCGTTGGTTCCGCAACGATGACGCCGCCGCTCACCTTGGTTCCTCATCCCCGCCGCAGCTGCCGCTGCCGTTGGCGCCCTGGTGTTCAGCCAGTTGAGCGGTGATTCTGGTGATGGTGCCACACCTGCCGCTGCGGCCACGTTGGAGCAGGCGGCGTTGAACACCATGGAGGTCACCGACGCCGTCGTGAGGGATGGCCAATACAGGCGTGTGGAAACCACCTCTCAGACCATGGCCACAGCCAGTGTGGAATCCGGAACGTACAACGTGTTCTTGTGCCCCACCACTCAGATCATGTATGTCCCGGCCGATCCCGGAGACCCGGCCGAGCTCTGGTATTGGGACCAGCGCACGGATGGACACGGAACCCAGGTACTCAACACCGACGATCTCCCGGATGACGTTGTCCAGGCCTTTGAACACGGTGATACCGCATGTGATGAGGTTGTTCTCCAGGCGCCGCAGGGCCGCTGGTACGGTTCCCCCGCCCAGCTCTCCGCTGAGGATTTGGCCGATCTCCCCCGCGATCCGCGCGCACTGCTGGATCACATCCATGAGGTGAAACAGGACGAAAGCGCCTCTGCGGACGAACAAGTTTTTGTGTTCATCACGGATGCCATACGGACGGGCATGGTGGATGCAGAACTGCGTGCCGTGTTCTACAAGACCCTCATGCTGGTGCCGGGCGTTGATGTCGCAGCGGCCTCGGCTGCGGTCGATGGACGCACCGGCGTGGCCATCGGGCGGTGGGAGTCGGTGCGCAATGAACGCCAGGAAGTGATCATCGACCCATCCACCGGCGAATGGATCGGCGAGCGCACCATTTCCACCCAGGAGATGGATGCGATACCCGCGGGCACCGTTCTCAGCTCGGCCACGTACGCCACCGGCGTCGTCGACAAAGTTCCCGAGGACGTCACCCAAGCGGCCGTGGATCGGCCAGAAGGCTACAACCCTGGCTGACCCGTTACCTTTTTCATGACGCCGGTGTCCGGGAGGATGAAGGCGTAGGTAACCAGCCGGCCCCGGCATGATG
>NZ_JAAVUN010000036.1 GCF_012163155.1 Kocuria subflava
GCGCCCTGCTCGCCGCCGGCGGACACCGGCCGTGGCGCAAGACCCCTACCCATGCTCATCTGTGAAGGGCCACCAAAGCCCAGGCCGCGAACACCGAGGCCCGATGAACCACCGACAACACCAGCAGCACAACACCGGCGGCCAGCATCAGAATGTGACCCCAGACTTCAATGTGCGAGCCATCAAAGTCACCTTCCCACGCAATCGGCGCAAAGACGCCCATGACCCCGTCCTCGGAGCCACCTCCGAGGTTGTGCATGACATTGCCCGCCAACAGCAGGGCTGTGATCAGCAGCAACACCACCAACGTGGTCCACACCTGGATGCGAGCACTCAAGGCAGCAGGTGCCTGGCTACCGCGACGTGAGCCAATGGATTCCGATGCTTTTGCCTGCCGTACTGAATCCTGCCCTTGACCGGTCACTTGTTCTCCCTGCTGCCACCCGTTCCCGCGGAACGGCGCATGAAATCTGACTGGTGGGCCATGCTAGGTGGCTCATGTGAGAGAGGCTTTCACATTCGCCAGAGCAATGCCTCGGCTCCCAGGTCAACGCCCATGGTGGAGCGGATGGTGCGCAGGTGGTCACGCATGTGCTGGGCTGCCAGGTCCCCGCGACCTTCGGCGATGGCGCGGTAGATCGCCACGTGCTCCTCCAGCTCCCGGGGATTGCCCAGGTGGTCACGCAACTGGGGGATGATGTGGTGCGCGCGGACCATTTCCTCATGGCAGCGCTGCAACGTGGTCACCAATCGGGTGCTGCGCGCGGAATGTGCGATCTCCAGGTGAAAGGACCGTGCCCGTTGCGTCCGGGCGATGGGGTTGTTCTGGCCTGCTGATTCCTGACGATCGATGCACTGCCGCAGCCGGTGGATGGTTTCCGCATCCGCAAACCGCGCGCACTCTGCAGCCGCGTGCGGCTCCAACAACATCCGCAAGTCCAAAACTTCCGTGAGGTCTTGCTGAGTCATGGCCCGCACCAGATAACCCTTCTTGGGCAACACGGTGACCAGACCTTCGGCCGTGAGCTGCCGCAGCGCTTCCCGCACCGGAGTCTTGGAGCTTTCAAAACGGGTGGCCAGATCGGACTCGATCACCACCTCACCCGGGGCGAGTTCACCCGTGAGGATCATGGATCTGAGCTGGTCACTGACGGTGGAGCTCAAGGACATCTTTTTCTTGGGGCCGGCCACTTGTGAACTGTATCACTCGCTGTTAGAAATATATTTCATAAATGAGCCTCCAGCCTCCCCAGCTGTCACGCACAGCTCCAACACACCGAGCCACCACGGCCCGTCGACTGCCTCGAGCCACCCGGACAAGATGACCCCCAGCGCACGGCGCGCCCTGTTTGCCGCTGTGACCGGCACCTTGATCGAGTGGTAGGACTACGCGCTGTACGGTGCTGCCGCCGGTCTGCTGACCTCATTCGTCTTGGCCACTCCCCCGGCGGGCGTTGTGCTGGCCACGGGCGCGTTTCTGCTGGTCTCCAGCCTGGGCCACGACGCCCTGCTGGGTTGGGCATGGCGCATCCCGTTCCTGGCCTCCGCCATTCTGTTCCTGCTGGCGCTGTTCATCCGCCGTCATTTGGAGGAGACTCCGGAATACGTGGAGGCCCTGGCCCGGGTGGAGTCCCAGAACCAACGTCAGGCCGTCCCTGCCCTTCAGCTGTTCCGGCGCCACGGCAAGGCCTTGGTGATCGGCTTCTTCTCCGTGACCGGACACAATGCCCTGAACTACGCCATGGCGGTCTTTGCCCTGTCCCTGATGACGTCCGATGCCGTGGGTCTGGAACGCAGCGCTGCCTTGGGAGCCGTGACAATCGGTACCGTCTTTGGGATCATCGGCACCCCGATCGGCGGATTGGCCGCCGATCGGTTCGGCCCCGCCAAGGTCTTTGCCACCGGCAGCGCCCTGGGTGCGGTCTACGCCTTGCCACTCTTCAGCGCCTTGAGCAGCGGCAGCTCCCTGATGGCCGGTGCCGCCATTGCCGGTGGCTACGGCCTGGTGATTGCCATGACCTCCGGCAGCCAGGGCGCCTTCCTAGCTGTACTGATCGGGGACGTTGGTCAATCGTGAGAAGGGTGGCTGGTTGCCGCAGGCCGTATGGGGCCGGTGCTGGTTGTAGTAGTGCAGCCACCCCTCCAGCTCGCCCCGGCGTTCGGCCTCGGAGGTGTAGCAGCGGGCGTAGGCCCAACCGTCGGCCAAGGTCCGATGGAAGCGTTCGATCTTCCCGTTGGTCTGCGGACGATACGGACGGGTGCGCTTGTGCTTGATGCCCAGCTCCTGGCAGGTGTCGCGCCACAGGTGCGACTTGTAGGCGCCGCCGTTGTCGGACAGGACCCGTTCGATGGTGACGCCGTGGGCGTTGAACCACTCGACGGCCCGGACGAGGACCGCTGTGGCGGTCTGGGCGGTTTCGTCGTCGTGGATCTCGGCGTAGGCGACGCGGGAGTGGTCGTCGATGACGGTGTGGACGTAGGCCTTGCCCATCAACGGGTCCCGGTACTTGTTGCGCGGCTTGTCGGGGGTGGCTGCGCGGTTCTTCTCGCCTTGGCGTCGGCCGACGTAGCGCCAGCCTCCGCCGTCAGGGATGTTGCCGAGCTTCTTCACGTCGACGTGCAGCATCGCCCCGGGATGGTCGTGCTCGTAGCGACGGACGGGTTCTCCGGTGGCGCGGTCGACATGCGAGAGCCGGTTCAGGTGCGCGTCCGTCAGGATCCGGTGCACCGTCGACGGCGCGATCCCCAGCCGGCAGGCCAACTGCACCGGTCCTTCTCGGAGTCGCAGGCGGAGCTGGATGCAGCGCCGGGCGACCTGGGGGCAGGTCTTGTGAGGTGAGTGGTGAGGCCGCGAGGAGCGGTCCTGCATGGATTGGCCGGCGCGGTAGCGCTCTGCCCAGCGCTTCACGGTCGGCCAGGAGACCTGGAAGCGGGCGGCGACCTCGCTGATCGGCCAGCCGTCGTCTACGACGAGACGACCGACGAGCAGGCGATGGCGCGGTGTGAGTGCTGCGTTGGGATGAGTCATCGTTCTCCGACATGGTGAGAGCCCGGCAGCTGGTAGCTGCCGGGCTCTGGGGTCTTGGGGGGTCAGTTGGTGGGGGTGAAGGCCTGATCGACCGCGTAGGTGTCCTCGTACATCTGGTACCTGGTGATCTGACCGTTCTGGACTGTGAAGTGGAGGGCGAAGTCGTTGGAGAAGCTCTTGCCGGTGGCCAGGACCGGGAACTCGTTGTGGCCGAGGGCGACGGCATGCTCGCCGTCGACGACGATCTGGTGGATCGTGTATTCGGTCGCGGGTCCGAGAGCGGCGAATGTGGGGAAGAACGTGTCGAGTTCGTCGCGGGTGTGGCGAGTACCGGCCCACGGAACGGCGGAGCTCCCGTGCACGGTGAAGTCGATGGTGGGGGCGAACAGGTTCTTGACCGTGTCGAGGTCGCCGGCGCCGAAGGCCGAGAAGAAGTCTTCGACGGTCTGCCGGGTGGTGCGGGTGCTCATGCGTTGTCTCCTTGGATGTGGATGATGGTCTTGCCGGGGGTCTTGTTGGTCTCGACGTGCAGTAGCGCGTCGCCGAGCTGCCTCAGTGGGTAGCCAGCGCCGACTTGGACGCTGAGCCGTCCTCGTGCGGCCTGCTCGATGAGCACTTCCAGGGTGTGATGGTCAGGCTCGACGAGCATCCGGCGCAGTCGTGGATCTCGTTGGGCCAAGTCGTCGTGGGCATAGGGGTGGAGTGCGACGACAACGCCATCGGGCGAGGCCATGGCCAAGGACCGTGGTGTCGTGTCACCGCCGACTGTGTCGAGGACGACGTCGAAACGACCATCGAACCTCTGCCTGTCCACAGTCGCGCGATCAACGACATGTCGCGTCCCGAGTGCCTCGACCAACGTCCTTGCGCGATTACTGGTCACTGCCGTGACCTGCGCACCGAGGTTCACGGCGAGCTGACAGGCCAGAGAGCCGACCCCGCCGGAGGCGGCATGGACGAGGACGGTTTGCCCCGGCTGCAGGTGCGCCGTGTCCACCAGTGCTTGATAGGCGGTCAGGCCGGCGAGCGGGAGTCCGGCCCAGCGCCCCCAGGCGCCTGCAGACAGGTCTTCTGTGCCTGTTGGGATCCGTGCAAGGTGGCGGGCAGGGGCAGTGGCGTACTGGGCGAACGCTGCGGCTGGTGCGGGGAAGCGAGGCATGCCGGTCACCGCATCACCGACGTCGAGCACCGTGACTCCGCGTCCGAGCTTCACCACGATGCCCGACATGTCGTAGCCGCCCACGAACGGGGCTGTCTGCCCTGTGGCGAATACGCCCCTGCGCCAGGTCATGACGTCAGTGGGGTTGACCGAGGACGCCATGACTCGGACCAGAACCTCGCCCGGTCCGGGTTCTGGAACCGGGCATTGACGCAACTCAGGCCGCCCGTCGGGCGCAGGGATGATCGCGGCAAGCATGGTGTGCGGCAGTGACGGGTCCATGGCCATCAGCCTGTCGGTGAGCACCGCCACAGACGAGTGGCGTGAACGACACATTGTGCAAGGATCACGTCATGCATCACGTGGTCACGATTGCTTGCCCTGGAACCTCGTTGTTCGACGCGGGGATCCCGTCGCGAGTGTTCGGCGCGGCCCGTACCGCAGACGATGATCCGGCCTACGGCGTCACGATCGCGTCAGCTACGGGTACTGGACGGCTCCTGACCAAGGACGGCGTGTCGGTCGACCTGCCAGGAGTAGATCAGATCGATGAGGCTGACACTGTCGTGGTCGCCTCGAGCGACGCACTGCTCGACCCGGTTCTCCGTCGCGACATGGCATCCGCGCTGGCCCCCCTCCTGCTGCAGGGGCAGGCCGTGCGACCTGGTCTCCGTGTCGCTGCGGTCTGTTCGGGGGCATTCCTTCTGGGGGAACTGGGCCTGCTTGACCACCGGACGGCCACGACCCACTGGCGACTGGCCGACCAGCTCGCCAAGCTGTTCCCTTCCATCCAGCTGCAAACGGAGTCGCTCTACATCGAGGACGACGGAGTTCTCACTTCGGGTGGAGTGGCTGCGGGCATAGACCTGTGCCTACACATGATCCGTCAGGACTGCGGAGTCCGGATCGCCAACGACGTCGCCCGCAGTTGTGTGGTGGCGCCCTTCAGAGAGGGCGGGCAGGCACAGTATGTCCAAACACCAGTGCCCCACTCTGCGGACCCCTCGATGAACGACTTGGTCCACTGGTTCCTGGAGACACTCGACCAGCGCCACACGCTGGAAGACATCGCTCACCGGGGGCACATGAGCACCCGCACCTTTGAACGGCGCTTCCGCCGAGAGCACGGCACAAGCCCCGGACAGTGGCTGACAGCTGCACGTATCCAGCGAGCCAAAGAACTGCTCGAGTCCACAGACCTGCCCGTCGAGCGCATCGCCGAGCTCGTGGGCCTCGGCACGGCCAGCAACCTACGAACGCACTTCACCCGCTGCGTCGGACGAACGCCCCAGGCCTATCGCCGCTCCTTCACCGCTGGCAGCAATTCGATCAACGTCTCCGGTCAGTACATCTAGGGGCCTTTGCTGCCGTGCCGCTGGGGGTGGTGCAGCGCGATCCCAAGGTGGTGCTGGCATACTCCACCATCAGCCAGATGGGCTTCCTGGGGGTGCTGACCGGTACGGCGCTGGCTGCCCCGGACCTGGCACCGGCGTGCATCACGGCAGCCGTGATCTACGCGGTGCACCACGGGTTGGCCAAGGGCGCCCTGTTCATCGGCGTGCCGGTGTGGAAACACCATGCGGAGGGTGTGCGGCGGTATCTGGTGATCGCAGGCATTGTGGTGGCAGGCCTGGTGGTGGTGGGCGCACCGCTGAGTTCCGGTGCGGTGGGCAAGTACGCGGCCAAGGAGGCCATTGATTCCACCGCCCTGCTGGGGATTGAGGTGGCTGATCTGCTGCCCTTGGTGGCCACCGGTTCCACGGTGCTGCTGGTCCGCATGGCCTGGATCCCGCTGAACACGCACCTGGAACCGCACAGCCCCAAGGACGATCCCGAGCTACCCGCATGGTTGGTGCTGGTGGCTTTGAGCGCATCGGTGCCGTGGGTGCTGACCAACCGGTGGGTGCCGTTGGACTCGGTGCCCGGGTTGGAGCCGGTGACGCTGTGGGACGCCACCTGGCCGGTGCTGATCGGCTTGGCCCTGGGGGCTGCGGTGTGGCGCTGGTTGCCGCGCAAGTCACCGCGCCTGGCCTCCCGGTTGGCGGAGGTGGTCCCACCCGGTGATCTGGTGGTTCCCGTGGAGAACACGGCCCGGCGTCTGGGGCAGGCTGCACGGGCCGGCGCCGGGTTTGTGGGGCTGGCCCGGGACAAGGCCACCGGCACCTTGACCACCGGCTGGCTGGGGGTGGTGCGGGCCACGGTCATGGCCACCCATCCGGAACAGCGGCTTGGTGTGTGGCGGTCCAGCGGCGTGCTGACGATTGTGGTGATGCTTGTGCTGATTGTGGCCAGCGCCCTGGTGTGGGGAGGTGGAGCATGACGTTGCTGCGTTCGGCTCTGGTGCGTCTGGCCTTGTTCGCCGGCCTGTGGTGGGTGCTGATTGAAGGCAACCTGTCCTACGGGTTCTACGCCGTTGTGGCCGTTCCCGCCGCCGTTGCACTCAGCCTGGTCCTGGCACCTCCGCGTCCCAGCCCCTGGGGCGGACTCCCCCGGCGGGCCTGGGCTGGAATCACCCTGGCAGGCTGGGTGGTCCAACGGGCCCTGATGGGCGGAACGGACGTGGCCCGGCGCGCTGTACATCCCACCCGCGGCGGCCGCACCGACCCGCAGGTGGTCACCGTACCCATCCGGCTCACCGGCACGGCCCGGGCCTTTGCCCTGGGGACCTTCAACTTGATGCCCGGAACCCTGGTCCAAGGCACGCACGACGACGACGCCGTGGTGCATGTTCTGGACCCCGCCTTCAACGCGGGGCAGAACTGGGCGGATCTGGAGGATCGTGTGGCGGCTGTTGTGGGGCAGGAGCTTGGATCCGGTCGGTAGCTTCAGTTGGTGCCAGTCGAACGACCAGGAATCACGTGTTTTTCACGGCACCGCTGTTCGGGGCATCGCGGCGACTTTGTGCGCGAACCGCTACCTCTTCGCACATGTAGCGGTGCCGAGGCAAGAGTTGACCGGTCGTGTATGTAGCGGTGAGGAGATCGATGCACTCCTGCGCAGTCGTGAAACCGACTTTGTTGAACAGCAATACAGCATCATCAAGGTCCCGCTCATCACGGGAAGCACGCAGCTTCATAGCCAGCAGGTACTTCGGTGAAGCTACCTGTACCAGCAGCCATTCGGACTCGAACACGGTGACCGGCTGTTCGTCAGCACGCGGCAGGAACCCTTTGACAGCGTCATTGAGCCAATCCGGTTCGAGCCGTGAGTGTTACTCATCTCTTCGGTGATCCGACGCACCTCGGCAGCTGGCACAAAAAGCGCATCCACGTCACGGGTGAGACGACCCCGGTCATAGGCCAGCGCCATGGCAGCTCCGCCCACCACAAACAACTGTGCTGGAAGTTGGACCGCTGACAAACGGTCGGACAGGTCTTGGAAGAGTGCACGGACCCCACTCGCATCGAGTTGCCCGCCGTTACTCATGCTCTGGCCAGAGAACGCGAGGTGATCAGAATCCCCCGCCGCCGAAATGCTTCGGGGCTGTCTCTGCGGGCTTCACCGTGGAGAATTGCTGGAACAGCCGGGTACCAGCTGGCAGTGCGCCGCATCGAGTCGTGCGCCCAGTGCGGAGACTGCCAACCGTCACGCTCCGCCAAATACTCGGCAAGGGCTGCAAACGCGGCGTCCACCTCAGCTGCACCCGTGCGGGGAGGTTCGTCTGTGAACACGCCAGCTGCCAGGCCAGGACCTCCGCGGTGAAGTGCTGAGGTGTAGTCGTCCAAGGTTTGCAGAATGCCAAACCGCCAACAATCTTCGAGGTTCTCACCATCGGCAAGCAGCCCCCGGCAGGTACTGGCGTTCTGCGCAGCCGTGTGCCGCAGAACGCCAGTCGGTTCTGGCTCTGCCGCAGACGCAGTATCGGCGGCATGTATCAACGCAGCAACGGAGAGCACCTCACCCTGGGAAACCATGGCCGACCTACTTCCGCTACTGGCATCTTCTCAGAGGCACCGGACGATGTCTTCCAGTGCCGACCGCTCTATTGCGAATCAAAACCGTACCGACATCAGTACGGTTTTGACACTCCTCCTGACCATTGGCATCACTGCTCGAACTCCGCTCTGGCGTCACCCGTTGCGCTGATGGGCACGCCGGACGGGATGATCCAGGCGACCACAGGCGGGTGCGCCACAGCCTCCAGCGTCACTTGAGCCGTTCTCCCGTCCGTGGTCCCCGTACCAGCGCCGATGCTCAGCGAATCCAGGTCGAACTCGGCTCCCACTTCTGTGAGGTAGGACGTCGCAGCACCGGACACGCTGGCATCGGTGAGTTCGGCGGCTGGTCGGCCGGCGCCGTCGTCGGGGATCCGCAAACCGCGGAAGCTGTCCGCAGCGGCCAGGGCTGCGTTGTCCGCGTGGGCCTGGAGTTTGCGCTCAGCCAGGTACACGGAGGTGATGGCCATGATGACGATCAGAGCCAACAGGCAAATCAGCATCATGCCGATGATCAGAATGGAGATCTGACCGTTGTCTGTATCGTCCGTGTGGGGCTGCCTGAGCCGGTTGTGCCATGGGACACTCACGCATACCTCCCCACAACCACCGTGGAACTGTGCTCCATCTGCACCACACGGAAGGTGCCCAGCAGCGGAATTCGGGGCAAATCCACCGTGGTCACGGCTGTCACGGTGGCCACGGCCCCGGATTCCTGACACGTGCCGTCCGGACAGTTGATTCGGATCTCCACCTCGTCCGCTGACAAGCCCTGATCCGCGGCCGGCAGTCGTGCAGCAGCTTCCACAGAGGCCAGGTTCAACTCCTCAGCCGGCACATTGGCAATGACCTGAGAGCCTTGTTGGGCCGCGGCGACTGCTGCAAACGAAGCAGCCTGAGCCTGTGCCAACACCGCAACAAAGATCACGATCGGCACCAAGAGGATCACGGACAGCACGGAGAACTCCACCAACGCTGAACCTTCGTCCGGGTCGGGCGAGGGTTGGCGGTTGGCAAGGGCCTCAGCACCATCATGAAGTGTCCACGGCATGGCCTGTCACCTCCAGAGTCCCTGGCGGTCCGAACGGCCCCACGATCGGAAGTGGCGCCACCACGGTGATTTCCAGGGTGGCAATGCCGTCCACAGTGGCGGGGTTTGCGCTGATGTCACCGGCGAAAGGGGCCCCCACCGTGTCGGTGATCAGATCGCGGCTTCTTTGCACGGCATCACCGGGACCGCGATCCGCCAGTGTTCCGTATCTGGCGCCGTTGGAGGCAGCGTCAATGAGCACATTGCGCACGTGAAGGGCGAATATCACTTGCAACGTCACGGCAAACAGCACCGCCGTGACACCAGCCACCATGGCCCATTCAGCCACAACTGACCCTGCGTCGCGCTCATCATGGGATGCCTTGGCATCGGACAGCCGCCGCTTGCAACGACGACGCCCGGACAGCCACCTCCCGGGCAAGGTCATTGCCCGGAGACCCTCGAAATCGCGTCGTTGAACAGCCCCTCCAATGCCGGCTGCGCGATCAGCAACAGTCCGGCCACCAGAACTGCGCTCATGAGAGTCAGCATGACCCACCCGGGGACATCGCCGCGATCCGGGTGGTCAAGGCTGGAGGCCTCTACTTCGATGGGTGTCCGGGAGTGATCAGCAACAGATGCGATGTCCCGGTGCTGGTTCGTGTTGTGGTTCATGATCTTGACCTTTCGGTTCAGGGCCGTCGAATGTTTGACAGCCACGATTGAGAGCGCCGGACACGGCGCGGGCGGCAGGTGCACACCGGCCGCCCGTGGGGATGGAGCGGGGGTGCCGTCTGTGGGCGGTTGCAGGGCAGGAGCTGGAGACATCACAGCTCCAATCGCAGGACAGCGATACCCGGGAACACCGCAAACAGAACGGACAAGGGCAGAACCAGGAACACAAGCGGCACCATCATGGCGATCTCCTTGCGACCTGCCACTTCCATCAGCTCGCGTTTGTCCTCGTCGCGCACGTCCTGGGCCTGGGCGCGCAGGACCTCGGCCAGCGGAGTTCCCCGTTCCAAAGCCACCACGATCCCGTCCACGAATCGGGAGATGTGAGAAACACCCACTCGGTCGGAGAACTCCTGCAGGGCTTGAACCAGCGGGACACCTGACTTGGTGCGCACCAGAACTCCACGGAACTGTTCTGCCAACACTCCGTCTGCCACACGGCTGACCCGCTCCAAGGCGCCAATGGTGGATTCACCGGCCCCCACGGACAGGGCCAGCAGCTCCGCAACCGCTGGGAACTCGGCCAACATGCGCTTCTCGCGCGAGGCGATCCGTTGGTTCAACCACCAGCCACGCCACCAAGCACCAGCCAAACAGCCACCCACCATCAAGAGCGCAATCACTGCCACTGGTGCACCGAACCGCACCACGGCAGCGAATCCCCAGACCAAGCCGATCGCGGCTCCCGCCACCACCGCCATGACCTGTTCGGCTCGGTAGTCCGTGACGGAGCGGTCAGCCCCCTCACGCTCCAAGCGTGCGCGCAGCAGTCGCCGGGATTCCCCTGACGAACGCCGATCCCACAACGCGGTGACGGGAGAAACCAGGTAGGCGGCAATACCGAGTGCGCCCTGTTCGCGCCGTGCCCGAGTTTGTTCGGCATGGCGCACTGTGGCATCGGTCGCGCGCATCTGAGCCATGACTCGGCGGGTGAGTTTTCGGCCTGTGTCCTGCGGTGCCGGTATGACCATCAACCACAGCCCTGTGGCCAACAGACATCCCAGGATCAGGGGAACTGCCAATGGAACGTTCATCGCAGCACCCGCTCAGGTTCCGGCAGTGCCCCCAGGCGAAGCATGAGGCGATACGCCACCACAGAGATGGCCAAACCACCCAACAGAACCACGGCACCTACCGGTGAGTCGTAGGCCTGGACCGCCGCCGGTTGGCTGGTCATCAGCAGCAGGATCAACCATGGGGCCGCCACGGACAGGCGTGCCGCATTCACTGTCCAGGACTGCCGAGCTTCCAATTCGCTGCGGGTCCTGGAACTTTCACGCAGGAACTCTGAGAGGGTCCCCAGGAGTCGGCCCAGATCAGTTCCGCCAACTTCCCTGGTCACCCGCAGTGACTCCACAATGTTGTCCGCCACAGGATCCGCCAATTCGGCCTTCAAGGCATCCAGTGCGGGGATGAATTGACCCGTTGCCCGGTAATCCGCGGCAAACCGGGCAAAGGCCGGCTGAACAGCTTCCGGCCCCCGGTGCTGCAGCTGGGAGAGCGCTTCTGGCAGGGACATTCCCGCACGAATGGCTGAGCGCAACAAATCCACCACGTCTGGCCACACCGTTCTCAACTGCTTGGCCCGACGTCGCATCCGCTGCCCCAACAGAGCCCATGGCAAGAATGTGGCCACAATGGCAGCACAGATCCCGAACACCGTCCCACCCGTGAGTGCCCAGGTCACAAGACCACCCACAACCGTGCACGCAGCTGACAGGACCACCAGGGCGCTGACCCGCACATCGTGCAGTCCGGCCCGGTCCAACCGTGAACGCAACGCGCCATTGCGGTGCGCTCGACGACGCCGTGAGTTGGCGGGGCGCTCCCAGAACGACCACCAGATCAGAAACAGCCCCGCCCCCAGACAGAGCCCCAGAAGCACGCCCATCACGATCCCCGGACTTTCGCAGCGGTCTCGGTGACGTCCTCCGGAGACAGCAGGCCCGCCGTCGGCACTGCGTTGAGATCGAACTTGGGAAGAGCCGGGATCTCGCTGGCCACGGCCACCAGATCGCCGTGCACTCGCCGAAACACGGGGTAGGTCTCGATGATCCCGTTCTCCACCCGGTTGCCCAGGGCCAGGATCTCCTCCACTTCACGTGAGCCGTCTGGTCGTCGTCGGCAATGCACCACCAGGTCAAAGGAGGATGCCACGGTGGGGACCACAAAGTTCGATGAAATGTTTTCACCGGCCAACAGGGGCAGTGTGCAAATCTTTGTCACGGCGTCCTTGGCCGAGTTCGCGTGAATGCTGCACATGCCGGGCAGACCGGAATTCAGAGCAATCAGCATGTCCAAGGATTCGGCCTCGCGAACCTCCCCCACGATCAACCGGTCCGGTCGCATCCGCAGTGCCTCCTTGACCAGACGTCGCAACGCAATCTCACCTGTGCCTTCAAGGTTCGGCTGACGGCACTGCATCCCGACGACGTCGCGCAGGGGCACCTGCAGCTCAAAGATCTCTTCCACGGTGACCACCCGTTGACGGGGATCGATCTCTGCGCACAGGCAGTTGAGCATGGTGGTCTTGCCCGCCTGTGTTGCCCCGGACACCAGAATGTTCAGACCAGCCCGGACGGAGGCGGCCAGGAATGCTGAGGCCGCCGGGGTGATGGACCCCAGCCCTGTGAGATCGGAGAGCCTGCGAGCCGCCACGATGAACTTGCGAATGTTCACCGACCAGTGCTCCCGGGTGACATCCGGGATGACCACGTGCAGTCTGGAGCCGTCCGGCAGGGACGCATCAACGAACGGGGAGCTGAGGTCCAGACGCCGACCGGACCGGCGCAGCATCCTCTCCACCAGGCGCCTCACCTCCTCGTGCTCCACGGTCAGACCGGTCAACTCCGACTCGCCGCCGCGGGCAACAAAGATCTGGTCAGGGCCATTGATCCAGATCTCTTCCACGGTGTCGTCATCCAGCAAGGGTTGCAACACACCGAAGCCGGCGACTGCGTCCAGGACCTCTGCGCGCGTGGCATCGAGATCCAGGAAACTGACGGCGCCTGTTCTGGCGGAGGCTTGGTCATAGTCCTGGAGGACGGCATCAATGATCTTGGCGGCCTCATCAGGAGTCTCCACGGGATCCAGGCCCTGCAGGCGGACTCGCTCACGCACGGTGTCCAGGACCCAGGAGAGCGCCTGATCTTGGGACGTCAGATCACCGTCAGTGGACTGCGGCCGGGCCACAGTGGTGTTCAGCCGTGTCACGTGGCGGCGTGAGGTGCGGCTGGTCAGCTGCGCCATGGCGATCCCCCTTCACGTGGGGCCCCGAACCCCGCGTTCCCACGCAGCTGCCCGTGTGGGTCAGATACGTTGCTTACGGGGCAAGAATCTAGACGGAGCGAGTCGGCCTGCAACACTCCCCCGTCGCCACCTGTGGACAACTTGCACTGACTAGGCGTTTTAATCGGCCGACTAGGCTAAACGGTTCGACTCACTATGCACTTCCATGAACATGTGGGCTGTTTCAGGTGCAAGTTTCTGGATCGGGTGCACATGGACCGGAGCAGCGGTGTCCGTGTGCCCTCCAGAGTCTGGAACACAACACCCGGGTGGATTTGAACGGTGACACCCCAACCGGTGTACCAAGACCCATCAGCCCACGATCAAGGAGTACGGCATGACTCAGGAAATCCCACAAGACGTTTTTCACGGCGTCGTGGTGTTCAAGGCTGCGGAGATCCCCACT
This sequence comes from Kocuria subflava, assembly GCF_012163155.1. Classification (GTDB taxonomy): domain Bacteria; phylum Actinomycetota; class Actinomycetes; order Actinomycetales; family Micrococcaceae; genus Kocuria; species Kocuria subflava. Next base: position 13,582 of record NZ_JAAVUN010000036.1, read on the forward strand.
GTGGTGGCGCGACGATCCGGGTTGCCCATGACCCAGGAAGCAATGTCCGAGTTCTACGACTCCACCTACAGTGCCCTGTTCCCAGCCCTGACGGCCGCAGGAGTCACACCCACAGGCCCAGCCTTTGGGCTGCACACACGGATGCCGTCAGAAACCGTGGACATTGAAGCCGGAATCCCGGTGGACGGGCACCCGGGCGACCTACCGCAGGGCTTGCTGAGCTCAGTCCTGCCGGCAGGAACAGTGGCAGTGACCTCGTACCTGGGGCCCTACGACGGACTGGGGCAGGCCTGGGGAGCCTTCATGGAAGCAGTGGCTGCCGCTGGACACACGGTGGCCCTTCCCCTCTGGGAGTCCTATGTGACCATGCCCAGCCCCGACGCCGATCCCACCACCCTGCGCACAGATTTGTTCGTGCTGCTCAAGGTGGATTCATGTGGTGGTTGCAACACCGGTTTTGTGGTCGGTGTTCAGCAACTGCGTGAGGACCTCAGCA
>NZ_JAAVUN010000037.1 GCF_012163155.1 Kocuria subflava
CTTCCTCGGTGCTGCCATGCTCCTCATCCTCCCGTGGATTCAGAGCCTCCACCAGACCCGGGGCGATTCAAGGTTGTTCGGCTACGGAACGTGGTGGAGTGGAGATTTGCGCTCTAGCATCTGGTCGGCGGCGAGACGGCACGACCGCCCAGTGTTTGACCCGTGCAGGTGGAACCCGTATCCTTGAATCAACACGGCAGGCTCGCTTCTCTAGATGAGACGCGGGTCTGTTCTGTTTCTACCCCGGGTGCCGGGGACGCCAGGACGATATGCACGTGACGACCCCGAACAGCACCTACGCCAAGCCGTTCCTCACGGTCCCCGAACAGATCCGCCGGCTACGCGGGCGCGGCATGGACTGCGGCGACGACGCTTATGCGGCCGAGGTCCTGCAGCGCTACGGCTACTACCGGCTGTCCGGCTACTGGCACCTCTACCGCGACCGGCCTGTGCCGCCCGCGCCCCGGTTTGACGGCGAAGGTCGAGAGATCCGCCTGGAAACCTTCGTGGCCGGGACCCGCCTCGTGCAGGTGGTATCCCTCTACGAGTTCGACCACGAGCTCCGCATGCGCCTCGGCGACGTCCTCAGCACCGTCGAGACGGCGTTCCGGTTCTTCATTGGCCACCGGCTCGGCAGGGTCGACGCGTTCGCTCACCGGGATCCCTGGGCGCTCGGCGCGACGAGACAGGAAGATCCCGGCGCACCGCCCGAGCCGACCACCGCCTACCGCGAGTGGCTCGAGGAGTATGACCGGCACGAGCAGCGCGCCCGGGGTGACTTCGTAGTGCACTTCCGCCAGCAGTACGGCCCTCACCTGCCAATCTGGGTCGCGACAGAAGTGATGTCCTTCGGAGTGCTGAGCAGCCTCTACGACCTGATGTTGCAGTCCGATCAGGAGATCCTCGCCGCACGGTTCCAGGTCCGCACCGCCGATGGCCGCGGAGACCGTGGTGCCCTGGGTAACTGGCTGAACGACCTCAGGAACGTGCGGAACATCTGCGCCCACTACGGCCGGCTGTGGAACCGCGCGTTCGACGTGACCATCGACGCGCCGGGGCAAGCTCGACAGGACGCCGACGATCTGCTCGCGCCGCTCGCGGACGACGGGACGAACAACAGGCTCTACGGCGTGCTGCTTGTCTTGCGCCACCTCCTGCTGAGCATTGCGCCGGAGAAGGGCGACGTCGTGGACCTGGCCGACTTCATCGAAGAGAAGTCCCGCACCGTCGGCTTCGGCATGGAGCAGCTCGGATTTCCGGACGGCTGGCGGAGCAGCCCGATCTGGGACCGGGCCTTCGCGCTGGACCGTTTGCCGATGGTGGCCGCGAGCTTGCTCGACCGAGCCGAGTGCATGACCGCAGCTGAGACCCGTGCATCGCTGACGGGGGCGGAAGTGATCGACGAGAAGCGGATTCGTACCCCGGCACAGGCAGCGCGCGCGAAGAAGGCCGCCCAGCGCAGCCTGCTGCGGACCTACCTCAGGCACGACGTCGTGATCGAGGTCGAGCTCGGAGGGACGAAGTTCTACCCGGCCTTCCAATTCCGCGACGGGAAGATCGTCGATGCGCTTGCCGAGATCAACCAGGCGCTTGCTCGGTCCTGCGGAGGCTCGGACCCGACCGACGTCGCCAGGGCGCTCCTGGACTGGTGGCAGACGCCGCATCCGGACCTGCCGCAGGACGTGGACGGCACGGACCGATCACCCCTCGACCTGCTGGGCTCGGTCACCGAGGAGGAATTCGCCGCGGTGATCGACGAATCGGATGCCAGGAGCAGCTTCGCCATATCCGATCTCGGTTGACCGTGATCTCGCTGTAGACAGTCCTACGTGCCGGAACGCCGTGCAGGTCCGCTTCTCGCACTAACCCTCTGGGTCGCGGGCCTGTCGGTCAGGACTGTCAGTGCCTGCCTTCATACTTAGATCAGCGCGCCGATCGAGCACGCATGCTTGTTCTGAGTAGGAGTACCTTGATGGACGACCCCTCGCATGATCTCTATTGTGATCAAAGGCTTCTTGCGCAGGTCCGGGAGTCCTTCGGGCGAGTGGTCTACAGCCACAAGACGCATGAGAAGCAAGCCGACATCAGCTTCACCAGGTATCAGTGGCAGCAGGCCATCCTGATTGCACTGACTGCAGCCAGCTCAGGCACGTTCCTGACACTCGTCTTCGGGCTGTTCAGCAACTCAACATGGACCAGCCTCGCCACGTCCTTCTGTGCGCTCTTGGTCAGCTGGATGAGCCTTGGTGCAAAGACCTTCAAGTTCGATGAGACCTCGGCAGCCCATCGCGACATAGCCTCGAGGCTCTGGGATGTCCGGGAGTCCTGCATCTCGCTGATCGCCGACATGATGTCGGGTGAGATCTCAGACGCGGACGCGCGAAAGCGCCGCGACGACCTGCAAACCCTGGCGCGAGATGTCTACTCCACAGCTCCGCGCACCTCAGACAAAGCCTTCACACGTGCGCAGGACGGACTGAAGAACAACGAGGAGATGACGTTCGGGACTCGTGAAATCGACCTCTTCCTCCCCGAAGCGCTCCGTCTGGGTGGGGACGAGGCGCAGCGATGAAGACGGCAGAGATCTTCGACGGGCTCCTGAGCGCCCTCAAGCTGGGCGACACGGCCTCCGTGATCGCCAGCAGACGAGATGAGATCGCCAAGGCGCTCAACAAAGACTTCCGCGAGAAGGATGGCTGTAGCGACTACAAGCTCATGGTCGGATCATTCGGTCGGCACACGGCGATCAAGGGGGTCTCTGACCTCGACATGATCTACATCCTGCCGCCAGGTATCCGTGAGGCCTACGCAGGCGACAGCGGACCTCGCCGTATGCTCGAGCGAGTCCGCGACGATCTGAAGGCTCGGTACCCGAGCACAGACATCCGCGTCGACCAGTGTGTCGTTCGCGTGCAGTTCGCGGCCAACGCCTTCAAGTTCGATGTCCAGCCGGCGTTCGACAATGCGGACGGCAGTTTCTCCTACCCGGATACGAAGTCCGAGAGCTGGAAGACCACCAAGCCCCGCGACGAGATCCAGGCCACCCGCGAGTGCAACTTGCGCACGTCCACCAACATGCGTCACCTCGCGCGGATGGCCCGCGCGTGGAAAAACGCCAACGGGGTGGTCATGGGTGGCCTCCTCATCGACACGCTGGTGTACCGCTTCTTTGAGCAGACGCTTGAGTTTGACGCCGTAGGCACTGGTTCCTTCGATCGGATGGCACGCGACTTCTTCGAGTTCCTCAAGAACGAGCCGGAGAAGGGCTACTACTTGGCCCTCGGCAGCCATCAGCGCGTCGACGTGAAGGCCAAGTTCCAGCCCAAGGCGAAGAAGGCCTACAACCGCTGTGTTGAGGCTATGGAAGCCGAGGGCACATCCTCGGCGAATGCCACCTGGCGTGAAGTGTTCGGCGCATCCGTCCCGCTGACGAAAAGCGCGAGCGATGCCCGGTCGTTCAAGAACACTGAGGAGTTCATCGAGGACCGCTACCCGGTTGACATCTCGGACACTGTCTCGATCGACTGCGACGTGACCCAGGACGGTTGGCGGCCGATGAAGCTGAGGGAGATGCTGTGCACTGGGACGCTGCTGAAGGCCGACAAGAGGTTGTGCTTCACGGTGGTGGCCTGCTCGGTCCCGCAGCCGTACACGGTGAAGTGGAAGGTCCTCAGCCGTGGCTCGGAGGCGGAGCGACGCAACAACATCCGTGGACAGATCGTTGATTCCACAGCATCCGGTGTCCGGACCGAACGCTCGGACTTCCGAGGGGAGCACATCGTGGAGTGCTACATCGTGAAAGGCGGTATCGTCGTCGCTCGGGATCGGATCGACGTACCCATCAGCACCACCAGCGCTCATGCTGCGTCTTCGTAGGCCGTGCGTGGAATCGAGCGGCTGATGATGGCCTGCTTCTAATCGTTCAATGCGTGGGCATGCGGTGGAGTTTCGGTTCAACGTGTGACCGCCCGCCGTACTGCGTCCAGCGTCGTCTCGGGTGAGTCGTTCAAGCAGAGCGGGACAGCCGGTTGGCATGCGACCACAGTGTTGACGACCCGCTCAAACAAGAGGGTGTAGTCGTGGGAAACCCTGATACCGGAGCCGACTTCGACGGCGTCGTAGCTCTCGTGAGAAAAGTGGCCCCGGACGGCGGACTCCGCGGCGTCGAGGTCGTCCGGTAGCAGGCACACCGTGACCTCGTAGCCTGCTTCGCGAAGTGACGTTTCGGCTGCGGCGATCCGCGCCCGGAGCTTGTCTGCGTCCTGGCCGGGCCATGGAGAGAAATCGATCACCGATGGGTCGATACCGATTTGAAGCACGTGTGTTTTACCCACAACCTCTCGATAGCTCGGCAGGGATTGCTACGGCCCAGCCTTGGAGAGTGAGTGGCGAGCCTCCGCCCGGTCTGACCGGAGGCTCACGGCCGACGAAGCCTCAAGAGCCTTTCTCTGGCCTGGCCCGTGAGATGGAGGCTGAGCGTCGTTTCGCGGCCGTCACCCACTCCGAGAGCGAGTCGTCCGAGCTGAGCTGATCTGCCGCAACTGTGATCCATCCCGGCCCCATGGTGCGGCCCTTGCCCATCTCTGCTTGGGAGGCCCCGGGCTCCTGCAGCAGCCGGTCGTGCTGTTGAGCCTCCACGCGGACCAGCAGGCTGCCGTCCTTGCCAACGCTGACGAGCATCTCGTCATTGACCATGAGCGCGAGGCCCCCAAACATCGAAATCTCCCGGATCGTGTCCTCCGGATCCAGAAGGTTGCGGATGCGATCCGCCAGGGCGCGTTGCGCCGTCGTCGTCATGTATTCAACCCTGCCATGACGGCGGCCCATAGGACAGCCGGTCGAAGAGGAGAATGCTGTCCACGATCAACCCGTCGGGCACCGTGAATATATCGATGCCTGGACGGCAGGTGGTGTTGTCGGCTACCAGGCTTATGGCGGTCTCGAGGTCTCCGGTGGTCCAAGCTCGGTGGTTGGGCTGGACATCGTCGAGGTAAGCGAGTCAAATCGCTCAGAAATTAGTGGTGACTGCTCGCTGGGGTGCCGCGCTTTGCCAAAGTCAACTGATCGGTATTTCGAAAGGCCCTTGCGACATTAAAGACCCCATGAGGCGGCTCCTGCGGGTCGTCGATGTATCGCACCTGCCCAGACGGTGGCTCCTTTCAGTGAGTGGACCCGGTCGAATCCGCCTCGTCACATTCGAGGCGTAGCGATCCGTCTCTCGTACGCTGACTGCACGTGAAGACTCGGTTGGACACCCGACGATGTGTCTGCGCCAATGAATCCTTGACTGCGGGGAAGGGGAGGTGCTGGGCATGATCGACCCACGTCAGACAGCGGTCCTGACACGCCGCCGGACAGATGAACCTTTTCAGGACCAGACGAAGAGAACCCGACAATGGGCACGCACGCCCCATGGGATGCGGCTTGTCTTCGAGGGCAGGAACGGCCCACAGGAGTACACCTACACACATCTCGATAAGGTGCTCATCCTCGAAAATCCCAGCCGTTTCCCCTTAGGCGAGGGATCGCTGGCTGAGGTGGGCGGTGAGGTGTGGTCCACGGCGACCGAGGTGCTCCGCTTCGACCACCCTGCCGGCGCCTGGGCGCGCGTCTTTTACACAACCAAGGAGGGGGAGGGGTATACGACCCGCCCGGCCGAGGAAGTCAGAGTGGTGGATAACGCGGCCGACCGTCCGCGTGCCGCCGAAGTCCTGGGTTATTGGCGCGATCTCGTGGCCCATCTACCAGACCTGAACGGCGGCCCCCACCCGTTGAAGCGCGCCTATGAGTCTCTCTCGACCGTCCATTCGGAGAGCGTGCTGGCACGGTATCTCTCGGGAGCCCCGATCGAGGAGGAGCCCGACCAGCGGCTCCCCATCTTTCCGTTTTCTTCAAACATGAGCCAACATGACGCGTTGCTGCAGTCATTGCGTTATCCGGTGTCGGTTATCGACGGGCCTCCCGGCACAGGCAAGACGCAAACGATCCTCAACGTGCTGGCCACCCTCAGCGCGACGCCGGGGGTTCGAGTGAGTGTGGTCTCGGCCAATAACGCGGCCGTCGATAACGTCCGCGAGAAGTTGGAAAAACTGGGTTTCGGATGCATCGTCGCGGGGCTCGGCCGCCGTGAGAAGAAGGACGCCTTTTTCGCCGCTCAGGATGACCGCAACGCCGCGGTGGAGCGACTCCTCGAGTCCGACGACGGTGAGCAAACCCGGGACGCCGACACCCCGGTTGAAGATCAGTTGCGTCTCCTGGAAGGGCAGATCCTCAAGCTGCAGCACGACGAGCGCGCTCTCGCCCAACTGCGTCAAGAGCTGGAGGGGCACCAGCTGGAGTTCCGTCATTTCACTCGGTACATGGAGGGACACGAGGTCGCCGATCTCGACGGCGTGCCGCTGCTGCACCGGGACCCGGACCGCATCCTGGATTTCCTCGTCGAGACACAGCTCGCTGAGGAAAATCCGGCCTGGCCGCTCAGATGGGTCAGACGGCTGCGATGGCTGATGAAATACGGCCGGCTCAAGGGGGCAGACCCCGGGGATTCCGCGGTGGTCTTGGAGCTGCAGCGCGCGTACTACGAGCAACGGATCGCGGAGCTCGCCTGGCAGGGCACCTACCTTGAGGAGAAGCTGGCCCGCGCCGATCTGCCCGGAATGACGGCCCGCCAACGTGAGTTGTCCCTGAATTACTTTCGGGACGGACTACGCGAGCGCTACGGCGGACGCGCCCGGAAGACGTACGACCAGCGGACGTACTTGGATAGGTTCGACGACTTCAGCACCGATTATCCGATCATCTTGAGCACCTGTCATTCCCTGCGTGGGAGCATCGGCGCCCATCGCCTGCTCGATTACCTGATTATTGACGAGGCGTCCCAGGTCGACCTGTTGGCCGCTGGTCTGGCGCTTGCCTCCGCCAAACGTGTTGTCGTAGTCGGTGACCTCGCGCAGCTTCCACACATCCCCGAGTCCTCCGCAGTAGAGAGCGCAGGGACAGTGCCCCTGCCCGAGTATGACTACGCTCGGCACAACCTGCTCTCCTCGTTACAGGAGCTCTATGGCGAGGAACTGCCGCGAACGATGCTGCGTGAGCACTACCGGTGCGATCCGGCCATCATCGGTTTCTGTAACGAAAAGTTCTACGATCGGCAGCTGATCCCGTTCACGCAGAGCACTCCAGGCTCGCGACCTCTGGTCCTTCACACCACCGTCGAAGGCAACCACATGCGCTCCCACCGCGAGGGCGGACGCTCCAACCAACGCGAGATCGATGTGATCGAACGGGAGGTGATTCCGCAGCATTGCGCGGAGATCCCGCGTGGAGAGATCGGGGTGATATCTCCATATCGCCGGCAGGTCACCAAGATCGGGGGCATCCTCGTGGCGGATCTGGAATCGATCGAAGCCGACACTGTGCACCGGTTCCAGGGCCGGGAGAAACGGGCCGTCATCATGAGCACGGTGTTGGACGAGACATGGCGCGGGCACACGGGAACGCACTTTGTCGATAACCCGAATCTGATCAACGTGGCCGTCTCCCGCGCTCAGGAGAAATTCGTCCTGGTCACGAACCACGACATGATGCCGAAGACCCGGAACCTCCGTGACCTGATGGAATACGTCCGATATCACGACCCCGAATACGTACCACATCGGAGTTCGCTGGTCTCGGTCTTTGATCTGCTGTACCAGCGGTATTCGGAGCGTCTCACGGTGCTGGCCGGGCGCCTGAGGGGCGAGATGAAATACCGTTCCGAAGACATCATCTGGACGATTCTTCAGGACATCCTCGCCGAAGACCGATTCCGGGACCTGGAGGCGATACCGCAGATGATCGTGCAGAACCTGCTTCCGGACCTGGAAGGGCTCACGGATGAGGAAGCCGCCTACGTCAAACACCGATGTTCCTTGGACTTCGTCATCCAGCGACGCGTCACACGCCGTCCGGTCCTTGCGATCGAGGTCAACGGCTTCGCCTATCACGAGAATATGCCGGAGCGGCGCACAAAGGATGCACTCAAGAAATCCATCATGGAGAAGAAGAACCTTCCGTTGCTCACCCTGCCCACCACCGGCAGTGGTGAGGAAACACGGATCCGAGCGGCCTTGGAGAGCGTGGTGGAACAACACGGTTGACTTGTGGGGCGAGCGGGCTCGGACTTTCTGAGCATTCATGGGGGGGGAGTCGATCGACGGGAGGAATTACTCGACGCCGCAACCTCGGTTCACTCCGAACGAGCGGAAGGCGACGGCTGGATTCAATTCGACGTGACTTTCGAGGACCACCGGTATGCCGTTTGGGCGATCTGGCTCCTCGGCGCGGATGCCTATGTGCTTGCGCCACAGGAGCTGCGCAGTGCCCTGCATGACCGGGCATCACAGGTGGTCGCCCAATACGACGTACGTCCCGACGTGCGGGGCCGGGAACCGTCGCCCACCTCAGTCGATCGCTTCCCCGGCGAGGGCCTTGGCTGATAGGCGTTCCTCCTCGCTGACCTCCCACACCTCGTGAGCGGCGTGCAGCGCCAACAGGATGATGAGGCAACCGAGGATCAGATCCGGCCAACCGGATGCGGTCCACGCGGTGATCAGAGCCATGGCAATGATTGCGACGTTCACGACGACATCGTTGCGTGCGGACAGGAACGCGGCGCGACTCAGCGAGCCCCCGTGTTGGCGCACGCGGGCCAGGATCAGCGCGCTCGCCCCGTTGATCACCACCGCACCCAGAGAGGCCAGAACGATCGGCAGGACGTCGGGAGCCTCCGGGGCAGCGAACCTCTGGATGGCCTCCCAGGTGGCGAATGCCGCCGGGGCCAGGATCACCAAGCTCATGAGCTTGCCCATGACGGCACGCTTGGCCAGCGGCCAGCCGAGTGCAATGAAGATCAGGAGGTTGATCGAGGTGTCTTCGAGGAAGTCGACGCTGTCGGCCAGGAGGGACACGGACCCGGATCCCAGGGCGACGAAGAACTCGACGAAGAAGTAGCCGAAATTCAGGAGCGCGGCCGTGAGAACTGCGCGTCGTACTCGGCCCGCGTCAAAGGTGTTCGTCGTGTCTGCGGTCTCGTTGACCCCGCCCGCAGATGGCATGAATGCGTCCCTGGTTGATCGTTCCGGAGGGCAGGGAAACGAGCTCTACCGGGAGTGAAGCAGCGGCCCTGCGCCCTTGATGGTACGGCCGGCCGTCGTCGCGCCGGTGTGGCTGCGGCAGCCTGGATTACGGTGGTTGAGTGGATCGTCAACCTCATGAACCGCCATTCGCCCGGCCGGAACTGCTGGTGGAAATGCGGGCCGCGGAACGGAAAGAACGCCGCGAGGGCATCAAACTCATTGCCCTGGGGATCGCGTTCTTCCTCATCGGTGTATTTCTCTGCGTGGTCGGCAACGTGTGGACGGGCGTCATCGGCATCGCGTTCGGAACCATGGCGATCACAGTGGGCGCCGCGAAAGCGATGGGCGGCACCTCACCGGCGGCACGCGTAGTGATGATCATCGGATGTGCTGCGTTTGCCGCGACAGGGGCGCTCGCATTGATCGCGGGCATCGTCGCCCCCGCCGCCTTTGGCTGGCGTGGTGGTATGTCGGGCATCGTGGCGGGCGCGCTCTGCCTCGGGTTCTTCGGTCCGGGGACCTTGATTCTGATCTACAAGGAGTACCGCCTGCGGCAACGCAACGCACGCCGATAACGACGTCGAACGCCGGAACCAGCGCGATGGACCCTCATTCCGCTCCGGGGCGTTGCCGCGTGGCCTTGAGGTCGGACCGCCGCTGCTTCGCCGCCAGTCGTCGTCGGACCGAACCGCGAGTCGGTCGGGTGGCGCGCCGCGTGGGCGGGGGCGGAGCAAGCGCCTGCCGCAAGAGGTCCGCGAGCCGTCGGCGGGCCTCGTTTCGATTGCGCAGTTGTGAGCGTTGAGTCGAGGCCGACACGGTCAGGACGGAGCCGTTGAGATGGTGCGCAAGGTTGCGCAGCACGCGCTGCCGCTGCGTGTCCGTGAATGCCGAGCACGAGGCGAGGTCGATGGAGAGCTGGACCTTGCTGTCCGTGGTGTTGACGCCCTGCCCACCGGGTCCCGAGGACCGTGCATATCGCTCGGACAGATCCGCGGCGGGGATGACCAGACCATGGGGAATCCCGGGGCCGGGGGTGAGGCTCAGCGGATCCATGCGGCCCACCCTAACGGGGCCTCTGGGGGCTGCGATCATCAGCGCGAGGTGGTCGATCGCCTCCGTGCGTTCACTGCTCCAGGCGCCCGACCACCGGCATCCGCTCAAGAATGTCGCGTCCATGGCCTGAACCCACGAACTTCTCCGTGGCGTCCGTGCCTGCCTTGATGCCGTGGTGGCGTCCTCGTGCCCAGTCTGGGAAGACGCTCATGTCGTACACCACCCCGTTTACGGCGATCCAACAGTCGGCTCCATCGTCGCAAGTGGCGGCCTCAAGCTCCTGGGGCGTGACGGTCACTTCCTTGATCTTTCGCTGCTCCTCCGAGCTGAACGTGATCTCAAGCTTGCCTGCGTCGCCGACGTTGGGGCTCGGCGGGTTCAGGAGGGCAAACGCGATGGCCGCAAGTGTTCCGACAACCGCTATGGCCGCCACAACGACGATGACGATCATCCAAGGGCTCATTCTTTTCCTCCTGGTCAACGCTGGCTCCTTCCGTATGAGACACAGTGTCTCATTACTATATGAGACACTGTGTCACATGCTTGAAAGCAAGACAAGTGACTCAGCTGCGCGCATGCTCGGTGTTGCCGTTGATCGCATCGCTCGCGAAGGAATGACTGTGGGACTCGATGGCCTGCGCATGGAAAAGGTCATCAAAGAGGCAGGCGTCTCGCGGGCCACCGCCTATCGGCGATGGCCGAGTCGGGATCAGTTCGTTGCCGATGTATTGGTCGAAGTGGTGCGTCGCACGTCGCTCATCCCGGAGCGACCTGATGATCTGCGCCGCCTGGTGGAGCTTGTGGAGACACATGCGGAAGGCCTGCTCACGACCGATGGGCGGCGTGCCTTGGTCGTGGAGGCGCTGCGGGTCTCGGTGGATTCCGATGTGAGGCGCCTGCTGGACTCGCCGCAGGTGCGGACCTTCATCTCGCTGTCCGCCACCTACCAGGGGCTGCCCGACGGGGCGGTGCGTGATGCCGTGGGTTCCGCACTGCGGGATACCGAACAGAGCTTCATCCGGCGCCGGTCCGAGGTCTACGCCAACCTGGCAGCACTTGTCGGCTATCGGTTACGCCCGGGCTCGGCGGGTTTGGATGCTCTTGCGAGTGCTGCTGGGCTCATGATGACCGGGATCCTGGTGCGTGCCTTGCCGGACAGGGCATGGCTCGACGAGCGGGTGGAAGCTGCTCCCTTCGGTGGGGCGGCCGCCAGCTGGTCGGAACCCGAGCGCCTGCTCGTGGGGTTGTTGCTGACCGAAATCGAGCCGGACCCCGCCCTCGAGTGGGACGTGGACACGATCGACCAGTTCCGTGAGCGGTTTGAACAACAAGTAGGAGAGATGCTGGCCGCCCCGTCTTCGGTGGTCGACGGAACGAATCACTCGGCTCCGGAGAATCTTGGCGAGGAATGAAGGTGAGTTGGAGCCTACATTCGGCAATTGTGGCGACCATGTCACGTTCCGGGGCCTTGGGCAGTCTCATGGGCATGAGCAGAACAAGAATCATCATCGTCGGAGCTGGATACGCAGGAATCACGGCCGCCAACCGTCTGGCGGCCAGGGGGCATCAGGTCGTGCTGGTCAACGGCCGACCGGATTTCGTGGAAAGGATCCGGCTGCACGAACTGGCAGCGGGATCTGCCCGCGGGGTCACGCGACCTCTGAGTGCAATGGTCGGGCGAGGAGTGGATGTCGTGATCGAGCGTGCCACGGCGCTGTACCCGGATCGCATGGAGATCGAGCTGGCCTCCGGTCGGGTCGAGGCCGCCGATCACATCATCCTTGCCACGGGCAGCGACGTCGGTGGTGGGGTGCGCACCCTCGAGTCAGCCCGGGAGGCTAGAGGCCGTATCGCCCGTCTGGGCCCGGGATCGCACGTGCAAGTGGCTGGAGCCGGACCGACGGGGGTCGAGGTCGCCGCCGAACTCGCGGAGGCACGTCCGGATCTGCACGTCGGACTGAATGATCCTTCGGGAGTGCTTCCGTCTCTACCGTCGCGCCACCGTGCGGGCGTGGAGGCCACCTTGACGCGACTCGGAGTCTCGGTGACGGGTGCAGTGGCCGGTGAAGATGTCGCGTATGAGATTGACTGCACCGGGTTCTCGGCTGCTGGGCTCGCGGGAGAGGCGGGGTTACAGACGGACGGGCTGGGGCGCGTCCTCGTCACTCCAACTCTGCAGGTTGTCGGCCATCCTCGGGTGTGGGCCGTGGGCGACTGCGCAGCGGTCGAGGGACAGCCGTGGTTGAGGATGAGTTGTGCTGCGGCCACTCCCATGGGTGCTCACGTCGCGGACGGCATCCATCGCAGCGAAAGCGGTTTGTCCCCGGCCCCGCTGGACATCGGCTTCGCAGCGCTCTGTATGAGTCTGGGGCGTCACGACGGGCTGGTCGCGGGGGTTGATCGCCGCGACGCACCGCAGTCCTTCGTCGTCCGTGGAAGGGTAGCGGCGTCGGTCAAAGAAGCCATCTGCCGACTCGCTGCGCGCGCACCGCGTTGGACCAGAGGCCGGTTCTGGTTGCGAGGTGCGGCATGAACGGTGCGGCGTTCGAGCATCGATCTCTTGTGCTCCGGCTCGCTTACGACATCACGGGATCGTGGGCCGCTGCTGAGGATGTTGCTCAATCGGTTGCGCTGCGGTGGCTGACTGCCTCAGGTGTGCGAGAGGAGCGCGCTTACGTCGCGCGGATGGCAGTCAACGCAGCACTCGATGTGGTGGCACGACGGGAATACACCGGGCCCGTTCTGCCGGGCCCGGTTCCAACAGGGCCCGGCGTAGACGAGATCGTGGAACAGGCCAGCGAGGTCGAGTTCGCGCTGGCCCGCGTGCTGCAGTCCTTGTCCCCACTCGAGCGCACCGCGTTCTTGTTGCACGACGTCTTCGGGTTCTCGTACGCAGAAGTGGGCGCGATGTTGAACCGTTCCCCCGAGGCCATGCGTCAGCTGGGAAGCAGGCCACGACGGCACGTCCAGGAGGACAGGAGTCGGTTCAGAGCAGAACCTGCCCAGGTGAGAGCACTCGCCGAGCGGTTCTTTGCCGCCGCCAGAGCCGGTGATGTCGATGGACTCCGGGCGCTGTTGACCGCCGACGTGTCCCTGGTGGCTGACGGTGGTGGCCGCGCGAGTGCGGCTGTGCGGCCCATTCGTACAGCCGACGCCGTGGCTCGTTATGTGGTGGGTCTGGCGGAGAAGGCGCTGCAAGGCGTGCGGGTGGAGGAGATCGTGGCCAATGGGCAACAGGCGTGGCTGCTGCGACGATCTGACGACGTTGTGGACCAGGTCATGTGGCTGGCCAGCGCCGACGGGAACGCCATTGCGGAGATCGCCACTGTCAGGGATCCCCGCAAGCTTGCGGCGCTCAGAGCGTAAGCCAGGTAGGCCAGCAATTCGTCAGCTAGGAGAATTGACCAATGTCGGGAGGCGACACCGGCGGGACTGCCGCACATTTAGGTGACAGTTTGACCTGCCCTACGGTTAGGTTTCCACTCTTGGTCGCTAGCTTCCGATGGTGGTGAGTG
>NZ_JAAVUN010000038.1 GCF_012163155.1 Kocuria subflava
TGCTGAGGTCCTCACGCAGTTGCTGAACACCGACCACAAAACCGGTGTTGCAACCACCACATGAATCCACCTGCTGAAGATGGGACATAACGGAGGTCTCGGCGGTAGGGAACAGGGTCAGGACCCCTGGGCGGCCTCCAAGAACTTGAGGGCCAAGGGCCCCCCGGTGACGGCACCGCCTTCACCGTCCTCCACGAACACGGAGATCGCCAGGTCCTGGTGGGCGGCGATGATCCAGGCGTGGGTCTTGGGCGGGTCATCCGTGCCGAACTCGGCGGTGCCGGTCTTGCCCATGGCGGTGTCCGGGCTCAGTGCCTTCAAGTCTTGCAGGTAGCCGGTGGTGACCACCTCGCGCATGCCGCGGCGCAACTGTTCAGCCTCATCAGATGTGAGAGGGGGAGCAGACGGGGTCGGCGATGCGGTTTCAGACGGGGACTCGGAAGCACCATTGAACGCCTCACGGTCCGTGACCAGTTGCGGCACCACCATCTGCCCGGCAACGGCCGATGCCGTCATGGCCGCCAAGGCCAACGGGGAGACCAGGGTGCGGCCCTGACCGAACAGGGAAGCGGCGTGGGCAACACTCGATGCCTCCTGCGGCATGGAACCGCTGAAGGCGTTGATCCCCAGCTCATAGGTCTGCCCGAGTCCCAAGGACTCTGCAGCCTCCAGAAGATCCGTGTGGGTCACGCGGTCGTACTGGGAGATGAAGGCCGTGTTGCAGGAATGCGCCAGGGCGTCCTTGATGGGAATCTCCCCGATGAACGCGGAGGAGTAACCCGGCGCATTGCCGAACTGCGTGGCGTCCACGGTGATGTCCTGCGAACAGTTGACCGTGGACTCCATGGTGTCCCCCAACCGCACCATGGCCAGGGAGGTCACCACCTTGAACGTGGAGCCGGGCGGATACTGGCCCTGGGCCGCTGTGGGGTACATCTGGGATCCGGCACCGTCCGCCAGCGCAAGGATGTGCCCGTCAGAAGGGCGGATGGCCACGATGGCCGACGGCGATTCCACATCCGCCAACGTGGACTCAGCCGCTTCCTGGAGTCGTTTGTCCAGGGTGATGTGCAGGTCCTGCCCGGCCACGGGATCACTGTCCGTCATGGCCCGCGAAGTTCCGGTGACAGGAGCTCCGTCCTCGTGCAGTTCACAGACGGAGACCACCACCCCTTTGGTTCCGCCCAGCCAGGAGTTGAAGTGTTCCTGGAGGCCACCGCGGCCGATCTGGTCCCCTGCGATCAGATCGCCGTCAGAGTTCTGGATGTCTTCTGCGGTGACCTCATCCACCCGCCCCAAGGTGCTGGCGGCAAACGTGCGGGAGGGTGCCAGTGCCATGGTGGTCTGATCTGCCCGGTATCCGGGAATCCCGGCCGCAGCGGCGGAATCAAGATCGCGGTAGGCGTCCTGGCGCAGGGAGATCGCCGGGACAAAGGCATCGCCTGCAGCGGATGAGACAGTGGCCGCGTAGGAATCTGGATCCACGTCCACCAGCTGGGCCAACCGTTTGGCCGCGGATTCACGGTCCGCAGGTGAAACCTGGCTCAGGTCCAACCCCACCTGATGGACCGGGCGTTCGGAGACAATCACCTGGTCCCCGGCACCCAGGATGTTGCCACGCTCAGCCGGTGTGCTACTCAGCCGCAGGCCTTCATTCTCCGCAAGGGACGGTTCAATCACAGTGGGGGACCACGCCGGGGCCCAGTTCTGGTCATCGTCAGAGCGGATCTCCACCGTGGTGTCGTAGCTCCAGGGTTGATCCAACCCCGGGACGTCCCAGGTCCAGGAGAGAGTGGCAGGCCGAACGCCGTCGTCGGAAATCTCCCCCAAGGAACTGACCTCAACATCCCACGTGGCCCCAGGGATGTTGGCCACGATCCGGTCGAACTGATCCTGGGCATCGGCACCAGAGGTTCCCGCAAAGGTGATGCCGGAGACGTCCCGGTCTGTCAGAGCCTGAGCGAGCTCACGCGCTTGGTCGCTACCGCGGCCCCCGGTGACCAAACCGCAACTGGTGGCCAGCACGGCCAGCGCACAAGCACCGGCGCTGCCCAGCAGAGTTCGGCGGTTCAGAGGCCGCCACCCGAAATCCGAATGCGCTGTCATGGAAAATTTTTACCAGTTCCGGTGGGCCAAATACTCCCCCACCACGGCCGAGCCCAAGTCATCCAGCTCGGGAGCCGCCACACGGCCGTCCACGCGGCGGGCCATGGCACCCAGGAACCGCTCCAAACCGGGGTCATCACCCAGGCGGAAGAACGTGGTTTGGGCACCCAGCCGGGAGGTCTTGTCCAGCTCGGCCACCGTGTGGTTGAGCGTGTGCTGGCTGGTGGGCCAGTTGAAGTAGGCATCACCGTCAGGCAGAAGGTGTGCGGTGGGTTCGCCGTCGGTGACCACCAGCAGCACCGGCTGCATGGAGGGGTGACGGCGGAAGAAGCGGTTGGCCAGCAGCAATGCGTGATGCAGGTTGGTGCCTTGCTCGTGCACCGGGGGCAGGGCGGTCAACTCCTCGGCATCCGTGGTGTGCGCCCAGCGGCCAAAGGTGATCAGCTCCAGTGCGTCCCCGCGGAACCGCGTGGAGACCAGATGGTGCAAGGCCAGAGCCGTGCGCTTCATGGGCAGCCACCGGCCCTCCGCCGCCATGGAGAAGGACGTGTCCACCAGCAGCACCACGGCAGCTTGGGTTCGTGCCTCGGTCTCCTGGACCTCGACGTCGTCCACCCCCAACCGCACGCCCCCTGCGGTGGATCCGCCTTCCATGACGGTGCGCTGCACAGCATTCGTGATGGTGCGGGTGACGTCCCAGGGCTCCACGTCGCCGAACTGCCAGGCGCGGGTGGCCCCGGTGGGTTCCCCGGCGGCACCGGCGTGCCGGGTGTCCCGGGAGCCGGTGCGCCCACTGAGTTGACGCGCGGTGTCCTGCAGCAGGGATTTGCCCAGGCGTCGGATGGCCCGTGGGGAGAGTTTGAGGGAGCCATCGGAAGCACGCTGCAGGAGCCCGGAGTCCTTCAGGGCCCGCTCCAACTCGGCCAGGGTTCGTGCGTCCACGCCGGCCTGATCACCGAGCTGGCGGGCCAATGCCTCGACGTCGATGTCATCCAGCCCCGCACCCTGGTGGTTCTGCGCCAACTGATCGGAGAGAGCCTCCAGGTCCGCGATGTCCTGCAGCAACCCCGTGCCGTCGCCCAGGCCCATGCCCTCCTGGCCCTCGAATCGCTCGGAACCCGTCCAGTCCTCTCCAGGGCGCAAGGCCTGCAAGTTGGCATCCAGTTGGCCCAACTGCGCCATCAACTCAGAGGATCCGAATGCCTGCGCGGAGAGCCGCATGAGCTCCTGCCGCTGCTGCGGGGTCATGGAGTTCATCATCCGTTGGGCTGCGGCCGAGCGCTGCGCCATGGCGTCAATTAGCTCCTCCACGGTCTGCGGATTCTCCGGGAAGAACTCCCCGTGCTGCTTCATGAACTCCTGGAAGTCCTCCTGCGTGTCCTCACCGCGGGCGTGCTTGGCCAGCAGGTCATTGAGGTCGCCGAGCATCTGACTCACACGCTCACGGTCCTCATCCGTGGCGTTCTCCAGGGCCTGTTTCATCCCGGCAAACCGCTGGTCCAGAACCTCCCGACCCAGTAAGTCCTTGATCTGGTTGTACTTCTCCCGCGCTGCCTGGGAGGCCCAGTCGTAATCCGCCAGCTCACTGACCGCCGCTGCGGTGGAGGGGGAGAGCCCGTCCAACTGCATCTCACGGAACTGGCGATCCATGGCATCCAGCCGGGCATCCCGCAGGAACTGCTCACGTTCCAACCGCAGCGCCTGGTCCAGGATCTTCTTGACCTCGTCCAACGTGCCACCCAGTTTGTGGCGCTTCAGCAGGTCAGAGCGCCTTTGATGCACGCGGCGCGACAGGTCATCCAGCCCACGCTGATTGCGACCCCCGCGGCGCAGGAACTCCCGTAGGGCCTCCTGGGGCGAGTACCCCTCCATGACGTCACGCCCGATCGCCTCCAGCGCCTCGGTCAGATCAGCCGGTGGCGCCAAGGGATCCGGCCCGCCTGTGTAGCGGCCGTACCGACTGTAATGGCGATGCGTTGCCATCCCTGTTCCCCCTCCCGGCTCTCAGCCGTAGATGGTGCCCTCGGCGTCCGCGTCCTTGGAGATCTTCTGGGACAGGAACAGGGCTTCCAAGGCCAGTTCAATGGCATTGGCCCGCTCACCGGGTGTTTCCGCGCTCAGTCGTTCGGCCAGTTGGTCGTACAGATTCACGACGTCGGCCGCTTCCGTTCCGCCGGATTCCTCACCGGAGGGGTGGCCGGGTTCGTCGTCGTCGCTGAGTGCGGGCAGGGAGTTCAGGAACTCTTGGGCAGGGACGTTGCCGCCGGTGCCGATGGTCACGGTGCCGTCCAGGGCTTCAATCAGTGGGCCCAGGTTGACCCCACGGAAGGCTGACTGCACGGTCTCCATGGTGGCCCGGCGCAGCAGGTGCTCCAGGATGGCGATTTCCCGGCCCTCCTCACCTGATTCGAATTCGATCTTTCCGGCCAGCACGTCCACGGCGGCCTCGATGTCCACCAGACGAGCCACCGCCTGGTCCTCCCCGTGGACGGTGGCCCTGCGCAGAGCCGCGGCAGCGGTGGTTTCCGCACCGGCAATGGAGAACCGGGCGGAGACACCCGAGCGCTGATCCACCGCGGAGGACTCGCGCAGCAACCGGGTGTAGCGGGCCAGGATCTCCAAGAGGGTGTCCGGTACCTGGGCCACCAGCTCGGCCTCCTGGCGAATCACGGCGATCTCGTCCGTCAACTCCAGGGGGTAATGAGTGCGAATCTCCGAGCCGAACCGGTCCTTGAGTGGGGTGATGATCCGCCCACGGTTGGTGTAGTCCTCCGGGTTGGCCGAAGCCACCACCAGGACGTCCAGGGGCAGGCGCAGCACGTAACCGCGGATCTGGACGTCACGTTCCTCCATGACGTTGAGCATGGACACCTGGATGCGTTCAGCAAGGTCAGGGAGTTCATTGATGGCCACGATGCCGCGGTGGGCGCGTGGAATCAGGCCGTAGTGGATGGTTTCCGGATCCCCCAGACGGCGGCCTTCTGCCACGCGAATGGGGTCCACGTCCCCGATCAGGTCGGCCACGGAAGTGTCCGGGGTGGCCAGCTTTTCCACGTAGCGTTCGTCGCGGTGGCGCCAAGTGATGGGCAGCGCATCACCCTCGTCCTGGATGCGGGCGCGGGTGGCGTCCGTGATGGGATCCAGGGGGTGTTCGTGCAGGTCAGAGCCCTCAACTTCCGGACTCCATTCGTCCAGCAGCCCCACCATGGTCCGCAGCAGACGGGTCTTGCCCTGGCCGCGTTCACCCAGCAGCACGATGTCATGGCCTGCAATCAAGGCCCGCTCCACCTGGGGCAACACCGTGTCCTGCAGGCCGTGCAGGCCGGGCCACGGATCACGGCCCTCCGCCAGGGCCGTCAGCAGATTGTGGCGGATTTCCTCACGCAATGGACGGTGCTCGATCCCCGCTGCACGGAGTTCACCAAGGGTCTTGATACTGGGGCGCTCAGTCACACTTCCAACGCTAGACCTGCCGTCAAGTGGGTGTTTGCTGCCGGCTCTGCCTGCCGAGCAGTGAGTTGTGCCGATCTTCTCCGCCGAACAGTGGTTTGTGCCGCCCATCAGCGCTGATGAGCGGCACAAATCGCTGCTGGAGTGACATCACCGGAACAAGACACCGGTCGGCGTCGGGCGGTGCTGTTGTTGCAACCATGCCTGGGACCGGTCCGGGCTGGTTGACGTACAAGTTGTACAAGGTGACCATGGAGTCATGTCCACCACTCCTCAACTCAGTTATTCATCCTCTGAAGCCCGCCAGAACTTCAAACAGGTGCTGGATGCCGCCGAGAACGACCATCTGGTGTCCGTGCACCGGGGCTCTGCGCACACCGCCCTGGTTTCTGGGCCACGCCTGCGCCGGTACCTGGAGTTGACCTGCCCGGCGCATGCTCGAACGGTGGTGGAAGAAGGCGGGTACGTGATCTTCCTGGACGGACGTCCTTTCGCTGCAGAAGGAGCCACCTTGCAGGAGGCGATCGATGACTTGATCGTTGTGCTGCGTGAATACGCGCAGGATTGGGGTTCTCGACTCCGGTTGGCTCCCAATCACGCGGATCACTGGGGTCTGGTGCAGTTGATCAATCTCTCCTCGGACCAAGAACTCACCGACTGGCTCAAGGCGGAAGGGTGAGTAAATACCCACCGGCCACCAGGGAGGACCACGATGACTTCTGTACGGTTGAAGGGTGGGTTCTTGTGCGTGGAGCATCGGGCAAGCCGGTTACACACCACCGCACCTATGAGCTGACTCTGACCGACGGGCGAATCCTGAGAACTCGAATCTCACGGCCTGTGGATCGAACGCAGTACCGCCCGTCCCTGTGGGCACATGTTTCACGCGACCAGTTGGAAGTGACCGCTGATGAGTTCTGGACGTGCGCGCGGGATCGCGTGGTGCCCGGACGGAGCAGACCGGTTCAGCCTGATGCGCAGTCCCCGCCGCTGTACGTCGTGGAGCGCTTGATCAGGAAGGGATTGTCAGCACGGGAGATTGCATCCATGTCTGAGGATGAAGCAATCGAATGTCTGCACAGTATGTGGAGCCAGGAGCCTGGCCCCAGCGGGCCGGAGTAGCGTGGAGCCCGTGACAGACAGCCAGAGCACGGCGGCAGAAAGCGCGCAGAAGCCCACCACGGTGATCTTGGTGCGCCATGGGCGGACGCCCACCACCGGCCAGGTTCTACCGGGCCGCGCACCCGGCTTGTACCTGTCCCAGACGGGGCGTGACCAGGCGCAACACGTGGCCGACCGACTGGCCGGAGTGCCCGTGAGTGCCATCTACACCTCTCCCATGGAGCGCACGCGTGAAACGGCTGAACCCACCGAGCGTGCCACCAGGCTCACTGCCGTGGTGGAGCCAGATCTGATTGAATGCGACTTCGGTGACTGGACGGGGCGCACCCTCACGGAGCTGATGAAACTGCCGGAGTGGTCGGCGGTGCAGCGGACGCCGTCGTCGTTCCGGTTCCCCAACGGTGAGAGCTTCAGCCATATGCAGGCGCGGATGGTGGATGTCGTGGAGCGGATCCAAGGCGCGCATCCGGGCGGCACGGTGGTGTGTTTCTCCCACGCTGATCCCTTGAAGGCTCTGCTGGCGCACGCACTGGGCAGTCATCTGGATCAGTTCCAGCGCATCGTGGTGGATCCGTGCTCGGTCTCCGTGATCGCGTATCACCCGGGGCAGGCGCCGCAGGTGCTGCGCGTCAACTCAACCGAGGGCTCCTTGGCGTCGTTGGTCTCCTGAGCCCATGTACGACGACGAAGCCCTCCTGGCCACCGGTGACATCGAACTGGTGGGGCTGATCGAGTCCAGCAGCAACTCCGCGCTGTTGGTGCAGGTCTTGGGTGAAGCCGAACAGTCCATGGCGGTCTACAAGCCTGAGGAGGGGGAGCGGCCGCTGCGTGATTTCCCGCCGCGGATCTACCGGCGTGAGCGCGCGGCCTATGTCCTGTCAGAGGGTCTGGGGTGGAATCTGGTGCCGCCCACCGTGCTGCGCGACGACGCCCCGTTCGGTCCCGGTTCCGTGCAGAAATTCATCCCGCATGACCCGCGGCAGCACTACTTCACGCTCTACGACAACCACCCAGAGACTCATGAGCAGTTGATGCGGACGGCGGTGTTCGACGTCGTTGCCAACAACACCGACCGCAAAGGTGGCCATGTGCTGTTGGGCGCGGACGGGCACGTGTGGGGGATTGATCAGGGGCTGTGTTTCTCCGCGCCGTTCAAGCTGCGCACGGTGATCTGGGAGTTCGCAGGCCTGCCGCTGCCGGAGGACCTGGTTGCTGACCTCCAGCGTTTGGAGGATGACCTGCCTGCTGAACTGGAGGAGTTGCTGTTTCCCGTGGAGCAGTACGCCATTCAGCTGCGGGTCCGTGAACTCCTGGATGCCGGGGTGCTCCCGTTCGACGAAACCGGCGGCTACCGCATCCCCTGGCCACCCCTGTGATCCACCATCGCCCAGACCTCCGTTTCAGCCCGTTTTCACGCTGATCCTGGGCTGAAACGGAGGTCTCGGCCGCGAGGGAGCGTACGCCGGGTGGGCGTGGCAACCTGTGGCCACTGGGTTGCCGTCGGTGTGATCCAGGTCTAGTGTCTCTGGTGAGTTGACGCTCACAGGATTGTTACTTGGCCTCCCGCTCGGGGAGCTGGTTCAAGGCAAGACCTGAGATGCACCACGGGTGCGTCTCGGGTCTTTTTTTGTGCCCGATTCCGCCACCCAGTCCGCCGAGCGTGACCAACGGAGCCCTTCACGACGACGTGCGGGGCGTGACTGACAAGGGAGATGGATCCATGGCAAAGGTGGATTATCCAGCTCTTGCCGACGACATTCTGGTGAAGGTCGGCGGAGCTGAGAACGTGGAGAACGCAACGCACTGCATCACGCGGCTGCGCTTGCGCATCCGTGACATGGAGAAGGTCGACAAGCAGGCGGTTGGCCAGCTGCCCGGTGTGATCACGGTGGTGGAGGCCGGCGGCCAGTTCCAGGTGGTCATCGGTGACAACGTTGGAACGGTTTACAACGCGTTTGCGCGGCGTTTGCCGGATGACGCGGAAGGGGCCGGATCCAGTGAGAAGCAGTCCGGACAGAAGCAGAGCCTGGTCAACCAGTTCATCCAGCTGATCTCATCGATCTTCCTGCCGGTGGTGTGGACCCTGGCTGGTGCCGGTCTGTTCAAGGCTTTTGTGGCTCTGGCGGTCACGCTGGGTGTGCTGAACCCCGAGTCCCAGACCTTCACCATCCTGGATGCCGCAGCTGACTCGGTGCTCTACTTCCTTCCCGTTCTGCTGGCGATCACCACGGCCAAGCGGTTTGGTGTCAACCAGTTCGTGTTGGTGGCCATTGCCGGTGCGCTGCTGTACCC
The DNA here is from genome assembly GCF_012163155.1 of Kocuria subflava. GTDB lineage: Bacteria > Actinomycetota > Actinomycetes > Actinomycetales > Micrococcaceae > Kocuria > Kocuria subflava. Next base: position 8,971 of record NZ_JAAVUN010000038.1, read on the forward strand.
GACCATCATTGCCTTGAATGAGACCGGGGAGCCTGTCCATTTCATGGGCATCCCCGTGATCATGACCAGCTACGTCTCCTCGGTCATCCCGATCATCGTGGCGGGTTGGTTGCTGAGCTATTTGGAACGTGGCATGGAGAAGATCCTGCCCACGGCCATCCGTAACTTCACCAAACCGCTGATCTCCCTGTTCGTGATGGTGCCGCTGGTGCTCATCCTGATTGGACCCATCTCCACCTACGCGGCACAGGGTCTGGCCGGCGGCATCACCTATCTGTTCAACCTGGCACCCTGGTTGGGTGGCGCCTTGATGGGTGGCCTGTGGCAGATCTTGGTGATCTTCGGACTGCACTGGGGCTTGGTACCGATCTTTGTCAATGACCTCACCACCGTTGGTTACAGCCTTCTGGCCGGCCCGGCAATCGCAGCAGTTCTGGCCCAAGGTGCATCCACATTGGCCGTGTTCCTGCGCAGCCGCAGCGCTAAGCGCCGCCAGCTGGCCGGCCCCGCAGCACTGTCCGGCATCATGGCTGGTGTGACCGAACCCGCGATCTACGGTGTGAACCTGCCGTTGAAGCGGCCCCTCTACTTCGGCGTGGTCGGCGGTGCCGTGGGTGGCGCCATCATCGGCATTGGCTGCGGTGCGGCGAACACCTTTGTGGTGCCCTCCGCCTTGGCGCTGCCTGCGTACATGTACGTGGGCAGCTTTGCCCTGACACTCATCGGCTGCGGTGTGGCCATGGTCATCGCCTTCCTGCTGACCTTCCTCTTCCTGGACCGCGAGACCCCGGACGACGTCGCAGCGCCCGCCACCGAGGCAGCCGTCCCGGCGCCCCCGGACCAGACCGCACCGGCCCCCCAGGACCCGGCCGCTGTCACAGGAGCCACCACGGCCGTTGCTGCAGGCAGTACCGCTGGATCCACCAGCACCGCGGCACAGGCCGGTGGTAGGTCGTCAGCCGCCACCATCTCCACGGGAACCAGTGGCCGCACCTCGGTGGTCGACGTCGTCGCCCCGGTCTCTGGGCGCATGGTCGCTTTGGAAGAGGTGCCGGACAAGGTGTTTGCCTCCGGTGCCCTGGGTACCGGTGTGGGGATCGTTCCGGAGCAGAACGAGGTCCGCTCGCCCATCTCCGGCAAGGTCATTTCCGTGGCAGCCTCCGGGCACGCCTTTGGACTGAAGTCCCCGGACGGAGTGGAGCTGCTGGTGCACATCGGCATCGACACCGTTGAGCTCAAGGGCCAGCACTTCACCAACGCGGTCAAGAAGGGGGATGCCGTCAACGCGGGGGACCTGTTGGCCACCGTGGACTTCGATGCCGTCAAGGTCGCGGGTTATGACCCCACCGTGATTCTGACCATCACCAACACCGCCAAGCTGCAAGAGGTCACCCCGGCTGTGGCCGGGCCGGTTGAGGTGGGCGCGCCCGCCGTCGTCGTGATTCCGTGACCCCAGGCCAACAAAACTGCAACGCACAAGGACAGGAGAAATCAATGACCACCACGTTCCCTGAAGGATTTCTGTGGGGCGGGGCCACCGCCGCCAACCAGTTCGAGGGTGCCTATGACCAGGGCGGGAAGGGCCTGTCCATCCAAGACATCATGCCCAAGGGCATCATGGCTCCGCCGTCGGAGGAGCCCACGGAGGACAACCTCAAGCTCACGGGCATTGACTTCTACAACCGGTATGCGGAGGACATCGCTCTGTTCGCGGAGATGGGGTTCAAGACCTTCCGTTTCTCCATTGCCTGGAGCCGGATCTTCCCCAACGGCGATGACGCCACCCCCAATGAGGAGGGTCTTGCGTTCTACGACCGTGTTTTGGACGAGCTGGAAAAGCATGGCATTGAGCCGTTGGTGACCATCTCCCACTACGAGACCCCCTTGCACCTGGCCCGGGAGTACGACGGCTGGACGGACCGGCGTCTGATCGATTTCTACGAACATTACGCTCGGGTGCTTTTTGAGCGTTACGGGCAGCGGGTCAAGTACTGGCTGACGTTCAATGAGATCAACGCGATCATCCACGCACCCCTGATGGCTGGCGGCATTCTGACTCCCAAGGAGGAGCTCAGCAAGCAGGATCTGTACCAGGCGATCCACCACGAGCTGGTGGCCTCGGCCCGGGTGACTCGCCTGGCGCGGGAGGTTGCACCCGGTGCCCAAATCGGCTGCATGATCCTGGCCATGCCCACCTATCCGCTGACCCCGAATCCGGAGGACGTGCTCAAGGCGTTGCAAGCGGAGCAGGCCAACTACGCGTTTGGCGATGTCCACTGCCGCGGGTACTACCCCGGATACTTCCTTCGGACGCTGAGGGAAGCCGGTGTGGAGTTGGAGATCACCGATCAGGACCGTGAGGACCTGAAGAACACGGTGGATTTCGTGTCCTTCAGCTATTACTCGAGCGTCTGTGAATCGGCTGATCCGTCTCAGGAAGCCGGCGAGAGCAACATCATGGGTGGTACCAAAAACCCCACGTTGAAGGCTTCCGAGTGGGGTTGGCAGATCGACCCGGTCGGTCTGCGGATTGTGCTCAATGATTACTGGGACCGGTGGCAGAAGCCGTTGTTCATTGTGGAGAACGGGTTGGGCGCCAAGGATGAGCTGCTTGAGGTCGACGGCGTGAAGACCGTGCAGGACGATTACCGCATCGACTACCTCAACCAGCACTTGACCCAGGTGGGGGAGGCCCTTGCGGATGGTGTTGATCTTCTGGGTTACACCACTTGGGGTTGCATTGACCTGGTCTCCGCCTCAACCGCCCAGCTGTCCAAGCGGTACGGCTTCATTTACGTGGACCGCAACGACTACGGTCAGGGGAGTCTGGAGCGCTACCGCAAGAAGTCCTTTGACTGGTACAAGGAGGTCATTGCCACCAACGGTGGTTCACTGACCGCCTGACCGGGCATTCACCTGCCGAGACCTCCGTTTCAGCCCGTTTTCACGCTGATCCTGGGCTGGAACGGAGGTCTCGACAGTACGTGGGCGTGGGCGCGCGCACGTGTGGGTGCGGGGCGGGCTGAGGGGAGGGAGAGACTTGGAGATTCTCAGGGTATTCAACAACAACGTGGTGCTGGCCCGATTCAGCCGGGGTGACGACGTCGTGCTGACCGGCCGCGGCCTGGGATTCCAGGCCAAACCCGGGCAGAGCGTGGATGAATCCAAGGTGGTGCGGACCTTTGCACCCGTGGATGGACGGGATGTTGACCACCTGGGCCAGTTGGTGGCTGCCGTGCCGCCCGAACACGTCAAGCTGGCGGTGGTTGCCCTGGAAGCTGCCGGCCTGTCCGAAGTGGCGGACAGCAGCCCGTCCCTGCTGGTCACACTCTCCGACCACCTGAGCTTTGCCATCAAACGTGTCCGTGAGGACATCCGGTTGGACTACCCCCTGGAGAGCGAGGTCGGCCACCTGTTCCCCCAGGAACTGGCCCAGGCCCGGAAGGTCCTGGCGTCCGTGAACCAGGTCAGCGAAGTCCAACTCCCGGACGGGGAGGCCGTGGCCATTGCCATGCACCTGGTCAACGTGGGGTTCACCACCGGGGACCTGTCCTACACGTACAAGCTCACGGGCATCCTCCAACAGCTGCTGGACGTGGTGGGGGAGACCTACGGGCGCAAGTTGGAGAGCACCAGCATCAGTGTGGCCCGCTTCATCACCCACCTGCGCTACCTGTTCGTCCGTATCCAGTCGGGCAAACAGTTGGAAGGTGAGCCCTCCGCCGTCGGGAAAGCGATCCGGGAGTCACAACCCGAGGCATACCGGTGCGCGGAACTGGTGGCCACACTGCTGGACCTGCGCCTGGACACCACCGTGACGCCTGATGAAACCGCGTACTTGGCGCTGCACATCGCCCGCGTGGTGACAGACCCACGCGACTGACCGAGTTGTTGGCGGTTGGGAGGTCATCAGGCCGAAACCGGTCAAGGGTTGAGATACCACCCATGCAACCCAGTTGGTTCACTCGGTGTGCCTAGCTGTTGCGGGTCATGAGGTTGATGACGCGGACGGTCATCTGATCTCGTTGTCCGGATGTTGCGCGT
>NZ_JAAVUN010000039.1 GCF_012163155.1 Kocuria subflava
GGATCTTTCTACCAAGAACCCACCCCGCCCACCGTGGCCCTAGCCGCTTGACGAAAACCATAGAAGCACCCTCCCCCTCCCGCCGAGTAGGCCGTTTGATCGCCGCTGACCCATTCAGGGGCGATCAAACGGCCTACTCGGCTGTGAGGGGGCCTTACTGTGAGGGGCTGGCCGTGAGGGATGCCACCTCACTGTGAGATGGTGTTGATGAACAACCGAGCCGGACGGTGGGTGTCGACATGAACGTGTTGTGGGGCCTGGGCGGAATGATTTTCATCATCGCCGTCGCTGTTCTTTTTCCGTGGACCGCCGCAAGATCAAGCTGCGCACTGTGGGCCTGGCGCTGCTCACGCAGATCTTGTTCGGTGTCCTGGTGCTGTACGTCCCGTGGGGCCGAGTCGCGCTGGAAACCCTAACCGGCGGCGTTCAAGCGGTGATCGACTCCGCCAACGCCGGTATCAGCTTCCTGTTCGGCCCGGTGCTTCCGGAGGACGGACCCGTGTTCGCCTTCCAGGTGTTGCCGGTGATCGTCTACTTCGCCTCCCTGACTGCGGTGCTCTACTACATCGGGGTCCTGCAGTGGGTGGTCAAGATCATCGGCGGGGCCATGGCCAAGCTGCTCGGCACCACTGTGCCTGAGTCCATGAATGCCGCGGCCAACATTTTCCTGGGCCAGTCCGAGGCGCCGCTGCTGATCAAGCGCCACCTGCCCAACCTCAAGACCTCCGAATTGTTTGCCGTGATGGTGGGTGGCATGGCCACCGTGGCCGGCTCCGTCATGGTGGGCTATTCACTGCTGGGCGCGGAGCTGCAGTACCTGATTGCGGCCAGTTTCATGGCCGCTCCCGGGGCGTTGTTCATGGCCAAGATCATTGATCCCGCCGGCGCCCTGGAGAGTGCCGAATGGCAGGGCAACGGCAGCACCACCACAACCGAACCAAAACAGCGCAAGGGCCTCATGGGGGCCTTTCAACGCGGTGGCAAGCGGGGCGCGGCCACGGAATCCGCCGGGGAACTGAGTCGGCGGCAACAGACGCAAACACCCGACGTCGTCGACTCCCAAGCCCCGTCCGAAGTCCAGACCGTGGACCAAGTGGCCGACCAGTCCACCACCAATGACGACGAACCCGCCAACGTGATCGATGCCGCCGCCCGCGGGGCCAGTGAGGGTCTGGGGCTGGCGCTAAACGTTGGTGCCATGCTGCTGGCCTTCATTGCGTTGATCGCCCTGGTCAACACCATTCTGGGTGCTGTGGGCGGGGTGTTCGGGCTGGACGCGCTGACCATGGAGCAGATCCTGGGCTACGTGTTCGCCCCCGTCATGTTCCTGATTGGCGTGCCGTGGAACGAGGCCATTCATGCCGGCAGCTACCTGGGCCGAAAGTTGGTGCTCAACGAGTTCGTGGCGTTCAGCGCGTTCGGTCCGGAAGTGGCCAACTATTCCGCCAAGACGCAGGCGATCGTGACGTTTGCGCTGACCGGTTTTGCCAACTTTGCCACCCTGGCCATCCAGATCGGCGCCCTGGGCGGACTGGCCCCCACCCAGCGCAAACGTATTGCCCGCCTGGGGCTGCTGGCCGTTCTGTCCGGCACCTTGGCCAACTTGATGAGCGCGGCCATCGCGGGCATGCTCATCGGCTGACACGCCCCCGTCCTCACCTGCCCTCATCGCCGAGTAGGCCGTTTGATCGCCGCTGAACCAGTCAGGAGCGATCAAACGGCCTACTCGGCGGGAGGGGGTGGCGGCTCATGGCTGTAGTTTTTGGGACATGAGTACCCACAGCGCAGACCCCTCCCAGGAGTCCTTCCAACACATCAGGGCTTCAGACGGCGAGACAGTCGGCACAATTGTGCTGACCGACGACGGCGATTTCCTCCCCATCGACCTCCTGGGACGCCCACTGGGAGAACCCACCGACTTGGCTACAGCCGAAGAACGTCTGGAGGTCAATGGACTGCGGCACTTGGCCGAACCATGGTGGATCGACCTCCCCGACGGGCGGCGGGTCAAGGTGACGATTCAGGAAACCGGGCCGAACGGCGTCGTGGTCCGTGTGGATGACTTCGGTGCCATGGACGTCTACGGGACGGTCCACCGGATCACGTCCCCGGCCGCTGAACTCCACACCTCCCCACCCGCCGAGTAGGCCGTTTGATCACCGCTGAACTAGTCAGGGACCATCGAACGGCCTACTCGGCGATGAGGACGGGTGGGTGAGACCCAACAGAACTTGGAGAGCTGATGACTTTGCGCCGTCGACTTCCCGCAGCGCTGATGGTGGGCGCCCCTGCTGCCGCACTTGCGGCCTGGTCAGCCCGGCTGATTGCCAAGAACTCGTCCGAACTGCACAGCGTGGCCCCAGAATCGCGGTCGCCAGCCTTGTTTGCCCTGCAGAACGGTGTCACCAAGGATGCAGCCCACACCCGGCGCCGAGTGTTCAAGGCTCTGGCGCCGGCGCTGTAGTTCAGCACCCAGGCCGTGGAATGCCGTCAGGTGCAGATCCCGGCAACGCAGGATCAGCCCGCGGTGGACGTTCTGTTCTACGAACCCCGCCACACCGCGGGCCCAACTCCCGGAGTGCTGTGGATCCACGGCGGTGGCCTGGTCACGGGCGCCCCGGAGCAGAACCACTTGACCTGCTTGCGCATCGCCAAGGAAGCGGGCGCCAGGGTGGTCAACCTGAATTACAGATTCGCCCCGGAACACCCCTTTCCCGCCGGGTTCAACGACTGCTTCCACGCCTTCACCTGGATGCACGAACTGGCATCTGACCTGGGAATTGACCCGCATCGCCTGGCAGTGGCCGGCGAATCGGCCGGGGGCGGGCTGGCCACTGCTGTTGCGCAGAAGGCAGCCGATCAGGGGCTGCCCGTGAAGTTCCAGATGTTGATCTACCCCATGCTGGATGACCGCACCACGCTGCGCCATGTTGATCCACGTCGCGGTCAGTTCGTGTGGACACGTGCCTCCAACGCGTTTGGGTGGAGTGCCTACTTGGGTAGGGAGCCCCGCATGGACCATGCCCCCGAATACGCAGCCCCCGCTCGGCGGGAGAACCTGGAGGGGCTGGCCCCGCGTGGATCGGCGTGGGTGATCGGGATCTGTTCTATGACGAGGACGTGGACTACGCCCGCCGTCTCCAAGCCGCGGGGGTGCCGTGCGAACTTCACATTGAATTCGGTATGTATCACGCCGCTGAATTCCTGAACCCCATGACTGCGTCCATGCGGGCGTTCCGGGATCAGAAGGTTGAGGCCCTGCGCCGTGGCTTGCACGCCTGATTGATGCACAGCCCATCACATTGTGACGCATCAACAGAAGACCTGAACACCAGATCATCACGGGCTGACAAGGAACAACAAGGCTCATTCCTTAACATACATTTCAGGTGCATTGGATGTGATGCTGCCGGAATACACTGTGCTCCACTCGGCGACTCGATGCGTCGAGAGCTGTTCTCCCCGATTTTCAGCCCTTGGAGCCCTCATGACCAACGGTCCCACCGCGTCCCCGCGCACCCAACCATCCCGACGCACCGTGGTTCGGGGAGCGGCCCGGACCGTACCCGCCATCATGGTTGCTGGAGCAGCACCGGCCTACGCCGCCTCCCAGTGCGAGGCAACCTCCTGGTTTGCCCAGTCCCGCATTGTTTACACGGACCCGGACTACTCGAACGCCAACTTTGACGCCCAGGCCACACTGGAGTCCACACCCCCCGGCGCCATGTCCATCCAGCACTGGGTCACTGCCAACCGAGAGCAGATCCTGAACTGGCGCATCCCGGTCGGCTTTCCGTCCACTGGCGGCGGCGCGGAGGCCGGGGCCACCATCAAGATTCCCTTTGACTCCTCGTACACGAATCCCACCACCATGGGTCAGCCGTTGGGTGTTGACCGGTTCAAGGCCTTTGGTGCCATCCAGCCCGAGCTCTACACACAGAACCTGCCCACCCCGGTGATCACGCAGACCTCAACCAGCATCACCATCACCTTCCCGGAGGCGATTGCCCCTGGATCTGCGGGCGTGTTTTCCTTCTCCGCCACCGCAGTGGGGGGAGCTACAGCAGTCAAGAGCGGCACCCCGTACACGCAGACCGCCACCATGGATTTCACGCCCATCACCTACTGACAAGGTTCCTCCTGTGCCGTGAGCCGCTGCCCCTCACGTCCGCCCTCAGCCAGAGGCCGCCGCGATCTTCCCAATCCGCGGCGGCCTCTTTCCATGCCCATACGCCGCACCGGTAGCCACCAACAGCAAACCTGACCCAGAAGTTATCGAAACCCGAAGTCCCACCAAACACGGATTCTTGCGTACAGTGGTGACCCGGCCCACACCGCCGCCTCACGGTTGGCTCCACCGCGGGCCGCCACGCACTGCACCATAGGATCCAGATGACCGCCTACCCCCACCTGTTCACACCTGTCACCCTGGGCTGCCTGACCTTGCCCAACCGCGTGATCATGGGCTCCATGCACACGGGCATGGAGGATGAACCGGAACAGTTCCCGGAGCTGGCCGCCTACTTTGCCGAACGGGTCCGCGGCGGTGCCGCTTTGGTGGTCACCGGAGGCTTCAGTCCGGATGAAACCGGTGTCCTCTACCCCGGTGGCGGCAGTTTGACGACGACGGAGCAAGCCACCCGGCACCGCACCGTCACCGACGCAGTGCATCAAGCCGGTGGGAAAATCCTGCTGCAGTTGCTGCACGCGGGCCGCTACGCCGCCCACCCGGATGCTGTGGCACCCTCCGCGTCCCAGGCACCCATCAACAGGTATCCGGCTGCGGAGATGACTCCGCAACAGATCACGGACACCATCGAGTCCTTTGCCCGCGCTGCCACCCTGGCCCAGGAGGCCGGGTATGACGGTGTGGAGATCATGGGCTCGGAGGGTTATCTGCTCAATCAGTTCTTGGTCGAACGCACGAATCAGCGGGCGGATGAGTGGGGCGGGGATGCTGAGCGTCGTCGTCGTTTCCCGGTGGTGGTGGCCCGAGCGGTCCGGGCAGCGGCCCCGGACTCACTGGTCATGTACCGGATTTCTCTGCAGGACCTGGTGGACGGCGGCCAGGCCTGGCCGGAGGTGGCGGCCCTGGCCCGGGAGCTGGAAACTGCCGGAGTGGACGTGTTCAACACGGGCATCGGCTGGCATGAGGCACGTGTGCCCACCATTGTCACGTCTGTGCCGCGAGCGGCATTTACTGAGGTCACAGCAGCTTTACGGGCTGAGGTGAAGGTCCCCGTGGCGGCATCCAACCGGATCAACATGCCGCAAACGGCAGAAGCCATCCTGGCTGATGGGCAGGCCGATCTGGTGTCCATGGCCCGTCCGTTCCTGGCTGATCCGCAGTGGGTGGCCAAGGCCGGGGAGGATCGAGCTGATGAGATCAACACGTGCATCGCGTGCAATCAGGCCTGCCTGGACCACACGTTCGCGCACAAACGCGCCACGTGCCTGGTCAATCCGCGGGCCGGTCACGAGACCACGTTGACGCTTGGCCCCACGCGGACCGTCAAACGCATTGCGGTGGTAGGAGCCGGCCCGGCAGGTTTGTCCTGTGCGGTGGCTCTGGCCCAGCGCGGTCACAGGGTGGAGTTGTTCGAAGCCCGAGATCATCTGGGTGGACAGTTCGCGCTGGCCCAGCGGATCCCCGGCAAGGAGGAATTCTCTGAGACCATCCGCTACTTCACCCGCCAGTTGGAACTGACCGGAGTCACGGTCCACCTCTCCACTCAGGTTGACGCAGATCAGCTGGTCTCCGGCGGGTTCGACGACGTCGTCCTGGCAACCGGCGTGGCACCCCGCGTGCCGTCCATTCCTGGTCTGGATCACCCGTGCGTGATCACCTATCCGCAGTTGCTGAACGGTGAACGGGAGCCCGGCGCGCGGGTGGCCGTGATGGGCGCCGGTGGGATCGGAGTGGATGTCTCCGAGTTCCTGACCCATGCGACTTCCCCCACCTTGGATCTGCCGAGCTGGCAGTCGGAATGGGGTGTGACAGGTGGCAACGCACCCGGTGGCCTGGGCCCCACCTCACCTGAACCGTCCCCGCGTCAAGTGTTCCTGGTGCAACGGCGCTCCACGGCCATCGGCAAGGACCTGGGTCTGACCACTGGTTGGGTGCACCGGGCCTCCCTGAAACACAAGGGCGTGCGGATGATCTCGGCGGCCACCTATGAACGCATTGACGACGACGGCCTGCACCTCACCCTGCCCGCTGATTCTCCCGCGGTGCAGGAACTGTCCGGGCGGCTCGACGGCGCTGACGTGGCTGACCATGGCGGAGGGACGGAACGACGGGTCCCCGTTGTGCTGCCCGTTGACTCCGTGATCATCTGCGCGGGCCAGGTCTCCCGCAATGAACTTGCCGCACCCTTGCGCGAGCGCGGAGTGAGCGTGCATGTGATCGGAGGCGCCGACGTCGCTGCCGAGCTGGACGCCAAACGAGCCATCAACCAGGGCACCCGCCTTGCCGCGGAATTGTGAGCGCCAGGTAAAGCCCTTGAGATCACCACGTACTGATGAGGTCACCTGCAGTTGGGTGTCATCTCATCAGTACGTGGTGATCTCACGCAGCGGGCGCTGCCGCGCTCAGACGAAGCGCACCCAGTTGGCGCCCTTGCCGGTCTCCGCGCGGTCCAGCAGTTGCAGTTGGTCACCGTCCACGGCGTAGAGCGAGACCTCGGTGGAACGCTCGCCGGCTGCCACCAGCAGGCGGCCGTCAGCACTGGTGGCGAACCCCCGCGGCTGGGTTTCAGTCACCACGTAGTCCGACGGCGGGGTCAGGGAGCCATCAGCAGCAACTCCCACGGCCGCCAGGGTGCTCTCGGTGCGCTCTGAGACCCACAGGTGGTTCTGCCCGGCACCCCAGTGGATGTCCGCACCCCAGATGGCGTGCTCATCCAGTGGGTCACCGCCCAGAACTCCTTGCTGCAAGTCGGCATCGGGATCCACGGAGCTGGTGGCATCCACCGCGGTCAGTTCACCCGTGGCAGTGTCTCGATTGAAACGCAGGACCTCACCGGAGAACTCGGTCAGCACGTAGAGAGTGTCTTCGGCCTTGTTGAAGATCAGGTGGCGTGGACCGGAACCTTCAGGGGCGGCAACGGTTTCCGATGCCAGAGGAGTCAGCGTGAGGTCATCAGCGAGCGCGTACTGCGCCACCAGATCCGCGCCCAGGGACACAAAGTAGGCAAAGCGGCCGTCAGAGCTTGTGGCAACCGAGTGGAGGTTGGGGAACTCGACCGTGGACACGGGTGCACCAACTGTGGTTCCGTCCACGGGTGCCGTGATGCCGTAACCGGCGCCGTAGGCAGCCCCCAGCAGGGCCGTTGCGCCGCGAGTGAGCCAGAGGTAGTTCATCCCGCCCTGCGGCAGATCCACTCGACCCACCTGCTCCAGTTGTCCGGACTCGCGGTCCAGGCTCAACGTCACGATTCCCGCGGGGTCACCCTTGACCGCGGCATGGACCAGGTTGCGCTCCGTATCAACCGCAAAGTTGGAGCAACCCGTCAGCCCCTGGGTCACGGACAGGCGCTGCAGGGAGTCCCCGTCACATCGGAACACGGAGATGCTTCCCTCACCGGCATTGGCCACCAGGACCAGGGAGTCAGCAGTCATCGGTCATCTCCATTCATCGGTACGGCACCAGTGCCCAGCCAGACACAGCCGCGTGCATCACGGTTCACACCATTCCAACACGGCCGTAGCGGGTGGCAAACACCCTCATGCCGTGGGTAGCTCGAAGTCGAAATGCTGGACCAGGACGCGGGCAATGCCTTCGTCGTCGTTGGAGGTGGTGACCACGTCGGCAACTTCACGTGCCTCTGGGATGCCGTTGGCCATGGCCACGCCCAGACCGGCGGTGCGCAGCATGTTGACGTCGTTGCCGTTGTCCCCAAAGGCGATCACCTGCTCCAGTGTGATCCCATTGGCCTCACAGAAGTCCGTGATGGCGGAACCCTTGTCCACACCGGCCGCAGTGGCCTCCATGTAGATGTGGGATGAATACGCCAGCTCGATCCGTCCGGCAAAGTCGCGCATGAGCTCCTCGTGCAGCGGCGCCAGGTCAGGCAGCTCGGCGCAGAACAGGACCTTGGTGGGTGCCTCCCAAAAATCCGCCAGGGAGTCGACGACGCGAACGGTGAGGTCGTTTCCGTTGGCCTCGTACTGGACCCGCGGATGCGTCGCATCCTCCACGATCAGCTCGTTGCCGTGCGGGAGCATGACCATGATTCCGTGCGCCTGGGCCCTGGTGATCAGGTCCTTGGCGATGTCGGCTGGAAGCGGATGCCGGGCAATTTCCTCCCCCGTGGCCTGATCCACAACCACAGAACCATTCATCCCGGCAAACACCAGGTTCTCCCCCAGATCCAGCCTGCGGGCCAGCATGGCCAAACCGGGGATCGGCCGCCCAGAGGCCAACATGATCCGAGTCCCGGCAGCACGCATGGCCTCAAAGGCACGGCGAGTGCCGGGCTGCAAGTCACGGGTGGAATCCAGCAGGGTGCCGTCCATGTCAAAGGCAACCAGGCGATAATCAGTCATGCGGGAGTTCTCCTCGGGTTGAGTGGAGGTCTTCACCAGCGGCCAGCAGACTGATCCGCAGGCCTGCTTCCTCACACCACACGCTACTTGCTCAAGACTTAGTACGCTGCTCAATCTTCAGCATCAGCTCCTACCGTTGACCCTCCACAGATATGGAGCGCCGCCGCCGACAGGGGTTTTGAGCAAAGAAGGCATCCGCAAGAACGATCACTGCAAGCCATCCGACCCACTGCCCGAGTCAGGTCCAATGCAAAACATCATGACCGCAATCACGAAGGATGATGGATTTTATCGCCAGCCCCCGAAAAGCTGCAGTGTGGGATTATTTAAATCCCACCCCAAGATAACGCGGGTATGTAAATCGTGAACTCAAGAATCAAAACAACCCTCGGATCAGCAATCACCACTGGCGGGACGACAGGGAGCGGCCATAAAGTTCTCGTTACCTTCATTGGTAGGTCCTCACCAGTGCGGAACGCACCAGCCGCTACCACCAAGCCAACATGACTCCGAAGTCGGACGCATGACGTCGGGCACGGCCGGCCCGACGTCATGCGTCTCAAGGGCTACTTCCGCTGCGGAACCAGCTGCGGGAGGACTCGATCAAGGAGCATTGCGCGACGTAGTGGAGCGGTTATCCGTGCACGCAGTCGAGCCGGAGCAGGCAACACCTCCGAATGAAGGTCCAGTACCACCTCTTTGGCAACTGGATGACCTGCCACCAGGCACAACGCAATCCGGGACGCGGCCGCACCGAACATGAGTGCCGTGTAGACCAGCTGGGGGAATCCCTCATCACCCTTCATTGTGCTCAGTCCCTGGAGCAGGTCGATGGGCACTTTTCGCACGGGTACCACCTTGTGAAGCAGCCGCCAATGCGTCTCCGAACGGAGGTCCGATAAGTTGATGGCACCGTCGAAGGGCCGATCACCCGCACGGTAGCGATAGGTCCGGATGTATTGGACCCCGGACATGTCGTAACCCACCACCACAGGGATTCCGGCTCTGGAGGCCGCTTCGTGCAGAAAGTACTTCGCCCTCCACCCGTTCATCGTTGTGACGTCCACTCCGTCGACCACCACAGCTGCCCCACGCACGAGCGCATGAGCGTTCTGCGAGGTGATGCCTTCGGTGTTGACCTCACAGTGGACCGCAGGGTTGATGCGTTCGGCACGTTCCTGCAAGACCACAGCCTTGTTCTGGTCGAGATCTGAAGTGGTGGCAGATTGACGGTTGAGGTTGTTCAACTCGAATGTCCCGGGTTCACAGAGGCGTAGATTCTCCGCACCCAGCCGGACCAGGGGTTCCACAGCTGCACCGCCGGTCGACCCGCAACCGGCCACGAGAATGACGGCCTCCCGGAATTTCTGCTGCCATTGGCTGTCGATCAGAGGACGGTTGCGCAGAGAGAACTCCGCGTACCTTGCTTCAGCGAGCGGGTCCAGATCAATGGATACCCGTTCTTCCACATGGTCGAGGTCAATCATCGTCGGGCCTGCCTGTCCTGGTTGTTTGCTGTCGTGGCGTGGCCGGCCATGATCAACCCGTGCAGACAGGTCTTCATGTCCCCGCTGGCGAAAGCGTGGTCAATGGCCTCGAAAGAGTGATTGATCTGCGGCCGGGCCTGGATTCGGCCGATGAACGGCAGCACTTCTCGACGACGTACGTACATAGGCCACATGGGATCATCGGAAGGCAGTGAGGGGTGGGTGCCTGCAATCACCTCGGTGTCCACTCCGAACGCCTTCAGGTGTCGAAGCGCCACATGCATTTCGAGATCACCAACCGCCCATGGAATGGGCCTGGACCGGTTGACCGTCAGACCCATGAGTCCCAGGACCAGCTCCAGAGGGACCAGGAACTTCATGGAATCCGGGATGTTCGGGCCCTTGACGAATCGTTTGATCTCCATGACATCGCCCAAGCGCAGGTTGCTGGATGGTAGCCAGGTGCTGATGTCGATGCCGTGAGCCTCTTCCACAGGAAAAGTCGGACGATTCTCGGCCGTGAACTTGCGGTCATCGTTCTCGTCTGCAATGAAGGCAGCCCCCAAGTACCCAATGATCGCTCCCGTGGCATCGTCCATGGCAACGATATGCAAATCGTTCGGAGAGGCGTGGTCCACGTCCTCCCAGAACATTCCCTGGTCATGGACCACCTCTGGACTAGCCCAACCGAGCTTCAGGTATTGCGCCAACCGAAATCCCATGATTCCTATCTGGTACCTACGGGGAGTCTGGTCGTGCCGAAAGGCAACTACCGTGTACCCGTGTCGTCGTCGCAGATGGATGGGGACGCCGTCAAGGCTTGGGACCAATTTTTCAAAGGTCAGTCTTTCGTGCAGGGCAATGACCTGCGCTGCGAAGGTTTCAGCCGAGGTCCTGACGATCGGACCGGCGATTGGGTCTGCCAGTTGCGTAGTCACCACTCATCACCGTCTTCCTCGAAGTCCTCATCAGGGTTCATGACGGACTGGGTGATGGCCAGGGCAAGGACCTCAGGTGTCCCTTCATAGATCCGAGCCCCCAAGGCTTCGCGCATGTACTTTTCGGCTCCGTATTCACGCAGGTAACCGCGGGCCCCCATGATGGACATCGCAGTTTCGGCCACTTCGATCGAAATCTGGTCAGCGTGCATCTTCGCCACGGCCGGTTCGAGCGCCGGAACCGGAATCTGGTTGTCGGCGACGTCGGCCCCGCGCAGGTAGAGCAGGCGGGCGGATTCGATCTTGGCCGTCATCTCAGCGATCTTGCGTGCGGTGAACTGGTGCTCCCACAGTTGCTTGCCGCCCT
This sequence comes from Kocuria subflava, assembly GCF_012163155.1. Lineage (GTDB taxonomy): Bacteria > Actinomycetota > Actinomycetes > Actinomycetales > Micrococcaceae > Kocuria > Kocuria subflava. The sequence continues at coordinate 11,340 of NZ_JAAVUN010000039.1, forward strand.
GGCGGCGGTCGCCTGCGAATTTCACCGCAAGGTCAAATGCGCCACGCGCCACACCTGTGGACAGTGCGGCGACCGTGGAGCGAGCCATATTCATCTGCTGGATGTTGATCTCGACCCCCAGCCCCACCTGACCGATGATGTTGGTGGCCGGAACCCTGACGTCGTGGAAGTAAATCTCCGTTCCCAGACATGCGCGGTAGCCCATCTTGTCGGCCACCTTGACGACTTCGACGTTTTCCTCGAACGGTACGACGAAACACGTGTAGCCCTGGTCCGGAGCCATTCCGGAGATGTTTGCGTAGACGCTGCCGAAATCTGCGACTGCACCGTTAGTGATGAACCTCTTGCGCCCCGAGATGACATAGTCATCACCATCCGGACGAGCAGTCACCTCTGATTCAGCGAACTGCGTGTTTTCGGGAATGAGGAGATCGCACCCGGCTTGTTCCTCAGTGATGGCGTTACATGCAAGGACGGCCTTGTCGGAGGCGAAACGGGATAAGTACCTCCCCTGAAGCTGCTCGTCGCCCGAGAGCAGGAGTGGAGCCTGCCCCAGGAGTGTGGCGCCGAAGATCAAGGCCGTACCTGCATCCACGGCACCGAGTTCCTCGAGGGCGATCGCTGCGGCTTTGATGCCGTAGCCAAGGCCACCGAACGCCTTGGGAACGACCAAACGGGTGAGACCGAGGTCGTGGCCTGCTTGCACGATCTCCCAGTCGAGTACATCGGCGGCATCGGCGTCGTTCTGGGTAACGCGCGGACGCACCACGTCCTGGGCGAAAGCCCGGACCTCATTGCGCAATGCGGTTGGGCTGACCCCGTTTTTTAGGTCCGGTGGTTCTGGGAGTCGTCCTGTCGCCCGTGGTTGCGGGCAGGGAGACTGGTCAGATCATGTCG
>NZ_JAAVUN010000004.1:0-69454 GCF_012163155.1 Kocuria subflava
GAAGACCCGACCATGCCTCAGACCCCGTCGACAGTCGCCCTAGCGGCTTGACGAAAACCATAGAGGCACCCCCCTTGGGGGTGGGGGTTTGTGGTGGGGTGTGCTGGTGCTGGTTGAGTGGTCGGTTTCCTGGCCCATCAGCGCTGATCGGCCAGGAAACTGACCACCCAATGGGAGTGATTAGGAACTCTGGTCCCGTAAGCGCCTGGGGGTTGAGGGTACGAAGCGGCTGTGGGTTTCTCGTTGGCAGAGGGTGGTGACTACTTGGACGAGTCACCACCCATTCAAGGCCTCAGGATTGCGCACCTGGGGCCGGCGGCTGGTCCTGGCCAAGAGCCCGGTAGAGGGTGTCCGGGGAGTCCAGGATCTTGCCGGGGTTGAAGTTCTGGCCGGGATCAGCGGTGGCGAACAACCCGCGCATCAGATCTGCGCCGGCGGGGGAGACGTCCTGCTCCATCCACGGGCTGTGCTCTGCGCCCACCCCGTGGTGGTGAGACAGGGTTGCGCCGGAGTCGATGAAGGACTGCTGGATGCGGGTCTTCACCAAGGCGTATTCGTGGTCCACGTTGTCTGAGATCTCAAAGGCGAACGTGAAGTAGAGGCATGCCCCCGCGTGGTACGAGTGGGACATGTGGCTCATGATCCAGCCGGTCTTGCCCAGCTCCTCAAAGGCGGACTGGGCGGCCGCGTAAGCGTTTTTGTGAACCGTGGTCAGCTGTGACCACGGAGCAGCAGTCTCAGACACATCTCCGATCACGCCCTGCTCCAGCAGGAAATCGCGGAGGTAGGGGGTGTCGAACTTCTTCTGATCGTAGAGAGCGCCAGGGCCGGAGCCCAGAATCAGTGCACCCTGGCCCTTGGCAATGCCAGCCACGGTCTTCTTCTTGCGGGCGACGTCGTCCTTGCTGCCCTCGTAGCAGACATAAGCGATGCACATGGCCTTGGTGTCCCAGCCGCGCTTGCGCATGACCGCCCACAGTGCGTCCTGCCCCTTGGCGGAGATGGTCTTCTTGAGGGAAGTAGGAGCCTTCTGCGTGGCCAGAGAAAACTCAGTTTCGTGAGCATCTGAGATCCGGGCGAAAGTGGTGTGCACTTCCGCCTCATGGATCTTGCGCATGGCTGTGAGTCCCTGTTGCCAGGTGGGGAACATGTAGGCGATGACCTCGCGCTGCTCAGCCTCCCGGTGCACCTGCACCCAGAGCTCCGTGATGATGCCCAGGCGGCCCTCAGAACCGATGAACATCTCCCGCAGGGACGGGCCAGTGGAGGTGGAGGGCAGTGGGCGCAACGTGACCAGACCGCCTTGACGGACCACGTTCATGCCGCGGATGATGTCCGCGATGTCCCCGTACTTGTCCGACTGCATGCCGGAGGAGCGTGTGGCGGCCCAACCACCCAGAGTCGAGTGGTTGAAGGAGTCCGGGAAGTGCCCCAGGGTCCATCCGCGGGAGTTCAGCTGCTCTTCCATGTCCGGTCCGAGCACACCGGCCTGGATGCGGGCCAGTCCGGAGGTTTCGTCGATCTCCAGGACCTTGTTCAATCGGCCCAGATCCACGGACACAACGGTCCGCTCCTCTTCCGGGCGCGGTTGCAGGCTGCGAGAGATGCTGGAGCCTCCGCCAAAGGGAATGAGCACCAGATCCAGTTCCACGGCGGCATCCACCAGGGCCTGGACCTCGTCCTCAGAACCGGGGTAGACCACGACGTCGGGAATGCGGTCAAAGCGGTTCTGCAGCGTCTTGAGGATGTCCGTGACGGCCTTGCCTGCCCAGTGGACCACGCGCGTGTGGTCCTCGGTCACGGCGTTGTCCGCACCGACAATCCCATTCAAGATCTCCAACTGCTCCGTGGAGATGCGGGTCTCGGGTACCTGAGCGGTGGCAAAGTCCACGGTGTCGCGCTGACGGGGCCGCAGATCAATGCCGATGGCGCGTTTGACCATGGGTGCGAATGCCGGCTTGTTCTGCCAGGTGAAGAAGACGTTCTCCTCGCCCCAGCCCCACCACTTCTGATGCTTGACGTTTGGCACTACTACCTCATTTCCGTGCGGATTCAGTGTTCGACTCTACGCGCCAATCCATCCACCACCGGAAACCGTGGCCCCGGGTTGCGCCGAACGCGGTCACTGATCGATCAGCGGACGGTACTCCCGGTAGAGAGAGCGCACCGTGGCCTGGATGCGCTCGTTGAAAGCGACGGTTGACTCGTTCTCTCTGACGGTGAGGGGCTCACCAATGGCGACGACGACCGGCGGGCGACCGCGTCTGGGCCAGGAGGTGTCCCGGGGCATGGCCTCGTGTGCACCGATCAGGGCCACGGGCAGGACCGGCACCTTGATGGAGGAGGCAAGTGCTGCAGCTCCCACCTTGAATTCGCGCATGCGGCCGTCCTTGGAGCGAGTTCCTTCAGGGAACACCAGGACGGGGATTCCGGCACTGAGCAACTTGCGGGACAGCCCGCGGTTTTCGCCGGCTCCCTTGCGGTCAATGGGGAAGGCGTTGAACACCAGCTGGGTGAACAGCTTCTTGTACCAGGTGGTGAAGAAGTAGTCAGCGGCAACACCCGTGGCCACGTGCTGACGCAGGTTCACGGGGAGGGAACTCATGATCAGCGGGGCATCCAGGTGGCTGGAGTGATTGGCCACCACCACGCAGGCACCGCTGAGGACCTCAGCACCCGGCTTGCGCTCCACCCGACGCGTGATGGTCCGATCCACCAGGCCGTTGAAGAAGATCTTGCGGGCGATGGCGCGCATACGACGACGCCCCGGATCCGTGAAATGTTCAAGACCGATCTGAGCAGATTCCGCCGGAGGCGCCACTGGTGTGGGTCCGTGGTCCTCAGGGGGAGCCCCGTGGGCATCGATGCTGTCCAGGACGTAGGGCGCAGGCTCCGAGGGCTCCCACGGGCGCCACTGGGAGATGACTTTCAGACGGTCGGTTGCGGGGTTCTTCTGCTGCTCGGCGCCTGCGGCGTCGTCGTCGTGACGTGAATGCGGTTCACCGGAGTGGGCGGTGGGCTCGCGGTCCTGGTCAGTCATGGCTCATGCTTTCTTTTCCCGGGCGCGTGCGCCGTTGAGCAATCCGGAAGCAGTGTGGATGATGGGCCGCGGTGCAACCTTGACCAGCCCCATGAGCACTTTGTACCTCAGGGTCGGTACGGAAATGACCTTGCCGCGGATCAGGTCCTCCAAGGCTTCCTCCACGAGCTTGTCCGCCCGCAGCCACAGCCAGTTGGGAATGGACGAGCCGCTGATGCCGGCGCGGGCGTGGAACTCGGTACGCACCCATCCGGGCAGCAGTGCTGTGACTTTCACGCCGGTTCCCTTGAGCTCCACGGCCAAGGATTCCGTGAATGTGGTGGTCCAGGCCTTGATGGCGGAGTAAGGGCCCATGGACACAGCACCCGCCACGGAGGAAACGTTGAGGATCCAGCCCTCGCCGCGTGCGGCCATGGTCCGGGCAGCAGCCGAGGAGAGCACCAGGACGGCGCGGCACATGACGTCGAATCCGGCGTCCTGAAGATCGTGGTCCGGGCCGGCAATGGGGCCCTTGACAGAGAATCCGGCATTGTTGATCAGCAGATCAACCCGGTGGTCAGCATCCTCAAGACGGGCGGCAACGCGGTCGACGTCGTCGCGGTCCGCCAGATCTGCGGTGATGGTCTCCACGTTGACGCGGTACCGGTCATGGAGTTCATGGGCGAACTGCTCCATGCGGGCGGTGTCTCGGGCAACCAGAACGAGGTCCAATCCACGGCTGGCCAGGGCAGTGGCAAATGCGGCCCCGATGCCGGAGGTTCCCCCCGTGATCAATGCGGTGAACATAGCGCCCACGGTACACTACGGGGGGCGTAGCGTAAGGGTGTCACTGTGGTTCGCGCAGCCCCTGAGACCCTGGAACGTGGCTAGCATGATTGATCACGGCCGTGGCCGTACCGCACACAGAATCACCTGCCTGCAAGGCATGAGGAGAACCGTTGTCTGAGAACACCACCAAGCGAGTCCTGCTCACGGGAGCCACCGGCTTCCTGGGGCAAGCCGTGATGGAACGCTTGCTGTCCTCCGAGGACAACATCCACATCACCGCCGTCATTCGCCCCAAGGGTGAGATCACCGCCCAGACCCGGCTGGAACAGCTGTTCCGCAAGCCGGTGTTCAAGCCGTGGCGTGAGCGTGTGGGGGATGACGAAGCCAAGCGGATCTTCCAGGAGCGCACGGACGTGCTGGAAGGGGATCTGTCTGCGCTGAAGGGCATTGAGCAGCCCTTTGACGTGGTGGTGCATTCGGCCTCCACAGTCTCATTCGACCCTCCGATCGACGAGGCCTTCAACACCAACGTGGGCGGTGCCCTGAGTCTGTACGAGGCCCTGCTGGCCTCCGGTCAGGACCCGCACGTGGTCCACGTGTCCACCTGCTACGTGGGTGGAATTGCCAAGGGTCTGCGCCCTGAGGCACCGATTGATCACGACGTCGACTGGCGCCGTGAATTCGATTACGCCGTTGCCGCCCGTGAAGAAGCCGAACTGGCTTCCAGGACGCCCGAGCAGCTGCATTCCTTCATCGACTCCGCCACCAAGTCCACGGGCAAGCGTGGCCCCAAGTCCGTGGCCGCCTCCGCTGAGGCATCCCGGACGGGGTGGATCACCCAGCGACTGGTGGACCTGGGCCGCACCCGCGCACAGTCCCTGGGGTGGACGGACATCTACACGTTCACCAAGGCCATGGGTGAGCGTGTTGCCGAGGACCTGTGGGGCGGCAACGGACACCGGCTGTCCGTGGTGCGCCCCGCCATCATCGAATCCGCGCTGCGTCACCCGCAGCCCGGGTGGATTGACGGTTACAAGGTGGCGGACCCCCTGATCATGGCCTACGCCAAGGGCGCGCTGCCGGAGTTCCCGGGGCTTCCGGACTCCGTGCTGGACGTGATCCCCGTGGACTTTGTGGTCAACGCCATCACGGCTCTGGTGGTCAACGGACACCGGGGCGAATCACATGGGGATCGTGAGCAGGCCGGCTACTACCAAATCTGTTCGGGTGCCTCCAACCCGCTGCCGTTCCACGAGATGTACGGTTCCGTGCGCGAGTACTTCCTGGAGAATCCCGTGGAGGGTCCTGACGGCAAACCCGTGGTGGTCCCGGAGTGGAGGTTCCCCGCCAACAACGCCGTGGTTCGTTCCCTGGCAGGCAAGGAGAAGCTGGCAGCCTGGGGCGGGCGCCTCAACGCACTGCTGCCCTCCACCAAGCGCACCCTGGAGTGGACCAACTCTCTGCACAAGATGCAGTCCGGCCTGGGTTCCCTGCGCACCTACGTGGACCTGTACCAGAACTACACCCGTACGGAGATGGTGTTCGACGACACCAACACCCGCGCGCTCAGCGCCTCCCTGCCGGAGGGCACCCCTGAGGACCGCACCTTTGACCCCCGGGACATCAACTGGAAGACCTACTGGCAGGAGATTCACCTGCCGGCCCTGACGGAGATGACCCGCGCCTACTCCCGGGCGTCGTCGGCCCGGGCGCGGCGTGCCCAGCGGCCCCGCAAGGAACTGAAGCCCGGTACTGACGTGCTGGCGATCTTTGATCTGGAGGGCACAGTGCTGGATTCCACCGTGGTGGGTCAGTACTTTGCCGTGCAGCGTCGGGTACTGCCTGCCGCCAAGCGTCCCGCAGACCTGATCGACGCCGTTCGCACCACTCCCACTTACGTCAAGGCCGAGCGCCGGGACCGTGGCGAGTTCGTGCGGGCGTTCATGCGCCGATACGAAGGCATGGAGTCCGCCAAGATCCGGGAAGCCGTGGACGGCAAGCTCGGTGAGGACATGCTCAAGGTGCTCAAGCCCGGTGCCCTGGCCCGGATCGAGGAACACCGTGCAGCCGGTCACCGCACCGTGCTGGTGACCGGTTCCCTGGACCTGTTGGTCTCCCCGGTTGCCGATCTGTTTGATGAAGTGATCGCCGGTTCCATGGTGGAGCGCGACGGTGTGCTGACGGGTTACCTGGCCACCCCGCCGCTGGTGGACGAGGCCCGTGCGCAGTGGCTCAAGAAGTACGCCGATGACAACGGGTACGACCTCACGCGCTCCTTCGGCTACGGCGATTCCGTGGCGGACTCCTCCTGGCTGGGGCTGGTGGGCCACGCCTATGCGGTCAACCCGGACATCCCGCTGTACCGGTTGGCCAAGCGCAACCACTGGCCGATCGAGGACTGGAAGAAGCACTGACTCAAACCATGGTTCACCTGCGCGCCCACGCCATCACCGCAGTCGATGCGTGGGTGAACCATGGCTGAAAATCACTCCGCACCCGATCCACGCACCGTCACCACGGATCGCAAGATCATGGCAGCGGTACTGGGGATCCTGACCCGGGAGGGCCCGGGGCGGCTGTCCATCGAGGCAGTGGCGGCGGAATCCGGGGTGGCCAAGACCTCCATCTACCGGCGCTACGCGAACTCAGATGCCATGGTGGACGATGTCCTGTCCCGAGCCCAGAAGCACCTGGCGCCCAAACCACTGGCGTTGGACCGGCAGAACTGGTCACAGGACGACTGGGTTCACGCCCTGGACACCGCACTGCGGGTGTTGATCGAGGACCTCGGAACCGGTATAGCCGTCACCCTGCTGACAGAACCGCATTCGGAGACGTCACGGATCCTACGCAGACACCTGGTGCGCCCGCGCATGGAACAGCTGCTGGAACTGCTGCAGTTGCAGATTGATGCCGGAAAGATGGATGCGGACGTGGACCTGGGCGTCGTTGTCGATTCCCTGCTGGGATCGGCCTATGCCCAGGTGGCACGCGAAGGGAGCCTGCCGGATGACTGGGCGCGCCGTATGCGTGACACCCTGATGCGCTCCGTCGGGTGAACAGACCAGTTAATGGCTTCAGACGTCTCGGCCATAGACATGGCCCACGACGGCGCCGGCGGCCACGATGCTGCCGGCCACCATCAAGCCGAACCCCAGCCCCAACCACAACAGCAGACCGGCACCCACTGCGGCTCCGGCCAGGATCAGGGCCACGGCCGCCACGCGTCGGGAATTGCCCTGCCCCGTTCCACCCGCCAGCCGTGACTCTGCAGCCAAGCCCGTGATGGTGGAGGTCACCACCACCGTGATGATGTCCTGGAGACCGATTTTGCGGGCAGTGGCAGCTTGAGCACCCATGGCCAGCCCCAGGAGTCCGGGAATCGCCTGGCGATAGGCCGGGATGTTGCCAGGCTCCAGAGCCAACCCGAGCCCCAAGGTGGCGGTGATGGCTCCCACCAGCAACATGATCACCGTGGTGCGTGGCCCCAGCCCTTGGGGATTCGGCGCAAAATGCGACCCGCCATGCCTGCACCTGTGAGAAAACCACCCAGAGCCAGCAGCGGCCCCAGCACAGGTAAGCCCTCGGCGCCCATCAGGCCCATGCCAAGGATCACCACGTTGCCGGTCATGTTGGCGGTGAACACACGGTCCAGCCCCAGATAACCCAAGGCATCGATCATGCCCGTGCAGAACGTGAAGGCGAGCATCAGGGCCAGGTGAGTAGCGGAGCGATCCGGTGACTCGGGCCTTGCGCTCACAGCATCACTTGCTCGTCCGGGCGTGACCGCAGCTGCGACTCCACGTAGTCCTCCACCGCCTGACTGGTGGGGACGTCCTGTCGGAGTCGTTCGGACAGGAACCAGCGGTGTTCCAGGACCTCATGCACGATCTCTGCGGGCTCACGTTTGGTGCGCAGGTCCGCGGGAACGGCGGACATGATCTTGGAGTAGACCTCCTGCATCCACAACGCCCCGGTCAGGTCATCCGGCAGGCCGGGGTAGAGGGCGCGTCCGAACTGGGCGATGTCCGTGAGGATCCGGCGGGCCTGGTTCTCACGGGCGTTCATGCCCGTGATGTTGTGCAGCTGCCGGGAATGGTGTCCCGGTTCCACCACGCGGGGGACCAGCTGAACGTAACCGTCGTCGTCGGTGTCCAGGGAGGCTTCTTCGACGTCGAACCCGAGGTCGTTGAGACGTTTGATCCGTTCGGCCACGCGCCAACGCTGCTCGTGCGGGAAGCGCTCCGCGCCCGTGAGTTCAGCCCACAACTTCTGGTAGGTCTCCACGATTCGCTCGGAGGTGATGAACGGGTCCACCGGCACTGGGGCGGAGGAGACGATTTGTGTCAGGGCGGTGGTGGCGGCCGCCGGCTCGTAATGAGCCTTCTCCCCGGTGGTCATGGACGGATCCAGCGGGGGACCTTCGTGGGAGTCGTCATGGAACCCGGCCAGGAGGTCCATCAATTCCCCGGCCACGTTGGTGCGTGCCAACTCGAGGTCGTAACTGCGTTGTCCCTTGGTTAGCTGCGGGTGGAGTTCACCAGTTTCGGCATCCACCAGATAAGCAGCAAATCGACCGGCGTCACGCAGGAACAAGGTGTTGGACAGGGAGACGTCTCCCCAGTAGAAACCGGCAAGGTGAAGCTGCACCAGCAGCAGTGCCAGCGCATCCACCAGCTTGTCCGCGATGTTGGCATCGGGGTGTTCGGAGAACAGCACCCGGTAGGGCAGGGAGAAATTCAGGTGCTCGGTCAGCAAGACGGCCGGCAGTTCCTCGCCATCGCGGCTGTGGCGCTCCGTCACCACGGCAACCGGCACCACGCACGGGGTGCCGAGCTGACGCAGTCGCCGCAGGAGGTCGTATTCGCGGGCGGCATTGCGTGCCGTGGTCTCCTTGGCCGCCAGAACCCGGTCACCCACCTGGGCAAAGCGCACCACGTGTCGGGAGATCCCGCGGGGATAGGCCACCAGGACGTCATCCGGCCACTCCGCCAAGGGCGTCGACCAGGGCAGATCAAGCAGCTCGGGCTGGGGAAAACCCGTTTGGATCTTGACCCTCCTGGCCGACGGCTTCAGATAGCGGCCAGGAGGCGGTCCACTCATGGTGGTGTCCGGGGGGAGTTTTTCCTGCCCGGGGCCCCCTCCCAGGGAGGGAGTGGATGACGGGGAGCCCGCGGTGGCAGAGGTGTCCCAGGGGGCTTGTGGGGAGGAACCCGATGAGGAACTTTGCATGATCATCGAGCCTACACGGGGCACCCGCAGCCGATCAGGGTGCCGAGCCCTTGTCTGTGCCGGTGGGCGGAGCGTCTGAGTTCGTGAGTCCAAAGCATGCATACCGCATGTTGGATATGCTCTGTGCATGACCACTATTCAGGTGCGCAATGTTTCGGAGGCAACCAGCCGTGCCCTCAAGGCCAAGGCCGCGCTGGAAGGGAGATCTTTGAGCGATTATCTGCTGATCGAGTTGGAGCAACTGGCCGCCCGCCCCAGCCGGGCGGAGCTGCTGGCTCGCATTGCTGATCGACCGCCAAAAAACCTGCCCGCGGCTGAGGATGTCCTGGTAGGGGTGCGACCGGCGTCGTGACGCTGGTGGTTGATGCTTCGGCAATCGCCGAGCTGCTGCTTGGAACGCAACGCGGACGTCGAGTGGCCCAAGCCGTTTCCCAGGAGGATCTGGTTGCTCCCCAGCACTTGACGGTGGAGGTGGTCTCCGTTCTCCGGGGCTGGTATCTGGGAGGGCACATCACGGACCAGGAGGCGCGCCAAGCCCTTCAGGAGTTCACACTGCTGGGTGTCAGGGAGTTGCCGGGGGTGGATCTTCTGGATGCAGTGTGGGATCTGCGCAACAACGTCAGTGTGTATGACGCCATGTACGTTGCCCTGGCACGAGAACTTGAGTGCAGGCTCCTGAGCCTGGACGCCAGGCTGATCAAGGCGGTGCCCGGCACCGTGATAGCCCCCTGAAGCACCGTCCCTGCCGCACCGCGTTCCAGGGCTGATTGACCCGACACCCGTTCACGTTTCAACGCGGGTGCGAAAGATGTGCGACACACCACCTCAGATGATCTGCATCACGTGGCGAGGCCCGTAGGTTGGTTCTACTTGCCGCAAGAGCAGCGGTGTACCACTCTCCAACCACGAGGTTCCTCCTGTGACGCCACCACCAGCACCACCGCCACATTCTGCGAACGGGCGGTTGACCCGCCGTCGTCTACTGGGTGCCGCCTCAGGGTTCGGATTGATCGCTGTACTCAGTGCGTGTGGGTCGGGCGGCCAGGGCGGCCTGCCGGTGGGCCCCGGCCAGCTGAGGATCCAGGCCGGTGACGATGAAATACCTGGTCTGCAGCAGATCGCCGAACGTTTCACGGACGCCACGGGGGTCACAGTGGAGTTCATTCAGCGGGAGATCAACGCGCAGTCCATCTCTGACTTCATTGCCCAGGCGCCCATGGGGCAAGCGCCGGACATTTTGATCTCCCCGCATGACAACTTGGGGCAGTTGGCCGCCAACGGGGTAATCGCTTCCGTGGAAATGGGGGACCGGGGCGAGGATTTCACGCAGAACGCGCTGACGGCGGTGACCTACGACGGCGTGAGCTACGGCGTTCCGTATGCCGTGGAATGTGTGGCCATGGTCCGTAATGACGACCTCACGCAGGACGAACCTGAGACTTTCGACGATCTGCGTGCCGTGGGGCGCCGTCTGATGGACGAGCAGGGGCTGCAGTACCCGTTCACCATCTCCCAGTCACCCACCAACGGGGACCCGTACCACCTGTACGCCCTCCAGACATCCTTCGGTGCCGAGGTCTTTGCCCGGGATGAGGACGGCGAATACCTCCCGGAACTAACCATGGGTGGCTCGGAGGGTGAGCAGTTCGCCAACTACCTGGCCGATCTGGGGGAGACAGGAGACCTGCGGACTTCCATGACGCCTGACATCGCCAAGGAAGCGTTCATCAACGGTGAGTCCGGTTTCCACCTGTGCGGTCCGTGGGACCTGGTGGACCTGGAGGCAGCGGAGATGAACTGCACCGTGTTCCCCATCCCGCCGGCAGGCCCCGAGGAGGCGCGTCCTTTTGCCGGCGTGCAAGCCTTTTTTGTCAACGCCAACGGGCGCAATCCCGTGGCAGCCCAAGACTTTGTGACCAACTGGATCACTCAGCCCGAATCTCAATTGGCGCTTTACAAGTCCACTGGGCGGCCACCGGCGTCGTCCACGGCTGTGGAGCAGATGCAGGACGATCCTTGGCGTACGCAGTACGCCGTCATTGCCGAAACTGCTCTTCCCATGCCCGCCATTCCCGCCATGGGTGCGGTCTGGAGCTTCTGGGGAACGGCTCAAAACGCCATTGTGGATGGCCGAGGCGAGCCGCAACAGCTGTGGGAGAACATGATTTCCAACATCGAGGGACAGATCTGATGGCTTCCACCACCCGTTCATCTGCGCCTGAGCCCGCCGGAAACTCAGCGGAGACCACCCTGCCGTGGGGTGCGGGGGACTCCGCGCCCGCCACTGAACCCAAGCGCGCACACTCGCGCGGGTTCGGTGTGGGATTCGTGGTCAAGTTGATCCTGATGGCGTTGATCAACGCCTTTGGCATTTACGGAATCGTTGCCGCATTCGGTGTGGGCAGCTGGGCCATTGCGGTGTTCCTGATTCTGGCGTTGATTGCCGCCAACCTGATCTATTTTCTACCCGGTAGGCGGATCCTTCCGGCCAAGTATCTTTTCCCCGGGCTGATCTTCCTGCTGGTGTTCCAGGTGTTCGTGATCCTTTACACGGGATACACGGCGTTCACCAACTACGGTGACGGCCACAACGGCACCAAAGAAGATGCCATTGCCCAGCTGGAGCAAACCTACGAACAACGGGTGGAGGGCTCACCCCAGTACCCGGTAACAGTGCTGAGCAGCGACGACGACGGTGCGCTTGCCCTGGCCACCCTCCAGGACGGCCAGGTGCTGGTGGGTTCCCAGGACACTGCCTTGGCGCCGGCTGCGAACGCGGAATCCTCCGACGGTTCAGTGACCGCAGTGGATGGTTACGAGGTCCTGGACTACGCAGAAACCGTGAACTCACCGGAGCAGCTTGCTGAGCTGCGAGTTCCGGTGTCCGATGACCCCGCAGACGGTGCCTTGCGGACTGCTGATGGGTCCACAGCGTTTGCCTACACACCCACACTGACCTACGACGACGGTCAGGACGCCATGGTTGATGCCGATGGCACCGTGTGGGCGGATCAGGGAACGGGTGCCTTTGTTTCTCCTGATGGGGAAGAACTGCGACCCGGCTGGCAGGTGTTCGTTGGATTCGACAACTTTGCTGCGGTGTTTGATCCAGAGGTCATTGGCGGTCCGTTCCTGTCCGTGACGTTGTGGACCTTTGCATTCGCGCTGATTTCCGTGGCTTCCACGTTCCTGCTGGGGTTATTGCTGGCGATTCTGCTCAACGACAAGAACCTCAAGGGCCGCAACATCTACCGGGCCATCATTTTCATGCCGTACGCCTTCCCCATGTTCCTCTCCGCCTTGATCTGGGCCGGGTTGCTGAACACGGATTACGGGTGGGTCAACCAGGTTCTTCTGAGCGGGGCCGGTGTTCCGTGGCTGGAGGATCCGTGGATGGCGCGGCTCTCCGTGCTCTTGGTGAACCTGTGGCTCGGATTTCCCTACATGTTCTTGATTTCCACGGGTGCTCTGCAGTCCATCCCGGAGGAACTCTACGAATCAGCTGCCATGGACGGGGCCGGCCCCGTCCGCCGGTTCCGCTCCATCACCTTGCCCATGCTCATGGTGGCGGTGGGACCTCTGCTGATCGCGTCCTTTGCCATGAACTTCAACAACTTCAACGTCATTTACCTGGTGACACAGGGTGGTCCGCAGGATCTGGACTCCACCACCGGGGTTGGCGCCACGGACATCTTGATTTCTTTTGTCTACAAGATCGCATTCTCCGGTGGCACCAATGACTACGGTTTGGCGGCAGCGCTGTCCATCTTGATCTTTGTGATGGTGGCCGTGGTGTCCCTGCTGACCTTCCGCCGCTCCAAGGCTCTTGAGGAGATCAACTGATGTCCAGCGCAACCACTCAGCCGCAGACACAGCGCGGGCGTAAGCGCAGAACCAAGGCCGGGCGTTCCAACGCGTGGTGGCGTCACGTGGTGGCGCTGATCATGTGCGTGTTCGCGCTGTTCCCCTTGGTCTACGCGCTGTCATCTTCCCTGTCAGAGGCAGGATCTTTGATGGGTTCCAACCAGCTGTTCGCCACGGTGACAGGGGCCAATTACCAGCAGTTGTTCTCCGATCCGCAGACGCCGTTCATGCGGTGGTTTGTGAACTCACTGGTGATTGCCGGTGCCACTGCCCTTGGCACCACTCTGATGGGCGCGGCAGCGGCTTACGCGTTCTCCCGTTTCCGTTTCAACGGGCGCCGCAAGGGCCTGATGTCCTTGCTGGTGATCCAGATGTTCCCGCAGCTGTTGGCGTTTGTGGCCATCTTCTTGCTGCTGTTCGCCATCTCCGGGGTCTATCCGTTCCTGGGGCTGAACTCCCGGATGGGCTTGATCGCCGTGTATCTGGGTGGTGCCTTGGGTGCCAACACGTTCCTGATGTACGGGTTCTTCAACACGATCCCGCGTGACATTGATGAAGCTGCCACGATCGATGGCGCCTCGCATGCGCAGATCTACTGGACCATGATCCTGCCGTTGGTGCGCCCCATCCTGGTGGTGGTGGCCATGCTGTCCTTCATCATGGCGTTCTCAGACTTCCTGCTGGCACAGATTGTGCTGCAGGACCCCTCCCAGTACACGCTGGCGGTTGGCCTCTACGAATTCGTCTCCGTGCAGTTCGGTGAGGACTGGGGAGTGTTCAGCGCAGGGGCCATCATTGCCGCACTGCCCGTGATGCTGCTGTTCCTTTTCCTGCAGCGCTACATCGTGGCGGGCCTGACGGGTGGTGCCGTCAAGGGGTGAGTCAGCCCTGGCGCAGTTCAGCCAACTGCGCCAGGACCGCCCCCATGGCATCCGGATCAGCCACACGGTACGGGGCAACGGTGTCCTTGGGCCCCACCTTGATGCCCAGGTCATCGGGTCCCAGCACGGCAAGCCCGTGTTCATCGGTGACGTCGTCACCGGCGAACAGCGTCACATCAGGCTGCACGGCATTGATCAAAGCGGTGACGGCCTGGCCCTTGTCTGAGGTCAGCACGGAGCACTCCATGACCATCTCACCCGGGGTGATGCGCAGTCCCTCCAACGCAGAGAACTCTGCGTGCATGGTGGCCAGGGCCTCATCTGAGTCACCAGGGTTCTCCAGGGTGCGGGTGTGGAAGGCCACCCCGCCGGGTTTGTACTCGGCCACAGCACCGGGGTGGCGATCAACCAGGTCTCGGGTGGCGCTCACCGCCTGATCCAGCAGGGTCTGCTGTGTGGAGCCGAGTTCGATGCCGCTGCTGGTGGCCTCCGGACCCAGGATGCTGAGGTCGTACTCCCCGCCGTGGGAACCGGAGAGCAGCATCCTGCGGTGCGGGTCCACTGCGGAATGCAGGAAGTCCATGGTCCGCCCGGAGATCACAGCCACCCAGGTGTTGGGCAGCCCGGCCAAGGTCTCCAGGGCGGCTTCAGCTGAGTCAACTGCTCGGGAGGCCGCAATGTCCTCCGTGAAGTAGGCCAGGGTGCCGTCAAAGTCCAGGGCCACCAGAAGACGCTCGGCGCCGGCCGCGCGCCGCAAGTGCTCCAGCAGGGCGTCGTCTTCCACTCGGGGTGCGGGCAACTCGTCGGTCGGGTTGGTCATGACGTCTCCGGGGTCTTGAGGTCAGTCAGGTCTTGAAGGAACTTGTCCTGCCAGTGGTTGACGTCGTGAGTCAGCACCTGCCTGCGCATGGCGCGCATTCGACGTCGGGCTTGATCTGCGGGCATGTCCTTGGCCAGCAGGATCAGTTCCTTGAGTTCATCAATGTCATGCGGGTTGACCAGAATGGCCTGTTTGAGCTGTTCGGCGGCCCCCGTGAACTCGGAGAGCACCAGTCTCCCAGACCCGTCCGACTTGGCAGCCACGTACTCCTTGGCCACCAGATTCATGCCGTCCCGCAAGGAGGTGACCAGCATGACGTCCGTGGCCAGGTAGAGCGCCACCATCTCCTGGAACGGGTAGCCGTGGTGGAGGTACCGGATGGCGGTGTGCTCCATGGTGTCGTACTGACCGTTGAGCCGGCCCACCATGCCTTCCACCTGTTCACGCAGCAGCTTGTAGGACTCCACACGCTCGCGGGACGGGGAGGCAACCTGGATCAGCACGTCCTCACCCACGGTGAGAGCACCGTCCTCCAGGAGCTCGCCGTAAGCCTTGATGCGGTGGCGGATGCCCTTGGTGTAGTCCAGGCGGTCAACCCCCAGGAAGACCGTGGTGGGATCTCCCAACTCGCGCCGAATCTCCTGCGCACGCTCCTGAGTCTCCGGCTTGGCAGCCATCTCACGGATGGCTGCCACATCAATGGAGATGGGGTAGGAGGCCACCTTGAGCGTCCAGGCGTCGTCGTCGTTCTCCGCACCCTCCGGGCTGATCCGTGCCTGCCCGTGCCGGAAGGTGACACCCAGGTAGCGGCGTACGCAACGCATGAAGTTCTGAGCGTCCCCGGGGCGCTGGAAGCCGATCAGATCCGCACCGGTGAGCCCCTCCAACACGGCACGGCGCCAGGGCAGCTGGGCAAAAATCTCCAGGGGAGGGAAGGGGATGTGGTCAAAGAACCCGATGGTCAGATCAGGGCGCAGCTCGCGCAGCATCCGGGGCACCAACTGCAACTGGTAGTCCTGGATCCACACGGTGGCCCCCTGCGCGGCAGTGGCGGCCGTGGCCTCTGCAAAGCGGCGGTTGACCTTCTTGTAAGCGTTCCACCAGGTGCGGTGGAACTCAGGCGGTGCAATGACGTCGTGATAGAGCGGCCACAGGGTGGCGTTGGAGAACCCTTCGTAGAACTGCCCCACCTCATCTGCGGAAAGGCGAACGGGAACCAGGTGGAACACATCGTGGTCGAACGGATCCAGGGATTCATCCGCGCCACCGGACCAACCGACCCAGGCGCCGTCGTTGGTGGCCATCACCGGGGCCAGTGCGGAGACCAAGCCGCCGGGGGAGCGGCGCCAGGTTGAATCACCGGTGTCATCCACCACGCGGTCCACGGGAAGCCGGTTGGAGACCACCACAAAGTCGTACTGGGCGCCCTCCGAGTTCGGGGATTCGGACACTGGGCACATGGCAAAAACTCCTCAGGCAGCTGTGGGGTTGTTCACTGATCAGTCTACTGGCCATCTGGCCACCGTCCCTTGTCCGCGGGCAACAGTGGCCGATCAGTGCAATGCAGCCAGCAGTCATGACCAGCACACACGAATCTGGGAAACAGCTGGATAACGAAGACCGTTATCCTTGGCAGCGAAACACAAAGGCCTGGTGCTCGGTCGGCCCACCCACTGCAGTGGGTGGCTGCGGCCGAGGCCACCCCCGGACGTCAGAAGAGGACCCATGGCCGGCAAGACAGATCAAAAGGACTTCAGGGCCCAGGCCCGTCAGATTGCGGACAAGCACGCCAAGTCCGATGCCCGTCAGCGCAAACTGTTGATTGGCGGCATCGCGGCCCTGGTGGTGGCCATCCTGGTGATCATCGGCCTGGTGTTCTGGCAGGTGCGCTCGCAGCAGGTGGCCGATTCCGGCCCCGTGCCCGCATCCTCCAACCAGTACGGCGGCATTGTGCTGACCGCCGACGGCGTGACCAAGGACAGCTCCGAGACCGATCAAGTTGATGTCAACGACGTCCCCGCACCACCGGAGACCCCGGCTGCGGAACCAGATGCGGAAGGCATTGTGGAGCCGGGGACGGCCAAGGATTCAGGGGATCCCGTTCAGATCGTGATCTGGCAGGACTTTGACTGCGTGCACTGCGCCGAGCTGGAAACCCAGTACGGGGACGACATCGCTGAGCTGGTGGAGAACGGCGATGCCACCGTGGAGTACCGCACGGTGAACTTCCTGGACAACGCCACGTACTACTCCTCCCGCGCAGCCAACGCCTACTACGCGGTGGCCGATCAGGTGGGCACCAAGGAGGCGCTGGAGTTCCAGAAGGAGATGTACAGCCACCAGGGCACCGGTGGCCTGGACAACCAGGAGATCATCGACATTGCCGCCAACCACGGCGCCGACGTGAGCGATGCAGTCAACGACGGCGAATGGCGCACCATGGTCAACTACACCACTGCCTTGGCGCAGGACAACGGTGTGACCGGTACCCCCACCGTGATCATTGACGGCACCGTCTGGGATCAGAGTGAGGGCATCAAGGAGACGGTCGAGTCGGCCAAGGGCTGGCCCACGTTTCACGTCGGGGGGCCCCCCCGCCCCCGTTTCACGACGGCGCCCCGCAGCACATGTGTTGCGGGGCGCCGTCGTTGTTTCTGAGTCTGTCCGGGTGTGGGGCAGGCCGATGTGAACCGCAGGCGGGCAGCCGCTATCATGGGCGGGTTCCGTTTTTGGAACGCGCCTCCTTAGCTCAGTTGGTAGAGCAGCTGCCTTGTAAACAGCAGGTCATCGGTTCGAATCCGGTAGGGGGCTCTCTTCATGCCCGCTGACCGCCGGTTACCGGCGGAACGCCGCAGCAGGGTGCGAATCGGCGGGGTGATCGGCTCCCGTCAGCCGCCCGCGCAGGGTGGAGCCCGCGCGTTCGGCCAACAAGCCACGACGACGCAGCTCCGGGCTCACGTGTTCGGCAAAGGCTGCCATGTCCACGGCGCGCACAGCGTAATCCACGTTGAAACCGTCCACCCCGGCCTCCCGGCACCAGCGTTCAAGTTCATCCGCCACCGTGGCTGCCGAACCCACCACCACGGGACCGCGGGCGCCGATGGCCATGTGCGCCGCCAGCTCACCCACGGTCCATCGCCGGTCGGGATCCAGGGTGGTGAAGGACTGCAGGGCCGAGCGGTTGCCTTGGATCTGCCCGTCCGCAGTCAGGGTGTCCAGAACCTCCTCCAACGTGGCTTCCGCAGGGAATTGGGCAAGATCCAGGCCGGTCCAGCCCGCGAACAGCGCAAGGGCTGCCTCCTGATCCACGTGTTCCAGGTACTCCTGGTGGCGCTGGCGGGCCTGCTCATCCGTTTCTGCTGCGATCACCGTCATGGACATGATCATCTGGGCGGCATCCCGGGGACGCCCTGCTTCCTCCAAGAGGTCGCGGGCATTGTCCGTGAGCTTGCGGACGGTCTGCGTGGAGGTACCGGAGAAGAACATGGCTTCCGCGTGCCTGGCGCCAAAGGCCAGGCCCCGTGGGGATGAGCCTGCTTGGAACAGAAACGGCACCCGCTGTGGCCCAGGCAGGGTCAGCGCGGGACCCGGCACCATGAAGTGTTCCCCGGAGTGGTTGGCCCCGTGGACCTTGTCCGGGTCCAGGTACACGCCCGTGCTGGGGTTGGCCTGCAGGGCGTCGGATTCAAACGTCCCCTCCCAGAGCTTGTAGACCACGTCCATGAACTCATCCGCGCGGTTGTACCGGGCGTGATGGGGCACCTGATCCGTGGCACCCAGGTTGCGCATGGCGGAGGCCTGATACCCGGTCACGATGTTCCACGCAATCCGCCCGTCCGTCAGGTGATCCAGGGTGGAGAAGCGCCTGGCCAGCAGATACGGCTGTTCATAGCTGACAGAGGCGGTCACTCCGAATCCCAGGGTGGTGGTGGCCGAAGCCATGGCGCTCACCGCCAGCAGCGGATCCAACATGGGGTACTGCATGCCGGAGCAAATGGCGCTGCGCCCGGAACCGTCAAAGACGTCGTACACACCGGCAACGTCAGCAAAAAACACGACGTCGAACCCGGCGGACTCCAGCAATTTGGCGTGCCCGGTCCAGAACCCCAGGTCCCGGTACTGCTCCGCATCCGCCAGCGGATGCCGCCACATGCCGGTGCTCTGGTGGGTGGGGACCATCATGTCCAACGCGCACAGGATCATGTCTTGATGCTGCCACAGAGGGGCCGACCGTGATGGGGGTGGCCATCACCGCCAGTCATCGTCCATCCTGCACACCGGGATCGACCTGGTGAACCCGTGGGAGGGGCCGGGTATCACTGTTCGGTGATGGTCACCGTGTTGGCGTTAGAGGCCCTGGTTCCACGTGATCAAGGGACACTGGCGATGTGTTCTTCGATAAGGGCTGCCAAGCGAGGCCTGTTGATGTCCCCTGGCACCTGAAATCCAGTGTGGATCTTGGTGAGCGAATCGGCCAACGGTTGAAGGATCCGGGCGGTGTCCAGTCGGTGCCCCTTGAGCGGGCTGGAATCCAGTGCCCAGGGGGAAAGGCCGTGTTCTTGACGGATCTCGAGCAGCGAGTTGAGGTCTGCGAGGTCTTTGGCCATTCGTCGACCGTGCCAGGCGTGGGCTTTCAGGACGACGGCGGATTCCAGGTCCGGTATGCGTGTTCTGTAATGAATGGTTTGGTCAAGACCAATCTCGGCGGCCACATCGATCATCAGCCCGGGCCTGTTGAGGGCGAACGTGAGTTCAGGCAGAGTGTTGACCTGTCCCACACCTGCCACCGTGGTTGCGCGTAGACCGGCGGTGGCTCCGCTTCGGGCCAGCAGGATGTTGATTTCCAGACGTTGCAGGTCGCCCGTCTCCATGACGAAGGCATTGCCGGCGGTCTTGTTGAAGCCCGCATCCACGAAGGCCTGAGTGGCCGGTGCAATGACCGAAACTTCATCGACGGCGGCGTCTGCATCCAACGTGGACCGAGCCGTGACCCTGCTGCAGGGATACAACTCGAGCAGAAGACGAACCATGTGGCCCCCGATGAGCCGGTAATCGATGCTGTCGCCCATGGCCGCTGCGACCGCCTGCTGGGCTCGATAACCCAGGGAGTCGGCGTTACTGGTGGACACAACTTTCAGCTGGTGGACCTCATCCACGGTCCACTCCCAACAGAAGCTCTGCGATCTGCGCAGCTGCCTCGAGGCTGTCGGGGTCTGCGCCACGATGAACGTCCCAGAACACCAGTGCAGGATCGGCCAAGACATGTGATCCAAGAATTGACTGATCTGGGGGCGCAGCAAGCTTCCAGACGGTCGGGTCCTGCGGTGTGCAGACCACCAGTGTTGCTTGGTCAAGTGGCGCGGGGACGAACCCCTCTCCGGTGAGGTCCATTGGCGATCGGGTGTACACGATCCCTTGTGTCGGTATCTTCCAAGGGGCCAAGTGATCGGCCGCCACGTCCCCGCTCAGAAGTGCGTCCTCATCGAGCAGCCGAGCCAGATCAAGCGCTTTGGTTGCCTGTTCTCGAACCGGGGCAAGGCTGTACCAACCGAACAGTTGACCTCCCGGTCCGGGATAGTCGGAGGTCCATTGCGTCAAGAGGCCCGGCCGGTCCCAAGCCGTGAGCCCGTCGCCGAGATCCCGGGCATACTGTCCCAGTGACCGTGCCGCGTTGGACACCGACTGCTGCGAGGTCCCCAGGGCGGCCGCGATCTCCCGATGGCGGGAGGGGTGACGTGTGACCAGCAAGTAGCGCATGACACCCCACCGGATCCAGGCCGGGCGGCGTCTGGCCGTGTGGGGTACATCTTGTGGCGAATCAGCCTTGCCGTAAGTGTTTCCACCGATGATCAGACGTGGTGGTTCTGATGTCAGGACGTCGATTTCACCTTGGGACGCTCGGGTCGTGACCCCCTCTGTGGCCGTGGTTCCGATGTGCAGTGGGCGCGAGCCTGTTTTCTGTGAGGTGCGTACTGAGTGTGCGTTCAGGCGCTTGACGTATTGCTGGGGCATGACTTGTCGCCAGCGGCCATCCGGGGTGCGCAGGCGCCATTCCTCGGACGTGGTGCCGCCTGCGATTTCAACATTCAGGTCGCGCAGGATCGCGGCCACGTCCATGTGCCTCGCTGGTTCAACAAGCATGAGCCCAATATACGGGGTTTGACTTGTTGGACAGGAAAACGATTATCTGGTAAAGGGTAGTCACTCCTCGGTGATGACCACCTCTGCGGCGTCGTGACGACCAAAGGCCCACAGCAGCAGCTCGGAGGGGTTGGCCCGTACCAGCTGCACACGCTTGGACTTGCCCTTGCCAGCGCTGACGGAGCCGTAGCCGGATGCCACCAGCAGAATCGAGTCCGACTCATTACGCAGCAGGGGCTTGGCCATCAGCTGGAGGGAACCCCAGAGGTCCTTCTCCTCGTCATGCAGCAGCTGACGGCGGTGCCAGGTTTCCTGCGCGCGGCGGACGTCCTCGTGATGCACAAAGAACTCAGCGGTGTTGATGCGCTTGTCCACAGGGCCGATGCGGGCGGGGGAGAGCAGGGACGGCTTCTCCACCTTGGCCACCAGCTCGTTCCACGGGAGGTCGTACAGAGCCGCATCCCCGGCTTCCGCGCGTTTGCCCAACACAGGCAGTTTGGGTGCGAACTTGCCCATCAGAATGTCCGGACGGGAGTCACGCTCCACCAGGTGCACGGCCAGGTCCCGGGTGTTCCAGCCTTCACAGTGCGTGGGCGCGTCCGGGCCCACACGACGCAGCAGGGCTGCCAGATGGCGACGTTCGACGACGGCGAAGTTGGTCACGGTGACTCCTCTGCCCGATCCGGGCCGATGGTGTTCCCCACTGCATGGTGATCATGCAGCGGGCTGATGATTCCACCGTAGCGCGATGCCACCGGTCAGGGAACTTGGGGTTTCCTCAAGGTCTCAACGGAAAACCGCCGGTGGCTCAGACCGTGCCCCCCTTGAACTGGCTGCGGTAGAGCTCCCAGTACGGGCCGCGAGCAGCCAGGAGGGATTCGTGGTCGCCTTGTTCCACGATCCGGCCTTGCTCCATCACCAGGATGGTGTCTGCATCCCGGATGGTGGAGAGTCGGTGGGCAATCACAAACGAGGTGCGTCCCTCACGCAGTGCGGCCATGGCCTTCTGCACGGCAACCTCCGTGCGGGTGTCCACGGAAGATGTGGCCTCGTCCAGGATCAGCAGGGCAGGAGCTGCCAAGAACGCGCGAGCAATCGTGATGAGCTGGCGCTCGCCGGCGGAGACGTTGCCGCCGTCGTCTTCGATCACGGTGTCGTAGCCCTCTGGCAAGGAGCGCACGAACCGGTCCACGGAGGTGGCCACTGCGGCAGCCTCAACCTCCTGATCGGTGGCATCCAAGCGGCCGTAGCGGATGTTCTCCCGAATGGTGCCCTCGAACAGCCAGGCGTCCTGCAGCACCATACCCACCCGGGAACGCAGCTGACCGCGCGTCATGGTGGTGATGTCCGTGTCGTCCAGGGTGATGCGGCCCGAGTTCAGCTCGTAGAACCGCATGACCAGGTTGACCAGCGTGGTCTTCCCGGCGCCGGTGGGGCCCACGATGGCCACGGTGTGACCCGGGTGTGCCTCAAAGGAGAGGTTCTGGATCAGCGGCTCATCGGCAGCGTAGGAGAAGCTGACGTCCTGGAACTCCACACGCCCTTCCGTGCGTTCGGGCAGGGTGGCTGTGGCGGGGTCAGGGTTCTGCTCATCAGCATCCAACAACTCGAAAACCCGCTCGGCTGAGGCCACGCCGGACTGCAGTTGGGTGGCCATACCGGCCACCTGGGACAGCGGTTGGGTGAACTCACGTGAGTACTGGATGAACGCGGTGGCAGCACCCAGTGTCATCTGGCCGGAGACCACGCGCAGACCACCCACCACGGCGATCCCCACGTAGGACAACCAGCTGATGAACTGCATGATCGGCATGATGGTGCCGGAGACGAACTGCGCCTTGAAAGCGGCGTCGTAGAGCTCGGCGTTACGCTCGTCGAACTGCTCGGCCATGGCTTCCTGCCTGCCGAAGATGGTGACCAGGCGGTGCCCGGAGAAGTCCTCTTCAATCTGACCGTTCAGTGCGCCGGTGGCTGCCCACTGCTGTCCGAAGTGCTTTTGGGCACGTGAGCCAACCACACCGGCTGCGACAGCGGACAGCGGCAGCGCCACCAATGCCACCAGTGCCAACTGCCAGGAAAGGATGAACATCATGATCACAATGCCGATCACCCGCATGGTGGATTCCAGCAGGGTGGAAAAAGTCTGTTGCAGGGTGGTCTGGACGTTGTCGACGTCGTTGGTCACCCGGGACATGACCTCTCCGCGGCGGCGGGTGTCAAAGTAGCTCAGCGGCAGGCGGTGGATCTTGTCCTCCACCTGTTTGCGTAGGTCACGGATGATCACCACGGAAATCTTGTTCAGCAGGTAACCCTGCGCCCACTGCAGCACGGAGGATCCGGCATACATGGCCAGCACCAGCAGAATGATCATGCCCAGGCGCTGGAAGTCGATGCCCGCACCAGGCACCAGATCCATGGTGGAGAACACGTCCGCCAGAGAGTTCTGGCCCTGATCGCGGAGGTCATTGACCACCTGCTCCTGGGTGGAATCCGCGGGGAGGTCGCGTTGCAGGACTCCGGCAAAAACGACGTCGGTGGCCCGTCCCAGGTACTGAGGGGCCAGAACGGCCAGGACCACGGAACCGGTGATGAACGCGGTGACCAGAATCATCCGGGAGCGGTGACCGCGGAACAGCCCTGCGATCCGGCCCACCGTGGGCCAGAAGTGCCTGGCCTTCTTGCCCGGGGGCACCCCTTCACCCAGGACCTCGATGTCATCGCTGGGCTCGGCAGCCTCCGTGTTCAGCTCCGGAGAGTTTTCAGTGCTGCTCATGCTCAGGCCTCCTCTGCCGTCAGCTGGGACTCCACGATTTCGCGGTACGTGCTGGAGGTCTCCAGCAACTCCTGGTGGGTGCCACGGTCCTGGATGCGTCCGTGTTCCAGGACCAGGATCTGGTCCGCGTCCACCACCGTGGACACGCGTTGGGCCACCACCAGAACTGTTTTGTCTCGGGCGACGGGGGCCAGAGCCTTGCGCAGCCGCGCATCCGTGCTGACATCCAGCGCGGAGAAGGAATCGTCGAACAGGTAGATCAGCGGATCGGCCACCAGGGCGCGCGCAATGCACAGACGTTGGCGCTGACCACCGGAAACGGAGGTGCCGCCCTGGGCGGTGTTGGTGTTCAGGCCGTCCGGCATACGCTGCACAAAATCTGCAGCCTGCGCCACCTCCAAGGCTGCCCACAGTTGCTCGTCCGTGGCAGCGGGGTTGCCGAAACGCAGATTGGAGGCCACGGTTCCTGCAAACAAGTACGGGTTCTGGGGGACGGCAGCCACTCGACTGACAATCTGCTCGCGCGCCAGATCAGGCACCGCCACGCCGTCCAACAGCACAGCACCTCCCGTGGGGTCCACCAGACGTGGAATCAGCTTCAGCAACGTGGACTTGCCGGATCCGGTGGAGCCGATGATCGCCGTCGTTGTTCCCGGGGTGGCCGTGAAGGTGAGGTCCTGGAGGACCGGCTGTTCGGCACCCGGGTAGCAGAACGTGACGTCGCGGAATTCGACGACGCCGGACGCTGCCCCCGGGGTGATGGGGTTAGTGGGCGCGTGCAAGGTGGTGCGGGTCTCAAGAACCTCGCCGATGCGCTCGGCGGAGACCATGGCGCGCGGGGCCATCATGAGCATGAAAGTGCCCATCATGACCGCCATCAGAATCTGCAGCAGGTACTGGATGAAAGCGGTCATCCCGCCCACCTCCAGCTGCCCGGCGTCAATGCGTTGAGCGCCGAACCACACCACGGCGGCGGTGGCCACGTGCAGGATCATCATGATCAGCGGGAACATCAGCACAAAGAGCTCGCCGATACGCAGGGAAATGGCGGCCAAGGCGTTGTTGGTGGTGGCAAAACGGTCACGTTCGTAGTCCTCGCGGACAAAGGCACGGACCACACGCAGACCAACCACCTGCTCGCGCAGCACCCCGTTGATGTCATCGATCCGGGACTGCATGGTGCGGAACATGGGCATCAGGCGCACCACGATCACACCGATCACCGCACCCAACAGCGGCACCGAAACCCACACCAGCCAGGACAACCCGGGGTCCTCACGGACCGCCATGATGATCCCGCCAATGCTCATCAGAGGTGCTGCCACCATCATGTTCAGCCCCATGAGCACCAGCATCTGCACCTGCTGGACATCATTGGTCCCGCGGGTGATCAACGACGGCGCCCCGAAGCGCTCCACCTCCATGTCAGAGAACCCCGCCACGGCGCGCTGAACCGCTTGTCGCAGGTCCCGTCCGGTGCCCATGGCTGCCTTGGCCCCGCAGTACACCGCACTGATGGCGGCAATGGCCTGAACCAGGGTGACCGCCAGCATGATGGCGCCGTTGTTGGCTATCACCTGCGTGTCGCCCTGGGCGATGCCCTGGTCAATGATCCGGGCGTTGAGTGCTGGAAGCACCAGGATGGCCAGGGAAGTGATCAGTTGCAGCACTACCACGCCAACCACCCAGGGCAGGTAGCGGCCGGTGTAACGGCGAATCAAACGAAGGAGCACGGGGCCTCCGGGGACAGTTGCAACACCACGCTCAGATTGACGTGGTGGCGTGAAGGGCAAACGGAATCTCAGCGCAAAAGACTGCAAACGTGGCTGGTCCGGGCGCTGATTCTTAGGATGTTGAAGTGCTGCGCGGCATCGGGCAGCACGTGCACTCTACTCCGGCGTGTCAACCGTGAGGCTCTGCCGTTTCCACCGTGAGGCTCTGCCGTTTCCACCATGAGACTGCGCCGTGTCAACCAAGGAGGTGGGCTGTAGAGGCGGGGTGGCTGGAGCGATTCAGGTGACTGTGGCGCAGGTCCCCTGCAGTGGGTAGAGAATATGGACCATGCAAGAACGGGAACGAGGCTCAATGTTTGCCGAAGAACGTCAGGCGGAGATTGCAAGACTGGTGGGAGTCACCCGCCGAGTCAGTGGTGCGGACCTGGCACGGCGCTTTGCGGTCACCATGGAAACCATCCGGCGTGACCTGGCAGCACTGGAATCTGCTGGGGTGTTGCGCCGAGTACACGGTGGTGCGGTGTCCGTGGACCGCACCGATTCCGTGGAGCAGTCCCTGGACAGCCGCGAGACCTTGAAGACCCCTGCCAAACGGCGTATGGCCGCAGCGGCTCTGGAGCTGTTGGAGTCCACGGAAGCCACCAGCGTGGTGTTGGATGCCGGATCCACGGTGGAAACCGTGGCAGATGCCTTGGCCTCACGCCGTACCGGTTCCACGGAGAACCCGCTGCTGGTGATGACTCACGCACTGCACGTGGCCGGCCGGTTGGCCGATCAGCCAGAGGTCTTCCTGGAACTGGTGGGGGGCCGGGTGCGTACCCTGACCTGGGCTGCTTCCGGGATGACCACTGCTGAGCAGTATTCGCGTTACAGAACGGACATCGCCTTCCTGGGGTGCAACGGAGTGGCTGCCGGATTCGGTTTCTCCACCCCGGAACTTCCTGAGGCAGCGGTCAAGACCGCCATCCTGAACTCTGCTCGCACGGTTGTGGTGCTGTGCGACGCTGAGAAGCACAATCATGAGAACCTGGCCCGGTTCGCCACGTTCTCCCAGGTGGATGTCCTGATCACGGACGCCGCCCCCATGGGTGACCTGGCGCAGGCCTTGGCCGAGGCGGGTGTCCAGGTCATCGTGGCTTGACCACGACGCCGTCCGGGGAGTGGGTCACCTGCACGGATGACAGTGGTGCGGTAACCAGCAGGCATGCACCCAGCATTTCGAGTAGCTCCTCCGCGTGGTAGATCACGTGGAACAGGTGCGGGTTGTGTGCGTCTGTTTGGTCGCTGAGGCGAACCAGAATGTCATTGGCGGCTTCCAATCCAACGGCACCGGTGAACAGCACGAGCAGCCCAGCCAGTAGCAAGCGGCGGGGGACCACCGCCAGAGATCGTGTGACAAACACGGTGCCGGTCAGCAATGCCAGGGCCATGGGAATGCCCACAGCCAGCCACGCGTACGTGAAACCGTGACCTGGAAGGGCGGCATCGGCAAGTCGGCCCAATCGTTCGTGCAGGCTGGCAACTTCATCCAAGCTCAGTGCTGCCAGCAGCAGGCCGATCAGCCACCAAACGGCGGTACCCGGCGATTTTGCGCGCCGTCCGTTCCAGCTCACACAGGCCACGACGCTTGCCAGGGCTGCGGCAACCATCAGAAGTGCCGCATTCCACCAGGTCGGCAGGTTGTTTTCGTTCCCAACGTCAAACCACGCCCGGCCCGGTGCGGCCCATGCGTCAAGAGGAACCCTCAGAACGTGCGGCATCACAAACGACACTGCAACCACAACAGCACTGAGCGTCATCAACACACAACACACCGGGGTCCACGGCAACACCCGAAAATCCGAAGTCTGTGCGCGGTGTCGGCGACGAGTCCCTTTGTGGTGGTCCGACTTTGAGCTGGTCATGTTGTCTTTTCCATTCAAATGCGACGGTGTAGGGAGAATTTTCGGTTCCCACGCCTGCCATCCCTGCTCCTCGGGCTCGAGTGAGGCGGTGATTACGCGTCAATCCCTGCAGTCCGCCACCGCGGACGGGGCAAACGTAAGGGGCCTGCATGAGGCCACCGTGAGAAGCCGCTCAGTGGTTGTGACGGTCTCTGCCGCACCGGACCGGATACGGTTAGCATCAGAGATTCGATCGACCTACAAGGTGAAATCTGCAATGCCACTGCCCAAGATCCCGCGTGTCCTGTTCCAAGGGCACACACCCTCACAACGTCCCGCGTCCGCCCGCACGGATGCCGGCAGCGCCACGGCGCGCGTGGTGGAGGCAACCGTACAGGAGTGGGCTGAGCGACTCACACACAATCCTGATGGCGGCAACGTTTTCCAGGGGCCTGCGTTTGCCGAGCACAAGGGGGCCTTCGGCTGGACCCCGCTGTACGTCGTCGTCGATCTGGATGGCACCCAGGTGGCGGTGACGGTGCTGACCCGCTCCGTGCCCGGATTCGGGGCGGTCTGGTACGCACCCAAAGGCCCAGGTACCACCACCGCCGCGCAGACTGCCGATGCCGTACAGGCAATGGGTGAGCTGGCCAAGTCACGGGGGGCATTCCTGCTCAAGGTGGAACCGGAATTGTTGGACACCGTGGTCAACCGCACCACACTGGCCCACGCAGGGTTGGAGGAGACTTGGAACGTCCAGCCCAACGGATCCACCGTGATCCTGGACATCACCCCGGACCTGGAGGCCATTGAAGCCGGATTCTCCCGCGGTACCCGGTACAACATCCGCAAGGCCCGCAAAGGTGGGGCTGTGGCCAAGGTGGTTCCGGTCACGGACGAGAACTGCGAAATCCTCCTGGACCTGTTCGACCAAACCGCTGAAGGCCGCTTCAGCATGCGCAACCGCGACTACTACAAGTCCATGTGGAAGCGTCACGAACAAGCGGGCCAGGGTTGCTTTGTGTTCGGCTACGCACCGGATCCGGAGGCCGCACAGTCCGCGGTCGGTGCGGGCAGCAACGACGACGGCGAATCGACGCGCGACGGCGAACCTGCATGGGATGGCGAACCTGCAATGACCGTGGTGTGCTGTGACTTTGTGATGCTGCTGGGGAACAAGGGTTCGCGTAAGGATGCCGCGTCCCTGCGCAAACAACCCGTCCGCGGCGTACCGGCCCTGTCCGTGGTGGAAAGCATCCGGTGGTTGAAGGAACACGGGGCCACGGAGTATGACCTCTGCGCATCCCCGCCTGCGGACAGGATCAAGGACGCTGAACATGCCCTCTACGGCGTGGGGCAGTTCAAGACCGGTTTCAATGACCACGTCACGGACTTTGTGGGCTGCTGGGACCTGCCGCTGAACAAGGCCAAGTACAAGGCCTGGACTGCAGGCGGTGAAGGTGCTCTGTTGCGCGTGCACCTCAAACGCACCGGTGAGAACTGGTACTGATCAGTTTCCACGCTGGCCCAGCCACGCACCCAGACGTGGTGACCACACTTTCTTGTTGACCAAACCTTGTGACCGGGAGAGAGACCTTGCGAGAGTTCACAGCACGCTTTGCCACCGCCCAGGAGGTGTCCGACTGGGACACCCACGTGATCGCCAACCCCCACGGCGGCGACATGCTGCAGTCGGCTTCCTTTGCCGATGTCAAGAAGCATCACGGCTGGAAGCCGGTGCACCTGGTGCACGAACCCGCGGACGGTTCGCAGCCCGTCTACACACTGGTACTGGAGAAGTCCGTGCCGGGTCTGGGCAGGCTCTGGTACATGGTCAAGGGCCCGGCTGTGGAGACAGTCGAGGATCTGAAGGGCTTCACGAACGCCACCCGCAACCTGGTGAAGCAACATGCCAAGAACGTGTTCCTGGTCAAGGTGGAGCCCGTGATCCCGGACTCCGGTGAGGCTCGTGCAGCACTGGAGCAGGCTGGGCTGAAGAAGACCCTGATCATCCAGCCCAATGACCACACCGCCGTGCTGGACACGGACCGGGACCCGGAAGAAATCATGAAGGGCATGCAGTCCAACGGCCGCAACAAGCTGCGCCGCGCCATTCGTGAGGAAGCTCCCGTGGAGCGGGTGGAGGTCAACGAGGAGAACATGCGGGCCATGTACGCCCTCATGCAGACCGCCCGTCAGGGTCAACTCAATGTGACCTTGCGGCCCTTCTCCTACTACAGCCGGTTCTGGGGCAACTTTGCCAAGTCCGGCCAGGGCCGCCTGTACTTTGCCTACGAGGACGGCGAACCGTCCGTGGGGGCGTTTGTGGTCAACTACGGTCCGCATGCCACCTACAAGGACGGCGGGTCCAAGCCGCGCCGCAAGCAGCGCGGAGACGCCCACCTGGTGCAGTGGACCGCCATCAACGATTTGATCTCCGAGCACGGAATCAAGGACTACGACCTCTGCGGCACCCCGCCCTCCGATGAGCTCAAGAACGAGGAGCACCAGTTCCACGGCATGGGCATGTTCAAGACCTCCTTCACCAAGGGAACCGTTGTGGACTACGTGGGCGTGTGGGACCAGGAGATCAACCCCACCAAGGTGGCCATCTGGAACCGCATTGGTGAAAAGGTCGCCCGTCAGCTCTGGGTCCGTTCCCGCAACGAACCCTTCTACTGAGCCGACACTCCCACATCGCAACAGCCTGCAGTTGTGTGAGACCAGCTGATGACCGTGGATGAGCGGGACACCACCGCCGCTGATCTTCCGCCCGGAGACCTGGGCGCCCTGGTGCTGTCCCTGGACGGGCAGCGCCGCTACCCGGTCTCCGGGTGGTCACGGGCGCAGGACGTGGCCGTCGAACCCTTTGGTCCGGACACCCATCTCAACTTGGCGCCCACCTACGCTGGCGGGCTGCTCACCCCTGCCGTGGCCACGGAGTCCCAGGCCGAACGGGCTCGTGCCCGCCAGGACGGCGCCCGCACGGAGGTTCTGACTGCTGCCGCAGCCCCCATACCTGTGCTCACTGAGGAGGAGGTGGAGCGGGACCGGCGTCGTCGTCAGTCTCCGGCGCTCACCCAACCGGTCAGTGTCAGTGGCCGTAGGCGGGCCACCACGGAAACCGCGGCGGTGGCCCGTCCGGACACCTCCATGGTGGAGGCTGCACCTGCAATCGCGGGGCCGTCGACGACGATCCTGCCGGCCGCCTACCCGTCCTCTGAATCCACCACCACCCAGCCGCGATCCAAGAGGGTGCTGCGCTCGCTGATGAAGCGGGACACCGGGATGACTGCGCCCATGGGACTGGTGGACCGGTTGGCCGCCAGCCCCTTTGCGCACCTGCGCCGCCACACCGATGCCGGGCAGAAGGAGGCACGGCGGACCCTGAACTTTGCACTGCGCCTGGCGGAGACCATGTTCCATTACGGGGCGGATGCTCTGGAGGTGGAGAACGCGATTGTGGCGGTGTGCGCCACCTACGGCGTGGAGAACCTGGAGGTGGACATCACCAATCAGGCGGTGACCATCAACTACGTTCCGGAGACCCCGGCCACCGCCACCATGACCCGTGAGGACATCTTCAATGACAACAACATGACCAGCCACACGGTCATGCGTGTGGTCAGGTCATGGACGGACAATTACGCGGGTTTGGCGGACTCCCACCGGTTGGTCACGGAAATCATCGAGGGGGAGATGTCCCGGGCGGAGGCCAGCGCCAGGCTGGAGGCCATCAACTCCCGGCCCAAGACCTTCCCCAACTGGGTGGTCACGGCAGCCATGATTGCCGCGGCCTTCACCCTGACCCTCGGTATTGGCGGTGGTGTGGCGGGGGCAGGGATTTCCGCGCTGTCCGGGTTGATTGTCTCCCGCATCGGGATCTGGATGGGGCGGCGGCGCTACCCGGAGTTCTTCACCATGACGGTCTCCGGGTTTGTGCTCACCGGTCTGGCCATGATCTTTGCCCAGACCGATCTGGAGATCTCACCGCCACGCATGATCGCTGCCGGTCTGATCATGCTCATGCCCACCACCCGGTTCATGTCCACCATGCACGATGCCATCAGTGGTTTCCCCGTGACGGCTGCCGGGCGCCTGGTGTCCACGGGCATGGCCTTTGCCGGAATCGTGGCGGGGATCTACGCCGGCATTGTGGTGGCCGGGCTGTTCGGGCTCACGGCCTTGGACCCGTCCCAGAGCCATTTTGAGCCACCGGGCGTGCTGATGAACATTGTGTTCATGTCCGTGGCTGCCGTGTTCATCGCCATCACCTTGCAGGCCTCCACACGCTTCCTGCTGCCCGTGCTCCTCTCCGCCTTTGGGGGGCTGCTGCTCTACCACGCAGCGGGCTACATCGGCCTGGACGTACGCCTGCAGGCTGTGTTCGGGGCCGTAACCGCTGGCGCCATTGCTGCTGCTGCCGCCGGCCGCATGCGCATCCCGTCCCTGGTGATTGCGGTGCCCGCCATGACGTTCCTGCTGCCGGGGCTCTCGATCTTCCGCGGCATGTACGCGGTGTTCATTCAGGAGCAGACCACGGGCGACGGCGTGGTGGCGCTGTTCACGGCCATGTCAACGCTGGTGACCATGGCCGCGGGGCTGGTATTGGGGCAGTACCTGATGCGCCCGTTCAACAAACAAGACCGCTTGGGTGTGGGACGCAACCGCCGCCGCTGAGCGCCGGCCCGGAACGCTGTGGCAGCCCACGGTCGCCCATCAGACCTTCCCGATCGGTGTGCGCTTCTCCGCCTGGAAGACCTCTTCCGTGCGCCCGGCAGCCCAGTACCCGGAGATGGAGACCTGATCGCGGCTCAAGCCGTGGTGTTCGAACAACAAGGGCCGCAGCATCTTCATGGCCTCGCGCTCACCGTGGGCAAAGACCTGAACGCCGTCCGTGGACTGTGGCCAGTTGGTGGTCTTGACCGCTTCCACCAGGGCGCGGGTGTCCTGCTCCTGGGAGTTCCGGTGGCACCAGCGCAGTTTCAGGCCCTCAGGGAGTGAAAGATCCTGTTCATTTTCGGCTCCGTCAACTTCCAGGATCACCTCACCCCGGGCGCCTGCCGGCAGCGCTTCCACGTTGGCCATGATGGCGGGAATGGCGGTGTCATCTCCCACCAACAGCGTCCATGTGGCGGCAGGGTCCGGGATCCATTTGCCACCGGGGCCAACGGCCACCATCGTGTCCCCGGGTTGGGCATGCATGGCCCAGGGGCCGGCGTAGCCAGAATCCCCGTGGGTGGCGACGTCGATCCACACCTCTGAGCGGTCAGCTGCCACTTTGCGCAGGGTCATGTGCCGCGTCACGGGCTGCTGATCAGCGGGCAGGGAATCCTTCAAGGACCAGTAATCAGGGAAGGCGTCCAGGCCAAGCGCGGGGTTGAAGAACACCAACTTGACGTACTTCTCCGGCGGCTCGATGTCCTGGAACAGCTCAGGTTGTTGGACCTCAGCCACCACGCGAATCATGGTGGGCGAAAGCTGCAAGGTCTCACGCACCGTCAAATTGATCTGTGCTTTGCGCGGCTTGGCGGGGCCGGCGGCGTCGTTCGGCTGCGGGGAAGGCGCTGAATTAGGTGCTGTTGATGTCACCTAATTCAGCCTACGCGCCAATCAACGGGTTCGGCACCCTGCTGCTCCAGAAGCTGGTTGACGCGGGAGAACGGGTGCGATCCAAAGAATCCGCGGGAGGCGGACAATGGAGAGGGGTGTGCGGATTCCACCCGGGGTGTTTGGCCCAGCCAGGCAGCGGTGGTGCGCGCCGGGCGACCCCAGAGCAGCCCCACCAGGGGCTCGCGGCGTGCGGCCAGCGCCTTGATGGCACACTCTGTCACGGCCTCCCAGCCTTTGTTGTGATGGGAGGCCGGAGCACCCTCCCGTACGGTCAAGCACCTGTTGAGCAACATGACACCCTGCTGGGTCCAGGCACTCAGATCGCCGTGCGTGGCTGGTGATATACCCAGATCGTCCTGGAGTTCCTTGTAAATGTTCTGCAGCGAACGCGGCAGCGGACGAACATCCGGACGCACGGAGAAGGACAGGCCCATGGCGTGACCGGGGGTGGGGTAGGGATCCTGTCCCACGATCAGCACCCGGACCTCCGCCATGGGCTCCTGGAACGACCGGAAAATTTCTGGACCCGGAGGGAAAGTGCGGAAGCCCTGCTGGTGTTCGTGACGCAGGAAATCGCCCATCTCACGAATGGTGGCCTCCACCGGCCGCAGGGCTTGGGCCCAGTCAGGGGCCATGATTTCTGAGAGATCCGCCTTGGTCATGATCATCACTGTAGGTCGTGGACGCCTGGCTGACTCACCGGTGTGCTGTCCGAGTCCCGCTCTACAGTGGATCCATGACGACGACGCCCCCGCCCACTCCGTCCGCCTCCAACTCACCGGGGGAGGCCGGCCAACAACAGTTGCCCGTCTGCCTGGTCACTGGGGCCACCGGTGGAATCGGCCGTGCCGTGGTGGAGGAAATGGCAGCGGATCACCACGTGATTGCTGTGGGGCGTAACCAAGACCGGTTGGCTCAGCTGGCTGACTTCAGTGACCGCGTCCGTGCCGTCCCTGCAGATCTGACAGATGTTGAATCACTGCCGGAGTTGGTGGACGGCTTGGACCGTTTGGACGTGGTGGTGCATGCCGCAGCGGTGTCCCACCGGTTGGACTTTGCGGAGGCCACGCCAAAGGACTGGCGGGAGCATCTGGAACTCAACGTGGTGGTGCCGGCGGAATTGACCCGCGCCGCATTGCCCTTGTTGAAGGCTTCCCGGGGCACGGTGGTGTTGATCAACTCCGGGGCAGGATTCACCGCCACGGCGGGCAACTCCGTGTATGCAGCCTCCAAGTTCGCGTTGCGCGCCCTGGGGGATGCGCTGCGGCAGGAGGTGAAACCGGACGGCATCCGTGTGTCCTCCGTTCACCCCGGCCCCGTGGACACTGAGATGCTGCGCGGGATCTACACCACCATGGACAAGCCCTACCGCCCGGAGGAGTACATTCGACCGGCTTCCGTGGCCCAAGCGATTCGCACGGTGGTGGATGCCGGGGAGGATGTTCAACTCACCACGGTCTCCGTGCGCCCGCGGGTAGAGCAGAAGGGCTGATGGTGGTGACTGCCCAGTCCAGCTCACCGGAAGGCCCTGCTGCGTTGAACAGCCTGGAGAGCGCGATTCTGGACATGGAGTCCCGGCGCTTCAAATACCAGGGAGCCAAGGAGCGCGCCATCCGTAGCCAGATCCAGATCCCTGTGACCACCTACTACCAACACCTCAACGTGCTGATCGACAACCCCGTTGCGTGGGCTGCTCAACCTGCCTTGATGCGACGCCTGAGGGATCACCGTGATGCCGGCCTGGACTGATCCGCGGTCCATGGATGCAGACACGGTCCGCCGTAAGCGGTGTTTGCAGAGGACACAGAACCGCCGGTGTGCCGCGTCAGTGGGAAGATGGGTGCCATGACCTCGCCCAGTCAGCCGGAGAACACAGAGCCCAACCCGCAGACCCAGCACCACCCTGCCGGGCAACCGTGGGATGAGCGTGACATTTTCGACGACGTCCCGGAGGACGGAGCCCGCGCCGGAACCCACCGGGCGTTGGATGCACCCACGCCACGGGCCACCAAGGAGATCCTGGTGCTGTTGGCCGCCGGTGCAGCAGCGTTGGCTGTGGGCGTGGTGGCCTACCTGGTGGGGGTTGACCCGGACACCCGAATCAACAACGCCGCCAGTGCCACCACCAGTCCCACCGCCCAGACCACCACGGCCTCACCTGATGCCACCGTGGAACCGGACAGCTCCGTCCAGGTGGGCGTCTACAACGCTGCATCCGTGGATGGGGCCGCCGGTAATGCAGCCCAGCAGTTGAGCAGCGCGGGATGGTCCGTGGCCTCGATCGACAACTGGGGAGTTTCTGTCAACGACAGCGTGGTCTACTACGCCGACGACGAGCAGGAGCAGGCCCAGGCCATTGCCGATGAACTGGGTATTGCCGCCGTTGTGGAGGACGATGCCGTCTCCTATCCCGTGGTGGTGGTTGTGGGCACAGACATAGCAGGAGGGCCCAGCGCGCAGCCCGTGCAGTCGGCACCGGCGGAGCAGGAGTCCGCCCAGCAGGCGCCTGCTGAACAAGCCCCGGAAGAACAAGCGCCAGTGGAACAGCCACCCGCGCAGGATGCACCTGTGGAGCAGGCCCCCGTTGAACAAGCACCTTTGGAGCAGGCCCCTGTGGAACAACCTCCGGTTCAGGACTATGTGGAGCCGGCTGCGGAACCGTTCGGGACGGGGGTCTGAGCGTGGGCACCCACCAACAATCAGAGCCTCAGGGCATTTCCGATCACTGGCCTGTGACCGGTCAGCGCGTGCGTTTGCGCGACTGGCGGGCAGAAGATCTCCCGGTCTACGAGTCCTGGATCATGCCTCCGGAGGGGGGAGGGGAACATGACTGGCAGAAGTTCGATGGACCCTTCTACCCCAACTTCACCGCTGAGGGTGCCCAGAGGTGGCTGTCCACGCTGCGCGAGCAGGTGGAGGCCGGAACCTGGCCGGATCTGCGCACCACGGCTGTGATTGCAGACGCTGCAGATGGCTCCTTCATCGGCCAGGTTTCCTGGTACCACTGGGAAAAACCGTCCCAAGACGACGGCCAGGGCAGCCATGTGATGCCCCTGCGTTCCCTGGGAGTCTCCATCTACCCGCCCCGGTACTGGTCCGGGGGATACGGTACGGAGGCCATGAAGCTGTGGGTGGATCACCTGTTCACGTCCTCGGACTCCCACCGGCTGGACTTGGAAACGTGGAGTGGGAACGTGGGCATGTGCAAGGTCGCCCAAAAGCTCGGTTTCACGGAAGAAGCTCGGATCCGCCAGGCCCGGAAAGTCCGCGGTGAACTCCACGACCGCATGATCTACGGGATTCTGCGCACCGAGTGGGAAGCCATACGGGAGGCCGGCGCGTCGTCGTCGTAGGGGCGGGGCTGCGTGAGCCCACCGCGAACACCTGAGCCGAACCGGCGCAAGGGGTTTGCACTCACCTGCTCCGAGTGCCAATAATGGCTCTAGCACTCAGTTGAGTTGACTGCTAAGCGGCCATGCTGCGGCCGCTGGTACAACTCAGCACAGTGAGTGAACTTCAGCTGAATCCGGTGAGGAACAGTGCTGTGCGGGCCATCCCGCGGGGCTGTTCCGTCCGTCGCGGGCGCCGGATCCGGCGCACAGTCTGTTGACCGTCCAGGAGGGACGAAACACATGGCAAAGTTGATCGCATTCGATGAAGAGGCCCGTCGCGGTCTCGAGCGCGGCCTGAACACCCTGGCCGACGCCGTCAAGGTCACTCTGGGCCCGCGCGGCCGCAACGTGGTGCTGGAGAAGTCCTGGGGCGCCCCCACCATCACCAACGACGGTGTCTCCATCGCCAAGGAAATCGAGCTGGAGGACCCCTACGAGAAGATCGGCGCCGAGCTGGTCAAGGAGGTCGCCAAGAAGACCGATGACGTCGCAGGCGATGGCACCACCACCGCAACCGTCCTGGCCCAGGCGCTGGTCCGTGAGGGCCTGCGCAACGTGGCCGCCGGTGCGGACCCGCTGTCCCTGAAGCGCGGCATCGAGAAGGCCGTGGCTGCCGTCACCGAGGAACTGCTCTCCTCCGCCAAGGAGATCGAGACCGAGGAAGAGATCGCCGCCACCGCGTCCATCTCTGCCGCCGATCCCGAGATCGGCAAGCTCATTGCCGAGGCCATGGAGAAGGTCGGCAAGGAAGGCGTCATCACGGTCGAGGAGTCCAACACCTTTGGGCTGGACCTGGAACTGACCGAGGGCATGCGCTTTGACAAGGGCTACCTCTCCGGTTACTTCGTCACTGACACCGACCGCCAGGAAGCTGTCCTGGAGGATCCCTACATCCTGATCGTCAACTCCAAGATCTCCGCCGTGAAGGATCTGGTCCCCGTGCTGGAGAAGGTCATGCAGGGCGGCAAGCCGCTGCTGATCATCGCCGAGGACGTCGAGGGTGAAGCACTGGCCATGCTGGTGCTGAACAAGATCCGCGGTGCCGTGAAGTCCGTGGCCGTCAAGGCCCCCGGCTTCGGCGACCGCCGCAAGGCTCAGCTGGCTGACATCGCCATCCTGACCGGCGGCCAGGTCATCACCGAGGAGGTCGGCCTCTCCCTGGAGACCGCAACCCTGGACGAGCTGGGCACCGCCCGCAAGGTGGTTGTCACCAAGGACGAGACCACCATCGTCGACGGCGCCGGCACCCAGGAAGAGATCGAAGGCCGTGTGGCCCAGATCCGTGCCGAGATCGAGAACTCCGATTCCGATTACGACCGTGAGAAGCTGCAGGAGCGCCTGGCCAAGCTGGCCGGCGGCGTGGCAGTGCTCAAGGCCGGTGCCGCAACGGAGGTTGAGCTCAAGGAGCGCAAGCACCGCATCGAGGATGCCGTGCGCAACGCCAAGGCCGCTGTGGAAGAGGGCATCGTCGCCGGTGGTGGCGTGGCTCTGATTCAGGCAGGCAAGACCGCGTTCGAGAAGCTGGCTCTGGACGGTGACGAGGCCACTGGTGCCAACATCGTCAAGGTCGCCATTGACGCACCGCTCAAGCAGATCGCCCTCAACGCAGGCCTGGAGCCCGGCGTTGTGGTGGACAAGGTTCGTGGCCTGGAGAAGGGCTACGGCCTGAACGCTGCAACCGGCGAGTACGAGGACCTGATGGCTGCGGGCATCAACGACCCCGTCAAGGTGACCCGTTCCGCCCTGCAGAACGCCGGTTCCATTGCCGGTCTGTTCCTGACCACCGAGGCCGTTGTGGCCGACAAGCCCGAGCCTGCCGCCGCCGGCGGTGGCGAGGACCCCATGGGTGGCATGGGCGGCATGATGTGATCTGAGCCTTTGAGCTCGATCATCAGCTGATCGCTGATCGAAAGGGGCCATTCGTCCGAGAGGGCGAGTGGCCCCTTTCGCCGTCGTTCTGGAGGCGCACTGTGTTGTCCGCGCGGCATGACAAAGTTGTGCCCATGACAATCACCGCAGCAGCTGACGGTTCCGCACTGGGCAATCCGGGTCCCGCGGGGTGGGCCTGGTACATCGACGACGCCACTTGGCGGGCCGGTGGTTGGCCCCACGGCACCAACAACATGGGGGAACTCAAGGCAGTCCTGGACCTGCTGGAATCCACCGCCGACCTGGGTGAACCGTTGCGAGTGCTGTGTGACAGCCAGTACGTGATCAACTCGATCACCAAGTGGATGCCCGGGTGGAAGAAGAAGGGCTGGAAGAAGAAGGACGGCAAGCCGGTCCTGAACGTGGAGCTCATGAAGGCACTGGACGCAGCCATGGAGGGGCGCGATGTCACCTTTGAGTGGGTCAAGGGCCACGCCGGGCATGAACTCAACGAGGCCGCCGATGCCCGTGCCAACGCCGCGGCCCGCGCCTTCCAAGCGGGCCAGGACCACGACGCCGGTCCCGGCCTGGACAGCGCCCGTTCAGGTGGCTCCGGGGTGGGCAACAATGGCTCAGGTGCTGGCGGCGGCGTGGGTGCTGTCTCCGATGAGGCCTACAGCCCTCAGGAGGAGGCCGAGGACCAGGACCCGGATCTGCTGGTGGCATTGGATGCCCAGTTGGACTCTCTGGCCGCCGGGGCCACGGTGGAGCAGGAAGTTCTGGGGCTGGAACTGCAGCGTCTGCGCAACGGCCTGTCTGCGGCAGCGATCCACCCGGATGCTGTGCTGATCGACTCCGACGGCCGCCCCGTTGAGGCAGCGGAGCTGGGTTCAGGCGATGCAGATGCTGACATCCACGTGATCGAGTCCCTGCCGTTGGGCCGCAATGCCGTGATGGTGTCCACGCACGTCGTCGGGAGTTCGGATGCTGCCGGTGTGAGTGTGCATGCCTCGCTGTGGACCCGCGAGGACTCCCGCAACGAACTCGGCGACTGGCTGCTGCGTCACCACCAGGTCACCCCGGAATCCTGACCCACCCCCACCCACATCACCTAGCGAGTTTCCGAGTTTGGACGGATTCAGCCACCCGCAACAACCAAGCTCGGACAGCCGGCAGTGGGGGCGCGGGAGTCAGAGGCGGGGGGAGGGGCCGGTGTCGTCGATGATGTCGGGGTCGTCGTCATCAATCTCTGGGATGGGCGGGAGATCGTCCTCCGTGGGCGGCCCTGAATCCCACTCAGGTTCGGGAGCGAACGTGTGGGTCCGGGACTCGTCCGTGTCCTCCACGGGCACGGATGCGGTGGATGTGGAGCCGGTGCTTTCCGGAACCGGTGACGGTTCGTCGGACGCGGCCTCCCACATCGCGGGCGTAGGAGACGCTGAAACCTGGGCGGGAGCACCAACAGCGATCGGCATGTCGTCGTGAGTCTCCGGAGGAGGCTCAGGGGCGTGAACGCTGGGCAGTGACACCACAAAGGTGGCGCCACCACCGGGGGTGTCTTCCAAGGTGACGGTGCCACCGTGCTGCTCAATCACTGCGGACACGATGGACAGACCCAGGCCCGTACCCCCCGTCTCCCGTGTCCGGGAGGTGTCAGCCCGGTAGAACCGCTCAAAGACCTTGGCCCGATCCGCGCCCTTGATGCCGGGGCCGTGATCGCGAATCTTGATCTGTGCCAAATGCTCAGGGCCCGGGCCGGATTCCGGCATGGTGGGCCGCTGGTCGTGCGGGACACCGGCCACGGGCACGGACCCGATCAAGATCTGGAGGTCGCTGCCCTTGGGTGTGTAGCGCACGGCGTTGGTCATCAGATTGGCCACCACCTGCCGCAGCTTGGCCTCCTCGGCCCGGGTCCACACGGGCGTGGCGGGGGCGTCATCCAGATTGGTCACCGTGATCTTGCGGTCGGGGCTGGAGGCCGCAAAGTCGGCGGCGGCGTCGTGGGCCAGGACCAGGAGGTCGACGTCGGAGGTGGCCAGCTCGCGTTTGTTGTCCAACCGGGCCAGGGACAGGAGGTCCTCCACCAGTTGGGTCATGCGGGTGGACTCGGCCTCGATCCGGCCCATGGCCTGACCCACCTGGTCCTCGGTGCGCAGCGCTCCGTGGCGGTAGAGCTCCGAGTAACCGCGGATGGAAACCAGCGGGGTCCGCAGCTCATGAGAGGCATCCGCCACGAACTGCCGGAGCCTGGATTCCGAACTCTTGCGGGCGTCAAAGGCGTCCTCGATGTGCCCGAGCATCCTGTTCAGGGACATGGACAACTGGCCGACTTCAGTTTCCGAGTTGTAACCCACCATGCGGCGGGAAAGGTCGCCTTCGGCAATCTTGGCGGCGGTCTGTTCCACCTTCTTCAACGGTTGGAACGCGCGGGTGATCAGCACCCACCCCACCACCAGGGCGGCAATCAAGGTGGCCGCGCCAAAGCTCAGGGTCAGCAGCGTGATGGCAGAAACCAACCCGTTGGTGTCACCCAGCGGTTCGGCCACCACCACGGTGTAGGTGGTGCGTGCTTGCGGTGCGGCCACCACCCGCCAAGAGCCTTCCGCACCGTCAGCGGAGGGAACGGTCATACCGATCTGCCCGGATTGTTCCGCCATGTCACGGGTGAAGCGGGACAGATCCGGTTGCGTGGTCACATCCGTGGTGCTGCGCCCCGTGGCATCCACCTGAGCCATGACCTCACCATCTGATGAGAGCAGGTAACCCCGGTGTGGAACGGTCTCCGTGGGGCTGCCGGTCATCTCAGACATCAAGGCCGTGGACACGGAATGCAGGGACCCCTGGAGGTTCTCGTCAATGGAATTGATCAAGGAATCCCGCAGCACGGAGATGGCCACAAAGCTGGTGACCACAATGCTCACGGCCAACAGCATGCCGGTGAGCGCCATCAGCTGCGTTCGCAGTGATGACGCTCGCCAGCGGGCAGCCAGAGTCTCCATGGGCGGTCACCGTCCCCTCAATGCGACGCCGGCATGTAAACAGGCCGGGTCACTCACGCGGGAACTCAGTGCTTGTTGGCCGTGCGCAGCAGGTAGCCCACACCGCGCTTGGTGTGGATCAGCGGCGGCAGCTCGGGATCGTTGTCGATCTTGCGGCGCAGGTAGGAGATGTAGGACTCCACAATGGAAGCATCCCCGTTGAAGTCGTACTCCCACACGTGGTCCAGGATCTGTGCCTTGGACAGCACCCGGTTGGGGTTGAGCATCAGGTAGCGCAGCAACTTGAACTCGGTGGGGGAGAGGTCGATTTCACGTTCACCACGGAAGACCTCATGGGCGTCGTCGTCCAGGACCAGGTCATCCACGCGCAGGCGGGAGTCGTCGTCCTCGGCGGGCTGGGTGCGGCGCAGCACGGCGCGGATACGTGCCACCACCTCATCCAGGCTGAACGGCTTGGTGACATAGTCATCCCCGCCCACGGTCAGGCCCTGGACTTTGTCGTCAGTGTCGTCCTTGGCGGTCAGGAACACGATGGGGAACGTGCGGCCCTCCGCGCGCAGCTTGCGGGTCACCGCAAAGCCGTCCAGGTCAGGCAGCATGACATCCAGAACAGCCAGGTCCGGGTTCTCCTGCTCAGCCTTGGTGATGGCGTCACGGCCGTTGGCAGCCGTCACGACGTCAAACCCGGCAAAGCGCAGGGAGGTGGCCAGCAATTCGAGGATGTTGGGTTCATCATCAACAACCAGCAGTTTTGCTTCAGGAGTCTTGGTATTCACGTGTTTGATTCTCTCCACGTTTTCTGTGAGCCAACTGTGACGGTCTCATGCGCCGTCTGTGTGTCGACTGCGCGGTGCGCGGTGATGGCCAGCAGGGTCAGGCTCAGCCCAGGACCCCATCCGAGAAGCGCAAATAGCAGGCCCCACACAGGGATTCGTAGTTCACTTCACCATCAATCGCCACCTGATCACCGGCGAACACGAACTGGCCATCCACCTTACGGGCATTGAACATGGCCTTGCGTCCGCACCGGCAGATGGTCTTCAACTCCTCCAGGGAGTGAGCCAGTTCCAGCAGCCGGGCCGATCCCGGGAAGGAGTGGGTGCGGAAATCGGTGCGGATCCCGTAGGCCAGCACGGGCACACCGTCCAGCACCGCAATCCGCAGCAGGTCCTCCACCTGTTCAGGCGTCAGGAACTGTGCCTCGTCCACCAGCAGACACGCCACCGGCGGTAGTTCAACGTTGCCCACCAGTGCCTCGGGCTCCGTTCCGGTGGCCAACGCCTGGAAGCGTGCGCGAACGTCGTCGTCCGGGGCGATCAGCAGATCCACCGCACGGGAAATGCCCAGGCGGGAGAGCACTTGGGCGTCCCCTTTGGTGTCCACCTGCGCTTTGGCCAGCAGTACGCGCTGCCCGCGTTCTTCGTAATTGAAGGCGGCCTGCAGCAGTGCCGTGGATTTCCCGGAGTTCATGGCTCCGTGGCGGAAGTACAGCTTGGCCACTGGTTCAGTTCTCCTCTGACGGTGCGGTGGGGGTTTCGGGATCGACGACGACGGCCGGCAGCGCCCCAGCGTCAAGGATCCGATAGGCGTAGCCCTGTTCCGCCAGGAAGCGTTGGCGTTTGGCGGCGAAAGATGTGTCCACGGTGTCCCGGGCCACCACGGTGTAGAAGGTGGCCTGGCGTCCGTTCGGGTCCGGCCTCAGCAATCGACCCAGCCGTTGGGCCTCCTCCTGCCGAGAACCGAAAGTACCGGAGACCTGGACCGCCACGGTGGCTGAGGGCAGGTCCAGGGAAAAATTGGCCACCTTGGAGACCACCAACACCGGTAATTCACCGGCCCGGAATTGGTCATACAGGGCCTGGCGCCGTTTGGCGGGAGTCTTGCCGGTCAGCACGGGGGCATTCAATGCCTCTCCGAGTTCCTCCAGCTGTTCCACGAACTGCCCGATCACCAGTGCTT
The DNA here is from genome assembly GCF_012163155.1 of Kocuria subflava. Classification (GTDB taxonomy): domain Bacteria; phylum Actinomycetota; class Actinomycetes; order Actinomycetales; family Micrococcaceae; genus Kocuria; species Kocuria subflava. The sequence goes on from NZ_JAAVUN010000004.1 coordinate 42,968, forward strand.
GCTCCCCAGGGTGTTGGTGCAGGATCCGGCGGACCACCCCGGTTTTCAAGGGGGAGGAGGCTGCCAGGCGGTAGCGGTCGGTGTCCTCAGCGGTGGCGTAGACCAGACGGTCGGATTCGGGCAGGTCCACGCGGACCTCCACGCATTCAGCCGGGGCGATCCACCCCTGGTTCTCCATGTCCTTCCAGGAGGCCTCATACCGCTTGGGGCCGATCAGGGAGAAGACCTCACCTTCCTTGCCGTCCTCCCGCACCAAGGTGGCCGTCAACCCCAACCGGCGCCGAGCCTGGATGTCAGCCGTACGCCGGAACACGGGTGCCGGCAGCAGATGAACCTCGTCGTAGATGATCAGCCCCCAGTCCTGCCCGTCCAGCAGTTCCAGGTGGGGCCAGAACTCGCTCCGGCGGGTGGCCAGCATCTGATAGGTGGCGATGGTGACGGGACGGACCTTCTTGGAGCGGGAGGTGTATTCGCCGACTTCGTCTTCTGTCAGGGAGGTCCGGGCCAGCAGCTCATCACGCCACTGCCGGGCGGCCACGGCGGATGTGCACAGGATCAGCGCCGTGGTGGAGGATGCAGCCACGACGGCGGCGCCCACCATGGTTTTGCCCGCTCCGCATGGCAGCACCACAGTTCCGGCCCCGGTGGCCCAGAAGGCGTCTGCGGCAGCCTGCTGGTAGGGGCGCAGTGCCCAGGGTTGCCCTGTTCGGTGATCCGTGTCTGACAAGGCCACCGGGTGAGGTGTGCCGTCCACGTAACCGGCTCGGTCCTCTGCCGGCCACCCCAGTTCGAGCAGCTGTTGTTTGAGTTCACCGCGGGCGTGTCCGTGCACCACGGTGGTGCGGGGATCTATGCGGGGTCCCAGCAGCGGTTGGACCTTCTTGGCGCGGGAGATCTCCTCATAGACAGGGGTGTCATCACAACGCAGCACCAGTCCGTGGATCGGATCCTTTTCCAGGACCAACAACCCCCAGCGGGTCATGGTTTGGTCAATGTCCACCAGCAGGGCGTGCGGAACGGGGTAGCGCGAATACTCCAACAAGGTGTTGATCACGGATTCGGCATCAACCCCTGCGGCCCGGGCATTCCACAGCCCCAAGGGCGTGAGCCGGTAGGTGTGGATGTGTTCCGGTGCCCGTTCCAGTTCGGCAAACACGGCCAGCTCACGGCGGGCGGCCTCCGCCTGCGGGTGGTCCACTTCCAGCAGAACGGTGCGGTCCGACTGCACCACCATGGGTCCATCAGCCATCGGTGCCCTCCTGTTCAGCCTGCGCCAAACGAGTGGCCACCGTACGCAGATGGTCGGGGTCCAACACCTCGGCCGCTGGTGCTGCCGGGGTGAACAGCATGAGCAGCTCCCCAAGGTCGCCGGTGATGCCTGTGACCGGTGTGCGGGCGGTGGTGCTGCCCACCGTTGGCTGGACGCCGGCCCGTTCAGCTGCGCTCAGAAGTGCTGTCCGCAACGGGTCACGCTTCAGCGGAACATGGCGTGGACTTTCCGGCGTTTTGAGAATCAGGACTTCCGGGCTGGGGCGCAGGATCTGGTAGCGGTCCAACTCCGGGGCGTGGGCCAAAGCTTCCACCAGGTCGGCGCGTCCGGTGACCACCTGTTGGGCGTCTTGGATCCGTAGTGCGCCGTGTGTTCGCAGTGCCTCATCCACCAGGTGCACCAGAGACTGCGGGATCGCCCCGCCCAATCGGTGTTCCAAAAGCTGGGTGAGGGCGGCGGCGTCGTACCCGTGCTCCAACGCGCGCTGCAGGGAGGTGACGCTGAAGCGGAAGGTGTCCGCCGCACCGCGTCCCTCAGGATCGGCCACCAGAGCAAGCTCGGCTGCCGCGGACGGGGACAACGGACCTGCAGCCACGGCGGTGTGGTCGTTCTGCACCGTCACGGTCTCCACTGCCGCGGGCACATGCTGCGCGATCACAGCGGAGGCAGCATGGGGGCCGCTGTGCACGAGCTCACCCAGGGCCGGGGCGGCAGCCCCTGCCCCGGTCAGACCCAGGTCAGCCAATTCCGTCAGCAGACCGGATGTGTACCGAGTCAGCACCGGTGCCAGTCGTGGGCGCATCCAGGTGGCGGTGGCAACGGCCCATGCTGCCTCCGGGGACACCTGATCCGCGTGGACCACGGCCAGGGAAACCGCCAGACGAATCCCCGGGGCCTCCGGTGTTTCCACGGCTCGGGTCAAGGGAGCCACCACGGCACCGTCCGCGCCGTGGGTCCCCACAGCACTGGGCAACACTTGTGAGTTCCACCAGGCAGCGAGCACAACCCCGTGGGCATCGGCCACGTGCAGTGACTCGAACGGTGCCGAGCTGGACGTCCAGTTGCCCGTGCGCTCCTGCGCCTCCACCAGTCCGGCTGCGTAGGCGTGGCCCAACAGACGGTCCACTCGATCCTGGGGAAGATCCAAGGCTGCGGCCAGGCGACGCCGCTCGCGCACCCCCACACCGCCGGATTGCAGAACGGTCAGCGGGCGCAGGCTCAACTCCGCACGCAGCCGTTTGAGGTCCCGTACCAGTTCCAGAACAGCCGACTGGGCGGCATTGTCCCGGATGCGTGGGTTCACGGCCCGTCCCTCAGGTGCCACGGGCATGCCGGGGTCCGAATCCCAAAGGTCACCACCGCGCAGGGCCAGCCCCACTTCACGCGGCATCTCCACATGGTGCGGGTCAATGGGCACCAGCAGCTTCCGCGCCAGCAGCCAGTCGATGGGACGCTGCAGAGGATCGTCCTGCACAGGACTCCGGTGGGCCTCCCGCACGGTTCCCACCGGATGGGTGCGGAAATTCGCCAGGATCTCCGCAGTGCGTCCCGGGAGGTGGTCCAGGTCCAGGTCAGATGGTGTGATCTGCTCGGTGCTGTCTGCGCGTAAGGCCGAGAGTTCGCTCAACGGGCGCCCCAGGCCAGCCGGGTAGCGTCCCAAGGCATCCGCAACTGCGGGGGAGAGCACCCACGGGGCAGATGGGTCGGTGGGCACGGGGTGAATCAAGGCCATGGCGTGCAGGACGTCATGGACGGTGGACCGGAGGCGGTCGTCGTCGCTGGCTGGAACCAATGTGTGGTTGCCCAGCACAGCGGCGCGTTCAAGGACGTCCAGTTGCGGGCGGTTGAGGCTCTGCAGTGCTGAGTGGAGGGACGCGCGGCTGCTGAGCAGGCGGGCCAGCTGATCCAGGTCAACGGGGGTGGCAGCGGCAACGTCCGGGCGCAGCTCCAGCAACTGTGTCAGCTGGTCAGCGCAACGCCGCCCAAGGTCCTCACGGAATGCGGTTTCCCGCATGGTCAGTGACGACGGCGCTGGAGCAAGGTCTGGACCAGAGCCAACACCAGGCACAGGAAAGCGGCGGGGAAGGCGAAAAAGGCGTAGCGGGTGAACCATGGCCACACCTCGTCACCACCGTTGATCCACTTGAGAATCAGCATGGCCGTCATGGCCACACCGGAGGTCACAAACAGCACCACGGCCAACCAACCCCACAGGTTCATGCCGCTGCCCGGGGTTTCACGGGGCGTCCGGGCAGCAGGGGACTGCTGGGCAGGCGTGGGGGAGTTGGTGGCAGACATGACCATCAGAATACCGTTCGCCGTCAGCGTCCTGTTCATCTGACGGAGGACCCATCCAGAGGTCACCACCGGACTAAACTAGGCTGTTCTGCAACATCCCACCGCAGCAAGAACAGAGGTCAACACAGTGCCTACTGGCAAGGTCAAGTGGTTCGACGCCGACAAAGGGTTCGGCTTCCTGGCAAGCGACGACGGCGGAGAGGTCTTCCTCCATGCCAGTGCTCTGCCTGCCGGTCTGGAGACCGTGAGCCCGGGTACTCGCATGGAATTCGGTGTTGCTGACGGCCGCCGCGGCCCCTCCGCACTGTCCGCCACCGTGATTGAGCGGACCCCGTCCGTGGCCAAGAACACCCGGATGCCGGCCGAGCGCATGGCGGTGATCAACGAGGACCTGATCAAGCTCCTGGATGACATCTCCGGCGGGTTGCAGCGCGGCAAGTACCCGGACCGTGCGCACGGCAAGAAGATCGCCACCATCCTGCGCACCGTCGCGGACAACCTGGACGTCTGAGGCAGGCCACCGTGTCCCCGGAACAGCAAGTACCAGAGCCGGTTCAGCAAGTACCAGAACCTGAGCAGCAAGCATCGGCACCGGTCGAGCCAGCTCCCAGTCTGGTGTCACCGGACCAAGCTCAGCTGAAGCAGGCGCCGGCCGAAGCCGCTGAGCCTCAGGCCCGGCCGGAGGCGCGGCGGCGCAAGCCTGCCCTGGACCAGAAGTTGGCCCAGGCCAAGGAGTTTGCGCTGACTGCCCTGAAGGAGCTGGTGCCGGCTGAGGAGATCGGGGACGGCCACCGGGTGGCTGCCGACGACGACCGTTTGGTCACCCACTACTTCACCTCCACCAAACGCGGTTACCGCGCATGGGAGTGGTACGTCACGATCGCACGGGCTCCGCGGCAGGCTGAACCCACCGTGTGTGAAACCGGGATCCTGCCCTCGGATGACGCCCTGTTGGCACCGGAATGGGTGCCGTGGTCGGAGCGCCTCAGCGATGAGGAGAAGGAATCGGAATCTGATGATTCGGCCGAGGACCAGGACGTGACGGAGGACGCAGAAAGTCCTGACCAGCAGGACTCAGCCGAGCAGGGGAGCCAGGTTCTCCACCCAGACGTCGTAACCGACCTTGATGATCAAAGCGGTGACCACCACCAGGAAAGCGATTCGGATGAATCTGTTGCCCCGGGCAACAGCCATGCGTGATCCGGTGTAACCACCCACAATGTTGGCCAGCCCCATGGCCAGGCCCAACGCCCACAAGGTGTGACCTTGCGGGATGAAGAATGCCAGGGCGCCAATGTTGGTGGCCACGTTCACGATCTTGGCGGTGGAACTGGCCATCAGGAAGTCGTAACCCGCTGCGGTGATCAGGGCCATGATCAAGAAGGTCCCCGTGCCGGGGCCGATCAGACCGTCATAAAAGCCAATGCCCAGTCCAATCATGGCTGCTGTCATGTAGTGCTTGCGGCTGGGGCCCTCGAATCTCAACACTGCGCCCATGCTGGGCCGGGCCACCGTGACCACTGCCACCACGGTCAGTGCCACCACAATGATCGGTTTGAAAATGGAGGCCGGCAGCAGAGCGGCCAAATTGGCCCCGCCGTAGCTGCCGATCATGGCAATCACTGCCATGGGCAGGGCTGTTCTCAGATCGGGTCTGACCCGTCTGAACCAGGTGATGGCGCTGGTGGTGGTACCGAACACGGAGCCCAGTTTGTTGGTGGCCAGCGCCTGGACCGGGGTGATTCCTGGAACCAGCAGCAGGGCGGGCAGCTGCAGCAACCCGCCACCACCCACCACGGCGTCGATCCACCCGGCCGCCAGCGCAGCCAGCAGGACCAAGGCGATGATGGTCAGGGGAATCTCCCCGAACAGTGCCGTCAATTCCACGGTCTTGCGCCTCTGATCAGATCCGCAGTGGGATCAGAGCTGTTCCACAATCAGATCGACGCAGGCCAGCAGGGCGGAGACGTCGTCGGGCTCCACGGCGGTGAAGGTGGCGATCCGCAGTTGGTTGCGGCCCAACTTTCGGTAAGGCTCAACGTCCACCACGCCGTGGGCGCGCAAGGTGGCGGCAATGGCGGCGGCGTCCACGGCGTCGTCGAAGTCCACGGTGGCCACCACGGTGGAGCGGTCCTCCGGGCGGGCCACAAACGGTGTGGCGAACTCGCTGGCCTCAGCCCATGCGTAGACAAGGTCGGAGGACTGCTTGGTGCGGGCTGCGGCCCATGCCATGCCACCTTGCTCGTTGAGCCAACGCACCTGGTCCTCCAACATGACCAGACCGGCCAAGCCAGGGGTGTTGAGGGTCTGGTTCTTGCGGGAGTTCTCCACGGCAGCGGTCAAGGCCAGCGATTCCGGGATCCAGCGATCGGAGGCACCGATCTGCTCAATGCGCTCGATGGCTGCCGGGGAGAAGGCGCCCAGCCACAGGCCACCGTCGGAGGCAAAGTTCTTCTGGGGGGAGAAGTAGTAGACGTCGGTTTCACTCAGATCCACAGCAGCGCCGCCGGCTGCGGAGGTGGCATCCACCAGGATCAGTGCACCGTTGGTACCCACCTGGGCCCGGTCCACACCGTCCGGCCGCTTGACCGGAGCCATCACGCCGGTGGAGGTCTCATTGTGGGGCCAGGCGTAAACGTCCACGCCGTCCTCAGCAACCACCTCTGCCCGGGTGCCAGGCTCAGAACTGTGAATGGTGGAGGGAGCCAGGAACGGGGCCTTGTTGGTGGCTGAAGCGAACTTGGCGCCGAACTCACCGAAGGTGGCGTGCTGGGCCTTTTCCTGGACCAGCCCGAACGCGGCGGCATCCCAGAACGTGGTGGCACCACCCAGGCCCAACAGGATTTCGTAACCGTCAGGGGCTTGCAGGAACTCAGCCAAACCGGTCCGTATGCGGCCCACCATGTCCTTGATCGGGGCCTGCCGGTGCGAGGTGCCCAGCAGGTTGCGGCCCTGCCGCGCCAAAGCCCCCACCTGGTCCTCGCGGACCTTGGACGGTCCGGAGCCAAAGCGCCCGTCAGCCGGGAGCATGTGGTCGGGGATGGAGATGGGACGCGACAAAGGAGGCCTCCGGACTGGTGGGCGCGACGGGTTTGGTGGGGCGCACTGTGCGGCGTGCCCCGTTGGCCATTGTGCCCCACCTGCCATCTTGGGCCGCGATCAGAGCAGGAGGTTGTCACGGGTGGGCGTCACAGGTCTTCATCCGCGCCGGGTGGCGGCCAGATACACTTGCCAGGCAACGCTCATGGACTCGGTCAGTGAGCATCAGCGGCCACAACCTGGCCCGCGTCCTGGTGGGTGAACCGGCCCCCAATCCCACCCCGATCCGTGCAGGAGATGTTTTTGTGACTGATCTGATCGACACAACAGAGATGTACTTGCGCACCGTTCTGGAGCTCGAGGAAGAGGGCGTGCCCCCCATGCGAGCCCGCATTGTGGAGCGTTTGGAGCACTCCGGTCCCACGGTCTCCCAGACGGTGTCCCGCATGGAACGTGACGGGCTGTTGAAGGTCTTGCCGGACCGTCGGATCGCTCTGACCGACGACGGCCGGGAAACCGCGGTCAAGGTCATGCGCAAGCACCGGTTGGCCGAGCGCCTGTTGGCGGATGTGATTGGGCTGGAGCTCTCCCAGGTGCATGACGAGGCGTGCCGGTGGGAGCACGTGATGAGCGAAGACGTGGAGCGTCGTCTGATGGTGCTCCTGGACGCACCGGAGGCCTCTCCCTACGGCATGCCCATTCCGGGTCTGGATGGTCTCAGTGCCGGGGATGAGCAAGCGGCCATCAACGCGCTGCTGGCCTCACCCTCGGGTGCTTTGGCTCATCTGCCGCGGCTCTTCACCCTCCTGCAGAAGGGTTCCTCGGGTCCGTTCGCCGTGGTGGGCGTGCCAGAAGTTGTGCAGGCCGACGGCGTTTCCGTGCCCGCCTTGGCTGAGGCCGGAGTGCTCTCCGGTGCCGCATTCACCGCCCAGATCGACTTCGACGAATGGGTGCTCATTCAGCCCACTGCATCCGGTGAGGGTGCTGAATCCGGTGCTGACGGTGGTGCTGAGGTGCGGATTTCCCACAAGGTGGCGCAAGCCCTCTGTGTGGCTGAAATCTGAAATCCCTGGCTTGGCTCGATCGCGCACAAGTCCTCCACAGGTTCGGCAGCCGCAATGATTGATGTGTGAGCTGCGCCTGATGTAGCTCCAAACACCGGCGGAGCCATATCAATCAGGGCCTTGGGTGGCGCCACGGCCTCTTGAGGCTCGGACCGCGGTCCTACCGTGTGAGGTGTTCACCTGCACTGCCTGACACAAGGCTTGTGCGGCAACCGCCACCACGTTGAGGACACCACCATGCCGCCCTGCACACTGCGCAATGACCCAGCCCCATCCATCCAGACACCGACCATCCACACCAGCTGGTGTTTTTCCGCCCCGGTCACGCAGACGGAGTACGCCTCCACCGCCGTCCTCGCAACCGATTCGCCTGGGCGCACGCGGTCTCCTCGGCTGATCAAGCACGCGTGGACGGTGGGCGGCGTCGTCGGTTTTGGTGCCGTGGGCGCCGCGGCGCTGAGTGCAGCACCAGCCCAAGCAGCGCCCGTGGAGTTCCCGGACTGGGCCACGGTCACGGGCACGATTCCTGATGATGCAGGATTCAACCGTGCCGCTGCCGATGCCAATGACTGGACGTTCTCCTGGTCCACGGATGCCAACGGTGTGGTGACCTTTGCCTACGCAGATGGCACCACCAGCAGTTCGGCCGATGTTTCTGCGGTACCAGAGGTGTCAGCGGTGCCCACAGTGGCGGTCCAATCCACTCCCACGGCGTTCTGGGCGCCTCAGTCGGTTGAGACAACCTCTGCACCGTCAGGTGCCCCGGTGGGTATGGGGGACTTGGCGGCCGTGGCAGCCGACCCATTGGGCGCACAGGTGTCAGCCCCGGCATCTGCTGAGCCGCAGGTCCAGGCCAGCACGGTCTCCGGATCGGACCAGGCCATTGTGGACACCGCATACCAGGGACTGGGTGGTGCCTACGTGTGGGGCGGAACGGACTTCATGGCCTGGGACTGCTCCGGGTACGTCCAATGGGTCTACGCGCAGAACGGCCTGACCATTCCACGGGTCACCTGGGACCAGTTTGCAGCAGGTGCGCCCACGTCACAGCCTCGGGTGGGGGATCTGGTCTCCCAGAACAATGGTTCGCACGTGGGGATCTACTTGGGCGGAGACCAGATGATCTCCGCGCTGAATCCGCAGGAGGGAACCGTGGTGCACTCCATCCATGCCATGCCGCTGGACGGCTTTTTCACCTACCGCTGAGCGCTCGATAGGCTGGCGGCATGGCCTCCAACAACCGACCGAACTCTCAACCACCCCGCGACTACAGCGCCTCCGCGCGGACTGGCGCGGATCAGGAATACACCTACCTGGCCATCGGCATGGTGGCAGGTGCCATTCCCGGTGTGATCATCGGTCTGCTCATGGCCATCCCCTTGGGTCATGCGGCCATGTGGGTTTCGGTCACAGGCGGCATAGGCATTCTGGTGGGTCTGCTGGCCGGTGCCGTGATCTACCGGCGCAAGCGCAAGCGCAGCCTGTAGATCTAAAGCCTGTAGACGTCAGCCCTGGGGCTCCTGCGCCAACCGGTACGGCGAGTCCGCACGGACATGGGCTGACCAGAACCGGGAATCCCTGCGCCGCAGCATGGGCAGCACCTGGCGGCGGATCAACGGAGCCAACGTGTCTTCAGCCGCTGACACGGCATCCGGGTACAGGTCCAGGTGCCGCAGTTCCTCGATCTCCGCCTGGGCGGAGGGATCCGGGGTGGTGGGGGCGTCGTCGTCGTTCATGAGCTGAACCGGTGTGGTGACCACGAATACTGTGGAGTCGATCCAGGTGGCGGACTCATTGGCGGCCGGTGCATCGAATTCGCCCAGGAGCTCAAGGTGCTCGGGCGCAACAACCAGTCCGACTTCCTCGGTGATCTCCCGTACGCCTGCGGCCAGTGCTGTCTCGCCGTCCTCGATCTTGCCGCCCACCAGCATGAACATCTCCGTGTCCCGTTTCCGCACGGTCAGCAGATGTCCGTCGCGGACAAAACACACTCCCACGATCGGCAGCACCTTGCACCATTCCGGAACCTGGATGCGGGCCAGTGAGCCCAGGCGCAGCTCGTCGATCTCCACGGCAAGGTTCAGACGTGCCTGCTCGCCCCACAGGGCTCGGCCGCGCTCGGTCTTGTAGAGAGCGGCGGGATCCAGGCGATCCAGGATCAGCAGGCGCGCGTGCACGAACTCATACTCCGGAACCTGTGGATACTCCGCACGGACCCGCTGCACATAATCCGCATAGCGCTCCGGTGTGCCACCCAGCACGGCCAGATCGGCATCCGAGAGCAACGCCCCGTGGGTGTCTTGCGGGTCCGGGTTGTGGTGGGTGGTCATTCGTACCAGCCGCGCCACCTCATCAGCGGTGTCCTGGTCCATGCCCACCTGGGGCAGCGTGGCCAATGCGAACTGCGCGGAGGCTTCCTCATCGGCACCGGCTTGGCCCTCGTACACGACGTCGTGGAACCACGCCGCCAACACCACCTCCAGTGGCGGGCTCCCGTCCGTGAGTTCGTCCAGTGTCGCAAGGACCGCCAGCAGGTGTGTGCGGTCGTGGTAGTGCCGGTGCTCCTCACCCCACCCGGCCAACAGGGTTTCCCGCAACCGTTGCAGCGGCTCCGTGACGCCCACAGCGCCGTCCCAACGACGACGCAGCGCCGTCAACACCTTGTTGTTGCGCCGTGCCGCAGGAATCCGCAGCCCGGATGCCACCAGGATCCGCACCAGCTGTTTGCCATCGACTTCCACGGCACCGGCGGCCACGGCGTCGTCGTACCGCTGGCGGGGGACGTCGTAGTGGTCGCGGTCAAAGGCGCGCGGGGAGAGGCCGATGTGTTCGGCTGCCGCGTGCAGCTCCTCCAGGGAGGTGTCCGAGATCAGGTGGGAGAACTCGGTGCCATGGGCAGGCCAGCGCGGGGGATCGATGTAGACGGGCATGGTTGCCAATCTATCCGCCCGCGCGCCGCTGGTGACTTGGGCAAGGTCAAGAGGGCCGTATGATGGTCCGCGTTGCCCCCGTAGCTCAGGGGATAGAGCACGGCTCTCCTAAAGCCGGTGTCGATGGTTCGAATCCATTCGGGGGCACTCTTCCGACCCATATCAGGGGCGTGTCAGATGGTCTGTGTAAGCCGTACCGAGAGGAACGGTAAGAATCGTGACCATGACCGACGAGAAGGATCAAGGTGGGCCGACGGGGCAGGAACTGGTCGAGCAGCTGAGGGCAGCTGGAGGCGTTGTTCGCCCAGATCGACGCGGGTCAGGTCGAGCTAACCGGTGATTGCGGGTTCGTCCCGCGCTGGTCAAGGCAGCCCAGGAGCGGGGCCTACAGGCCGCGTCTGGTCCCCAAGGGCCAGCGGCGGCTCGGGGGCCGGGATGACATGAACATCAGCCTCTACGCGGGCGGGATGACGATCCGGGACATCCAGCATCACCTGGCTTCCACGCTCGGCACGGACCTGGCCCACGAGACGATCTCAAACATCACCGACGCCGTGCTCGAGGAGGTCGCCGCGTGGCAGGCGAGGCCGCTGGAGGAGTTCTATCCGGTGATCTACCTCGACGCGATCCGCATCAAGATCCGGGAGAGCAGCCAGGTCATCAGCCGCGCCGCCGACCGTGCCTGGGACTGCGGCAAGCCCGCCAGCCAGCGAAAAGCCCAGGGTCGGCTCATCGAGGGCCAAATCGTCACGTACTGGAAACAAGCCCTCGCCCAACTCGCCGCCGCATACCCCGGCCGAATCACCCCCTACCTGTGAACGCCCCGCGTACACAGACAAGTTGACAGGCCCTAGGCTGGCGATATGAGTTGGTTGGTGCCTCTGAAGAGCCAGGCGTACCGACTCCGCGATGCTGGCACCATTACAGCTGAACGGTTCGGATCGCTGCATCAGGGTGCCCCGATGCTCGAATGGGGATCGATCACCAAGACCGTGACCGCCCGCCTCGCCCAACAACTCGACCAAGCAGGCACGCTCGACCTGTCCGCGCCCGTCAGCGTCTATCTCCCGGAGGCGAAGCTGCCACGAGAGGTCGATGTGCGTTCACTCGTCACGCACACCTCTGGGCTGCCACGACTGCCCCAAGGCATCATCACGGGCGCGGTCGAAGCGCGCGATCCCTACGCGAAGTACACCACCGCCTACTTTGACGCGGAGGTTCTACCCACGCTCGCTGCGCAACACAGCGGCACCGTGGGATCGTTCGACTACTCGAACCTGGGATACGCGGTGCTGACCCGGCTGCTTGAAGCCATCACCGAACAAGACTGGTGGACACTGGCCACCGAAAACGTCTTCGATCCACTCGGGATCACCGACGTCTCGATAGACCCTGCCCCCGAGCGCGTACCGGTCATACGCACCTGGACGGGCGGTATCCGTAAGCAGTGGAAGGATACTGGCCCATTCATCGGCGCAGGCGGTGTGCAGGGCACGTTCGACGCTCTCGAACAGTACGCCACAGCCATCGCCCGGCAGAGTCCTGGAGTGAAGCCCCTGGGATGGATGGACGATCCCACGCTGTGGTGGCACAACGGCCACAACAAGGATCACGGAGCACTCATCGGCGTCTCGCGCGACGGGTCACGGATCCTGACCATACACACCCTCGGATACAACGCTGGTCGAGCCGACAAGCTTGCCGCCAGGCTCGAACGCCAACACCCTCACGGTTGAAAGCTGAGCAATACGCCAGGGCTTCGGCTCGGCATCCCTTGCCGCCACTAGAGCCGCATCTCCCCGACATAGAACTCCGGCTACTAGATCAAATCGTGCTCGGATTGGGCGACGACTATGAGCCTCTGACCAGAACCGGACACCATCGTCCGCGCTTGACGGACCGCGGCGGAACTGAGTAATTGCTCAAAGCGTTGTAGAGTCGCACCAGAGTCATTTCCTTCAGTCCAGCAAAACTACACGGTGGAATCCGAGTCAACATGCGGCACTGACAATGACAGCCATTTTGACCGTAGCTTAGATAGACTCGGGTAGCTTCCTTGGCTAAAGACCTCGATGATGCCAGAGGGTTGAGAAGGATATCGGTATGCGCCTTGTTCATTTCACTGACCTGGCGCATCGATGTCGCGAGAGTGGTTACGGCTTCGCAGAGTTCCAACGACAAGACATAGTCGTCGACCTGCGCTGGCCGGCCGATGTCATCGAGCAGTGGATCTACGAACACGCAGGCAATGCTTCCTTCCTCCGAGATTACGAAAACGTCGATCTCGCACAGGTCGGCTGGCAAGTTGAAGCGCTGCCAGTTGAGACCTTCATGACGATGCAAACTGGACGATCGGACCGGAATGTTATTGAGGAATTCGCGGTCGATCCGGATCATTGGATCTCCGTGCGTAACCAAGGCAAGCACCTGGGCGTGGGACTCGCCTGGGAGGTTCACGGCACTTGGAAGCGTTGGCCGATTGTCATAGATCAGACGCTGCTTCACCCCGCATCGAGCGGCGTTCAACTTGTGGAAGGACGCACTCGCGTCGGCATCCTGCGCGGTCGTCAGCGGCAAGGAAAGCTCGTCGCCAACCGGCATCTGGCTTGGGTCGGTCGCCAACGTGGATGACATCGTCCCTCTCCGAACTTGACTAGAGAGACGGACGTCGGCCACGTTGGCGAATCGTCCCGCTAGAAGTGACGACCGCAGAGCGCACCGTCTCGTCACCGATGCCTAACTTGGCAGCGATCTCTTCGAGCGGCAGTCCATCATGAGGGGCTTGCGCGGGATTGAGAACCACCCAACGAAGGGCACTCCTGCACCACGCGGTGCGCAGCACGGCGAACCCCTAGGTGCGCGTCATGTTTGCCATCCACGCCCCTCCGCTGTTAGATGCATCACAAGGGTGCTGTGATCCGCGCGGATCGCCGCGTCCTGCCGCGCAGACGATGCCAGGGTCTGCGCGGCTGGCACATTGACTCAACGGGGAGTCCCAACATGAGTGACAGATCCACCGGCGGGCGATGGCTGCAGCAGCCGCTCGCTCGCCGTCAGATACTCACCGGCGCGGTGGCGTTCGGGTCGGTGGGGGTACTGTCAGCCTGCTCAGGGCCCGCGGCTTTCGAGGTGAACACCGACGCCCCGCCGTCGAGCGGTGGAACGCTGCGGGTGGGCCTCACCGGCGGCTCCACCGCCGACACCCTGGATGCGCACATCCCGGTCAACACCGGAGATTCGGCGCGCGTGATCAACCTGTTCGAACCCCTCTTGGAGCGCGACGGCGATTACCAGATCGCCTATCGACTGGCCGAGTCCCTGGAACCCAACGACGACGGCACCGTGTGGACCCTTCGTCTGCGCGAAAACCTCAAGTTCTCCGACGGCTCCGATCTGACGGCCGAGGATGTGGTCTTCACCTTTGAACGCGTCACGGATCCCGAGGACCCGAAAACCAACGCGTCCAATCTGGCCGACTTCCAAAGTGCCACGGCGGTGGATGAGCGCACCGTGGAGATTCAGCTGACCGCACCCAGCGCGGTGTTGGACGATGCCCTGGCGCAGTATTCGATGGGTGTGGTGCCCAGAGATTTCGACCCCGCCAACCCTATCGGCGCTGGACCCTTCCGGCTCAAGGATTTCTCCGCGGGCATGTCCACCACGCTGGAACGCAACCCCCACTACTGGGACAGCGAACCGTATCTGGATGAAGTACAGATCCTGAACTTCAACGACACCGACGCCCTGATCAACGCGCTGCTCTCCAGCCAGGTGGACTGCGTGGGGCAGATCCCGTTGGCCTTGGTGGAGGTGTTGGAATCCGATGAACGCATGGCAGTGCTGAACTCGGAAACCGGAATGTGGCTGCCGTTCACCATGCGCGTGGACGTGGAACCGTTCAACGATGTCCGAGTTCGTCAGGCCTTCCGCCTGGTGGTGGACCGTCAGCAGATGATCGACCAAGTGCTCTCCGGCTACGGGCAGTTGGGTAATGACATGTATTCCCCCTTCGACCCCTCCTACCCGGACTTGGACCAACGGACCCAGAACATCCAACAGGCCAAGAACCTCCTGGCCCAGGCCGGTCACCCCGACGGCATCACCGTGGAGCTTGTGACCGCACCCATCCAGTCCGGGGTGGTGGAGGCAGCGCAAGTCTTTGCCCAACAGGCCTCGGAAGCCGGGATCACGGTCAACATCCGCCGGGTGGACACCACCACGTTCTTCGGGGACCAGTACCTGCAGTGGAGCTTCGCCCAGAGCTTCTGGTACACCCGCAACTTCATCCCGCAATCACGCAACTGTGCCACGGCCGAGGCCCCGTTCAACGAAACCGCGTGGGTCAACCAAGAGTTCACGGACCTGCTGGACCAAGCCCAGGCCGAGCTGGACGAGGCCCGGCGCACCGAGCTGATTCACCAAGCCCAACAGATGCTCTACGACGACGGCGGGTACATCATCTGGGGTTTCGCCAACCAGGTGGACGCTTACCAACGCTACGTCCTGGGCTTCCAAGAAAACTCCACGGGTCTGCCACTGAATGCCTATGGTTTCCGCAGCGTGTGGCTGGGTGAGGTGTCATGATCGCCAAACTGATTCTCAAACGCCTCCTGGTCAGCGTGTTCATCCTGCTGGCCGTGTCCGTCGTCGTTTTCGCCGCCACGCTTCTGCTGCCCGGGGATCCGGCACGGGCGATTCTGGGCCAGCAGGCCACGGAGGAGCGCATCGCGGCGCTGCAGGCGGAGCTGAACCTGGACCGCTCACCCGTGGAGCGCTACTTCCTGTGGCTGGGTGGGCTGTTCGTGGGCAATTTCGGCACCTCGAGCGCCACGGGTGGCCCCGTCACGGATCTGCTGGGGGAGCGCATCACGGCGTCTCTGGTGCTCATGCTGTGTGCGGCGCTGATCGCCGTGCCCGTGGGTTTGGCCATCGGCATCTTCTCCGCGCTGCACCGGGGCAAGCGCGCCGATCAAGCCGTCACGTGGGGGACCTTGACGCTGGCGGCACTGCCGGAGTTCGTGATCGGTATCGCCCTGGTGACGCTGTTCGCCACCTCCGTCTTCCGCATCCTGCCGGCGGTGACCATGAGCCCACCGGGCCAGCAGGTGTGGGAGATCCCCACCCAACTCATCCTGCCCACGCTGACCTTGGCGCTGGTGGTCATCCCGTACATCATCCGCATGATGCGGGCCACCATGGCCGAGGTCATGGACTCCGGATTCGTGGAAATGGCCCGGCTCAAGGGTGTCCCGGAACGTCGGGTGATCCTGCGTCACGCAGTGCCCCACGCCATCGGGCCCGTGGCCCAGGTAGTGGCCATCCAATTGGCGTGGTTGGCCGGCGGTGTGGTGGTGGTCGAATACCTGTTCCGCTACCCGGGCATCGGCCAGGCATTGATCGACGCCGTGACGTACCGGGACGTGCAGGTGGTGCAGGCGATCTCCATCATCATCGCCGCCGTCTACGTGGTGGTGAATCTGCTCGCTGACATCGTGGGCATTCTGGCCAACCCCAAGCTGCGGAGCGCGTCATGAGCACATCGGACCTGAAACCGAGCGCCGATGCGGGACCCCCGCCGTCGGGAACCACCGATGCCGAGCCCAAGGAATCGGCCACCCGCCCCGCGCATCTTCTCAAGCGGGTGTGGGCCCAAGGGCAGGGCAAGGTCGGGATCGTGCTCACGGTGTTCATCGTCGCGCTCGCGCTGGCCGGGCCGCTGTTGGCCCCGGTGCTCACGGGCTACTCACCCACGGAATTCGCCGGGCGCCCCTTCCAGCCCGAGGGCATCTTCGGCACGGACAATCTGGGCCGATCCGTGGCCTCCCGGTTCCTGGCAGGCGGGCTGCTCCTGCTGCTGTATTCGGTGCTGGCCACCGTCCTCGGGCTGGTGGTCGGCTGCGTGGTGGGCATGATCGCCGGTTACGCCGGCGGCAAGACCGATTCGGTGCTCATGCGCCTGAACGACATCGTCCTGGCCTTTCCGCAACTGGTGCTGGCCTTGCTGGCGATCGTGGTGCTGGGACCCGAGGGCTGGGTGTTGGTCACCGTGATCGGCCTGACGCACGCGCCGCGCATTGCCCGGGTGGCCCGCGCCGCCACGTTGGGTGTGGTCAACGAGGACTACGTGCGTGCCGCGCAGATGTACGCCGTGCCGCGCAGCCGCATTCTGGCCCGGGAGATCTTCCCCAACATCACCGGCCCGTTGAGCGTGGAGGCCGGTTTGCGCCTGACGTACTCCATCGGCGCCATCGCCTCCCTGTCCTTCCTGGGGCTGGGCATGCAACCGCCCACCGCGGACTGGGGGCTGATGATCAACGAGAACCGCATTGCCCTGAGCATCCAACCCTGGGGCGTGCTGCTGCCGGTGATCGCCATTGCGGTGCTCACCGTGGGCACCAACCTGCTGGCCGACGCCATTGCCCGGGCCACCGCCTCAACCACCGTGGAGTCGTCATGAGCACCGCATCCACTGCCGCATCTTCCTCGGCAACGACGACGGTGCCCGATCTCACCCTGGTCATGCAGGGCCTGCGGGTGACCACTCTGGACGGCACGGAAATCCTGCACGGGGTGGATCTTCAACTGCGCCGCGGTGAAATCCTGGGGCTGGTCGGTGAATCCGGGTCAGGCAAAACCACAGCGGGGCTGGCCTGCTTGGGGCATTTCCGTGCCGGGCTGCGCTATCACTCCGGGGAGATCACGCTGTATTCGCGGGACACTGATGACCTGTCCAGTGACGCCGCATCCCGTGAGGCGGCGGGTTCTGGTGTGGTGGTCACGCAGTTGGGAGATGAGGACCTCAGGGCACTGCGGGGATCACGCATCGCCTACATTCCGCAAGACCCGGCCTTGAGCTTGAATCCGGCCATCCGGGTGGGTGAGCAGATCCGGGAGGTCCTGGACGTCCACGGATTCGGCGCCAATGCGCAGGAGCGGGCAGCTCGTGTGCGGCAGGTCCTGGAGGACGTGGGGCTGCCAAGCACGGACGAGTACCAGCGTCGGTGGCCGCACGAACTTTCGGGCGGCCAGCAGCAGCGGATCGGCATTGCCATGGCTTTTGCCATGACCCCGGACGTGCTGATCCTGGATGAACCCACCACCGGTTTGGACGTCTCCACGCAATCGCACGTGTTGGACACCATCCGCACCATGACCAGCCTGCATCACGTGGCCAGCCTCTACATCACACACGATCTTGCAATGGTGGCTGAACTGGCCGACCGTGTGGCCGTGATGCTGCGAGGTGACCTGGTGGAGGAAGGGCCGGTGGGTCAGGTCCTGGCCGCACCGGAGCACCCCTACACCCGCAAGTTGTTGGAGGCTGTGCCTGATCTGGCCGGGCGCAAACAGTTGACCCAGACGGGGCAGTTGGATGTGGTGCCGGAGGCGGACAGCGGGAGCGTCGTCGTCGTTGAAGCCGGCGGTGGTGCCGTGTCCGCTGAACCGGAAACCCAAGCCCCGTTGTTGGTGGTGCGGGATCTGAAGAAGTTCTACGGCGGCAACACCGTGTTGGAAGGCGTCAACTTCCAGCTGGAACCCGGGCAGTCCACCATGGTGCTGGGGGAATCCGGTTCGGGCAAAACCACACTCTCCCGCTGTGTGGCGGGGTTGATTGACGACTACCAAGGATCGGTGACCCTGCGCGGACGGGAGTTGGCCGCCTCCACGCGCAAGCGCACCAATGATGACCGGCAGGCCATCCAGTACGTGTTCCAGTCGCCGTACTCGTCCCTGAACCCGCGGCGCAGCATTGGGCAGTCCCTGAGTGTGCCGCTGGAGATGAGTGGGAAACTACCGGCCCGCCAGCGTCGTGCAGTGGTGGAGGAAGCCCTGGACTCGGTGCGGCTGGGTCGCAGTTTTTACGACCGCCGCCCGGGGGACCTCTCCGGTGGTGAGCGCCAACGTGCTGCCGTGGCGCGTGCCTTGGTGAATGCCCCGGACGTGCTGGTCTGTGACGAGATCACCTCGGCCCTGGACGTGTCCGTGCAGGCCTCCATCATTGCGCTGCTCAATCAATTGCGTGCCGAGCGTGGACTGGCGCTGTTGTTTGTCACGCACAACATCACGCTGGCCCGGCACATTGCGGACCACATTGTGGTGCTCAACCAGGGCGTGATTGTGGACTCCGGTCCGGTGGATCAGGTCCTGGAGGCACCCACCCACGACTACACGCGCAGGCTCTTGGCGGACGTGCCGACTTTGTGATCCAGGGCCTGGATCATCCGCCCAGCAGTGAGTTGTGCCGCTCATGACGCCTGATCAGCAGCACAAATAGCTGCTCGGCGGATGTAGTGATGCTCAGCGCCCGAACTTGCGCTTGCGTTCCTGGTTGGCCGCAACCGGGTCAAAGTTCTGCAGGCGTTCACGCATCTTGCGCAGGAAGATCCCAAAGGTCACAAACATCAGCACCACCAGCAGTACCCAACGCGTGGACATCAGCACGGAGGAGAATGTGGCCAGTGCGGTGTTGCCGGGATCAGCCACGGCCATGTCCACCACCATGTTGGCACCCAGATTCACCACCAGGAACAGGGCAGTGACCACCAGGCCGCTGATGCGTTCGTAACCGCGCTTTGCATAGATCACCAGGAACAAGGCCCAACCCACAGCCATCACCAGGGGCGCCAACAACCCGGTGGTCCAGTGCACGGAGGAGTAGAGCTGTGCGCCGTCGTCGCCAATGATCCGGGCGAACTCCGCCAACCATTCCGGGCTGTATCCGGTGACCTGCAGCTCCGGGACACCGTGGCCATCGGCAATCATGTGGGAGAACTCGGGCAGGATCAGCACGTTGACGTAGAACATCAGAAGCGCGCCGATGATCATGATGACCGCAATCAAGATGCCGGGCTGTCGCTTGCCCTTGGAGGGTTCCGGCGGCGGGAGTTCGGTGTTGCGGGGGGCAAGCTGCGGGCCGGGGGACGCGCGGCGTTCGCGCGCGGTGGCGGGGGCCTCACCGGCGTTCTCCCCGTATTTCTTGATCTTCTGCGCTCGCGTCAAACCCATGCCTCCATTATGGGGCGGGGCCGGGTGTGTGTTCGGCGGGGTGGCCGGTGCGTGACCAGGCGAGCGAGTAAGCTGAATCACATCCCGAGCGGGACAGTCCTGGCGGGACCGGACGGGCAACGCGGCCCGTGCGTAGCGCTGTGGAGGTGCACTGTGGAGTTGTCGATCGGTCTGCCTGAGGGTCTGATGCTGAGGCTGTCCAACGGGGAACTGAGCCTGTTGGAGAACGACTGGAAAACCGTTCGACGCCACATCGACCTCTCCATTCTCAATGGCGCGCAGATTGCGGACATCACCTGGTCCCACAAGCTCTCCGCTGCCGTGGTGGCAGCGCCCGAGCGTCATCAGCTTTTCCGGTGGGACGCCTACACCAACGCTCTGGTGGAGTTTGCGGGTACGGGCGAGTCCGGACGGCGGGACGGCAAGGTGGCCCACGCCAAGTTCGCCGCCACCTGCGGAACCGTGGAGGATCCGGATGGTCGGATCTGGTTGGTGGACCGCGATTCCTCCTCCTTGCGCTATCTCAGCTTTGACCTGGACAAGGGCGACGGCGACCCCCGCGTGGTCACGGTGATCGGCAAACATGGAGCCGGATTCCACGACGGCCCCGTGGAAGAGGCCAAGCTCCAGTCCCCGGAATCGGTGAACATCCTGTACAACGGCTCGGTGGTGATTGCGGACACCGGCAATCAGGCCATTCGGGTTCTGGAACGCGATTCCATGGAGATGCGCACGGTGGCCGGTGGTCCCAACCTGACCCAGGACCAAATCGATTTTGAGGACGCCATTGAACTGCAGCGGCCCCATCTGGTGGAGGTTGCCGACGGCGAGGTCTGGGTCGTTGACGACAACGGCAGGCACCACGTGGAGGTTGCCCCCGTGTGATGTCTGCGGCCGCACGTAAACTGCGGGGATCATGGATTTCCTTTCGGACAACCCCCTGCTCTCGGTGGCCGCAGCATCCCCGCGGATGGACTCATCCGCGCCCACGCGTGTGGCTGCAGACCCTGCTGCACTGCTGGAGGGGCTGAACCATCCCCAGCGGCAGGCTGTGGAACATGCAGGTTCCCCGTTGCTGATTGTGGCCGGGGCCGGATCCGGCAAGACCCGTGTGCTCACGCACCGCATTGCTCATCTGCTGGCCATGGGGCGCGCGCATCCCGGGGAGATCCTGGCCATCACCTTCACCAACAGGGCCGCCGCGGAAATGCGCGAGCGTGTGGTGGACCTGGTGGGACCGGCCGCCAAGGCCATGACCATCTCCACGTTCCACTCCTTCTGCGTGCGGGTGCTGCGCAGAGAGGCCACCTCGATCGGCCTGAAGTCCACGTTCTCCATCTACGATTCCGCCGACTCCCTGCGCGTGATCACAGCAGTGGCCAAGCAGCATGAACTGGACCCCAAGCGGTTTGCCCCCAAAGCCATCCAGCACGCGATCTCCGCGCTCAAGAACGAGCTGATCGACGACGAAACGTACCTGAACCGCGCATCCGGTACCGATGCCTGGGAATCGGCCGTGGCACAGGTCTACCGCGGGTACACCGAGCGTCTACGCGCGGCCAACGCCCTGGACTTTGATGATCTGATTGCGCAGACCGTCTACATGCTCCGCGCATTTCCTGCGATCGCCGAGTACTACCGGCGCCGCTACCGCCACGTGTTGATCGATGAATACCAGGACACCAACCACGCCCAGTACGCACTGGTCAAGGAAATCGTGGGTACGGATCAGAACTCGCCGCAGGGGCCCGGGGAACTGACCGTGGTGGGAGATTCGGACCAGTCCATTTACGCCTTCCGTGGGGCGGACATCCGCAACATCGTGGATTTTGAGAAGGACTACCCCAACGCACGCACCGTGCTGTTGGAGCAGAACTATCGCTCCACCCAAACCATCCTGACGGCCGCCAACGCTGTGATTGCCAAGAACGCCCGACGGCAGGACAAGCGCCTGTGGACATCCTCCGGGGACGGTGCCCAGATTGTGGGTTACGCAGCGGAGTCTGCGCATGAGGAAGCCCGTTGGATCGTGGAAGAGATCGACCGTCTCCAGGACGATCACGACGTCCGACCAGGCGACGTTGCCGTGTTCTACCGAACCAATGCGCAGTCGCGTTCCCTGGAAGAGATTCTGATGCGCGTTGGCCTGCCCTACCGCGTGGTGGGCGGCACCCGGTTTTACGAGCGCAAGGAGATCAAGGACGCCCTGGCCTACCTGCGCACCCTGATCAACCCGGATGACGAGGTCACGGTTCGCCGGATCCTCAACGAACCCAAGCGGGGGATCGGGGACCGAGCCCAGGGTGCTGTCAGTGCACTGGCGGAGCGGGAACGGATCTCCTTCATGGCTGCTCTGCGCCGTGCTGATGAGGCACCCGGTATGGCAACACGTTCCGTCAATGCGGTCAAGGGATTCGTTCAGCTGATGGATGACCTGGCCACAGTTGCCGAGGGCAACGGTCCGGCCGCTGTGCTGGAAGCCGTGCTGGAACAAACCGGCTATCTGGAAGCGCTGCGCACCTCTGATGATCCGCAGGATGAATCCCGCGTGGAGAACTTGGCAGAACTGGTGGCCGTGGTCCGCGAATACGAACGGGAGAACCCCCAGGCCGGGCTGCCCGAGTTCCTGGAACACGTGGCTCTGGTGGCAGATGCAGACCAGATCCCGGACCAGTCAGAGGATCCTGAGAACGCGGGGGTGGTCACCCTGATGACCTTGCACACCGCCAAGGGTCTGGAGTTCCCGGTGGTGTTCCTGACTGGCATGGAGCACGGAATCTTCCCGCACCAGCGGTCCATGACGGATGAGAAGGAAATGCAGGAGGAGCGCCGGCTGGCCTACGTGGGCATCACCCGTGCCCGCCAACGCCTGTACGTGACCCGGGCAGAGACCCGTCAACAGTGGGGGCAGTCCCAGTACAACCCGCCCAGTCCGTTCCTGGTCGAGATCCCCAGTGCGCTGGTGCATTGGGAACGTGAAGGATCTTCTGTACCCGGTGGCTGGGGCTCGGCCTCCTACGGTTCAGGCTCCTTCGGCGGATCTGGAACTTACGGCGGTGGCGCGCGCCGTGGGGAGGATTCCGGTTCCTGGTGGGGTGCTGGTGCCGGTGGGTCCGGTCGCTTCCAGCGGATGGGTGCCCCGGCTCGGCAGAAGGCCGGGCGGATCGAACAGGACCGTGAAGTCCTTGCCCTGAGCGTGGGCGAGCAGGTGGATCACAAGACTTTTGGTCGCGGCACGGTCATCCAACTGGAGGGTTCCGGGGACAAGGTGATCGCCAAAGTGCGTTTTGGCACCGGTGATGCCGCCCAGGAGAAGCGGCTGCTGGTGCGCTCAGCGCCACTGACCAAGGTGCCCGGCAACTGACCTGGGGGACCGAACTGGGAGACGTATCCTCGGGGACTGAACTGGGAGGCGGATCCTGGGGGGACCGGTCTGGCAGCCTGAACCTGTCTGAGTCGGCCTTACAGGAAGATCAGCACCAGGGCCGTTGCCGGTGCCGTCCACCGAAGTCGTCGGCCGGTCAGCGGATGAACCATGCCCAGCAGGATGCAGGAAATCATGGTGGTGACAAACAAGGGCCAGCCCCCGGTGACGCTCTGGTAGACCGCTGCCACCAAGCCGATCACCACACCACCCACCGGCACCTTGCTCAACCAGGTTCGCCCGCCCAAGGCCTCGGCCAAGGACTGTGCGCAGGCCAGGGCCAGCGCCGTGAGCACCGCGAATCCGCTGTGATAAGCCAGTAGCGCCACGGCGGCAATGATCCCCGCCATGCCGTATGACCCGTACAAGCCCTGCCACATCTGCACCGGCTGCAGCGTCCATTGCCCCACCAGCATGGGCGGCAGGATCACAGCGCACAGCACTGCAGCAACGGCCAGCCACAGCGCTGCACTGACGTGGCGGTGATCCTCCATCAACGACGGCGGAGGGGTGGCTCCTTCGAACACTTCCGCCCGGTGGGTGGCACGGTTCAGTGCCCGGTACACCTGCTGGGCACCGGCGAAGCACACGGCGGCCAAGGCAATCCAGACAGTGGTCTGTGGCCACAGGCCCCAGAGCCGTCCTGGTGGGTCCAGGATATCCGGCACTCCGGCCACGGGAAGTTGCAGGACTGCCAGAACCGCGCACGCCGCCAAGGCAAGGGCAAGGTGCAGAGGGGTGGGCTGGCGTCGTCGTGAGGGGGAGTGACTGGAGGTTCCGGTGGAGCCCGCCTCAGCAGGGGAGGCTCCGGGGGAGGAGGCTCCGGCCAAGGAGTCTGGCGCCCTGGGGGCCCCGTGCGGGGCGGGGTGCGAACTCTGCTCGGATGACTCCATGGGGGACAGTCAACCAATTTTCGGCCCGCCCGTCTGATAAGCCGACTTGTCATGTCTGAACCACTGATCTGCATGAAGAATCGGCGTGCCCGGTCAGAGGTAGCGCCAAGGTGCTTCACGCGACGGTGGTTACATGGGTCAGTGTCACGTCTCACGGCACAGTCAGTTAACCTTGGCTTTCAAGGAGTGCCTTTGTGGTGCCTTCATGCACCACGTCACGCGGACGCACGCACTGCACGCGTGTGCCCGAGGCGCCCCTGAGAACACGGTTGCAGCGCCTGACGTGCTGCCACCAACAAACTTCGACGAAGAAGGACTCTCACCCGTGGACCTGTTCGAATACCAGGCACGCGATCTCTTCGAGAAGCACGGGGTTCCCGTGCTTCAGGGATACGTGGCCACCACCGCAGAAGAAGCCAAGGAAGCCGCAGAGAAGATTGGCGGCGTCACGGTCGTCAAGGCACAGGTCAAGGTGGGCGGCCGCGGCAAGGCCGGCGGCGTGAAGGTCGCAAAGACCGCTGACGAGGCCTACGAATATGCCCAGCAGATCCTGGGCATGGACATCAAGGGCCACACCGTCCACCGCGTGATGATCGCCCAGGGTGCGGACATCGCGGAGGAGTACTACTTCTCCCTGCTTTTGGACCGCGCCAACCGCTCCTACCTGGCCATGTGCTCGGTGGAAGGCGGCATGGAGATCGAGCAGCTGGCCGTGGAGCGCCCGGAGGCCCTGGCCCGCGTTGAGGTGGACCCGAACCAGGGCATCACCGAGGAAAAGGCCCGCCAGATCGTCACCGAGGCCAAGTTCGACGACGAAACCGCTGAGAAGGTTGTCCCCGTCCTGGTCAAGCTGGGCGAGGTCTACACCAAGGAAGACGCCACCCTGGTGGAGGTCAACCCGCTGGTCAAGACCGGCGACGGCCAGATCCTGGCGCTGGACGGCAAGGTCTCCCTGGATGAGAACGCCGATTTCCGTCAGCCCGATCACGAGTCCCTGGTGGACAAGGCCGCGGAGAACCCCCTGGAGGCCAAGGCCAAGGAGAAGGGCCTCAACTACGTCAAGCTGGACGGTCAGGTCGGCATCATCGGCAACGGCGCCGGTCTTGTGATGTCAACCCTGGACGTGGTGGCCTACGCCGGTGAGGCACACGGCGGCGTGAAGCCCGCCAACTTCCTGGACATCGGAGGCGGCGCCTCCGCCGAGGTCATGGCCGATGGCCTGGACGTGATCCTGGGCGATGAGGACGTCAAGTCCGTGTTCGTCAACGTGTTCGGCGGCATCACCGCATGTGACGCAGTGGCCAACGGCATTGTGAAGGCCCTGGAGATCCTGGGAGATTCCGCCACCAAGCCCTTGGTGGTGCGCCTGGACGGCAACAACGTGGAGGAGGGCCGCCGCATTCTGGAGGAGGCCAACCACCCGCTGGTCACCTCCGTGGACACCATGGATGGTGGCGCGGACAGGGCTGCCGAACTGGCTGCCGCCGCCAACTGATCCCCGCCGCACGCACACTACAAAACAGAGGAAACACTCATGTCCATCTTCTTGAACAAGGACTCCAAGGTCATCGTTCAGGGCATCACCGGCGGCGAGGGAACCAAGCACACCGCCCGGATGCTCGCAGCAGGCACCCAGGTGGTCGGTGGCGTCAACGCCCGCAAGGCCGGCACCACCGTGGCCCACAAGGACCAGGGCGGCAACGACGTCGAACTGCCCGTGTTCGGTTCCGTCTCCGAGGCCGTTGAGCAGACCGGGGCCAACGCGTCGATCGTGTTCGTCCCGCCCAAGTTCTGCAAGGATGCGGTGATCGAGGCCATCGATGCTTCAGTTCCGCTGGTGGTTGTGATCACCGAAGGCATCCCCGTGCAGGACTCCGCTGAGTTCTGGGCCTACTCCAAGACCAAGACCGGTGCTGACGGCAAGCCCACCACCCGCATCATCGGCCCCAACTGCCCCGGCATCATCTCCCCGGAGGAGTCCCTGCTGGGCATCACCCCGGCCAACATCACCGGCAAGGGCAAGCTGGGCCTGGTCTCCAAGTCCGGCACCTTGACCTACCAGATGATGTTCGAACTGCGTGACCTGGGCTTCACCACCGCCATTGGCATTGGTGGCGACCCCGTGATCGGCACCACCCACATCGACGCCCTGGAGGCCTTCGAGGCTGACCCGGAGACCGAGGGCATCGTGATGATCGGTGAGATCGGTGGCGACGCCGAGGAACGTGCCGCCGAGTACATCAAGGCCAACGTGACCAAGCCCGTGGTGGGCTACGTGGCCGGTTTCACCGCCCCGGAGGGCAAGACCATGGGCCACGCCGGCGCCATCGTCTCCGGCTCCTCCGGAACCGCTCAGGCCAAGAAAGAGGCCCTGGAGGCCGCCGGTGTGAAGGTCGGCAAGACCCCCACCGAAACCGCTGAGCTCATGCGTGAACTCATGGGCGCCAAGTGAGCTCCTGAGCCGCATCAACGACGACGGGGCCCCCCCCCCTCCCCCCCCTAGGGGAGGGGGGGCGGGGCGGGGGGGGGGGGGGTGGGGGAAAGGGGTGGGGGGGGGGGGGGC
>NZ_JAAVUN010000004.1:69464-143913 GCF_012163155.1 Kocuria subflava
GGCGCCCCTCACCTTCCGTACGGAAGGTGAGGGGCGCCGTCGTTGTTGGTGTGTGGTCCAACAATGGGTTTGAGGTGTGAGGGGCCGGTGGTGGCGGGAACGGATGCTCAAGAGCACCCAGCGCGGGGAGAGATGCGCCTCCAGAGATGGAAATGAACCCGCCCACCACCGGCAGACGCCAGGCGTCTCATCAGGAGGCAACCGTGGGCTGTTCGGTTGATTACGCCACAGGCGCGTGTCCGGTGACACCCCCCAGTGTCGGCCGGGCAGCGAATTCCGTGGCGTCCCCCTGATGCCGTGTGGCACAAGGCCACGACGTACATGTTATCGAGTCTTGACCTTCCCGTGACACCACCACCGGGGCATGACGTCAGGTGACAAGGCACATTCGTGAATTGTGATCCGTGCCACCCTGACGATCTGTTGCTGGGGTGCTCAGAGCACCGCCACGTTGAACACGAGCCCCAGCAGGTACGTGGCGATCGCCGCACCGTAGCCGATGGCCAACTGCCGCATGCCGCGTGCCAGCGGTGAGGCGCCGGAAAGCAGCCCCACCAAACCACCGGTGACCAGCAGGGCCACGCCCACAAGGGCCATGGCCACCACCATGGCCCACATGCCACCCATGCCGAAGAGGTAGGGGAGGATGGGGATCACGGCACCGGAGGCAAAGAAGCAGAAACTGGAACCGGCAGCACCCAGGTCCGTTCCCAGAGCCACGTGCTCCCCGCCAGGGGCGTCCTGGTCCTCAGGATCCGGGTCCCGGAAGGACAATGACGGGTCACAGTCGCAGTCCAGGTAACCCAGGCGTTCCTTGACGCGGTGGGCGGCAGCCTCCGGGCTCATGCCACGGGCACGGTAGATCAACTCGAGTTCGTTGGCATCCAGATCCAGGTCTGGTGCCACCGCCAGGGTGATCTGGGTGGGGGAGGAGGCTTCCAACAGTTCGCGCTGTGAGCGCACGGAGACGAATTCCCCGGCGCCCATGGACAGCGCCCCGGCCAGCAGACCGGCAATGCCCGTGAACAGCACCATGGTGGATGACATGCCCGTGGCTCCAGCACCCATGACCAGGGCCAGGTTGGAGACCAGCCCGTCATTGGCGCCGAACACGGCGGCGCGGAAGTTCCCGGAGAGCCGCTGGCGGCCGTCATTGGCCAGGGCTCGCACGATTTCCTCATGGATGGCTTCATCCGCAGCCATGGCCGGTGAGGCGTCAGCGTCCTCCTGGTACGGGGAGCGGGACTCGGCGCGCTGCAGCAGCGCCAGCACAAAAACGGAGCCGAAGTGGGCGGCCAGGAACATCAACACCCGTGAACTCAGGGACGGGCTGACGGTCTTGGCGGCGTGTTCCCCGAGCTTGGCCTTCCAGTACTGGGAGTGGCGACTTTCCGCCTCTGAGACCTTGAGCAGGATCTCCTTGTGGCGTCCTGTGCTGGATTCACCCAGCCTCCGGTAGATCTCGGCCTCGGCTTGTTCTTCTGCCAGGTAGCGGCGCCAGCGCCGGATCTGAGCCGGTGTGGAATCCGTGGCGGGATCTGCTTGCCCGTGGGTGGAGGGCTCACGGTGGGCCGGTGCGGAGTTTTCAGGCGTGTGGGAACGTGGCGAATCAGCCATGGAGGAGTCCTTGTCCTCATCGGCCGGTGACGGCTCGGTGATCTTCAGTGCGGTGAAACGGACTGTGAGCCCGCGTGAAGGTCTCGTTCGCCCGGTACGCAGGTGGCCAGCCGGGACTCCTCCAAGAGATCCGGTATGTCGACTGACCGCTGCTGACATCAATGTGCTGATGTGAGCGTGGAACTACTCCCCTTCAACTCAGCCAGTTTAAGGGATGAGCTGAGGTGCTACGACGTGAAATTGGTTACCGTCAGGCGCAGCCTGCAGACCCCGGCTCAGGCGCCGTGCAACGGGATCACGGTCCCGGCCGATGCCGAGCTGGTGCCCTGTGGGTCTGCCACCTCTGTGGTTCCCCATCGGAAGCTGTAGGGATCCAGGCACAGGCGCCCGAACCGCAGACCGTCCACCATGCGTTCAGCAGCCGTCACGGGATCCAGCGGTCCGGCCGTCCACGGGCGGTCCCAGGTGGAGGGTTCCTCCCAATGGCCTTCCTCAAAATAGGCAACGTCCAACGGCCAGTGGGAGACCGGAACGGACACGGTGGTGGACATGGCACACGTGACCCCGTCAGGACCTGAACCTGCCCAGGCCGATGGCGTGTTGCCGGTGCCTTCCGCCACGTACTTCAGCACCAGCTGGCCCTTCCACGGCAAAGACGCCAGGTCCTCGGCCAGCATGTCCCGCAGGTTGTCCCACACGGATTCCGGAATCTGGTCTGCCGGAACATGCGGGGCGATCAGTCCGATTCCCGGGTCATGCAGTTCGCGGACCTCAGCAGCGGCATCTGCCGTCTCAGCCGCAGGCTGGCCGCAAGGCAACTTGGCGCGGGAACCGGAGGTGGTCTCCAGTCCCATGGATCGAATGGCGCAGTTCCACAGGCCGTTGCCGGCACGGTAAGCCACTTCCGTCCAGGGCACCGGCCACGGGGGGGTGTCATTGAGCCCGGCCCTGGCACCCAACTGCTGACGCATCTGTTCGTAGGTGCTGGGCGGCAGCTTGAACTTCCGTCCGGAGGAAATGGCCTGGCGGACCGCTCCAATGGCGCCCATCATCAGGCGCGTGGATTCCCCGGACGGGTCATAGGTGCTGGTCAGCTGTTCCACGGCCAGGAAGGTGGCCTCATCCAGCAGGCAGGCAGCGTTGGCGTCAAACTCCAGATCGGAGGTCTTGAACACCACCAGTTCCACACCCACCCGGATCTGTGCATCCGTGTAGTGGGTGGCGGCTGCCGTGGCGTCCTCCAAGGAGAACGGCGGCGCCATCCGGATGAGCATCTGGTTCAACAGCGCGGGGGACTCGGTGGGGTGCAGCAAATGAAAACGACGACGGATCTGATCCGGGCGCAACCCGCGATCAACCATGACGGCAATGAGGGGGCCATGCCGATCGACGAACAGCGGGAGGCCGGACGGTGAAGTAGGCACTTCCGGACACCTCCTGGGGTATTGATGTTCACGCTATTGCACCGGCGGGCCAATCACACGTGATCAGGTAATTCACTGCAATGTGACACTGCAGCAAGGTTGTTGACGTGACATCATGGCGCTCAAGTTACTGGTGCGTCAAGGATTTCACTGACGGAACAACTCCATGACGTCTTGTTCCGTCAGGGCGGCTGAAAACGTGCCGTCGTCGTCCATCACGGTCTCGAACAGACGGGCCTTTCGGTCCTTGAGTTCCATGACCTTTTCCTCGATGGTGCCGGTGGCCACCATGCGGTAGACCATGACCTTGCGTTCCTGGCCGATTCGGTGTGCGCGGTCCACGGCCTGGTTCTCCGCCATGGGATTCCACCAGGGATCCAGCAGGAAGCAGTAGTCCGCCTCCGTCAGGTTCAACCCGGTGCCACCTGCCTTCAGGGAGATCAGGAACACCGGTGCCTGACCGTCACGGAATCGTTGGATCACAGCGCCCCGGTCACGGGTGGAGCCATCCAGGTAGGCGTACGGAATGCCCAACCGGTCCAGTCGGGCCGCCGCCAGTTTGAGGAAACCGGTGAACTGGGAGAAGACCAAGGGCCTGTGACCTTCCGCCACGATCTCCGGCAGGTGCTCGAACAACGCCTCCAACTTGGAGGAGCTGATCTCCAGCTCCGGGTCCACCAAGGAGGGGTCCAGTGCCATCAACCGCAGCTTGGTCAAGGAGCTGAAGATGGTGAACCGGTTGCGGTTGAGCTCCGGAAGCAACTTCAGCACCTTGGAGCGTTCGCGCTGCAGGTGCAGGTCATAGAGCTTGCGGTGTTCCTCCGTGAGTTGGATCCGCAGGGTCTGCTCCAGCTTGGGTGGCAGCTGAAGGTCCACGGCGTCCTTGGTGCGCCGCAGGATGAACGGGGCGATTCTGCGCCGCATCCGGGACATGGCAGCCCGGTCATGGGAGACCTCGATGGGGCGCTGATAGTCCTCCACGAACTTCCTGCGTGACGGGAACAACCCCGGTGCGCTCAGGCTCAGCAACGCCCACAAGTCAGCCAGTCCGTTCTCCAACGGAGTGCCGGTGACGGCAACCGTGGTCCTGGTCTTCAACTCCCGAGCCACGCGGTGGGCCTGGGTCCGCGGGTTCTTCACGAACTGCGCCTCATCCAGAATCACAGCCTCCCACTCCGGTTGGCTCCACAGTGCCTCATCCATGCGCAACAGGGTGTAGGAGGTCACGACGACGTCCTGGGTGGCGGCCAATTCGGCCGGCATCTGACCGGCACCGGCGGCCGTGCCCTGGGCGGCAGCGATTTTCAGATGCGGGGCGAACTTGTTGATCTCCGATACCCAGTTGGGCACCACGGAGGTGGGGGCCACCACCAGGAAAGGCTGCACCGCCGGATTCTCAGGACCGCGAAGCTGTGCCTGCTCCAGAACGTGGGTGAACAGCGCAATGACCTGAACGGTTTTGCCCAGACCCATGTCATCGGCCAGGATCCCGCCCAAACCCATGTCCTGAAGGGCTGCCAACCACTGGAACCCCTCCACCTGGTAGGGCCGCAGCTGTGCAGTCAGCCCTGCCGGCACCGGTGGTGGATCACTGGGTTCCCGGTGCACCAGCCGGTTCACGGCCTCCCGCCACTGCGTCACGGTTTCGCTGCGGTCGGAGAGCTCCTCCAACTCCTGCCACAACCCCATCTGGTGTTTGGAGACCCGCAGTTGGTCGCTCGGAGTTTCCTGCAGGGACCGCGCTTCGCGCAGCAACTCCCGCAGGTGCTCGAACCGGGGGGCATCCAGAGCGAACCAGGAGCCGTTGGGCAGCATCATCACGTCCTGGCCCCGTGCCAGGGCGCGGAAGATTTCTGCGAACGCCACGTAGAAGTCACCCACACGTACGGTCACACCAAGGTCGAACCAGTCCCGGTGCTCGCTGGGCAGCGTGGAGACCGTGATCTCCGGCGGTTCATCCGAGGGCTTGTAGGCAGGTTCCGTACCGGTGACCTGAATCCTCAGGTCGTGGACCTTTTCCAGCTCCGGCAGCCAATCACGCAACAAGACCACGGCCTCGTAACCCACGTAGGCGGAGCGGCGGAACTCAAGATCCGGGATGCGGCGCATGACGGCTTTGGTCATGGCGCTTTCCCACGTGGACTCCCGCTTGGCCGGTTCCGTGCCCGAAGGATCGGCAGGGCGGAACGGCAGGCGGATGCGCTGACCACCCTGGCTGTACTCCCATTCCCAGTCCAACCGGATGGTCAGATCATCGTGATGAACCGTGAGCACCATTTCCGGTGGGGCCACGTGAGGGAGCTCGATCGAGCCGTCGTCGTTGGCCAGCCCGATCCGCTGGTGCAGCCGGGGAAACCAGTGGTCCAGGAATTCCTGAATCTCCTCATGCGGGACCGTGACCTCCTGAGCTGTTTCCAGGAACTGGCGTTGGTCCCGGGTCAGGCGGGTCCTCAGCGGCACCAAGGTCAGAGGGAACCGGTTGAGATCCTCGGTCCGCTCCAACTCCACAGGATCTTGTGGTGCGGGGAAGAACACCCCATGGCCGGGGGCCCCCACTATGCCTGCAGATTCCAGGGCTACGGTTTCCACGCGGGCGGCATCATCGGCCGTTGCGTCTTGACTGGAATTCGTGGTGTCGATCAACACCTCGGGATGCAGCAGCAGGTTGTTCTCGTCGTCGTGCACCAGGTCGATCTGGAACCTGCCCGGTGAGCTGAGACGCACGGGCTGCGCGTGGTCACGGGTGATGAACTCCACCCCCAGTTCCTCGGCACGGCCCAACAGTGACCACAGCACGGGGGATTCGTAATGTTCCACGTACACCCAGTGCCGGTCGTGCAGGACCTGGCGGGAGCGGACGTTGGCCAGGGAGCGGATTTCATCGAACCAGTCGGCCTGTTCGGCGGTGAGCATCCCGGAGATCCCGGCCTCCGTGACCTTCTCCCAGTCCAAGCCGCCCCGGATCCAGTCCCCGCGCCGACCTTTGCGCACCGGCCGCATCCCCAGGGAGTAGGGGGCACCGGCCTGGGCTTGTCGTGCGCGATGCACCCGGCGGAACGTGGGCAGTTGAAGGTCGAACTCCAGGCCGATGGCCGGGCCCGGGTGTTCGGTGTCCTCGACGTCCAGGGCGGGGGCGTCGTCGTCGAGCATGGAGGCCAAAGCGCGCTGCCATGAGGAGGCTGTGCGGGCCGTGGAGGACTCGGCGGCAGGTGAGGTCATTCTCACCATTCTAGGAGCCGGACGGGGCGGGCAACCAGGCGGCAGCGGCCGCCGGGGACGGCCGGGCGCACATATAATGAGGCGCTGGTACAGGGAGGTTTCACTCCCGCAGAACAAGGGCGGCCGGAGCCGCAGACGGAGGGTGCAGTGCCGGGGACCAACTCGCTTGTGCTCGGTCAACATCGCATTGCGCGCAATGAGGCCGAGATCGAGTACCTCAAGTGGAACGACGCCGTGTGTGCCGCGTTCTTCGGGGCGGACAAAGCAGGTGAACTGGTTCCCCTGGACCTGGATGAGAAGACCCTGGCCCAGATCGGTCAGGAGCACGGACTGGACGGTCCCGCCACCCTGCGCGCCATTGTCGATTCCGTGACCCCGTTGCTGGTCATGGACGGTTCCCGCACCCCGGTGTTCGAGGCCTTCACCCGACTGACCACACTCTGGTACCGGGACTCCCGCCGCCAGCTGGACACTCTCTCCGAATTGGCGCCGCCGCCCATCGTGGCCCTGCTGGCGCTGTTCGCCCTGGCCGGACGCCACACCTCCCGGCTGGCCTCCCAGACCGGCAACAAGTCGGCTTCAGCGTTCTACCTGCCGTTGGCCGTTCTGCTGCAGGCCGGTCAGGACACCAAGGCGCTGGAGGCTTCCTTCAAGAAGGACACCGAGGCCTTCTGGGATGCCCTGCGCTACTGGCTGGAACTGCGCGACGGTGAGGTCGGCCTGCCCGTGGGTGATGCCCTCAACCAGCGGCCTGTTGGCCTTGCCCTGGCGCAGACCTTGCTGGGGGAGTCCGAGCGACGCCAACTCCACCAGATGTTCGCGGACATGGAACTGACCACCGCCCAAGGCCTCTCCCCGGAGGAACTGGGCGTGTACGTGGACTTCTGGCTGGATGTGGCAGACACGGATGTCTCCAAGTCCATGCGCCAGATCTGGACCACCTCCGTGACCCGCTACCCGGGCCTGGAAGTGGCCCGTGCCGAGCTCGCCCGCTGGGAGCAGTCCCGGGCCGAAGCCGGTGGACCCACACCCGTCACCCGGTCCGTGTCCAGCAAGCCGGGAAAACACTCGGCCTCCCTGGCCCTGGTGGATGCCATGGACTACATCGGCAACAAGATCTTTGAGTTCGGTCTGGTGGTTCCCAAGCGGTTCATGACCGAACGTGAGGTGGAGCTGGAAACCACCGCCGGACCCCGCACCCTGTTCCTGTCCTACATCGGGGACGCCTACCTGGGAATCTCTGCCCTCACCGCACGGATCGAACCCGCCTCTCTGCTGGAAGGAGAGCTCAAGCTCTCCGCCGGGGCGCACACGTTCGAACGGACGGCGCGGCCCGTCGTCGTGTTTGCCAAGGACGCCTTCTCCGACACCTTCATCTCCGTGGACCACATTCCTGCCGCCTGGCCGTGCCGCGTGCTGGTGCGTGACGAGGAATCCACCATCGCCCAGATGCGCTCCATCCTGGATGACTCCGCATCCCCGGACTACACATTCGTGCCCGCCGGGACCTCCGGACTGCCAGAGGGCTGGGCCATGTTCGACGACGTCCAGGTGCTGCGCGCAGGCAACCCCGAGCTGACGGTCAACGACAACTTCTCCGGAATGGTCCCGCGACTTGTCCCCACCGTGCGACTCTCCGGTGGCCTACGCATTCCAGGAGACGTGGTGCGGTGGTCGGCTCAGCGCCCGCCGCAGATCACGGTGGTCTCGGACACCGATGACCCCTTGACCCTTGAGGTCGAGTGGCGTCACCCGGAAACCTTCCGTCTGCAGCGCCACAAGCTGGCCGAGAGCCTGATTCCGCCGTTCCAGATCTCCACCAACGGCACCCCCATGGCCCATGCCACCGGCGGGCTGAAGCCCAACGACTACGTCCTGGTCCTCAAAGCAGGACGCACGGTCAAACAGCGCATGAGCTTCTCCGCGCGCGACTCCTCCTTCTACATGACACAGCGGTCGCTGGGCTATGAGGGGGAGATGGTCCACACCGACGACGACGCCCTGTGGCCCGTCACGGCTGCCACCGTTTCCGAGTTGCCGGACGAGTACGTCCAGGGTGCCTTCAACAATCTGAATTCCGTGGAGGTCCCGGAGGCCGAGCTGGAAGCTGTGGACGTCCCCACGGTTCCCGGTTGGCACTCCGCTGAGGGCCAGCTGCTGGTCCAGCGCGAGAACGTCCTCCCGGAGCACAGCGGGCCTTCCTGTCTGGCCACCGGCAAGCACCGGATTGTGCTGCCGCCCATGGACCCCAAGGCCAAGGCACCGTGGGTGTTCGGGCGCTGCCGGGACTGCGGGTTGGAAAAGCGCTACCCGGGCCGGCTGACCAAGCTCTCTGCCGTGTCCGAGGTCGGCTCGGTGGAGTCCCTCCAGTTCATCGGCCCGGACGAGGGGGAGAACCCCATGTCCTGGGCCCCGTTCCGCGATGCCCTGACGTTCCTGGGCGGCGGCAAGCGCTCCACCCTCTCGATCGTGGCCCGCCAGCTGGTGGACACCGAACGGTTCGAGGAATGGCTTGTGGGCCACCTTCAGGGTCTGGGTTTCCTGGAGGTCATCCGGGACGAGAACTGGACGGTGCGCCGTTGGCAGGTGTGTTCCCCTGCCCTGACGCAGTTGGTGGACGGATCCATCCTGCTCACCGGTGGGTGGACTCCGGACAAGGAGGCCCTGGTCTCCTCCGCTGCTGACGCCCTGGGTGGTGCACTGGTCACCTTGTCCCCGGAGGACCACGCCTCCTCCCTGGTCCAGGACGTTGAGCTGGAAGAGCTGGCTGAGCGTCTGCCGGAGGGGCTGTGCGACGTCATTTATGAGGCCGGACCCGTCATGCTGGACACCCTGGCACCTCTGTCCACCGTTCAGGACGGACTGGCACGTACGGAGATGCAGTACAACGGCGTGGCCGAACTGTTTGTGCCGTCCGATGCCACGTGGCTGCCCACCACGGACCGGGAACAGCCCGGGTTGTTCCGGATCAACCACCACCACCGCACGCGATACGTGTTTCGCACGGAGGCTGATGTGGAATCGGGTCACGGGCGGCGGGTGAACTCCGGGTTGGGCAAGCACCTGGCTGCCCGGCAGGCCGGGACCCCGCTGGTCTCCTGGGATGAGGAACTACAGCTTCTGTCCGTGCCGATCGGTGCCGAACTGCCCGGCTTGTATGCCCGCGCCACCGTGCTGTGCTCGGGTGTGCTGCCCACTCGCGTGGATGAGGACTTCTCCCTGAACTACGGGGACGTCTCCGAGGACTTCGCGCAGATCCTCACCGCCAAGCTCATGGGCTGAAGCCGGGCGGGGCGGGGGCGTAGTCGTTGCGCGGCCGGCGGCGAGTTTGACAGGGAAAGAGCCATTCTCAGGGGCTGAGAATGGCTCTTTCCCTGTCAAACGTGCGTCATGGACTGTGGGGTCCCTACTTTTCCATGCGGTTGAGCTGCCGGGAGATCTTGGGGAGGTAGACCAGAGCGGATATTGCTCCGGCCACCACTGCGGCCCACAGCAACAGCATCAGCAGTCCGATCACGATCTCAAACCCATTGTCTTGCATCACGTTCATCACTCCTCCTCAGCAGGATGTTGTGCCTGATCTCTACGCCCAGGCACCCGCAGTGCCGAGAGCATGGGGGACGTACGCTTTTCGGCCGAAAAACGTACATCCCCATGACCTCAACGGAGCACAGGCACCTCAGGCGTCGGCTGCGATCAGCTCGGCAGCCCGCTCGCCGATCATGAACACCGTGATGTTGGGGTTCACGGTCACCAGTTCCGGCATCACGGAGGCATCAGCCACGCGCAAGCCCTTGACGCCCTTGACCCGCAGCTGAGGGTCAAGGGGAGCCAGGGCGTCGTCGTCGGCCCCCATGCGCACGGAACCCGCCGGGTGGTAGACCGTGTTGTGGGTGCGGCGGATGTAATCGGCGAATTCCTGGTCCGTCTGCACGTCCGGGCCGGGGAACAGCTCCTGACCGGCCCACTCAGCCATGGGACCCTGCGCCACGATCTCCCGGGCCTTGCGGAAACCGGCGGTCATGATGCGCATGTCGTAGCCCTCCGGGTCCGTGAAGTAGCGGGGGTCGTACATGGGCTTGTCCCGGAAGTCCCGTGAGCGCAGCCGCACGGTCCCCCGGGAGCGGGCGTGGGTGACGTTGGGGGTCAGGCAGAACGCGTTGTCCGAGGTGGGGTAGCCCTGCCGGAAGGTGTGCATGTCAAAGTTCACGGAACCGTAGTGCATCATCAGGTCCGGGCGGTCCGTGTCCGGGTCCACCTGGGAGAACAGTCCGATCTCCCACCACTGGGTGGATTCCGTGACCATGGGTTTCTTGGCCTCCCACTGGATCACACCCTCCGGGTGGTCCTGGACGTTCTCACCAACGCCGGGGGAGTCCACGCGCACCTCAACACCTACTTGGCGCAGGTGCTCGGCGGGACCGATCCCGGAGAGCATCAGCAACTTGGGAGTGTCGATGGCGCCGGCCGAGACCACCACTTCCTTGCGGGCGGTCAGCGCCAGGGCGGTGCCGAACGCGTTGTCCACCACTGACACGCCGGTGCAGGTCTCCCCATCAAAGGTCAGTTCCTTGACCTGTGTCTCTGGCAGCACGTACAGATTGGCGCGCTCGTCCTCGATC
The DNA here is from genome assembly GCF_012163155.1 of Kocuria subflava. GTDB lineage: Bacteria > Actinomycetota > Actinomycetes > Actinomycetales > Micrococcaceae > Kocuria > Kocuria subflava. The sequence goes on from NZ_JAAVUN010000004.1 coordinate 80,347, forward strand.
GGGTGGATGTAAGACACCGACGACGACGCCCGCGTCCCGTCCTCCCGCGCATTGATCTGGAAGAAGTTGGCGCCGCTGAGCACGGTCTTGCCGGTGTTGAAGTCGGCGCGTGGGATCCCGGCCTGCTCGGCAGCATCCAGTACAGCCACACCGCAGGGGTCTGTGGCGGGGACGTTGCGCAACCGGACGGGGCCGTCATGGCCGTGGTGGGCGCCGTCGTCCTGGTTGTTTTCCAGCTTCTGGTACAGGCGGAAAGCTGTTTCCGCGTTCCAGCCGGTGGCTCCGAACTTCTCCTCCCACTCGTCGATGTCCTCGGCCGGTGCCCAGAACGCGATGCATGAGTTGTGGGAGGAGCAGCCACCCAGCACCTTGGCGCGGGCCATGCGCATGAACGAGTTGCCGTTCTCCTGGGGCTCGATCTGGTAGTCCCAGTCGTAGCCGGATTCCAGCAACTCCATCCAGCGGTTCAGTGTGGTGATTTCCGGGATGGTCTTGTCATGGGGGCCGGCCTCGATCAGCGCCACGGTGACGTCCGGGTTCTCGGACAGGCGGGCAGCGACGACAGAACCGGCTGAACCTGCACCCACCACGATGTAGTCGAACTCGGTGGGGATCTGGCGTTCAGTCGATCCAGGGGCGTTGGGAGTCATGATCCTCTTTCTTCCGGTGTCTTCCGATCCATGGGTGGGCACGGTTCAGGCGCTGTGGTCAGTGAACCATCCGGTCACGGCGGGGCGGGTGTTCTGGTAGACGTGCTTGACCTCCTGGTACTCGGCCAACCCATGCTGACCCAGCTCGCGGCCCACGCCTGATCGCTTCATGCCGCCCCATTCGGCCTGGGGCAGGTAGGGGTGGAAGTCGTTGATCCAGATGGTGCCGTGGCGCAGGCGTGCGGCAATGCGCTGGGAGCGCCCGGCGTCCTGGGACCACACGGCACCTGCCAGGCCGTAGAAGGTGTCGTTGGCGATCTCAACGGCCTCATCCTCCGTGGTGAAGGTCTCCACGGTGACCGTGGGGCCGAAGGCCTCGTCATGCACACAATCCATGTCCCGGGTGCACTGATCGATGACCGTGGGCAGGTAGTAGTACCCGGATTCCAGGTCCAAAGTGCCATCTGCGGACTTTCCCGTGCCAAAGGCGCCGCCGCAACGCACCCGTGCGCCCTGCTCACGGGCGCGCTCCACGTAGGAGTGCACCTTGTCCCGGTGCTCGGCAGAAATGAGCGCTCCGGTTTCTGCCTGGGAGTCGAACGGGCCACCCAGCTTGATCTGCTGCGCGCGGCGGACCAGTTCGTCCACGAACTTGTCCGCAATGGATTCCTCCACCACCAGACGGGCACCGGCAGAACACACCTGCCCCGAGTGCACAAAGGCGGCGTTCAGGGCGTTGTCCACGGCAGCGTCAAAGTCGGCATCAGCGAACACCACGTTGGGGTTCTTGCCGCCCAGTTCCAGGGCCACCTTCTTGATGGTCTTGGCCGCCTCCTGGGCAATCAAGGAGCCGGTGACCAGGCCGCCGGTGAAGGAGACCATGTCCACGTCCTCGCCGGTGGACAGCAGAGCACCCGCCTCAGCACCGGCACCCAGGACCAGGTTGGCCACACCGGCCGGAACACCGGCCTTCTCCAGCACGTCCATCAGCAGAATCGCGGAGTGCGGAGTCAACTCGGCCGGCTTGAGCACAAAGGTGTTGCCCGCGGCCAGGCACGGAGCCACCTTCCAGGCGGCCTGCAGCAGTGGGTAGTTCCAGGGAGTGATCAGACCGCACACACCCACCGGCTCGGTGACCACCTTGGAGACGACCTCTGGCACGCCGGCATCCACCATGCGCCCGGCGTGTTCCGCTGCGATCTTGCCGAAGTAGTCAAAACATGCGGCGATGTCGTCCATGTCCGTCTCGGACTCCGTCAGACGCTTCCCGGTGTCCAGGGACTCGGCCCGGGCGAACTCGTCCTTGCGCTCGCGGATGGCGGCAGCCACCTTCAGGAGGAGATCACCGCGTTGCGCTGCGGGCACGGCGGCCCACGGGCCGTCGTCGTGGGCTTCCCGGGCTGCTGCGATGGCGCAGGCGGTGTCCTGGGCGCAGGCCTCAGCCACCGTGGCCACGAACTCGCCGTTGGCGGGGCAGTGGATGTCCCGGGTCCCGCCGTTGACGGGGGCCACCCACTGGCCGTTGATGTAGAGGGTCTCACTCATGGGTGCGGTCCTTCCGGTTGGAGGAGGTTTCAGGCTTGGGTTGTGCATCGGTGGCCACGGTGGGGATCACCCCGGTGTTCAGGCTGGTGTCAAAGTCCTCTGACTCCCACGTGGGCAAGGCCCGGGGATCCAGTGACAGCTGCGTGGCACTTCCTTGGGAGGAAGACAACCGCAGGAACTCCAGGTGGCGTTCGTAATGGTCCAGGACGTCGTCGATGATCTGATCGCGGCTGTAGTCCAGGATGTCGTATTCGTGCGAACCGGTGTGGGAGAAAACCTCCAACCGCACGTAGGCATCCTGGGTGGGTCGTGAATCGGGGCGGCCGAATGACGGGATGGGCGCAGCAACGGGGTAGAGCTGGTACATGAAGTCGCGCTCCGGTGCCATGTCCACGCGCAGCGTCAGGGAGTCCGTGCCGGCAGCCTCCACAGGCAGACGCTCCACTGTTGCCAGCCCACCTTCCGAGCGAATCTCCCGCTGGATCTCCAGCAGTGCAGGTTCAGCCACCTGGTCCAGGTACCGCGTTGCCTGGGCGGGGCTGGGGTAGGAGGTGGCCCGCCGCAAACGACGGCGCCAGTGACCCTCCGTGCCGCGGCCAGACCTGCCGGCCACGGCCGAGGCCCTGGAGGTGTCCGAGCTGCGCGATTGTGAGATCTCCACTCGCAAGGCTTTCCAGAGGCTGATCATGATCAAGTACATGACCACCGCAAAGGGAAGTCCGATGATCAAGGTGGCGTTCTGCAACGTGGTGATCCCACCCACGATCAACATGGCAAGCGTCAACACGCCGGTGGCCACGGACCAGAAGATGCGCAACCAGGTGGGGCCGTCCTGGCGGGGATCGGCAATGGTGGAGGTGAAGTTGGACATCACCAGGGCGCCGGAGTCTGCCGAGGTGACGTAGAACAGCATGCCGGTCACCGTGGCTACGGCAATGACTGCCGGTGCTGCGGGGAACTGCTCCAACAGGGAGTAGAAGGCTCGCTCCGGTTGGTTCATGGCGACTTCACCAAAGGCATCGTTGCCGCCCGTGACAATGGCCAGCGCACTGTTTCCGAACACGGAAATCATGATCAGGATGAAGGCGAACGGCACGGTCATGGTTGCCACCACGAATTCACGCAGTGTGCGCCCGCGGGAGATCCTGGCCAGGAACAAGCCCACAAATGGCGCCCAGGCGATCCACCAGGCCCAGAAGAACAGCGTCCATCCGGCCATCCAGTCTCCGGCGTCCTCATAGGCAAAGGTGTTCAGCGTCATGCCGCCAAAGCTCGCCACAAAATCGCCCAGGTTGTTCACCAGGGCATCCAGGATGAAAGCGGTCTGACCGGTGACCAGGATGTAGAGCAGCAGGGCGATGGCCAGAATCACGTTGAGTTCGGACAGGCGCCGGATGCCCTTGTCGACGCCGGACACACAAGAGATGGTGGCCATGATCACGGCCACGGCAATCAGTGCTGCCTGGGCGGCGGTGGATTCCGGGATGCCGAACATCAGGTACAACCCGTAGTTCAGCTGCGCCACGCCAATGCCCAGGGAGGTGGCCACGCCAAAGATGGTGCCCAGAAGGGCTGCAATGTCCACGGCGTCGCCTGCGCGGCCGTACACGCGGCGCCCGATCAGCGGGTAGAGCGCGGAGCGGATGCTCAGTGGCAGGCCGTGGCGGAAGGCGAAGTAGCCAAAGGCCATGCCCATCAACGCATACATGGCCCAGCCGGTGATGCCGTAGTGGAACAGCGTCCAGACCACCGCTTGCCGGGTGGCCTCCAGGGTCTGCCCTTCACCGGACGGCGGGGCGTAGTACTGACTCACGGGCTCGGCCACGGAGAAGAACATCAGGTCAATGCCGATACCTGCCGCAAAGAGCATGGCGGTCCAGGTGAACAGGCTGAAATGCGGGGAGGAGTGATCTGGACCCATTTTGGTGTTGCCCGCGCGTCCGAAGGCCACGATCAGCACGAACACGATCACCACGGTGGAGGTCAGTACGTAGAACCAGCCCAGGTTGGTGGCCACCCATCCCACCACGGACCCAATGGCGGTCTCCGCTTGAACGGGGTCGATCATGGCCCACACGGACACGGCGATCACCACCAGCCCGGTCACGATCAGCACCCACCAGTTGACCAGTGGTGCGGTGGGTACCGCGGAGGTTCGGCGGGGCAGAGCGGGCTCGGGTGACGACGGCGGAGCGTCTGATCCTGCTGCTGACGGACTGGTGGACGCGGACACGGTGCCTCCTGGAAAGGGACTTTCGGAAGGGACGTGATCACTGCTGCAGCGGCTTACGGGAAAGCCTGCTGTGGCAATGAAAAACTCCCACGAAAATCAATCAAGGATTGCACCGCAAAGAGGGCGCAATCCCTTTCAGGAATCCGTGGAGAGCACCATCAGCCTACACAGACTGTGACGTCGGTCGAATGTAAGCAGGCTGTTCTGTGGGTGTCCGGTAGGGGCTCAGAGGCTGATCCGCTGCGGGCCGGTGGAAGCACGGCCGGCGGTGATCCACGCGCGACGGTAGTGCTCCAGGAGTTGATCACCAAGGGCTGACCAGGTCCGATCCTCCACCGTATGGCGGGCAGCCGTGGCAAAAGCATGACGCTTGGCGCAATCCCCCAAGAGGTCTTGGACGTGTGTGCGCAGCTGGCCCAGATTTCCGGGTTCGTACAACCATCCGTTACGGGACTGGTCCACCAGGTCCACGGGTCCACCACGGCCGGTGGCCACCACGGGAACGCCGGAGGCCATGGCTTCTTGAATGGTTTGGCCGAATGTTTCGAATTCTCCGGGGTGAACAAAAACGTCAAAAGAGGCCATCATGCGTGCCAAGTCATGACCTGATTGGAATCCGGCAAAGTGCGCGTTCGGCAGTTGCTGCGCAAGCTGCTCCTGTTCAGGTCCGGAACCCACGATCACCAACCGCGCATCCGTCAGGGAATCCAACACCGCCAGGTCCTCCACCTGTTTCTCCGGGGCCAGGCGCCCCACGTAACCCACCAGCTTGCGGCCACCGCCAACGTCACGGTGCCACTGGTGGTCCCGGTGCTCCGGGTGGAACCGCACAGCATCCACGCCGCGGCGCCACATGATCACCCTTTGCACGCCCCGGCGCTGCAGTTTCCGGATGGATGTGCTGGACGGTGCCAACGTCAGCGTGGCGGTGTTGTGCATGGTTCTCACGTGAGACCACAAGGCGTCCTCAAGGAAACCTGCGCCGTAGCGGGCGGCGTAGCCCGGGATGTCCGTTTGATACACGGCAACACAGGGCGCGGAGATCTGATGGGCGGCCTGAATGGCGCGCCACCCCAACACAAAGGGGGAGGCCACGTGCACAACATCGGGGCTGAATCGAGTGAGGATCCTGCGGACGCGCTGCACCGTGCCGCCAGCCACACGCACCTCCGGGTAGCCGGCCAGGGGAACGGCCGGTAGGCGATGAACCTGGATACCGCTCAGTTCGGGGACACCGGCGGCTGTGCCGTCGAAGGACTCCACCACATGGGTCAGCTGCAGTGGATCCGCTGCCGGGGCCACCACCATGACGTCATGTCCACGGTCCTTCATGTGCTCCAGGACCCGGATCACGGAGTGCGTGACACCGTTCATGTGGGGGAGGAACTGTTCTGCAATCACGGCGATTCTCACAATTTCAGCCTGTGAGACGGAGCTGACCCGTGGTTCACCTGCAGGTGGCCTGTTGATGAAAGCCCTGTTAACGTCCCGATGCTCCCGGCAGTGCCCGGCGTGCGACCATAGACGCGATGTCTCACAGCACGCCCACTTCCCCGGACACAGCCTCTCGCCCCACCAGCCGGTGGCGGCCGAAATCGGCACGTCGTCAGCCTGAACGCACCCACGGGCACCAGTCCGCCCAGTACCCCACGGCCTCGGGCGGTGGATCGTCGTCGTCGCGGTCCGCGAGCGGGCCGAGCGTGCCGTGGAGCAAGGGTCTGATTCCCGGCGTTGCCATTGCCCTGGGAGCCCTTGTGGTGGTGGAGATCGCCGTGTTGCTGGGAGTGGTGGCCGGTGGCTCCGCAGATCTGTCCTGGGCCACGGGCCTGGGGCTCGGCGCTCAGTTGTGGCTGTTGTCCCTGGGAATCCCGTTGGAAGTCTCCGTGGCGCCCCTGGCAGGTGCTGAGGCCCAAACCGGCGTGGTGAGTTTGGCGCCGTTGGGGCTCAGCGCACTGACGGCGGTCTTGGCGTTTGTGGCAGGGACGCGACTGGCACGTCGGGCACCGTACGGTGCCGGGCTGGCTGCAGCCGTGGTGACCACAGCGATGACTCACGCTCTGGTGGCCTGTGCCGTGGCCGTGGCAACTCAAACCGGCATGGCTCGAGTACACCCGTTGCAGGCCCTGTTGACGGGTGGGCTGATCGTGCTGGTGGCCACAGCAGGTGGTGCCTTGATTGCAGGCGGCACCCCCGCTGCCCTGGTGGGTGCAGCCACGGTGGAGCGGGCGCGGAAAGCCGGCCAGGAGATGCGCTGGGCCGGGTCCTATCTCTGGGCGGTGCTGCGCGCCGCAACCGTTGCGGTGGTGGCTGCTCTGGGCGTGGGGGCCCTGGTGGTGGCCGCTGCCCTGGTGATCGGTTGGCAGCAGGTTGTCACCATTCAGCAGCAACTGGGCTCTGATGCCGCTGGGGACACCGTGTTCTTTGCCCTGCATGCCGCATTGCTGCCCAACTTTGTGGTCTGGGCGCTCTCCTGGGCCTCCGGTGCCGGTTTCTATCTGGGTCAGGGTGCGTTGGTGTCACCGGCTGGAAGCTCGGTGGAGACCCTCCCGCTGCTGCCGATCTTTGGTGCTCTCCCTCCCCAGGACGCCCCCACGGTGTTGGCGGCAGCTCCCGCCCTGGTGGTGCTGTGCGGTGTTCTGGCCGGGTGGTGGTTTGTCCGGGAAGGGGAGAATCACCTGGGCGAGTGGATTGCCATTCGCATCCCCTGGCGCATGATTTCTGCCCCCGTGGTGATTGTGGTGACCGGACTGCTGATCGGTGCAGTCACAGCACTGCTCGTGGCTGCTGTGGTGGCCCTGGCCTCCGGGTCCTTGGGTGTGGGACGCATGGATCTGGTGGGTCCCGGCGTCTGGGAAAGTGCCGCCGTGATCGGTCTGGAGGTGGCCATCGGTGCGGCCCTGGGGGCTGCCGTCGGGCCCTGGGCGGAGCAGGGCCGGGCTGTGCGCGCACCGGTCACGACGACGCCCGCCACCTCACCCACCGCTGCACCCTCAGCCAAGGCGGAACCGAAACCTACGGAAACGCCTGAACCAGCACCAACTTCCCTGCCCGCAGACGCACCGGTGAGGGGTGCCGAACGTGGCACTCAGCCGGACCCGCCGCGGGACGAGCCCGAACAGTCTGCGGGCTCGTCCACCACGGCACCACGCGTGAAGCAGCCCAAGCCCTCCCGCGGTGCGTTGGAACGTGACCGAGAGGAACAACGGCGGGCGGCCATTGAGCAGAAGCAACGACGCCGCATGGAAGAGGCCGACCTCAAAGCGCAGAAACGCTACGCGGCGGCTGAAAAGCGCAGGCAACGGCGCAAGGCAGCCCGGGACAAGTGATTCGGGCCGGTGGTGCGTGAGCAGCCCGGGGGATGTGAGCTGTGTACTCAGTTCATGCCAGGTAGCAGCAGCCCTCGGAGGTCGTCCTCCATGCTCTCCTGACAGGCGGCCTGCCCGGAGATGGTCACGGACTGGGAGACGCACTGCTCATAGCCGGAGACGGTGTCCCAGAACACCAGGCGAATGCCACCGGTCAGCAGGGCGAATCCAGCGACAGCCACGGCCACCATGGTGGCCACCAGGATCAACAACCGGCGCCTGGCACGGCGCAGGCCCAACAGCGCCATGACGGCGAAGACCATGGCAGCCACGCCGGAGACCACGCCGGCCACCGTCATCCACAACGGGCCGGAAGTCATGAACATGGCAGCACCTGCTGCGCCCAGGGACAGCAACGCCATGCCCAGTGGCTTGCGCGCAGGATCAGCGTCCGGACCACCCCGGTGCCCCGCTGTGGTGGAGTTCCCGGAGTCCTGGGAGCCATCGGGGCCGGGCGTGGGCGTGCGGGGCGGTGACGGTGGCCTGGACGGTGCTGAACTCATGGACTCAACTCTATGCGGAACCAGTTCCTGCTCAGGGTCAGCGCTGCATCCGGCTGCGTAAACTCACCATCATGCGGATCGTTGCCCTTGTCTCAGGTTCCGGAACCACCTTGCAAGCAGTCCTGGACGCACTGACTGATGGACGGATTCCCGCTCAGGTGGTGGCGGTGGGAGCGGACAAACCCTGCCAAGGCCTGGAGCGTGCCGCACAGGCCGGGGCACAGACCTTTGTGGTGGAACCCGCCGCGTACCCGAACCGGTCGGCTTGGAACCGCGGGTTGCAGGCCGCCGTGGCCGAGCATCAGCCCGATCTGGTGCTGCTGGCTGGATTCATGCGGATCCTGGACGCCGAATTCGTTGCGGCCTTTGCCCCGGACCTGATCAACACGCACCCCGCCCTGCTTCCGTCCTTCCCAGGTGCCCACGGGGTGCGGGACGCCTTGGCGCACGGGGTCAAGGTCACAGGAGCCACCGTCCACCGGGTGGTCCCGGAGGTGGACGCCGGGGAGATTTTGGCGCAGGTGGCAGTCCCTGTGCTCAGCGACGACGACGAATCCAGCCTCCATGAACGCATCAAGATGGCGGAGCGGGAACTTTACGTGGAGACGGTGTCCAAGCTGGTGGCCGCCGTAAACTGAAGCAGCCGCTGCAGATGCACGGCGGCACCAGTCCGGCACCGGCCGACACCCACCTGCAACTTCGGGAGCCAAACCTCGTGACCAACGCCCAGGATCGTTCGCCCATCAAACGCGCCCTGATTTCCGTCTACGACAAAACTGGATTGGAGGAGCTTGCCACCGGGCTGAACCGGGCCGGGGTGGCCATTGTGTCCACCGGCTCCACCGCCCAGAAGATCGCCGCCGCAGGTGTCCCCGTGACCGAAGTGGCGGATCTGACCGGTTTCCCCGAGTGCCTGGAAGGCCGGGTGAAGACCCTGCACCCGCGAGTGCACGCCGGCATTCTGGCGGACCGCCGCAAGCAGGACCATGTCCAGCAGCTTCAGGATCTGGGGGTTGAACCTTTTGACCTGGTGGTGGTCAACCTCTACCCGTTCGTGGACACCGTGAACTCCGGGGCTGAGCCGGATGCCGTGGTGGAACAGATCGACATCGGCGGTCCGTCCATGGTTCGCGCGGCCGCCAAGAACCACCCGTCCGTGGCCGTTGTGGTGGAACCCGACCGCTACCCAGAGGTGGTGGATGCTGCCTCCAACGGTGGCTTTGACCTGGCGGCACGGCGTCGTTTGGCGGCAGCCGCGTTTGCGCACACCGCGGCCTATGACACCGCGGTGGCCACGTGGTGTCAGCAGCAGTTCCCGGAGGATTCGCAGCAGGCGACCACACCGTTGACCTTCCCCCCGTACGCCGGTCTGGCTTTTGAGCGGGCTGAATCCCTGCGGTACGGAGAGAACCCCCACCAGGAGGCTGCCCTCTACGTCGACCATGCCGCAGCACCCGGCATCGCCCAGGCGGAACAACTCCAGGGCAAGGCCATGTCCTACAACAACTACGTGGATGCAGACGCTGCCCTGCGCGCGGTCCACGACTTCACGCAACCGGCAGTGGCAGTGGTCAAGCACAACAACCCCTGCGGTCTGGCCGTGGCGGATCCGGGTGCTGCAGCCGCCGTTGCCAACGCTCATGCCAAGGCACACGCCTGTGATCCTTTGTCCGCCTACGGCGGTGTGATCGCGGTGAACAGCACGGTCACGGCCGCCACCGCGGAGAGCATCAAACCGATTTTCACTGAGGTTGTGGTGGCACCGGCCTTTGAACCGGAAGCGCTGGAGATCTTCAGCACCAAGAAGAACCTGCGTGTTCTGCAGCTGCCGGCCTCCTTTGGCCAGGATCCTCTGGAATACCGCCAGATCTCCGGTGGTGCCCTGATGCAGGTCAGTGACCGCGTGCAGGCTCCAGGTGATGATCCTGCCAACTGGCAGCTGGTGGCCGGTGAGGCCGCAGATGAGGCCACCTTGGCGGACCTGGCGTTCGCCTGGACCGCGCTGCGCCCGGTGAAGTCCAACGCGATCCTGTTGGCCAAGGACGGCGCCACCGTGGGGATCGGCATGGGGCAGGTCAATCGGGTGGACTCCTGCCGCCTGGCCATCGAACGTGCCAACACCTTGGCCGAGTCCGGTGCTGCACGCGCTGAGGGCTCTGTGGCGGCATCCGATGCCTTCTTCCCGTTTGCAGACGGGTTGAAGGTTCTGCTGGATGCCGGCGTCAAGGCCGTGGTCCAGCCCGGTGGCTCCATCCGGGACGAGGAAGTCATTGCCGCAGCTCAGGAAGCCGGCGTGACCATGTACTTCACGGGTGCACGCCACTTCTTCCACTGACGGGGGTGGGGGCTCGGCCCGGCGCTGAGCGGATCAGCCCTGCTCGGGCTGGGCCCCCTGCGCCGGGTCGCTGCCGGGATCGTTGGCGGACAAGGCTTCCACAAAGGCCGCCTGCAGCTCCTCCGGTGTGGTCGCCGGGTGGTAGCTGCCACCGGTGGACTCCGCGATGGCGGTCAGAGCCTCAGCGTCCGCATTAGGGGAGATGCCCAGAGCAACAATCACCACGGGACGGTTGGGGTCCTGCTCGTTCTGAAGGTCGGCGGTGACTTCCTCCAGGCTCATGGAGTCACCCTTGTAGACCTCTTGAGCGCCGTCAGAGACCAGCAACACAATGTTGAGCTGGCCGTCCTGGTAGTTCTCCTGCTGGTTGCGGAAGGCTGCCAGTGCGGTTTCGTACAGGTTGGTCTGACCGCCCTGCTTGTACTGGGCCTGCGCCAGGGCGGACTGCAGGACCTCGCGCTGGGTCTGACCATCCACGCCTTCCTCCATGCCGCGGGTGGGCACCAACTCTTCGTAAGGGGTGTCACCGCCCAGGTCATCCGAGAACAGCCACACACCCATGGAGTCTCGGGCCGGGAACAACTGACTGCCCAACATCAGGGTCTGGATGGTGGTGTCCCAACGGGACTGACCATTGGCCTCCACCGTGCCCATGGAACCGGAGGCGTCCAAGGCCACCAACGCGTTCATCGGCGCTGCCTGATTGCGGTAACTCTCCACGATCGTGGTGGCCAGGTCCTCGTTGGGCGCGGGCAGACGGGCGGGGTCCTGCACGGCGGAGTCGTTGCTGATCTCCCCGTCTGCAGTGCGCAGGTTGTTCTCAGAGAGGGCTTGTTTGCCCTCGTCTGTGCCCAACCACTGGCTGATTTCATCGGCTGCCGTCCGGACGGCGTCGTTGCTCTCCAAGGAATCCCCGGAGGCCAAGAGCGGGTAGTCCAGGAAGGAAGTGCCGTCACCGGGTACGGCGGCCGCCAGGTCAGCGCCGTCGTTCTGTGCCGCGTAGTCCAGGTAGTCGCGCTCGGAGACGATCGCCCGGTCGCCGTCCTGATCAACGGCAGCCAGCATTTCCGGACCGGAGAGAATGGGGCTGTTCACACCCTGGGTCTGAGCTCGCGGAGTCAGTGCTTCTGCGGCCTGAGTCTGTTCGGCGTCCCCGGCAGTGACTTCCGAGGCCACGCTCAGCAAGGCCAGGTGAGCGCCGCCGTCGCGGTCCGGATTGCCCATGCGCGTGGACTGATCGGCCACCACATCGGTCCAGGTCCCGTCGGCCTCCACGGAACCTTGACCCACCACGACGCCAGGGGAGGATGCCAAGGAGTCGGTGTGAACAGACACGGCATCATCCATCAAAGCTGATGGAACGCGGCTGCTGGAGTCCGGAATCCACAAGGGCTGGCTGAGTTCTCCGGAGGAGGCGCGCACAGCTGTTTGGGTGCTGGGCTCTGAGGTGATGTCCAGCTGAATGCAGGACTCGCCGTCCACGGGCTTGTTGGCCAGGACATCGGCCATGGCTTGTTCTGCCACCAAGGAAACCCGCTGGGTGGAATCACAGCTGGACGGGATGGCGTTGGTCTCGGATTCGTTCTGGGTGACCAGCCACAGACCGCCACCGCCCACCACAATGAAACCAGCGGCTGCCAGGGCCGCCCACCGCAGACCGGTCTTCTTCTTCTCTGCTTCTCGCCAAGCTCGACGGGTCGGGGCAGCAGCCATGGCAGTTTCCTTCAATACGTAGGACCGTAAGCCAGCTACCCGAGGCGTGGGGATTCGTGGCCTTCCCAAAGGCATGGTCGTGGACTATCCCGCACAGTCTTGCATCGCACTGTTCATCCCGCCGCATCAACTCCGTCCCCATTCTTGTAGCTGACACCTGGCCAATTCTCATGAATTCGCAAGAGAAGTGTGGGTTGCGGGTGCATCTGTCCTCCCATGTGTGGACCACCGTGAACTTCACCACAGGGCTTGTGGGGCCGATTTTGTGGGCTGATGTTCGTGCGGCAGGATTCGATGAACGGTCCGTCATCCGGGCGTCGCGCTGGGGCAGCGGGTTGGTCATGTCGGCTCCGGTGCGAGAAACTAGATGGGTGAATCACGACCACAGCACGAATGAGGCGGATCCAGGCGACCAACGGTCGGGGGCAGCGCAGCCACGTCGGAGATCCCGAGGTAGCGCACCCACCATTTACGACGTCGCAAAGCTGGCGGGGGTGGCCCCGTCCACCGTTTCGCGTGCTTTCGCCCGCCCAGGTCGAGTTTCTTATGAGACCGCGGAGCGGATTCGGGAAGCCGCTGATGAACTGGGCTACCGGGCCCGCACCATTTCCCGCAATGCCGATGGCCGCACCGGCAGCCAGATGATTGCACTGGTGGTCACGGACATCTCCAATCCCGCGTTCTTCGATCTGATCCGCGGGGCCGAGGAAGCTGCGGCCGAAGCCGGATACACCCTGCTGCTGGCCAACTCGCAGGAATCGGACCGCCGTGAGCGTGAAGCCCTGGAGCGGGTCTTGCCGTTGGTGGACGGTGTGCTGCTGACCTCCTCCCGGATGTCCGATTCCGCCATCCGGATGACTGCCAAGCAGAAGCCCACCATCATCATGAACCGCGCGGTCTCCGGGGTGGTTTCCGTGGTCACGGACAATCCCACCGGGACACGCCGGGCCGTGGAACACCTGGCCGCACAGGGCTGCAAGGACATCACCTATGTGGCCGGGCCGGAAGCCTCCTGGGCGGATGGCATGCGGTGGCGTGCGGTGCGGGAAGCCGGCGTTGAGCACCACCTGCGGATCCACCGCATCGGTCCTGCCACGCCCACGGTGGCCGGCGGGCGCGCAGCCGCCCTGGCTTGGTCAGCAAACCGCACCCCCGGTGTGATCTGCTACAACGACCTCGTTGCCATGGGTTTTGTGCGCACCGTTCATGAGATGGGACTACAGGTTCCCGACGACGTCGCCGTGATCGGGTACGACAACATCATGTACCTGTCCTTCCTCAGCCCCAGCATGTCCACCATTGCGGCTCCCATGCATGCGGTGGGGACCACGGCGGCCAAGAACCTTGTGGCCATGATCAAGGGGGCTCTGCCCACCTCCAACCGGCCGTTGGTGTTGCCCACCAAGCTGGTGGTGCGTGAGTCCAGTGACATTCGTGGACACTTCGACTCGGTGACCGCCGTCAGCTGATTTGGGCGCGTACCTGGTCGAAAAATTCGGCTCTGGAGAGGGACAGCGCCCACGGGACGAACGGTGACTCCACCAAGCCTTCCCTGATGCAGCGTGTGGCCTCCCGCATCTGTGGGACATATCCGGCGCCCACCATGGGGATGGTCTCTGTGACCGGGTCCAAACCTTCGGTCCGGCGCTGCTGGGTCATCCATTCCACCTGCGGCGGATTGTTCAGCCGTCCCTCCACACGCAACCAACCCTGAGTTCCTGACAGGGTGATGCCTGTGGCCGGAACTCGGCGCAGGGTGGCCGAGAGCTGCGCCCACCCTTTGGCGCATTGCAGTTGCACGGCAAGGTCGTCATCCACCCCGGTGGGCCCCATGTGCCCGGTGACCGTGTGCGTCTTCACCTCACCGAGCAGGGCATCTGCGTACAAGAGGGGGTAGACCAGCATGTCCAGGGTGACGCCGCCGCCGTCGCTCGGATTGAACAACCGGTGTGTGGGATCCGGTGTGGCGTGAAAACCAATGGCGCCGGTGACGGCACTGACCGTGCCGATGGTGCCCTGCTCCACCAAGTGCATGATTCTGCGGAACCCGGGGGTCATGGCGGTCCACACCGCCTCCATGAGCAAGACTCCCTGGGCGCGGGCCAGGTCCAACAGGTCACGGACCTGTTCTGCAGATATCGCTAAGGCCTTTTCACACACCACGTGTTTGCCGGCACGCAGCAACTCAGAGACGTGGTTGTGGTGATGACCGTGCGGTGAGGCCACGTAGACCACCTCCACCTCCGGGTCCTGTGCCAGAGCCTGGAGCCCGGTGAGCTCTCCAGAATCCTCATCTGAATAGGCCCGCACAAATCCCTGACGGTCTGCGAATTCCTGGGCCCGTGACCGAGACCGGGAGGAGACTGCAACAAGTCGTGCATCCGGGAGCATGGCTATCTCCGGCACCACCCGTTGGGCAATGGCCCCTGGTCCCACAACACCCCAGCCCAGGGGTGGTGCCCCCGGATGCGTGGGCTCCAACGGGCGGTCAAGATGGGCGGCATCCAGACCGGCACGGGCAAAATCGGCCAGACAATTCACATCGGCGTCAGGGGCAGTCATCCCTCAACTGTTGCACGCCCCGCCCGGGCCTTCCACTGACTGCGTAGGATTTGTCCATGCCCAAGGTCAGTGAGCAATACCGTCAGAACCGTCGCCGTGCCATGGTGGACGCTGCCACGGAGTGCTTCCTGGCGGAGGGCTACCGCGGAGCCTCCATGCACGAGGTCATTGCAGCCACTGGGCTCTCCGCCGGTGCGATTTACAACCACTTCCCGGGAGGCAAGTCGGAGCTGGTACTGGCCTGCGCCACCACAGCATTGGATCAGGTCTTTGAGCTGGCCCAGCAGCGGGTCACCCATCCCTTTGACCCCGAGCAGTGGCTGGTGGGCGTGCTGGAATCCTTGGCCGCTGAACCCCGCCTGGCACGTCTGCTGCTGATCACCTGGGGTGAGGCCGCTGTGGAGACCCACGTCCAAGGCGCTCTGGGAGTGCACCTGGAAGCCGTGCGCAGCCTGATCAGTGACCAGTTTGCAGCCTGGGCCGTTGCTGAACTGGGTCTGAGCCAGCAGGAAGCCACCGACTGGGTGGGCATGTTCTCCCAAGCCGTCCTGTCCGTCATTCACGGTTGGGTGGTGCAGTCCCAACTGCTTCCGGGATTCGCGCATGAGGCTTATGTTGAGTACGCCCGCACCATAGCTGCTGTTGGCTGACCCAGACGTTGCCTGATTGCTCAAGGAGGAGCACCGTGGAACCCGTGATTGCTGCCTGGGACGCAACGTCCCCTCAGATTGCACAGGATGCCTTTGTGGCCCCCAACGCCACCGTGATCGGCGATGTCCACGTGGGGGAGGGCGCGGGGATCTTCTACGGCACGGTTCTCAGAGCTGATCGCTCGCCCATTCGCCTGGGTGCCGGTTCCAATCTGCAGGACAACTGCACCGTCCACTCGGATCCAGAGTTTCCCTGCACCATCGGCTCGGGAGTCTCCGTGGGGCATGCCGCGGTCTTGCACGGCTGCACGGTGGAGGACAACGTGTTGATCGGCATGTCTGCAACCGTTCTCAACGGTGCCGTGGTGGGTTCCGGCTCCCTGGTGGCAGCAGGTGCTGTGGTCCTGGAAGGCACGATCATCCCACCCGGTTCACTGGTGGCAGGCATCCCCGCCAAGGTTCGCCGTGAACTCACGGACCAGGAGCAGCAGAAGGTCACGGCCAACGCCGCAACCTATCTGGAACTCTCTGCACAGCACCGCGACCTCCACCGCTGAGTCTCCACCCACCGCACAGAACAACGACGACGCCCCGGTCCTCCCGCCGCTCGATGGCGTAGGGGGATGACCGGGGCGTCGTCGTCGTGAAACGGTCTTGCCGACTGAGGTCAGCGGTTGCGGATGGAGACCGCGATCTTCTGGCCACCCTTCAGGACGTATTCGGCGCCCTGCATGTGGATGGTCACGGGTTCGGCCCGCTTGGAGCTGCCCTCCAGTTCCAGGACCTCGTGATCGATGCACACGCGGATGACCTGGCTGCGGTAGAGCACCGTGAAGTTCACGGCATCCAGCTGCCGCGGCAGGTGCGGGCTGAACTCCAACCAGTCACCGCGCACACGCATGCCGGCGTAGGCACGGGTGACCACGTCCACGGACCCGGCCATGGCACCCATGTGGATGCCTTCGCCGGTGGTGCCGCCCTGGGTGTCGTCCATGTCCACCACTAGGGCGTCCTGGAAGGAGGCCCAGGACCGGTCCGGTGCCAGCCACGCCAGCACGGCGGCGTTGACCACCTTGGACAGGGAAGAACCGTGGGAGGAGCGGGCGATGTAGAAGTCCACCGTGCGTTCCACCACGTCGTGATCGATCTGGTAGCCCATGCGACCCAGTTCCTCGATCAGGCCCTCCGGGCCCAACAGGTAGACCAACATGATGGTGTCGGCCTGCTTGGCCAGCTTGTAGTTGTTGGTCATGTCGCCCTCGTTCTCCAACAGGAGATCCAGGCGGCCGATGTTGCGGTACTTCTTCTCGTAGTAGTCCCAGTCCAGCTCGTCCAGGTCGTCATACCCGTCGTACTGGGAAATCGTGCCATCGGAGTTGAAGGCGATGGAGAGCTTCTGGGACATCTCCAGCCAACGGGCGGGTTCGTCCTCCGTCACGCCGAACCGGGCCATCAGCTCTTCTCGTTGGTGATCCACCATGTCGTGGAAGATGTGCGCAGAGTGGCGGAACAGCCATGCCGCCAACACGTTGGTGTAGGCGTTGTCCTTCAGGCCTCCACCGTGCTGGCCGCGCGGGCCGTCGTGGTACTCATCCGGGCCCATCACACCGTTGATGTGGTAGCGGCCATCGGCTTCGTCGAACTCCGTGAGCGAGGCGAACAGGCGAGTGATGCCAATGAGCAGCTCGGCACCCTGGCCGGAGAGCCAGTCGATGTCCCCGGTGGTCTCGTAGTAGTGCCACGCGTTGTAGGCAATGGCCAGACCCACGTGGAACTGTCGCCAGGAGTTGTCCGGCAGCCACCGCTGTGAGTGGTGGTTGTAGAGCTCCGGCGGGGTCTCCTCACGGCCATCCGAACCCGACTGCCACGGGAACGCGGCACCCTTCAGCCCGAACTCCTGTGCCCGGTAGTAGGCCATGGGCAAACGGCGCCACCGGTAGGACAAAAGGGAGCGTGTCACGTGGGGTTCGTGCAGGGAGATCAGGGGGAGGATGTAGACGTCATCCCAGAAAATGTGCCCGCGGTAGCCCTCACCGTGCAGACCACGTGCCGGCACACCGGCATCGCGGGTGGACAGGTGGGGGGCCAGGGTCTGCGCGGTGTGGAACACGTGGGTGCGCAGCGCCAGCTGGGTCAGAAGCTCCTCGGGGGCCTCGTCCGGTTCCAGGTCGACGTCGTAACGGTCCCACAGGCGCTGCCATGCCAACTCGTGACCGGGCAGCAGGCCCTGGAAACCGCGGGGGCTGCGGTCCAACTGGGACAGCGCACCGTCACGGGGCGAGCCGATGGCAGCATCGCGGCTGGTGACCACTGCGGTGGTGGTGTCCACCACCACGGGCTCGCCTTGGCGCACACCGATCTGGTGGCGGCGGAACTCGGTGCCACCGGGGCGGATCTCACGGCGTGCCCGAATGGCGGCACCACCGTGGACCACCGTGCGCTGGGCGGTGGCGATCTGGATCTGGGACTGGTTGGTGGTCACCAGACCCATGAGGGTCTCGGCCTCATCCGGCAGGGTGGTGGACTCCACCGTGGTCAGGTGGTGGGCGTTGAGCTCCTTGTACTCCTTGACGCCGTCGTTGGTCACGGCGGGGTCAATGCCGGTGCGCACGTGGATGCGGCCGTTGAAGTTCAGGGCCGTGATGGTGGTTTCCTGGGCGCCCAGGTGGCGCAGGCGCAGGGAAACCAGGCGGCGCTGGCACACATGCAGCTGCGGGCGCTCGCCGGATTCCGTGGCGTCCCCGTGAAGATCCGTCAGGGTCATGGTGCGGGTCAGCACACCGGTGCGCAGATCCAGCTCGGTGCGCTCCTGGGCGTACTCCAACCCGCCCTCGGACAACCAGGTGCCACCGGAAACCCGCAGGTCCAGGTGGGTCCAGTTGGGGGCGTTGACCATGGACTCGTGTTCAATGTCGCGCCCGTTGATGTGGCTCACCACGCGGTTGAACACACCGGAGAGGTAGTTGCCGGGGTAGTGGATGCCATCCGCGGAGCGCTCGGAGTGTGAGCCGCGGACACCCATGTAGCCGTTGGACAAAGTCAGCAGCGACTCACGGCGGGCCTGGACGGCGGGGTCGAACCCGTCAAAGATCAGCTTCCAAGAGTCCTCGCGGGCAGCACCCAGGTCCAACTCTGCAACGTCGTTGAGCACCATGTGGGCGCCACCGTTGTAGAGGGCCTGGCGGTCACCGTGGCGGGCAATGCCCACCACCAGCCCGAATCCACCGGCCACACCGGCTTCCACGCCGGCCACGGCGTCCTCCACCACAACCGCTTGAGCGGGATCCACACCCAGCTCCTGGGCACACAACAGGAACGTGTCCGGGGCGGGCTTGCCGGGCAGGCCCAGCTTGGCAGCCGTGGCCCCGTCCACGATGTGGTCGAACAGGTGGCTCAGTTCCGCCCGCTCCAAAACGTTTCCGGAGTTGCGGGACGCGGTCACCAGACCCACGGGGACCTTGGCTTCACGCAGACGCTCGATCAGCTTGACCGTGCCGTCGAACACGCGCACACCCTGCTCCTCCAGGGCTTCCCCGAAGTACGTGTTCTTCAGGGCGGCCTGGCCCTGAACAGTCCACTCACCGGGGGCGTCGTCGTCCGTGCCCTCCGGCAGCACTGCACCGCGGGAGGCCAGCAGCGTACGGATCCCGTCTTCACGACGCCGACCGTCCACAAAATCACGGTAGTCGGTGGTGATCTCGAATTCACTGCGGTCAATGGTGGACCCAGCCGTCAGTGGTTCCAGGCGGTCATCGCCCAGAACGGCGTCGAACAGCAGCTTCCACGCGGTGGCGTGCACGGCAGCGGTATCGGTGATCACACCGTCCATGTCAAAGATGACGGCGGCGTAGGTGGTGCGCAGACCGTCTGAGGGCTTCTCCTGTGCCTCGTCCGCGCGAACCTGCGGAATCGAGGCTGTGAAAGGGGCGGTGGGTAGTGCGTTCACAGGTGCTCCTGTACTAACGAGCCCCTACCCTGTCCGTCGTGATGCGGCAGCAGCCGCCAAGGACCTGAGGGATCGGGCGCGGCTGTGCGTCGAAAGGCTGGAGAAGTTCACGGTTGAGGAACACCCTTCCCCAGTTTCAGGTGTTGATCCAGATTAAAGCACGCGTGCGCACACGTCTTGCACCTGCCAGAAATTGGGTGTGTGTGCTGCGGCATACGGGGTGGCTGGCCACCTGAGGTCCTCAGTCGATGCGTCGGCGCCCGTAGGCGCCGAGTACCCAGCGTTCAGACTCGAGCAGATACTGCTCCAGTGCATCTGCCCCGGCTTCGGGGCCATCGCTGAGCAAGGCTTCCAGGATCTCCCGGTTGCTCTTCACGAATGGTTCATGAAGTGCTCCTGGGTCTTCGATCATGAGGAAGACCAAGCGGAGTTCTGCCGAGACATTGCGGAACATGCGGATCAGGCGGGGGCTGTCAGACAAAGCCACGATCGCTTCGTGGAACGCCATGTTCGCGCTGCCCATTCCCAACCAATTCTTGTCGGTCACATGCGATTCAGCTTCCTGGACCGCGCGAAGCATCCGCTCCACGGCAGGGTGCTGTGGGTGAGCCTGCCCCATGACAGAACACTCCACTGTTCGTCGGCAACGGTAGATGTCCAGGACGTCGGCCTCCGTTGGAGCTTTTACGGACACGCCTCGGTACGGAACGTGTCCCAGGAGTCCTTGCTCTGTGAGAGCCCGAAAAGTCTCCCGCAGAGTGTTCCTAGAGACATCCATCTGGTTGGCCAGCGCGGACTCGGACAGGCGCGAACCCGGTAGCAGTTCGCCGTTGATGATCTTTTGGCGTAGGTGGTCGGTCAGAGCATCACGATGCGTCACGGCGTGATTCTACTGGTCAGCCTCGCGGTCCCTGTCTGGGCCAGATGCTGCTTGGTCGACCCGTGGTGTGGGCATGCAAGGTCTCAAATATTGTTGAACAATCAGGCCTGAAGTGTTCTATGATGAGGATCACATCTGCTGGCACTTCTCGGCTGAAGGGGTCTCAACATGGCTAGGTCCAGTCACAAGCTCTCCGACGATGCGATCGGACAGGGGTCCTCGGATCTAAAAAAACGTGTCTCACGTGGTGCTGTCGTGGGCGCTATTTTCCTCATGGCCACCTCAGCCATCGGACCGGGCTTCATCATGCAAACGGCAACATTCACGGCAACGATGGGTGCTGCGTTTGCGTTTGCGATCCTGGCGTCTGTTCTGATCGACATAGCCGTTCAGCTGAACATCTGGCGAATGATCACATCATCGGGTCGACGGGCCGGTGACTTGGCCAATCAGGCCATTCCGTTCTCTGGATATCTGATCGCGATCTTGGTAGTCATCGGTGGCCTCGCCTTCAACATCGGCAACATTGCTGGCGGTGGGCTTGGCTTGAATGCACTGCTTGGCATCGACCCCAAAACTGGGGGATTGCTCACCGGTGGATTGGCCATCGTGATCTTCTTGGTCAAGAAGGCCGGACGAGTCATGGACATTGTCCTGGTCATTCTGGGAATCGGAATGATTGGTATGACTGTTGTGGTTGCCGTGGTCTCCCAGCCGCCCGTGGGGGAGGCCCTGCAACAGACGGTTGTCCCGGACCAGCTCAACTTTGCCACCATCACAACAGTCGTCGGTGGCACAGTTGGGGGTTACATCACCTACGCAGGTGCTCATCGCTACCTCGACTCTGGTCTGACAGGTCCCGAACATGCGGCTGGGGTCATGAAGTCGGCGACCAACGGCATTTTGGTCACTGCCGTCATGCGATACGTCTTGTTCCTTGCCATCTTGGGTGTGGTGGCATCAGGGGTCGCCTTGGACGTTTCGGGGCAGGCTGCGAATCCTGCGGGACAAGCCTTTGGTGCCGTGCTGGGCGAAACCGGGATGCGCATCTTCGGTGCCATCTTCTGGGCGGCGGCACTGAGCTCCGTGATCGGCGCTGCGTACACCTCGGCCACATTCCTTTCCACCTTCAGTCGCAAAGTCTCCACGGGGTGGCCTCTGCAGCTGGTCACGGTCGGATTCATCGCCGTTTCGTTGGTGGTCTACTTGCTCATCGGCACCGCTCCGGCGGCGTTGCTGGTCTTTGTGGGTGGTTCAACGGCCTAATTCTGCCGGTGGGACTGACGGTCTTCATGTACATCGGCTGGTTCCGGCCTGATCTACTGGGAGTTCAGAAGTATCCGAGGCGGTTGTTGATCCCGGGCACCATCGTGACGTTGCTGACTTGGTACATGGGCAGCGTTTCGATTGGCCCCATCTTTGCGTTCTTGGGTGTGACCGGCTGACATACCGGCTTGACAGGAGGAAACCATGCTGAAAATTGACCTGAACTCCGACCTCGGGGAGAACACCCCCGACCGGTTGGTCAGTGACGACGAGTCCATGCTCTCGATCGTGACCAGCGCCAATATTTCCTGTGGCTTCCACGCAGGCTCTCCGGAAGGCATCCGGGATACTGTCCGGGCGGCCGTGTCTGGTGGTGTGAGTGTGGGGGCCCACCCCAGCTACCGCGACTACCAGAACTTTGGACGCACTGCGGTGGACCTGGACTCAGCAACGTTGCAGGCGCACGTGGAGTACCAGCTCGGCGCCATGGACGGGTTGGCTCGTGCCGCCGGCGGGCGAATGACCTACGTCAAGCCGCACGGCGCGCTGTACAACACCATCGCCCGGGACCAGCGGCAGGCTGAAGCCGTGGTGGCCGCAGTGCGAGCGATTGATCCGAACCTGGTTCTCCTTGGTTTGGCCGGCGGTGTGGTGCTGCGGGTCGCCCAGGAGGCGGGGTTGACGGTGGCTGCTGAAGCCTTCGCCGACCGTGCCTACCTGCCGGACGGACAGTTGGTCTCACGATCCCAGGACGGGGCGGTGCTGCATGACCCCGCCGCAGTGTCACAAAGAATGTTGCGACTGGTGGAGGATGGCCAGCTCGAGGCCATTGACGGCAGCAAGATCCGCCTGGAAGCCCAGTCGATCTGCGTTCACGGGGACAGCCCCGGTTCCGTGGCCATGGCTGCTGAGACCCGCCGTGTGCTGGAGAGCGCAGGAGTCACCATCGCGCCTTTTGCCGGAGCACGATGAAATTCCTCAGGGCATCCGACACCGCGCTGCTGGCACAGGCGGACAGTCTGGAACAAGCCGTGGAGTTGAACCGTGCCTGGCAGAACATTGCCGGCATTAGGGAGTTGGTGCCCGGTGCCAGCACAGTGCTGGTCCACTTTGATCCTGCCCGCGTCACGGCCGAGGCGCTGATGACCCAACTGGAATCCACCGATGTCTCCACGTCCTGTGACGGACAGGCGCGCCACATCACCATCCCCGTGACCTACGACGGTGAGGACTTGGCATCTGTGGCTGACCTCCTGGGGCTTTCGGAGGAGTCGCTCATTCAACGGCATCTGGCGGCCGAGTGGACGGTGGCCTTCTCAGGGTTTGCGCCCGGGTTCGGTTATGCCAAGAGTTCGGACCCGATCTTTCAAGTGCCCCGGCGCTCCTCACCTCGCACACGGGTTCCTGCAGGTGCCGTGGGTCTGGCCGGCCCGTTCACCGGGATCTACCCACGTGAGAGCCCGGGAGGCTGGCAGCTGATCGGTCACACCCGGGATCTCTTGTGGGACATTCACCGCGAGCCTCCGGCACTCATGGCACCCGGGACCGTGGTGCGCTTTGAGCGGGAGACGCGGGACGGCGTCGTCGTGAGTGGGGCACCTTCTGCAACTCACGACGACGCCGCTGGTGAGCCGACCCCCGCAGCTGTTTCCAGCTCCAGCCCTGACGGAAACGCCTTGACAGTGATTTCCCCTGGCCTGCAGATGCTGATTCAGGACACCGGGCGAGCCGGGCACGCGGCACTGGGGGTCTCCACCTCTGGTGCGGCGGATCGAACCGCCATGCGCCAGGCCAACCAGGCCGTGGGCAACCATGCCCAGGTTCCGGTGATCGAGTGCATCGGTGCGGTGGAACTCGAATACCACGGGGCGCCGAGCGTTGCAGTGGTCACGGGCGCCATGGGGCAGATGCAGCTCACCGCAACCAACGGTGCCCACCACAAAGTGTCCGGGGGCCTCCCGTTTGCGGTGGACAGCGGTGACCGTTTGAGCTTGGGATACCCGCAGCGTGGATTGCGCTACGTGCTGGCAGTGCGCGGCGGGATCCAAGCGGAAAGTGCCCTGGGCAGTCTTGCCACGGACACCTTGGCCGGATTGGGTCCGAGCCCCTTGAAAGCCGGCGATCACATTGCGGTGGGGGATCCGGAGGCTGCACCGTACGCGGTTGAACCGCTGGGCGTGCAACGCGATCTGCCGGCTCCCGGGGACACCGTGGACCTGGCCATCACGTTGGGACCGCGGGAGGACTGGTTCACACCTGCCGCCTTGGAAGCGCTGGTGGGACAGGACTGGGAAGTGACCACTCGATCGGACCGAGTGGGCCTGCGCCTGCTCGGTGAGGTGGCCCTGGAGCGCCGAGTCACGGGGGAGCTGCCCAGTGAGGGCGCGGTCACGGGAGCCATCCAGGTCCCACCTGATGGTCAACCCGTGCTGTTCTTGCCAGATCATCCCTTGACGGGTGGCTACCCGATCGTGGGAGCCGTGACCCGCCAGGATCTGGACCTGGCTGCCCAATTACCACCGGGGGTTCGCATTCGATTCACTGTGCCGGACCCGGCTGGACGGCAGCACGGGTCGAACGGCACAGAGCACCTCCCCCTGAACGGCACAGAACCAGGAGACCCCCGATGACCAAGATCTTGATTGCCAACCGTGGGGAAATCGCCGTTCGGGTGATTCGGGCCTGCGCGGAGGCAGGGCACACCTCCGTGGCCGTCTATGCGGATCAGGATGCTGATGCCATGCACGTCCGCCTGGCGGATGAGGCCCACGCCTTGCCGGGGGCCACCGCTGCGCAGACCTATCTGTCCGCGGATGCACTGCTGGATGCAGCCAGCCGCAGCGGTGCTGAGGCTGTCCATCCCGGTTATGGGTTCCTGTCCGAAAGTGCTGATTTTGCCCAAGCCGTGGAGGCCGCAGGGCTCACGTGGATCGGCCCCATCCCGCAGAGCATTCGTGCGCTGGGGGACAAGATGACGGCACGCAGCATTGCCCAGCGTGTGGGTGCGCCCTTGGCTGCGGGGACGGAGGAGCCGCTGCAGGACGCCCACCAGGCGGTGGAGTTCGCACAAGAGCACGGACTTCCGGTGGTCATCAAGGCCGCCCACGGTGGTGGTGGCCGCGGCATGAAAGTGGTCAGGTCCTTCAATGAGGTGGAGGAGGCATTTTGTGCTGCCGGGCGGGAGGCCCAGGCCGCCTTCGGCCGCAGCGAATGTTTCATGGAGCGGTTCCTGGAAGAACCCCGGCATGTTGAGGTTCAGGTCCTGGGGGATGGCACAGGGCACGTGGTGGTGGTCGGTGACCGCGACTGTTCGGTGCAGCGCCGCAACCAGAAACTCATTGAGGAGGCACCAGCTCCCGGGCTGAGTGCAGATCAACGCCGTGAACTGCATGAATCCGCCCGGCGCATCTGCGCGGAGGTCTCCTATCGAGGTGCGGGAACGGTGGAATACCTGTTGGCAGCCGATGGCACGTTGTCCTTCCTGGAGGTCAACACCCGTTTGCAGGTTGAACATCCGGTCACGGAGGCGGTGACCGGAATTGACCTGGTCAAGGAGCAGTTCAACATTGCCTTTGGTCACGGGCTTTCCTTCAGCCAGACCCCTGACCCGTGCGGGCACGCCGTCGAATTCCGCATCAACGCCGAGGACCCCGGGCGCGGGTTCCTGCCCAGCCCGGGGGAGATCCGCCGCCTCACGGTGGCCGGCGGACCCGGTGTGCGGTGGGATGCCGGTGTGGAGACAGGGGATGCCGTGCAGCCGGCCTTCGACTCCATGATGGCCAAATTGATTGTCCATGCTGATTCTCGCGCCGCAGCACTGACCCGCGCTCGCCGAGCCCTGCGGGAGACCGTGGTCGAGGGGCCTGCCACCGTGATTCCCTTTGCCCAGATGGTCCTGGACCGTCAGGAGTTCGCAGGTGGTGAGGATGGATCGGCAGGGTCAGGGAACTTGACGGTCCACACACAGTGGATCGAATCCACCCTGATGCCGTCCCTGGAGGCACAGGCACGCCCCGAACCCGCGGCGCAAGCACCCCTGCAACGCATCCCGATTGAAATTGACGGTCGCCGGATGCTCCTGGCGCTTCCGCAGGGGCTGCTGGCCGGTTTGGGAACCGGCGCCGGTCCCGCTTCCCCGGACAGTACCGAGTCGAATCCCTCTCACCTCACCGCACCTGCCCCGGGCACCTTGGTCCGCTGGATTGCCGACGACGGCGCCGCCGTCACCCAAGGAGAAACCGTGGCCGTGGTGGATGCCATGAAGATGGAAACCGATGTGACGGCGCACACGTCAGGGACGTTAGGTCACCTGATCCAGGTCGGAGAGCCGATCCAGGCCGGTGCGGCGCTGGCTTCCATTGATTCTTGACGTGGCCTCGTTGTGCGCAGCCCTGGGTCATAGAATGAACTCGTTCGATTCGATCGACCATCCACAGCCACCATCCGGTGCGGCCCCACCCGGGAATCACCCACCCATTGGCCAGATTGCTTGCGGTCCCTGAGCCCGTGAGCCCAGGAGGAATCGCATGAGCCCCACACCCTTCGCCGATGTCACCAACCGCCCTCTCTCAGAAGTTGATCCGGAGGTCGCTGCGGCGATCAGCGCGGAGGTTGGACGCCAACGCGACACCTTGGAAATGATTGCCTCTGAGAACTTTGCGCCCCGCGCAGTGCTGGAAGCCCAGGGTTCGGTGCTGACCAACAAATACGCGGAGGGTTACCCGGGGCGTCGTTATTACGGCGGTTGTGAGCACGTGGACGTGGTGGAGAACCTGGCACGTGACCGCGCCACCGCCCTGTTCGGTGCCTTCCACGCCAACGTCCAGCCGCACTCCGGTGCGCAGGCCAACAGCGCGGTCATGACTGCGCTGATGGAGCCGGGGGACACCTTGATGGGCCTGTCTCTGGCCCACGGCGGTCACCTGACCCACGGCATGAAGCTGAACATCTCCGGCAAGCTCTACAACATTGCCGCGTACGAGGTGGACCCGGACACCCACCGCCTGGACATGGATCAGGTGCGTGAGGTGGCCCGCGCCAGCCAGCCCAAGGTGATTGTGGCCGGTTGGTCCGCCTACTCCCGGCAGCTTGACTTTGAGGCCTTCCGCTCCATCGCGGATGAGGTCGGGGCCAAGCTGTGGGTGGACATGGCGCACTTTGCCGGTCTGGTGGCCGCAGGGCTGCACCCCAACCCGGTACCGCATGCCGACGTCGTGAGCTCCACGGTGCACAAGACCCTGGCCGGTCCGCGCTCCGGTGTCATCCTGACCACTGAGGAGTTCAAGAAGAAGATCGACTCCAACGTGTTCCCGGGCCACCAGGGTGGGCCGCTCATGCACGCCATTGCAGGCAAGGCCGTGGCTTTCAAGATTGCCGGCACGGAGGAGTTCAAGCAGCGCCAGGAGCGCACCTTGGAAGGTGCTGCGATCATTGCCGAACGTCTGGCTGCCTCTGATGTTGCCCAGGCCGGTGTGTCCGTGCTGACTGGTGGTACGGATGTTCACCTGGTGCTGGTGGACCTGCGCAACTCCGAATTGGACGGCAAGCAGGGCGAGGACCTTTTGCACCAGGTGGGCATCACCGTGAACCGCAACGCTGTTCCGTTTGACCCCCGCCCGCCCATGGTCACCTCCGGTCTGCGCATCGGCACCCCGGCCCTGGCCACCCGTGGTTTTGGTGCCACAGAGTTCCAGGAGGTCGCGGAGATCATCGCCACCGCTCTTAAGCCGCAGCCCGACGTCGATGCCCTGCGCGCTCGCGTGGACAAGCTGGCCGCTGACTTCCCGCTCTACAGCGGGCTCGAGGAGTGGTGATGGCAGCAGGTGTTCTGGACGGCAAGGCCACGGCGGCCGCCATCAAGGGTGAGCTGACCGAACGCGTGGCTGCTCTGGCAGCTCAGGGCCAGGTTCCCGGGCTGGGCACGGTGCTGGTGGGTGATGATCCGGCATCCCACTCCTACGTGGGAGGCAAGCACAAGGACTGTGCTGAAGTGGGCATCACCTCCATCCGCCGCGATCTTCCTGCAGCGATCACCCAGGAGGATCTGGAAGCGGAGATCGAATCCCTCAACGCCGATCCTGCGTGCACCGGCTACATCGTGCAGTTGCCGCTGCCCGATCACATTGACACCAATCGCATCCTGGGCAAGATCGACCCCGCCAAGGACGCTGACGGCTTGCACCCCACCAACCTGGGCAAGCTGGTGCTCAACGTGAGTGACCCCATGGATTCCCCGCTGCCGTGCACCCCGCACGGGATTGTGGAACTGCTGTTGCGCCATGACATCGACCTCAAGGGCAAGAACGTCCTGGTGATCGGACGCGGTGTGACCGTGGGGCGGCCGATCGGGCTGTTGTTGACCCGCAAGGCCATCAACGCCACGGTCACGCTGGCGCACACGGGCACGCGGAACCTGGATGCCCTCTTGGCTGCAGCGGATGTGGTGGTGGCCGCGGCCGGTCAGCCGCACATGGTCAAGGCGGATCAGATCCGTGAGGGCGCCATCCTGTTGGACGTCGGAGTGTCCCGGGTGGAGGATCCCCAGACCGGCAAGCGCAAACTCACCGGGGACATCGAGCCTGAGGCCGCACATCGTGCCGCGTGGATGTCTCCCAACCCCGGCGGTGTGGGTCCCATGACCCGGGCCATGCTGCTGGTCAACGTGGTGGAGGCCGCGGAACGTGCCGCAGGGGTGGGACCTGCTGCTTGACCCACTACCGGCCGCGTTGCCGGTGACGTGAGAATTGCCCTGGGTGCGTTGCGCCCAGGGCGATTCTGTACCCGGTGGAATTTCTTCCCGCTGGATCAGTGCGGGAGAATACGACCATGCAGCAGATTGGTTCCACGCGCACGTCTCCGTCCACGCCCGGTTCCGGCCGGGCTTCCATCTGGATCACCCTGATCGGGATGACCGCGCTGGTGGTGATCTTTGTGGTTGCCCTCCTGCAGGCCGCCAATGAGAACTCCGTGTTGGGGTGGGTCCTGGCAGCCATTGCCTTGGGCTGGCTGTTGATCGCCTGCTTTGTGCTCTGGATGGTACGCAAGGCCGCCAAGTTCGGAGCACGTCAGATCGAGCAGGCCCAGCAGGACGCCAACCGTCGCTTTGGCCGTGCACCCATGGCGGCTGCCACTTCTGCTCCCGCAGAGGACCGTTCCGTCCTGGACCAGAAGCTGGAACATTCCTTCCAGATCATCATGGTCCAGGCCCGCGTGATTGCTGCCAACCTTCCTGCCCCGGACGGTTCCACACCGGGTGACCGTGACCAGGTGGACCGAGCCCTGGACACCCTGGCTGTCACCGCTTCCAACGGCATGGGAATGGTCCAGGACTCCCAGACACCCCTGACCGGCGAAGTCATCGACGACAACAACCGCTGAGCCCAGCCGCTTTCCCCCGACAGGACTTACCCTCATGACTGATCAGAACCCCAGCGCATCCCGGGACCAGGTGGTGCGCGTTGCCACCGTGAACGTCAACGGCATCCGTGCCGCCTACAAGCGCGGCATGGCCGACTGGCTCACGGACCGGGACGTGGACATCCTGTGCCTGCAGGAGGTGCGAGCCCCTGACAAGATCGCGCGTGACCTGCTGGGTGAGGAGACCTGGGAGATCCACCACCACGAGGCCGAGGCCAAGGGCCGCGCCGGAGTGCTGACCGCTGTGCGCCGTGATGCCCACAACGGGTCCCTGATTCCCAGCGGGCGGCGAATCGGCCTGGCTGAAGGCACCAACGACTCCGGTCGGTGGATCGAGGACACCATCACGCTGCCCGATGGTTCCACGCTGACCTTGGTCTCCACCTACGTGCACTCCGGTGAGGTGGACACCCCGCGCCAGGTGGACAAGTACGCCTTCCTGGAGGCCATGACCAACCGCCTCCCCGCGCTGGTGCAGGGAACAGATCACGCTTTGGTCGTGGGGGATCTGAACGTGGGCCACACGGAACTGGACATCAAGAACTGGAAGGGCAACGTCAAGAACTCGGGCTTCCTCCCGGAGGAGCGGGCCTATTTTGACCGCTACTTCGGTGACCTGGGATTCGTGGACGTGGCGCGATCCTTGGCCGGTGACGTGCCGGGCCCCTACACCTGGTGGTCCTACCGTGGTCAGGCCTTCGACAACGACGCCGGATGGCGCATTGACTACCACATGGCCACCCCCGCGTTGGCTGCCAAGGCGGTCTCCGCCGTCGTCGACCGTGCTGCCACCTACGACACCCGGTTCTCAGACCACGCCCCACTGGTAGTGGACTACCGTTTCTGACAAACCACCCCAGCTGCCAGGGCCGGGCATCTGGCCCGGAGCGCACCGCTGATTTCTGACGAACTGCACCACCAGGGAGAGCATTGACCGTGACCGCATCAACAGAACCCACCGCCTCCGGTACCACCAAGCCCCGGGTGCTCTCCGGTGTGCAGCCCTCCGCTGATTCGCTGCATCTGGGCAACTACGTGGGTGCGGTGCGCAACTGGGTGAAGATGCAGGATGACAACAACTGCCTGTTCTTCATTGCGGACATGCACTCCATCACGGTGCCCCAGGACCCCGCGGAACTCTCTCAGCGCACCCGCGTCACGGCGGCCCAGTACATTGCCGCCGGGATCGATCCTGAGAAGTCCACCATGTTGGTGCAGTCCCACGTCCCGGAGCACGCGCAACTGGCCTGGGTACTCAACTGTCTGACGGGCTACGGTGAGGCCGCCCGCATGACACAGTTCAAGGACAAGTCCGCCAAGCAGGGCCTGGATTCGGCAACCGTGGGTCTGTTCACCTACCCGGTGTTGATGGCCGCAGACATCCTGATCTACCAGAGTGACCTGGTGCCAGTGGGAGAGGACCAGCGCCAGCACCTGGAACTCACCCGGAACCTGGCTCAGCGGTTCAACTCCCGCTTTGGGGAAACCTTCACGGTGCCGGAGCCCAAGATCATGAAGGAAACCGCCAAAATCTACGATCTGCAGCGGCCCACGGCCAAGATGTCCAAGTCGGCAGATTCGGACAACGGCTTGATCCGTGTGCTGGATGCCGCCAAGGAGAACGCCAAGAAGATCAAGTCGGCAGTCACCGACGACGGCACGGAGATCCGGTTCGACCGCCAGGAGAAGCCCGGAATCGCCAATTTGTTGACCATCTACTCGGCAGTCACCGACCGCCCCATCCCGGAGATCGTGGCCGAGTACGAAGGCAAGATGTACGGCCACCTCAAGGTGGACCTGGCTGAGGTGGTGAACCAGACGCTGGAACCGATCCAGCAGCGGGCCCAGGAACTGCTGGATGACCCGGCCGAACTGGATCGAATTCTGGCGCGCGGCGCGCAGAAGGGCCGTGAGATCGCAGCCCAGACCCTGGCCGAGGTCCACAGCATGGTCGGCTTCCTGCCGCCCAGCCATGTCTGAGGTGATGGAGGCCCCGCGGGTCATGCCCTCGGCCGTCGACAAGGCCGGGCTGCAGCGGGAATTCCGCAGGCAGGTTTCCATCCTGCACGCCAAGCGTGCCGGTGGTGCGGGCTGGTGGGCGGTGGTGGGCCAAGCCCTCAACGTTGCGCTGGCTTGCGTCTGGACCTTGTTGCCAGGTCGGCTGATCATGCACTACTTCTTCCACGGCGGACCCCTGATGGCGGCCGGGTTGAGTTACAACATGCTCTTTGCCTCCACTGCCGTTCTGGTGATCGGTGCCTCCCTGGCCGGACGCATTCTGGGCAATGACTCCGAGCTGCGTGCCCTGGTGGTGGATGCGGTGGATGAGACCGTCCCGGGGCTCATCAACACCGGTGACGGCGGCGTGATCCCCGAATCCGTACTGGCCAATCCCCAGCCGTTCACGCTGACCACCATCATTGCCACTGCACTGTTGTGTTTTGTGGCCTGGCGGTGGGCCGCCGGAATTAGGTTGTCCTGCCGGCGGATGTTTGAGGTCCCACCGGCGCGTGGAGCGCCCATCGCAGCGATCCCCCGGGATGTCCTGGGGCTGATCCTGCTGGTGGCCGTTCTGGCGGTGTCCTTGGTGCTCAATGCTGAGGCGGCCGGTGCGCTCAGGCTGCTGGAAGGTGCCACCTCAGGCATTGGTTGGCTCAGCGGCCTGGTGGACTTCCTGGGTGGTGGCCTGGTCTACGGGGCAGCCACCACGGTGGGAGTTCTGGCCGATGCCCTCATGCTGTTCCTGATGATTCGCGGTCTAGCCCAACTCAAGCCCGGCAAATGGCCCATGGCCTGCATTCTGATCTTGGGTGTGCTGGGTAATGTGGCACTACGGGAAGTGGGCGGTGCGCTGATCCAGAACATGGCCGCCAACCCGTACCTGCTCTCCGTGGGCATCATTGTGGGTGTTCTGTTTTGGTTCTACTTCTTCAGCCAAATCATCTTGATTGCCACGGCTTTTGGGGCGCTGGTCCAGGCTGACCTGAACGGAGGCCATGCGCCGCCGGCGGGGGAGGACCGCGCCGTGACTCCCATTGACGCCAACCTCCTGGACCGGGTCCGCTCCCACGAACGCTCGCTGTAGTCCACGCGGTCCGGCGAAATCCATCCGGGAGACGCCTGTGTCCCGCACCCAAGGTTGGATGCGGGACACAAGCGTCCCCCTGGTTGGGTCAGCTGAGCTCACCCAACGTGGGTCCGTGCCTCAGCAGTACCACTTCCAGGCCCACCCGAACGAGGTCAGGGTGTGCACCTTGGTCCAGATCACGCCGTGAACGTCCTTCACGATCTTGTACTTCCCGGTGAGCAGGTCGTACGTGCCTGCACCGACGTCGTACTTGCCGGCATCATGGCCACTCTTGGTGCCCTGGGACACCGTGGTGGTGTGCGAGGGGTGGGAGTAGGTGGCGTTGGCAGCGGGCGCGCCCACGGCGGTCAGTGCTGCCGCCAAAGCGATGGCTGCGGGAAGGGTGCTCTTCTTCATCAGGTCACATCATTGATCGGTGGTGTTGCATGGCGTGCCAGTACTGTCCATTCGGCGCCGAATGACGTATGACATGCAGAAACTATCAATGCCACCAGGGGTGGTGCTGTCCGCCCAAATGCGCGATCCGGCTCTGAGGGCCGGTTGGGGACAACGGCTTCACCACGACGACGCCGCGTGGACATCAGGCGTGGATGACCTCTCATCCATTCCGGGTGCGTGGTGGCGGGGAGAAAGTTCGACAGGCGAAGAGTGCCCGCAGGACCATGAATTGACCGGGTTCAACCGGTGGTTGCAACACCGGCTTGTTGGAGCAACAGTAGCTGCTCGTTGAAGGCTTCGGCAGGGGTTCTCCAGCCGAGGGTCTTGCGGGGCCTTGTGTTGAGTGCGTGAGCGACGGCTTCAATCTCCTCTGCCGTCCAGCTCGACAGGTCGGTGCCCTTGGGGAAGTACTGGCGCAGTAGTCCGTTGGTGTTCTCGTTCGTGCCGCGTTGCCAGGGGGACTGCGGATCGGCGAAGAACACCGGGATGCCCGTCTCGACCGTGAACTGTGCGTGAGCGGACATCTCCTTGCCGCGATCCCAGGTCAACGACCTCGCCAGTTGGGCGGGCAGCGTCGACATCGTGCTCGCCAGCGCGTTCTTCATCGTGATCGCGCCATAGCCGGCCAGCGCGGGGCCGTTCTTGGGTGTTTCCTTGTGTCGGTATCCCTTCTCACGGGGGAGGTGGACCAGCATCGTGAACCTGGTCGTGCGGTCGACGACGGTGCCAATCGCTGAGCGCTCGAGCCCAATCAGCAGGTCACCCTCCCAATGGCCGGGAACAGCTCGGTCTCCGGCTTCTGCGGGACGTTCGCTGATCAGCGTTCCAGGAGTGACGTGCGCCCAAGTCTTGCGGCGTGACCGTTCCCGCGGCGCGCGCAGCGCCCGGCCCGTGCGCAGACACCAGACAAGCTCGCGTTTGAGCGCGCCGCGGCCCTGAATGTAGAGGGATTGGTAGATCGCCTCGTGACTGATGCGCATGGACTCATCATCGGGGAAGTCGACCTTGAGCCGGTTGCTGATCTGCTCCGGACTCCACGCCGTGGACCACCCGCGGTGCTTACGGTGGGGCTTGTTGATCCCCGTGAACCGTGGGGGCTCGGGACCGATTATCACCTTGCCATCAGGCGTGGCGATCTGCCCCGATAATCGGTCCTGGACGTAGGTATGCAACCGCACGTTCGTGACCAGCTTCGCCGCCTTCGGGCGTTTCGCGGCCATGTCGGCCTTCCACTGCGCAACCGACGCTCGATACCCGCGACTTCCGTAGCGGACGGCCGCATTCCGGCGCAGCTCACGGGAGATCGTCCCCGGGTTACGGCCTAGAGTTCGAGCGATCTCGCGCACGCCGCGTCCCTGAGCACGCAGGAATGCGATCTCCTCACGCTCAGCGAACGACAGGTAGCGTCCGGTTGGCGTGAACTTCAGATCGAATGGAGGCATGCCGCCAGCGTGGCGGAACCATCGCTGACCGACAGCTTGCGCCACGCCGACCACGGCAGCAGCCTCGATGGGCAATAGCCCCTTGGCGATCTCCGCCCAGAACGCCGCCTCGACATGCCGTTGGAACTTCGGATGCCCAGGGGACCGAAGCTTCGGTCGCTCCGCCCGATCTGCTGCCTGCTGACGACGAACCATCTGACACCTCCCGATCGAGGTGTTGCGACGACCAGTTGAATCCGCCTTGAGAACATGGATCTCAGTGTTGACGGGTCACCCAAACTGCCACGACAAGGGCCGATGTGCCCACACGGCAGCCGCGCCGCGTGGGTGCAGCACGTGTGCGGCGTGTGGCGTGCAGCGCGCAAGGCGTAGCGCGTAGGGCAAAGCGTGCCGCGTGTAGGGCGCGTCGGCACCGTCCACCTGGGATGGCACCGGGGGCGAGAAAAGGCGAAGGGCCCGAACGCACAGATGCGTTCGGGCCCTTGGCTGCTGATCTCAGCGGCGTCTCACATGGAGCGGGACAGTGCTGCCTTCTTGACCTCGGCGATGGCCTTGGTGATCTCGATGCCACGCGGGCAGGCCTCGGTGCAGTTGAAGGTGGTGCGGCAACGCCACACACCTTCCTTGTCGTTGAGGATCTCCAGACGCATGTCACCGGCCTGGTCACGGGAGTCAAAGATGAAGCGGTGAGCGTTCACGATCGCTGCCGGACCAAAGTACTGGCCATCCGTCCAGAACACGGGGCAGGAGGAGGTGCAGGCTGCGCACAGGATGCACTTGGTGGTGTCATCAAAGCGGGCACGGTCCTCAGCGGACTGGTAACGCTCTCGCTCGGGCTCGTTGTCCACGTTCACCAGGAACGGCATGATCTCGCGGTAGGACTGGAAGAAGGGCTCCATGTCCACGATCAGGTCCTTCTCACAGGGCAGGCCCTTGATCGGCTCGATGATCAAAGGCTTGGACAGGTCCAAGTCCTTGAGCAGCACCTTGCAGGCCAAGCGGTTGCGGCCGTTGATGCGCATGGCATCCGAACCACACACGCCGTGGGCGCAGGAGCGGCGGAATGACAACGATCCGTCGATCTCCCACTTGATCTTGTGCAAGCAGTCCAGCACACGGTCCGTGCCGTACATGGTCAGCTTGAACTCGTCCCAGCGGGTGTCCTCGGAGACCTCAGGGTTGTAGCGACGCACCCGGACGGTGACGTCAAAGGACGGGATGGCCCCGGCCTCGGAGTTGTTTTGAGTCGTTTCAGCGGTAGCGGTGGACATCAGTACTTACGCTCCATCGGCTCGTAATGGGTGAAGATGACGGGCTTGGTTTCCTGACGGATACCGGCCGTGTCCGATGTGGGGTCGTGGTACACCATCGAGTGCACCATGAAGTTCTCGTCATCACGCTTGGGGAAGTCCTCACGGGCGTGGCCGCCACGGGACTCCTGGCGATGCAGGGCCGCCACGGACATGACCTTGGCCAGCTCCAGCAGGAAGCCCAGTTCCACGGCCTCCAGCAGGTCCAGGTTGTACCGCTTGCCGTGGTCCTGGATGGCGATGTTGCTGTAACGCTCCTCCAGGGCTGCAATGTCTGAGAGAGCCTTGTTGATGGACTCCTCCGTGCGGAACACCTGCATGTTTAGATCCATGGTGTCCTGAAGGTCCTTGCGGATCGCACCGACCTTCTCCGAGCCCTCGGCCGAGAGCGCGTTGTTGAGCAGTGCCTCGGTGGCGGCCATGGCGTCGTCGGGAATCGGCAGGAACTCGGCCTGCTGTGAGTACTCAGCGGCGTAGATTCCGGCACGCTTGCCGAACACGTTGATGTCCAGCAGGGAGTTGGTGCCCAGACGGTTGGAGCCGTGCACGGACACACAGGCCACCTCACCGGCGGCGTAAAGGCCGGGAATGGTCTTCTCTGAGTCCTCGAAGACCTCACCCTTGATGTCCGTGGGGATGCCACCCATGGTGTAGTGCGCGGTGGGGAACACCGGCACGGGCTCCGTGTACGGCTCCACACCCAGGTAGGTGCGAGCGAACTCGGTGATGTCCGGGAGCTTGGCGTCAATGTGAGCCGGCTCCAGGTGGGTCAGGTCCAGCAGCACGTAGTCCTTGTTGGGGCCACAACCACGGCCTTCACGAACCTCGTTGGCCATGGACCGGGCCACGATGTCACGCGGTGCCAAGTCCTTGATGGTGGGGGCGTAGCGCTCCATGAACCGCTCGCCGTCGGAGTTTCGCAGGATGCCACCCTCACCGCGGGCGGCCTCCGAAACCAGGATGCCCAGGCCCGCAAGACCGGTCGGGTGGAACTGGACGAACT
The DNA here is from genome assembly GCF_012163155.1 of Kocuria subflava. Lineage (GTDB taxonomy): Bacteria > Actinomycetota > Actinomycetes > Actinomycetales > Micrococcaceae > Kocuria > Kocuria subflava. Next base: position 116,692 of record NZ_JAAVUN010000004.1, read on the forward strand.
CCATGTCCTCCAGGGGCAGACCGTTGCGGAAGGCGATGGCCATGCCGTCGCCGGTCAGGGTGTGGGCGTTTGAGGTGGTCTTGAAGACCTTGCCGTTGCCGCCGGTGGCAAAGACCACGGACTTGGCCTGGAACACGTGCAGCTCACCGGTGGCCAGCTCGTAGGCGACCACACCGGCCGGGCGGCGGCCCTCAGGGGTGTCCACCAGGACCAGATCAAAGACGTAGAACTCGTTGTAGAACTCCACGTTGTGCTTGATGCAGGCCTGGTACAGGGTCTGCAGAATCATGTGGCCCGTGCGGTCGGCTGCGTAGCAGGCGCGGCGCACGGGGGACTTGCCGTGATCGCGGGTGTGACCACCAAAGCGGCGCTGGTCGATCTTGCCCTCGGGGGTCCGGTTGAACGGAAGGCCCATCTTCTCCAGGTCAAGGACGGCCTCAATGGCTTCCTTGGCCATGACCTCAGCGGCGTCCTGGTCCACCAGGTAGTCGCCACCCTTGATGGTGTCGAACGTGTGCCATTCCCAGCTGTCTTCTTCGACGTTGGCCAGTGCTGCGCACATACCGCCCTGGGCAGCGCCCGTGTGGGAGCGGGTGGGGTAGAGCTTGGTCAGCACCGCGGTCTTGGCGCGCTGACCGGATTCAATGGCGGCACGCATGCCTGCGCCGCCGGCTCCTACGATGACCACATCGTATTTGTGAACCTGCATTCTTCACGTGTCTTTCTATTGAGAGTTAGACGGGAGGATCCTGGCCTGAGGCCAGAGATCAACTGTCATCCGTCACGTGCATGGTGGTGCGGCTGTGCTCAGCCGCGTGCAGCCTCAGGCGCCCGGGCAGAAGGAGGCCAGCAGCTCGGGGTCTGCACCGGCGGGGCAGGGCTCAAAAGTGAAGATGACCAAGGTGCCCAGCAGGATGATGAACCCGGTGGCCAGGAACAGGGCCAGCTTCAGCCAGAAGCGGGCGCCGTCGCGCTCGGCGTAATCATCAATGATGGTGCGCATGCCGTTGGCACCGTGCAGCATGGCCAACCACAGCATGGCCAGGTCCCAGACCTGCCAGAACGGGTTGGCCCACTTGCCGCCCACGAACCCGAAGTCAATGGCGTGGACGCCGCCTTCAGGGACCATCAGGTTGGCGATCAGGTGACCGAAGACCAACACCAGCAGGATGACGCCGGACAGGCGCATGTAGAGCCAGGCCAGCATCTCGAACTTGCTGCGGCCGGAGCCGGAACGGTTGTACTTGACGCCGTTGACAATGCGGTCGTTGCTGCGAGGAACGGCAATTTGGGGCTTCAGCGGAGTGCTCATGCTTGTTATCCCTCAGCGATCAGTGGAAGAAGATGTTGTAGAGGTGGCGGATCAGGAAGGGCACCATGACCACAACCCAGGCCACGACGACTCCCCAGAACAGCTTCTTCTGGTGCCTGGCTCCTGAGGACCAGAAGTCGATCAGGATGATTCGGATGCCGTTGAAGGCGTGGTAGACAATGCCCGCCACCAGGCCGGCCTCGCCCAGACCCATGATGGGATTCTTGTACGTCTCCATGACGGCGTTGTAAGCCTCCGGGTCAACGCGCACCATGGCGGTGTCTGCAACGTGGACCAGAAGGAAGAAGAAAATGCCCACACCGCTGATGCGGTGTGCAACCCAGGACCACATGCCGTATTCGCCCCGATAGAGCGTGCCGGATTTTGGCCCAGACTGGGTCTCCGTGGTTGTCGCTGCCACGTTTGATACCTCCCTGTATCACCTGCGGGTGCTTGGGCTCGCCTCTGTTGTGTGTATGCGTGCTGCACCCTTGGAGGAGCCTGGGGCTCACCTCAATATTCTCCAGCGAACTCGGGGCCACCTTACCAGCCTGACGGGCGTCAAAGTGCCACTTGGAGACAGGGTGTCAGCGTCACGCAGCGGTCATGTTGATGTGACAAGTATCTCGCCCACTGCGCCCCTGGTGTGGTGGCCGGGTTAGGATCCGAGCGTGACCCAACCTCTTGAGCATTTCCACCCGTTCATTCCCGCCGGTGGCGTCGGTTCCCGCTTGTGGCCGCTGTCCCGCGCGGATGCGCCCAAGTTCCTGCTGGATCTCACCGGCTCCGGATCATCTTTGCTGCGTGCCACCTACGAGCGTCTGGCTCCGTTGACCACGGATCCCGTGATGGTGGTGACCGGCCGCGGTCACGCGGGTGCGGTCAGCCAGCAACTGCCGGAACTCTCCGCCAAGGACCTGGTGCTGGAACCTTCACCGCGCGACTCCGCGGCCGCCATCGGGTTGGCCTGCATGCTGCTGGAGCGTCGCGACCCCGGCTGCGTGGTGGGCTCGTTCGCCGCCGACCACGTGATCGAGCCGGCCGGTGCGTTCCAGGATGCCGTGGTGGAAGCCGTGAATGCGGCCCGCACCGGCAAGATCGTGACCATCGGCATTCAGCCGGCTTCCCCGTCCACCGGGTTCGGTTACATCAAGGCCGGTCAGGACTTGGGGATCGACGGCGCCCCTTCCGTGCGCGGTGTGGAGCAGTTCGTGGAGAAGCCGGATGAGGACACCGCCCGCGCCTACGTGGCCAGCGGTGACTACCTGTGGAACGCAGGCATGTTCGTGGCGCCGGCAGCTTTGATGCTGCAGCACCTGGAAGCCAATGAGCCCGAGCTGTTCAAGGGTCTGCAGGCCATCGCCGATGCCTGGGGCACCGTGCGCCAGGACCAGGTCATGTCCCGCGTGTGGGAAACCCTTCCCAAGACCGCGATTGACTACGCCGTGGCCGAGCCCGCTGCTGCAGCCGGTGACGTCGCGGTGGTTCCGGGTACCTTCAACTGGGACGACGTCGGAGACTTTGCTGCCATGTCTCGGCTCAACCATGTGGGGGAGTCGGATGACGTGGCCGTGCTGGGGGAGAACACCCGTGTGCTGGTGGACAACTCCTCAGGCATCGTGGTCTCGGACACCGGCCGAGTGGTGGCTTTGATCGGGGTGGAGGACATCGTCGTCGTCGACACCCCGGATGCTCTTCTGGTGACCACGCGCGAGCACGCGCAGAGTGTGAAGGACACCGTGAACTCGCTGAAGGCCGCCGGGGACACCGACGTCCTGTGATCAGCCGCTCGTTCGGCTGAGAGCACCACGCGACCCGCACCAGCAGGTGCGGGTCGCGGCGTATTCTGAGGCAATGCCCCAATCCACGCCTTCCGTTATGTCCGATCCGCGCCACGAGTCCGGAGCCTGGTCCGGTGACGCCGGCCAGGTGCCCTCCGTCGGCCCGTTCCTGAGCCGCTGGCTGCCGGAACTGATCAGTTTCCGGCGTGACATCCACCAGCACCCGGAGCTGTCCTACCAGGAGTTCCGGACCACGGACCGGATTGTGGAGGCGCTGGAAGCGGCGGGCCTGAACCCGGTACGGCTCAAGGGCACCGGATGCTACGTGGACATCGGTCACGGGCCTATTGCCGTGGGGCTGCGCGCGGACATTGATGCGCTGCCCATTCAGGAGGCCACGGGTCTGGCGTTCTCCTCTGTCAACGACGGCGTGGCGCACTCCTGCGGGCATGACGTCCACACCACCGTGATGCTGGGTGTGGCCAAGGTGCTGGCCGATCTGAACGACTCCTCGCCATTGGCCGGGCGGGTTCGGGTGTTGTTCCAGCCGGCCGAGGAAAAGCTGCCCGGCGGCGCCCTGCGTGTGATCGAACAAGGTGTTCTGGAGGGTGTGCCCCGGATGTTCGCCCTGCACTGTGAGCCCAAGGTGGACGTGGGGCACGTGGGGACCCGCATTGGTGCCATCACCTCCGCATCGGACACCGTTCGGGTCCACGTCTCCGGCGACGGCGGGCACACCTCCCGTCCGCATCTGACTCAGGACCTGGTGTTCGCCATGGCCCAGATCGCCATCAACGTGCCTGCGGTGATGTCACGGCGAGTGGATGTGCGCTCCGGGGTCTCCGTGGTGTGGGGGGAGATCAACGCAGGCATCGCACCCAATGCCATCCCGTCGCAGGGAACGCTGGCTGGAACCATGCGTTGTCTGGACGCCGATGCCTGGCATCGCTCCGGGGCGCTGCTGGATGAAGTGGTGGGCCAGGTGGCCTCCCCGTACAAGGTCAACGTGGAGGTGGAACACATTCGGGGTGTGCCGCCCGTGGTCAACGGCGAGGACGAGACCACCCTGCTGGAAAACGCCGCCCGGGACGAGCTGGGCGAGGACGCCGTGTTATTGGTGGAGCAGTCCATGGGCGGGGAGGACTTTGCCTGGTACCTCCAGGAAGTGCCCGGTTCCATGATGCGTCTGGGCACCCGGACACCGGGTGGGCGCACTTTTGACCTCCACCAGGCCGATTACATTGCCGATGAAGAAGCCATCGGCTGCGGGGTCCAGGTGATGACCAACACCGCGTTGCGTGCCGTGATGCTGCGGGCCAGGGAATTGGCTGGCCAGTCCTGACGTTGTGGGTTCCGCTGCGTCCGTATGGCGTACGCACGCGATCCGTGGGCGGTTCGCGTCCACGACGCACAAGGTGACGGCAGATGACTGAAACAGATCAGAGCGGGGATCCGACCACGCGGGAACGAGTGGTTCGTCCGCTCTACGCCTTGTTCGGTGTGATTCTGCTGGGCGCGGGTGCAGCACTGATGTTGGTTGGTGGCGTGGGTGTTGACCCGTTCACCGCCATGAACCAAGGCCTGGCTGATCGGCTGGGCTTTGACCTGGGGCCGGTGCAGTTGGTGGTGAACCTGTTGCTGTTGGCCGTGGTGTTCTTCACCGGCCGGCACATGATCGGGTTGGGAACCATCATCAACATGGTGCTGGTGGGCTTCCTGATCTCCGGGTTCAGCACGCTGTTCTCCGCTGTGCTTCCCGCCGCGGACACGCTGTTGATGCAGGCGGCTTACCTGGCCGTTGCGCTGGTGATCTTCGATTTTGGCGTGAGCGCATACATCTGTGCGGGGTCGGGTACGTCTCCCTATGACGCCATTGCCCCGATCGTGGTGGAACGCAAGAACTGGGCCTACCGCTACGTTCGCTGGGTCCAGGACATCGTGGTGGTCATCATCGCCGCGATCTTGGGTGGACCGGTGGGGCTTGCCACCGTGATCACCGCGTTCTTCAACGGGCCGTTGATCGAATTTTTCACCAAGAAGTTCAATGAACGGATCGTGGCGAAATTGGTGGGTTGAAGCACGCGGCGTCCGAAGTTCTCGACTTTGGGTAGTGGCGTCCACTGATACCCTGCAAGCGTTGTCACAACTATACTGTTTTCAGTAGAGTTGTGACATGGCTGTTGGTGTCAAGTACCGGGATGTCGTGCGTGAGATCGCGCTAGATCACTACGGGTATGTCACGACGAGGGCGGCGGCTGAGGCTGGGGTGCCGACTGTCGAACTCCCCAAGCTTGCTGCACGTGGTGGTCTCCAGAGCGTGGCGTACGGGCTCTATCGTGTGCCAGACATTCCGCCATCGCCGTACGATCAGTTCGCTGAGGCGTTGCTGCGCGCTGGTGAGGGCGCGTACCTTCACGGCGAGTCGGTGCTGGCGCTGTTCGGTCTTGCTGACGTAAACCCCAGGCGAGTCAAAGTAGCTGTTCCTCGCCGCGCCCGCCCGAGGTTGCCGCCGTTCATGGAGCTGGTTCGGGTGAGGGATGAGGCTCCTACGACCCTCTACGAGGGTTTGGCGGCGCAGCCGGTCGCTGATGCAATCCTCGAGTGCCGTGGCCGCATCGAGACTGAGCGTCTGCTGGATGCCGCCAAGCAGGCCCACAGCCAGGGGTTGCTGACCAGTGCCGAGCGGCACCGGGTGAGAAGAGGACTGCAATCATGAGTTACATCGGTGCGCCGACCAGTGTGCGCTCTCTGGAGCGGCGCATCCGCAACCTGGAAGGTGACGATGGTCTGGCCCTGCGTCGCCGGATCGGGATGGCTTTGGTGGTGCTCGGCCAGATGCTGCCTGACGGTGCGATCAAGGGTGGCAGCGCCATGGCACTTTGCTACGGTCGCGGCACGCGGTTCACACGAGATCTCGACGCCGCACGAGTTCAGCCCCTGAGTGCATTTCGCAGCGACTTCGAGGAGTCGCTGTCTGCCGGGTGGGCGGGCTTCACCGGGCGGCTGATCCAGAAGGCCGCGCCTCGCCCGTCTGCCGTGCCCACGGCGTATGTGATGCAGCCCTTCGAGGTGAAGCTCAACTATCGCGGTAGGCCATGGTGCACAGTGAACTTCGAGCTGGGTCACAACGAGATCGGGGACGCCGACAAACCTGCGTACCGACCTTCCGCCGACCTGATCGAACTCTTCACCGAGGTGGGGCTCACAGCGCCTAGGCCCGTAGCGGTGATGCGAGCCGATCGTCAGATCGCGCAGAAACTTCATGCCGTCTCCGGTGCGGGGAGTGAGCGGGCGCGATTTGGTCGACCTCCAGCTCCTCGGTGAGAGTGAAGACATCGATCTCGCGCAGGTGGCTGCGACATGTGCCCGGCTTTTCGATTACCGCCGCCAGCAGGCGTGGCCACCAGTCATCACTGCCGGTACCCAATGGGCCACGCTTTACGTTGAAGCCGCACATGGCCTTGATGTCATACCGGATGTGGAAGAAGCAGTGATCTGGGCCAATGAGTTCATTCGACGCATCACAGCCGCGATGGACTGAAATCCGTGGACACCAGCCGATCCAGACACGGCGACCTTCGCGCCATTGCGAGTGACCGTCACGCGCAGAAGCTGTTTGTGTCCTATGCAACATCCTGGACATACTCGCGAGTACACTAAGCGCCACCACCCGTAACGCTCCCGCGTCCCCGGTGCGCTCTGCTCGACTCCTCCGGGCATGATTGTGACCGGACGTGGGCACTCTCCACCGGAGGAAACATGACCTTCCGTTCCCGCACCATGAAGACCTCCGCCGTTCTGGGGCTTTCCGCACTGGCTCTGGCAGCCTGCGGTGAAGCTCCTGATGACAACGGCGGCAGCACGGATGCCTCTGACTTCACCGGCTGCATCGTCTCCGACGAGGGCGGCTTCCAGGACCGCTCCTTCAACCAGAACTCTTACGCGGGTCTGAAGGCAGCCGAGGACAACCTGGGCATCAACGTTCAACAGGCCGAGTCCCAGGCTGAAACGGACTTCACCCCCAACTTGAACTCCATGGTGCAGAACGGTTGTGACCTCACGGTCTCCGTGGGCTTCCTGCTGGCAGATGCCACCAAGGAGGTTGCTGAGGCCAACCCGGATATGCACTTTGCGATCGTGGATGACAACTCCATTGACCTGGACAACGTCAAGCCCATCACCTACAACACCGCAGAAGCAGCCTTCCTGGCCGGTTACGTGGCCGCTTCCGCGTCCGAGTCCGGCACCGTGGCCACCTACGGCGGCATGGACATCCCCACCGTGACTGTTTTCATGGACGGCTTTGCCGACGGCGTGGACTATTACAACCAGGAGAACGACGACGACGTCGAGCTGCTCGGTTGGGACAAGGACGGCCAGAACGGCACGTTCATCAACTCGTTCAGTGACACCGCTGCCGCCAAGACCACCACCCAGAACTTCATCAACGAAGGCGCTGACGTGATCATGCCGGTGGCAGGCCAGGCCGCAACGGGCACCCCGGACGCCGTCGTCGAGGCCAACGGTGGCGGACGCGAAGATGAAGTCACCTTTGTGTGGGTTGACGCCGATGGTTACGAAACCCTCTCCGATGACCAGAAGCAATACCAGCTGACCTCTGTGCTCAAGGAACTGTCCACCTCCGTGGAGGACGTGGTGACCACTGCGTCCGAGGGCAACTTTGACAGCACCCCCTACGTGGGAACCCTGGAGAACGAGGGTGTTGGCATTGCCCCGTTCCACGACCAGGAGGAGCGCGTGGGGCAGGAAACCGCCGACAAGGTGGATGAACTGCGCCAGCAGATCATTGATGGTGAGATCACCGTGGAGTCGGAGAACTCCCCGGAGTGATGCAGGCCCAACCCCTGTGAAAAACACGTACGCGCCCGCCGTGTGCGCCGGTCACCCGGTGCGACGGCGGGCGCGTACCATCCATGTTCGTCCGGTCGATCGGCCCGGACGTTGCAGCAGCCACAAGGAATCAAAGATCCATGAAGCTCGAACTGCGAGGCATCACGAAAAAATTCGAGTCCTTCGCCGCGAACCGGGACGTCTCCCTGACCGTGGAACCGGGACAGATTCACTGTCTGCTCGGTGAAAACGGCGCGGGCAAGTCCACGCTGATGAATGTGCTCTACGGTCTGTACCGTCCGACCTCCGGTGAGATCCTGGTCAACGGGCAGCCCGTGGAATTCACTGGCCCCTCCGATGCCTTGGACCAGGGCATCGGCATGGTGCACCAGCACTTCATGTTGGTGCCTGTGTTCACCGTGGCGGAGAACGTGGCATTGGGCTCCGAATCCCGCAAGGGTGCCAGCCTGGACCTGGAGACCACACGCCGCAAGATCCGTGAGATCTCCGACCAATACGGGTTTGCCGTGGACCCGGACGCAGTGGTTGAGGACCTACCCGTGGGCGTGCAGCAGCGCGTGGAGATCATCAAGGCGTTGGTCCGGGATGCCGAGCTGCTGATTCTGGATGAACCCACCGCCGTGCTCACGCCCAAGGAAACGGATGAGTTGCTGGCGATCATGCGTCAGCTCAAGGCGGATGGCACCTCCATTGTGTTCATCTCCCACAAACTGCGTGAGGTCCGTGAAGTTTCGGATGTCATCACCGTCATCCGGCGCGGTGAGGTGGTGGGATCAGTCTCCCCGGAGGCCTCCACCTCAGAGCTTGCGGCCATGATGGTGGGCCGTGAGGTCTCCCTGTCCGTGGACAAGGAACCTGCACACGTTGTCCAGGAAACCCTGGTGGTTCGTGACCTCACCGTGGTGGGGGACAACGGCGTGACCCTGCTGGATGATCTCTCCCTGTCCGTGGCCCAAGGAGAGATCCTGGCCATCGCCGGTGTGCAGGGCAACGGCCAGGTGGAGTTCGTGGAGGCGTTGCTGGGGCTGCGGAAGTCCTCGGGCTCCATCCAGCTGGAAGGCCGCGAACTGGTGGGCCGGTCCGTGCGCCAGGTGTTGGACGCCGGGGTGGGTTTTGTGCCCGAGGACCGCTCCCATGACGGGCTGGTGGGTGCCTTCTCCGTGGCGGAGAACCTGGTGCTGGATCTCTACAAGGACTCCCGCTTCCGCTCCGGGCCATCCCTGAAGCGCAGGGCCATTGCGAGCAATGCCGATCACCGGATCCAGGAATTCGACATCCGCACCGGTTCCCCCCAGTCGGCTGCCTCAACACTGTCCGGTGGCAATCAGCAGAAGATCGTGATTGCCCGGGAGCTCTCCCGACCTCTGAAGTTGTTTGTGGCCTCCCAGCCCACCCGCGGTGTGGACGTGGGATCCATTGAGTTCATCCACCAACGGATTGTGGCCGAACGGGACAACGGGGTGCCCGTGATCATCGTGTCCACCGAGTTGGACGAGGTCTATGCCCTGGCCGACCGCATTGCCGTGTTCTTCCACGGACGCCTCATGGGCATTGTGGGCCCGGACACGCCGCGTGAGGTTTTGGGTCAGATGATGGCAGGTGCCACTGAAGCTGAGGCCCACGGCACTGACACCGACGCCACGAGCGTCCCGAGCACTCCCTGGGAAGAACAGGCATGACCACCCCCACCACCAACACTCCCACCGTCAACGCGGCTGAGGACCTGGAGACCAGCGGACCCAAGTGGATTGGTTCCGCACTGCAGCCCGTGCTGGCCATCATCGCGGCCCTGTTCCTGGGTGGTGTGCTGATTGCCGCCACCGATGACCGGGTGATCCGATCCGCCAGCTACTTCTTCAGCCGGCCCACGGATTTGCTTTCCGCGGCTTGGAACGCGGCCTCCTCCGCCTACCAGGCCATGTTCTACGGTGCGGTGTTCAACCCCAATGCGGACACCTTCACCCGTCAGATCTATCCGCTGACGGAGACCCTGACCGTGGCCACGCCGTTGATTCTGGCCGGTTTGGGTGTGGCCATCGCCTTCCGCGCGGGCTTGTTCAACATCGGCGCCCAGGGTCAGATTCTGATCGGCGCGGCCATGGCCGCCTATGTGGGTTTCACCTGGTCCTTGCCGCTGCCGATCCACCTGTTGCTGGTGATCCTGGCCGGTGCCATCGGCGGTGGCATCTGGGGCGGCATCGTGGGTCTGCTCAAGGCACGCACCGGCGCCCATGAGGTCATTCTGACCATCATGCTCAATTACATTGCCGCCAACCTGGTGGCCTACCTGTTGACACGTCCGGCCTTCCTGCGTGAAGGATCCACCAACCCCGTGAGCCCCCCGGTGGCGGAGTCGGCCCAGTTCCCGTTGCTGTTGGGTGCTCCGTTCCGGTTGCACTGGGGTTTTGTGCTGGCCGTTGCCGCCACGGTGTTCATGTGGTGGATGCTGAACCGCTCCACCATCGGGTTTGAGATCCGCGCGGTCGGCTCCAACCCTCGTGCAGCCAAAACCGCCGGTATCAACGTGACCAAGGGTTTTGTGGTGGTCATGGTCATGGCAGGCGCCTTGGCGGGGCTGGCAGGCGTTGCCCAGATCTCCGGAACGGAGGGTTCCCTGTCAGCCGGTGTGGCGGCGTCGTTCGGCTTTGATGCCATCACGGTGGCGCTGTTGGGCCGTTCCACCCCGCTGGGCACCTTCCTGGCGGGTCTGCTCTACGGCGGATTCCGTGCCGGTGCCGTGACCATGCAGACCATGACCGGAACCAACGTGGACATCGTGCTGGTGGTGCAGTCATTGATCGTGTTGTTCATTGCACTGCCCCCGCTGTTCTCCGCCGCACGCCGCAAGAAGTCCGGGTCCAAACCGGCCAAGAAGAACATCAGCACCGAGAAGCCCGCCCAGAAGGCCACCGCAGTCAAGGAGGCTCAGGCATGAGCACCGCCACCCGAACTCCTGCTCCGCAGCCGCCGATATCCGACCTTCCGGACGCCCATCAGGAGCCCGTGGATCCCAAGGCACTTCCGGCCAGCGCTCGCCGCGCCCCGCTGGGCTTTGGTGTTCTGGCACTGGTGTCCTTGATCGTCTTTGCCTTCAACGCAGCGTCCCAAACGGTGACCTTCCGCATCAGCCATGATGGCGATCTGTTCCGCGTCCCAGACATCGTGTTGCCCGGGATGATCACCGGCTGGCTGATCACTGCGGCTCTTGTGGGGCTCACCGTGTTCGCCTTCCTGCGTGTGCGCTCGGGGCGTCTGACCCCCACCTGGGCCGTGGTGGTCTTTGGATTCTTGTTCGTCGCAGGCTTCCTGGTGTGGGTGGTGGGCTCAGCACGTACGCCGTCGGTGTCCCTCACCGGTCTGTTGGCCGGTGGCGTAGCGCTGTCCGTGCCCCTGGTCTTCGGCTCGCTGGGCGGGCTGATGTGTGAACGCTCCGGTGTGGTCAACATTGCGATCGAGGGCCAGCTGCTGTTCGGCGCCTTCTCCGCCGCCGTGGCCGGATCCCTGTCCGGCAACGCGTGGGTGGGTCTTTTGGCCGCCATGATCGGTGCTGCCCTGGTCTCCCTGGTGCTGGCGGTGTTCTCCATCACCTACCGGGTGAACCAGGTGATTGTGGGTGTGGTCCTCAACGTGCTGGTCTCCGGTCTGACCGGATTCCTGTTCGCCACCCTGTTGGAATCGGATTCGGGCCGGTTCAACTCCCCGCCACGTCTTCCGTCCTACTCGATCCCGTTCCTGAGCGATCTCCCGCTGGTGGGCCGGATCCTGTTCGATCAGTCGATCGTGGGCTACTTCATGTGGCTGGCCATTCCCATCGTGTGGTTCGCGGTCTACCGCACCCGCTGGGGCCTGCGCACTCGCGCCATTGGCGAACACCCCAAGGCTGCGGACACCTTGGGCATCAACGTCAACCGCATGCGCTTCCTGAACGTGTTGTTGGGTGGTTTGATCGCAGGCATCGGCGGTTCCTTCTACACGCTGGTCTCCGTCACCTCCTTCACCCGTGACATGACATCCGGTGCCGGTTACATCGCCTTGGCCGCCTTGATCTTTGGCCGATGGAATCCCATTGGCGCATTCCTGGCAGCCCTGCTGTTCGGCTTCACCTCCAACCTGCAGTCCGTGCTCTCCTTCCTGGGCACGGAAATGCCCAGCCAGTTCCTGGCCATGCTCCCGTACATCATCACCATCCTGGCCGTGGCCGGGTTGGTGGGGGCCTCCCGTGGCCCGGCCGCTTCCGGACAGCCCTACGTCAAGGAATAGTGGGGCTCAGCCACACCTTTGCTCTCAACAGGAGGATGCCCATCATGCACAACGGTTCTCACGACGACGCCGATGCTCACCTGAGTGCCGAACCTGCGGCGTCGTCGTCCCCCGGTGAGCAGAGCCGGGGCGAGCCCTGGGACGGACTGCTGGAAGCGGCGCGGGAAATCATGACCCACGCCTACGTCCCGTACTCCAACTACCCGGTGGGGGCGGCGGCTGTCACGGATGATGGACGCACGGTCACCGGCTGCAACGTGGAGAACGCCAGCTACGGTGTGACCCTCTGTGCTGAATGTGGACTGGTCAGCTCTCTGCATGCCAGCGGTGGTGGCAAACTCACCCACTTTGTGTGCGTGGACGGTCACGGTCAGGTGCTCATGCCGTGTGGTCGGTGCCGGCAGTTGCTCTACGAACACCGCGCACCTGAGATGCAACTGCTGACCGTCTCCGGCATCAGATCCATGGACCAGGTCCTGCCGGACGCCTTTGGTCCGCAAAACCTCTGAGGGGCCGACGCACCGTGTCGCCAGAATCCCGCGGTGAGTTCACCGCCGTTGACGTGATCCGCACCAAACGTGACGGGGGTGTGTTGAGCCCAGGCCAGATCGACTGGGTGCTGGATGCCTATGTGCGTGGTGACGTTGCGGAGGAACAGATGGCAGCACTGGCCATGGTCATCTTCTTCAACGGCATGCAGCGGGAGGAGACCACGGCCTGGACCCATGCCATGATCAACTCCGGGCAGCGCATGGATTTCTCCGGTTTGCGCCGCAACGGCAGGCGCCTGCCCACCGTGGACAAACACTCCACCGGGGGCGTGGGGGACAAGATCACGTTGTCTCTGGCACCCTTGGTGGCCGCGCACGGGGTGGCCGTGCCGCAACTGTCCGGGCGGGGTCTTGGACATACCGGCGGCACGCTGGACAAGCTGGAGACCATCCCCGGCTGGCAGGCGGAAGTTGCCCACCGTCAGTTGGTGGAACAGCTGGAAACCGTGGGAGCCGTGGTGTGCGCTGCCGGGGGAGACCTGGCACCGGCGGACAAGAAGCTCTACGCACTACGTGACGTCACGGCAACGGTTGAGGCCATCCCGTTGATCGCATCCTCCATCATGTCCAAGAAGATTGCGGAAGGTGCTGACGCCCTGGTCCTGGACGTGAAGGTGGGATCCGGTGCCTTCATGAAAACCCAGGAAGCGGCCCAGGAACTGGCGCGCACCATGGTGGCGTTGGGCACGGATGCCGGTGTGCACACCGTGGCACTGCTCACGGAGATGTCCACCCCGCTGGGAATGGCCGTGGGCAATGCCTGCGAGGTCCAGGAAGCAGTGGAGGTTCTGGCGGGAGGTGGCCCCGCGGACGTCGTCGAATTGACGCTGGCGCTGGCTGCAGAAATGCTGCAGGCCGCAGACATTGACGCCGATCCCGCCGTGGCGTTGCAAGACGGCCGCGCCATGGACACGTGGCGGGCCATGATCCGCGCGCAAGGTGGAGATCCGGATGCTTCACTGCCTCAAGCGCGTCATCACCACACGGTGACAGCCACCCACGACGGTGTGGTGACCGGCGTGGATGCTCTGCAGATCGGGCTGGCGTCCTGGGCGCTGGGTGCCGGACGGGCGCGCAAGGAGGATGCCGTGCAACCGGGCGCCGGTGTGATCCTGCACGTCAAGCCAGGGGATCGAGTGAGTCAGGGGGAGGTCCTGGCCACGCTGCACACGGACACCCCGGAAGCCCTGGAGCGGGCAGCACGCACGGTGGAGTCGGCCTTCACCGTGGAACAGGTGCAGTCAGACGGCGAGCCCAGGGCGAACGTCCTGCTGAGTCGTGTTGACGTCAAGGACTTGTAGGGTGGAGTCAACAATCACAAACCGCAACCAATCCTGAACACAGGAGCACGGGAGGACCAGCACCGTGGGACTTTTCAGCAAGAAGTCGAACTCAGAGCCCCAGGCCGAACAGGCATCCCAGCAGGAGGCAGCCCAGGCCGCCAAGCCCCTGCCCACCCAGGGTCCGCTGCGCAACCTGATCAACCGGTTGCTGGCTGACGGCGCCCAGGGCGGAAAGCTCTCCTTGGTTCAGCGCGGGAACACCATGAACCAGCAGACCGAGCGCAACGTCAACGGCTCGGTGGACACGGATTCCGGTGTGGTGGACCAGAACCACCCCATGTTCGACGACGTTGCGGCGCTCTACACCGAGTCCATGTCCCAGGAAAGCGGTGCGTGGCGCACCGTGATCATCACCGCCCAGCAGGGCACCGTGATGGTGGACTACGCCTACCCCTCAGGCCCCAACCGCACGGAGACCTACCAGGTCAACGGCGGCGCAGCCGGCCAGCCCGCACAGGGCGGTCAGTCCGGTCAGGGTGTCCAGGACGGCACTGCAACCCGCGAGGACGCAGCATCGCAGCAGGTCGGCACATCGCAGCAGCCCGGTACATCTGAGGCGGCCAACGCGGAGCAGCAGACCAACGCAGACCAGCAGCGTGCGGGCCAGTCCGCGGACAATGCCGGCGCATGGCAGGCCGCCGGGCAGAACGCATCTGCTGGTCAGAACGTTGGCTCGGCAGATCAACAGGGCCAGACCGGTGGTCAGAACCTTCAGTCCGCAGGTCAGACCCCTCAGGGTGCCGACCAGGACGCAGCGGCTGATGGTCGCGCTTCCGGTACCGGTGTTGCCGCGGCAGGTGTGGGCGGTGGCGCCCTGGCTGCTGCTGCCGCTCAGGGACGTGAAGAAGAGGGCCGCACCGCGCAGAACCCCAACCGTTCTGCCGATGACCACCAGCGCTCCACCGACCGTGAGCCCGTGCGGGATCAGCGTGACCAGTCCGCTGATACCCACAGCGCCCAGGGCCAGCAGGTTGACGGGGACACCGGCAACCAGGACACCCGCCGCTCTGAGTTTCAGGATCTCCCGGATCACGTGGATCACGACGAATGGCGTGACGACAACGCAGGCCGCTCCGGCGGTCAGGTCACCGGTGCGGCAGCAGCAGGTGCAGCCGCCGGTGCCGGAGCCCGCTCGGGCGGCGGCAACGACGCCGATGCTCCTTCCGTGGCACGCGGGGCAGACGTTGCACCGTCTTACCGCGCCGGTGAGGCCGCTGGAACAGCTCCGTCCCAGGACCGACTGGCAGAGGGCAACAAGGTGCTCAGCGAGGCCGATGTGCTGAGCCGAGTGGCCGGGGTGCAGAAGCGGCTGTTCGGCCCGGAGGGCACCGCTCGTGATGTCTCCACGGTGTTGATCCGCGTGCGCACGTTGGGTTCGTATTACGACGCCTTGACTCACGTGCGCCAGGGTGGCTTCTGGGACCAGCGCGGAACCTTTGATCTGGTGCCGGAAGAGGAGCTGAAGGTTCAGGAGCTCAAGGACGACTCCTACGTGGAAGGTGAGGGCGCGCCGCTGGCCGTCATGTTCCGCTTCCGCCCGGGCATTCCCCCGGAGGTCTCCTTTGACTACTCGGACGAGGAAGCCTTTGTGCGCTACGAGGAGCGCCTGCCCTCCCAGAACTACGTGGAGGAACTGCGGATGTACCCCCGTACGGGCGCCAACATCCCGCAGCACATGAACGACGCCCTGCAGGACTGGAACTACTGATCCGATCCCGCAACCACGACGGCGCCGGCCCGAGCTGACAAGGCGGGGCGGCGCCGTCGTCGTGTGTGGTGCCATCCATCCCAGTTCCACCATCTGATGCAAGGAAACTCATCCCATGACTGAATCCCAGAACACCCCAGATCCCGACGTTGAGTCCGGGCACGGTGGCATCCTGCGCGCGTTGCCCAAGATCAGCCTGCATGACCACCTGGACGGCAGTCTGCGCCCGGCCACGGTGGTTGACTTGGCCCGGAGTGTGAACCATTCGTTGCCCGTGGAGACCGGTGCGGAACTGGCGCGTTGGATGGTGGAAGCCGGCAACTCCGGGTCCCTGGAGTCCTACCTGACCACCTTTGAGCACACGCTGGCCGTGTTGCAGAGTGCGGACGCACTGCGTCGGGTGGCACGGGAGGCCGTGGAGGACTACGTGGATGACGGCGTGATCCACGCCGAGGTCCGGTGGGCTCCCGAACAGCATCAGGCTCAGGGACTCTCCCTCACGGACGCGGTTGAGGCTGTGCAGGCCGGACTGACCGAGGGCATCGAGGCCGCCGCGGCTGAAGGACATGAGATTTCCGTGGGCCAGCTGCTGTGTGCCATGCGGCAGAACAACCGGTCCCTGGAGATCGCTCAACTGGTGGTGGACCGCTACGATCCCGGGGCCCCCGGGGGTGTGCTCGGATTCGATTTGGCAGGGCCGGAGGACGGTTTCCTGCCCGGCCAGCATCAAGAAGCCCTGGACCTGTTGGCACAGAACCTCATTCCCGTGACGCTGCACGCCGGTGAAGCAGCCGGGATCGAGTCCATCCGAGGTGCTGTGGTGGACGGGCGGGCGCTGCGTTTGGGCCACGGTGTTCGCATCGTGGAGGACATCATGCTCACGGATGCCGCTGACGGAGACGTGTCCATCGATCTGGGTCCGGTGGCCACGTGGGTCCGGGACCGTGGCATCGTCTTGGAAGTCTGCCCCGAGTCCAACCGGCAGACCCACGCAACTCCCACCTGGAACCCTCCGGAGAACCTGGTGCGGGTCCTGGGCCCTGGCACGGCAACTCACCCCGTGGGGTTCTTGCACCGCGCAGGGTTCCGCGTGTCCTTGGGACCGGACAACCGGCTGGTCTCCGGGACGGAGATCTCCGATGAGTTGGGGCGTCTGGTGAATCTGCACGGGTTCTCCATGGACGATGTGGAGACCTTGCAGCGCAATGCCGCTCAGACCGCGTTTGTGCCCCTGGACCACCGCGTCATGCTGGAGGCCCGCATCACGGAGGAGTTCGCGGCCCTGCGGGATGCCGGCACGCAGTTGGGTTTGGGGGACCTGCTGGCCGATCAAGAGTTGCTGGGCGGTCAAGAGTTTCCGGCGGGGCACGATCAGCTGGATGCGGACGGTCAGTGGTGAGTGTGGATCAGGACAACACCCCGGGTGACCGGCAGGTCCCGGACACTGCCGCCGTCCAGTCAATAAAACCTGCGGCCGTGGGGGAGAAGTTCACGCACCTGGTCCACGTCATGGATCAGTTGCGCTCACCGGGCGGCTGCACATGGGATGCACGCCAAACACACGAGTCTCTGCTGAAGTACCTGATTGAGGAGTCCTACGAGGTCATTGAGGCCGTTGAGGCCCCCGGCGGTCCGCGAGCCCACCGTGAAGAGCTGGTGGAGGAACTGGGGGACCTGCTGCTGCAGGTGGTCTTCCACGCCCGAGTGGCCCAGGAACGCTCACCGGAGGACGGTGGATTCACCGTGGCCGATGTTCTGGAGGCCATCACCGCCAAGCTGGTGCGCCGCCACCCGCAGGTCTTCGCTCAGGACTACCAGGACACGTTGGGCACTGAGGCCTCCAATGCCGCCCTGCATTCCCGGTGGGAGGAATTGAAGAAACAGGAAAAACCGGAACGCAGCGGCCCTTTCGACGGGGTGCCACCGGGGCTGCCCGCTCTGCAGTACGCGGACAAGGTCCTCTCCAAAGCGCGCCGACACGGACTTGAACCGGCCGCACCTGCGGTGAGCGACGACGTCGTGCCGGCCGCGGACGAGGAAGAACTGGGACAGCAACTCTTTGAGTTGGTGCGCCACGGCTCTGCAGCCGGTCTGGATGCCGAGCGGGCACTGCGAGCCGCCGCGCGGCGGTACACCGAACAAGCATGAGGCGGCGTTGCCGACCGCGTGTGACGGGGGATCCAACGGCGCGTCACACGGCAGCTGGTGGCTCACCTCACGGCGAACGTCAGGCAACAATGCCGTGGGCGGCTCCTGCGGTGGTTAGGCTTGGATCAGTCTGCCCCGCGTGAGCGGATCGGGCGGCCCACAAGCCGCTGCACCTGCTCGCAGAGATGCCCGAGCACCGGGGTGGGGAAACTAGCCGACGTACCAGCAGAGGAGCACGTCCCATGGCAATGATCATCGATGTCCACGCCCGTCAGATCCTGGATTCCCGTGGCAACCCCACCGTGGAATGCGAGGTGCGCCTGGAGGACGGTTCCTTCGGCCGTGCAGCAGTTCCCTCAGGTGCCTCCACCGGTGAGCACGAGGCCGTTGAGCACCGCGACGGCGACAAGTCCGTGTACCTGGGCAAGGGTGTCCTGGGCGCTGTTGAGGCCGTCAACGAGGAAATCGCTGAAGCCATCATCGGCCTGGAATCCACCGACCAGCGTCAGATCGACCGCACCATGCTGGAACTGGATGGCACCGCCAACAAGGGCAAGCTGGGCGCCAACGCCATCCTGGGCGTCTCCCTGGCCGTGGCCCGCGCCTCCGCCGATGAAGCTGAGCTGCCGCTCTACAAGTACCTGGGCGGCCCCAACGCCCACGTCCTGCCCGTGCCCATGATGAACATCCTCAACGGTGGTTCCCACGCGGACTCCAACGTTGACATCCAAGAGTTCATGATCGCCCCGATCGGTGCAGCCACCTTCTCCGAGGCCGTGCGCTCCGGAACCGAGGTCTACCACTCCCTGAAGTCCGTGCTCAAGGACCGTGGCCTGAACACCGGCCTGGGTGATGAGGGTGGATTCGCCCCCAACCTGGAGTCCAACCGCGCTGCCCTGGACCTGATCCTGGAAGCCATTGAGAAGGCCGGCTACACCCCGGGCAAGGACATCGCCCTGGCCCTGGACGTGGCCTCCTCCGAGTTCTTCGAGAACGGCTCCTACGTGTTCGAAGGCCAGCAGCGCACCTCTGAAGAGATGGCCGCTTACTACGAGCAGCTGGTCAAGGACTACCCGCTGGTCTCCATCGAGGACCCGCTGGACGAGAACGACTGGGAGGGCTGGGCTTCCCTGACCGCTTCCGTGGGTCGCCAGGTCCAGCTGGTTGGTGACGACCTGTTTGTGACCAACCCCGAGTTCCTGGCCCGCGGCATCCGCGAGCAGGTTGCCAACGCCCTGCTGGTCAAGGTCAACCAGATCGGCTCCCTCACGGAGACCCTGGAGGCCATCACCCTGGCTCAGACCAACAGCTTCCGCTGCATGGTCTCCCACCGCTCCGGTGAGACCGAGGACACCACCATCGCGGACATCGCCGTGGCCACCAACGCCGGTCAGATCAAGACCGGTGCCCCGGCCCGTTCCGAGCGCGTGGCCAAGTACAACCAGCTGCTGCGCATCGAGGAAGCCCTGGGCGAGTCTGCCGTCTACGCCGGCGCCACCGCCTTCCCGCGTTTCACCGCGTGAGCATCTGTTTCACCGCGTGAGCGCCGAGCCCGCGCAGTGAACCCTTCACCGTGACCGTCCGGTTCCACCGCGCGGTCACGGTGTTTTTTTCAACCGGCTCAGCTGCGGGAGGACTAGACTTTCGCGTGCGCCGCGCTACCAGCAGGTCCTTCCTGCACGCCGCGGTGCCTGGGGCCACCGCGGCGCCCGGTCCGACCCCGTCCTTCACGTCACAGGAGAGATCACGTGCCCCCTGGCGATGACCACAGCGCGCGCACGGATCCCGCGCAGCCGTCACTGTCATCAGGAGTGCCGCGCGGATTCAATTCCCGACGACGACTGCTGCTGGTGCTTGTCACGTTCCTGCTGATCGTGTTCCTGGCAGCTCCCACCACCAAGATCTATCTGGACCAGCGTGCGGAGATCCAGGCGTTGGAGCAGAGCATCTCCGAGAACCAGACCTCCCGCGATGAACTCAAGCGCCAGGTGCAGCTGTGGGAGGACCCCGAATACATCCGTCAGCAAGCCCGTGAACGCCTGCTCATGGTGGAACCCGGTCAGCGCTCCTACCTTGTGGTGGGCGGTGACGCCGTGGGAGACCAGGCGCCGCGCTCCTCGGCCGTCCAGGAGGAAGCCGGACGGGCGGCATGGGCCGATGCCCTGTGGGGTTCCGTGCTGGATGCCGGGTGGCCCCAGGAACGCACCAGCCCCAGCCAGGCGGAGAACTTCCCGCAGCTGGGTGGTGGTCCAGCCCCTGTGGCAACACCGGAATCAACGGCCGACCCCACAACCGAGCCGCAGGACCAGAACGTTGAGCAGGACCAGAACGGTGGCCTGGATCAGAACACCGATCAGGGCCAGAACGCGGATCAAAACACTGATCCCAACAACCAGAACCAGAACACCGATCAGGAACAGAACTGAGGCCATCCCGTGACCGATCAGCACTCAACCGATCAGCCCACCGGGACCCCTGCAGCCCGTGGTTTGAACACCACCACGGAGAGCCTGACCCCGTCTGAGATGGATCTCCAGGTCCTCTCCCGGCAGCTGGGCAGGACGGTGCGCGACGTCGTCGAAATCCCGGCCCGCTGTGTGTGCGGCAACCCGCTGGTGGCAGCCACCGCCCCCCGACTGGCCAACGGGACTCCGTTCCCCACCGTGTTCTACCTGGCCCACCCGGTGATCACGGCAGCCGTGTCCCGTCTGGAGGCCGAAGGTGTCATGTACGCCATGACCGACCGCCTGGCAGAGGATTCCGAGCTGGCTGCCTCCTATGAAAGTTCGCACCAAGACTTCCTGGCACAGCGGGAACGTGTCCGGGTGGCCTCAGGCACCGGTGAAGTTCCGGAGATCGACGGCATTTCCGCCGGCGGCATGCCCACCCGCGTGAAGTGCCTGCACGTGCTGGTGGGTCATTCCCTGGCGGCAGGTCCTGGTGTGAACGTGCTGGGGGATGAAACCCTGCAGATGATTTCTGAGACCTGGGACCCCCAGACGTGTCACTGTGACCCCGCCTGGCGTGAAGCCTGAGTCGCGACCACGCTGCTGCTTGAAACCCCACCACAGCTTGAAGACCACCCCCTGACTGAAGGACGTGACCATGCGCGTTGGCGCCATTGACTGCGGTACCAACTCCATTCGCCTGTTGATTGCCGACCTTGGCAACGGCGGCGGAGTTGATGGAACCGCAGCCACCCTCACGGACGTGGTCCGGCTGAACACCATTGTCCGGTTGGGGCAGGGCGTGGACGCCACTGGTTGGTTGGCACAGGAGGCTCTGGACCGGACCTTTGCCGCCACGGAGGAGTACGCGCGCCTGCTCAAGGAACACGGCGTGGAGTCCGTGCGCTTTGTAGCCACCTCCGCCACCCGGGACGCCGGTAATCGCCATGTGTTTGTCAACGGCATCCGCGAGCGCCTTGGCGTGGAACCGGAGGTCATCTCCGGTGAGGAGGAAGCCGCGTTGTCCTTTGCCGGTGCAGCGTTGGTGGCCCCGCCCACCAACGCTGAGGACCGTGTCCTGGTGGTGGATCTGGGCGGTGGTTCCACAGAATTCGTCCTGGGTTCTTCAGAGGGCATCATCGCTGCCCGCAGCGTGGATGTGGGCTGCGTGCGCATGACTGAACGCCACCTTGGCTCCAACCCGCCCACGGAACGCCAGCAGCAGGCCGTTCTGGAGGACGTGGACCGCGCCATTGACCACGTCCTGCAGGCCGTCCCGCTGGGAGAAACCCAGAGCTTGGTTGGCGTGGCCGGATCGGTCACCACCATCACGGCCCATGCCCTGGGCCTGGATGACTACGATGCCGAGCGCCTCAACGGCACCGTGCTGGAGGCCCAGAAAATCCGGACGGCCTGCCGCGAGCTCACGGAGATGACCCGTGAGCAGCGCGCTGAGTTGCCGTTCATGCACCCGGGACGTGTGGACGTGATCGGGGGAGGTGCGCTGGTGTGGGGTCGAATCCTGGAACGTGTCATGCAGGAGACATCCGGGCGCGTGCATTCGGCCACCACCAGCGAACACGATATTTTGGACGGCATTGCACTGTCACTGACATCTGACTGAACCGGAACCCCCATGCCCCAGCCCCGGACCGCACAAAGCCCCGCCCCACAGCAGGAAAATGCCGTGGAGCACGGGAAACCACTGGTGGGCAGCTCCAGGTCGGGGGCACGTACGGCCGTCATGACGCGCATGCGCACTTACGTGGGGGTTGGGGTCACCGGGGTGGTGGCTGCAACAGGTGTGTTGGCGGGCGTTGTCGTGGGGGAATCCGGGGAAACGGGCCTGGCCACGCCGGCCCACGCGCATCCGGTTGCCCAGGTCCCTGGTCAACCCGCCCCGGACGGGCCGGCACCGTCGATCCCCATCACCGATCCCACGGACATTCCCACGTTTGAGTCCGTGCGTTCGCTCAATGCCCAGGAAGCGCGGCAGGCCGAGTACTGGTTGGATCAGTACGGTGTCCGTGACGCCTGGGACGAGGCCACGGGGGACGGTGTGAAGATCGCCGTGATCGACACCGGCGTGGACGGCACCCATCCGGACCTGGAGGGCGCGGTCGGCAAGGGCACGGACGTCTCCGGCGTGGGATCCTCCAACGGCCAAGAGGGGCTGGGTGCCGAACCTCCGCACGGCACCATGGTGGCCTCCGTGGCAGCCGGTCGGGGCCACGGCTCATCCAGTAGCACAGGGGTGGGAGGCAATACCGGCGTCATTGGCGTGGCGCCGGAGGCAGAGATCCTGCCGGTTTCCACCTGGCTGGGCACCGAACGCTCCGACGTGCGTTCCACCGACGAACAAATTCCCGACGCCGTGCGCTGGGCCGTGGACAACGGGGCGGACATCATCAACATGTCCGTGGGCTCCCCGCAACAGACCTGGCCGGAATCCTGGGACTCCGCCTTCGAGTACGCCGAAGAGAAGGACGTCCTGATCATTGCCGCAGCCGGAAACCGCGGCAACGGCATCACCCAAGTGGGGGCTCCCGCCACCATCCCCAGTGTGCTGACCGTGGGTGGCGTTGGACGCAATGGTCAGGCCGGTGAGGAATCCTCCTCCCAGGGCATCTCCATTGCCGTGTCCGCACCGTCGGAAGACCTGGTGGGGGCGGTGCCCGGGGACGGGTACAGGGAGTGGACCGGGACCTCTGCTGCTGCACCGATCGTGGCGGGAACCGCGGCACTGATCATGGAGAAGTACCCGGATCTCAGCGCCCAGGAAGTCGCCTACCGGATCACCGCCTCGGCCCAAGACGCCGGTGTCCCGGGACGTGACCCGCTGTACGGGTACGGGATCCTGGACGTCAACGCGGCGGTGACCGAGGACCTGCCGCCCATGGAGGGGGACGGGCCACTGGGCTCCATGGCCGAATGGATCCAGATCCACCGGCGCCATGACGCCACCTCCACCGCAAGTGCCCAAGCCAGTGCCATGCCCTTGACGGAAGACGTCACCGCCGAAGCCGTCCCACCCGACCCCGTGGTGCCGCTGAACTCCACCGGGGCGTTGCCCATTGTCATCCTGGCTGGATTCGGTGTGCTGATCGCAGGCCTCACAGGTGCTGCCGCCTGGCACATCCGGTGGTTGCTCAAGCGCAAACCGTGACCTGTGGACACTTTGGTCAACCATGACGGTGTGAGTCGAAACAAGCTGTGATGTAGGGGCCTGGCCGCACAGTGCACAGTCGTCTGCGTTTAGACTCTTGGGCATGGTTGACAATTTCTTGGCAAAGGACCGGAACCGGATCCTGATCGTCGGCGGTGGCTATGTTGGCTTCACCGTCGCCCAGCAACTTCAGAAGCGCATCAAGGCTTCCGGGGGCATCGTCACGGTGGTGGACCCCAACCCGTACATGATGTACCTGCCGTTCCTCCCGGAGGTCGCAGCGGGCAGCATTGAAGCTCGCTCCGCAGTGGTCTCCCACCAGCAGTACCTCAGCGATTGTGAGCTGGTCTCCGGTCGCGTCACCGGCATCAACCACGCCGAGCGCGTGGCCACCGTCCAGACCATCGCTGACGGCCCCGTCCTGGAAATCCCCTACGACGAAATCGTGGTGGCCGGCGGTTCCGTGACCCGTGCCTTCCCCATCGAGGGCCTGGGCGAATCCGCCATCGGCATGAAGTCCATCGAGGAAGCCGTGGCCGTGCGCAACTGGGTTCTGGAGCGCATTGGCATTGCCTCCCAGACCACTGATGACGCCGTTCGCCGCCGCGCGCTGACCTTCGCCGTCGTGGGTGGCGGGTTCGCCGGTGTGGAAACCATCGCCGAGCTCGAGGACATGGCCCGCACCGCTGTGGCCCGTGACCCCCGCCTGAAGGTCTCTGACCTGCGCTTTGTGATGGTCGAGGCCATGGACCGGATCATGCCGGAGGTCTCCAAGGAGCGTGCGGAGAAGGTTGTGGCCCACCTGCGCTCCCGCGGCATCGAGGTTTTGCTGAACACCTCCCTGGACTCCGCCGTGGACAACCACCTCAAGCTGATCAACATGAAGGACAAGTCCCCGGCCGGCGAGATCGACGTGGACACCCTGATCTGGACCGCCGGTGTGGCAGCCAACCCGCTGTCCAAGAGCTCGGACTTCCCGCTTGACGAGCGCGGCCGCGTGCGTGCCGGTGCGGACCTGCGCATCACCGGCGACGACGGCCCCATCGAGAAGGCCTGGGCAGCCGGCGACACCGCCGCTGTGCCGGATCTCTCCGGTGGTGGCGTGGGTGGCTTCTGCGTGCCCAACGCCCAGCACGCCGTGCGTCAGGCACACGTGATGGTCAAGAACATCCTGGCCGCTCGCGAAGGCCGCGAACTGCAGGACTACTACCACGAGAACATCGGTGCCGTTGCAGGCTTCGGTCTGAACAAGGGTGTGGCCAACATCAAGGGTGTGGAGTTCCAGGGCTTCCCGGCCTGGGCCATGCACCGCCTGTACCACGGTGCTGCCATCCCCACCATCGAGCACAAGTCTCGTGTGTTCACCGAATGGGGTCTGAACATGATCTTCGGTCGCAACACCGCGCCCATCCGCCACGTGCGTGACCCGCGCCTGAACTTCCAGTCGGCCACCGGCCAGGAAGTGGTGCGCACCAAGATCAAGCTCTGATCATGGTGTGAGGGTTCGTCCCCTTTCGTCTCCGTGAACGGCATCCCACCGTCAAGGTGGGGTTCTGTCGGGGATTGGGAGGGGCCGCCCCATGCCCCCATAGCCCAATCGGCAGAGGCAGCGGACTTAAAATCCGCCAAGTGTGGGTTCGAGTCCCACTGGGGGCACCTTGTGTGCCGGCTCAGCTTCCGTGCCGGTTCCGGCGCAGGCTCGGACTTTGCGCACGGATGAGTGCGTGCTCCGTGCACCGGATCGCATTTATCCGTGCGCAAAGTTCGAGTCAGCTGAGCACGGAACGCCATGCCCGCAGCTCCCGCTCCGCGTGACGCAACGGCGAGCCTTCAAAGGGCGAGGGCTGCGACTGCATCTTCCGAGGTGACGTTGTGCTTGGCCGGGGGTGTCGGCCTGAGTTGGACCTCTCGGGCCTGGTTTGAGAGATTTCAGTAGCGTTTCTGCTGGTCGTGGGGTTTCCAGGGTGGCTGGATGGGTCACTAATTGGGGGTAGGGTCGGGGGTTGTGAGCCCGTTTCTGAGGAAGGTGACCACGGCGTCTGGCGCGACTGCCGTGCAGGTGGTCGCTAAGGAGGGTCGGCGGAACAAGATCCTTGAGCACCTCGGGTCCGCGCATACCGAGGCTGAGCTCGCTGTTTTGATGAGGGCCGGCCGGGACAAGCTCAATGCTGGTCAGGAGACTCTCGACCTCGGCTTGGAGCAGGATCCCCAGGCAGCTGTGGTGCGGTCCTTGCGGTCGCGCTTGCTGCTGGACGTGCTCCAGGCGACCTGGAGAGGGCTTGGTTTCGATGCGCTCGAGGACGAGGCGTTCTTCCAGCTCGTCGCCGCGCGTTTGATCTTCCCGACCTCGATGCTCGACTCCGCTCGCGTGCTGAGCGAGGTGGGGATCGATCCGGTGCATCGTTCAACGATGAAGCGCTGCCTGACCCGAATCCAGCAGTGCAAGTACCGCGACCAGATAGCGAAGAACTGCTTTGAACATGCCTCGACCAGCGGCGATATCTCTCTGGTGCTCTATGACGTCACCACGCTCTACTTCGAGGCCGAGCACGAGGACGAGCTGCGGAAGGTCGGCTACTCGAAGGAGCGCCGAGTGGATCCGCAGATCGTGGTCGGGCTGCTGGTGGATCGGGGCGGGTTCCCGCTCGAGATCGGTTGCTTCGAGGGCAACAAGGCCGAGACCACGACGATCGTGCCGATCATCCAGCAGTTCCAGGCCCGCCACGGTCTGGCGGACATGGTCGTCGTCGCTGACGCCGGGATGCTCTCCACCGCGAACCTGACCGCCCTTAACGAAGCGGGACTGCGGTTCATCGTCGGGTCGCGGCAGGTCAAAGCGCCCGGTGACCTCGCCAATCATTTCCACTGGCACGGTGATGCGTTCGACGATGGGCAGCTGATCGACACCATCACCCCACGTCACGGCAACACGAAAACCGACACGAAGCAGCACCGCCGGGAGCCGGTCTGGGACCCGATGGAGCATCCCGGGCATTGGCGGGCGGTCTGGGCGTTTTCGAAGAAGCGCGCGACCCGGGACGGGCACACGCTGACCGCGCAGGAGAACCGAGCCCGCGCTGTGATCGACGGGGACGTGACCGTGAAGTCGACGCGGTTCGTGAAGACCACAGCGGCCGGTCGCAGCCTCGACGAGGCCTCCCTCAAGCGGGCACGGAGTCTCGTGGGGCTGAAGGGCTACGTCACCAACATTCCCGCGACGGTGATGTCTGCGGCGGAGGTGCTCTCCAGCTATCACGACCTGTGGCAGGTCGAGCAGTCCTTCCGGATGAGCAAGACGGACCTACAGGCCAGGCCCATGTTTCATCGGCAGCGGGACGCGATCGAAGCTCACCTCACGATCGTGTTCACCGCCCTGGCAATGGCCCGTCTCCTGCAGGCCCAGACGGGGTTCAGCATCCGCAAGATCATCCGGACCCTACGGCCGTTGCAGGACGTGACCATCACCCTGGCCGGCCAGGACATCACGGCCAAGGCCGAGCTCACCGACGATGCCCGCACCATCCTCAAGGCCCTCAAGATGACTTGACGCATGGGTCACTAAACCTCGATCCACCGATCGGCCGTGTGCTGTGGGGGTCGCCTCGGACGGAGCCTCGGTTCGCTATTTGGGCGT
>NZ_JAAVUN010000040.1 GCF_012163155.1 Kocuria subflava
TCGGCAGTGCACCCATCAAATCGAAACCGACGACTCACAGAGCGACCGGACCGAATGAAGGGGGCGGCCCAGGAGGGCCGCACCTCCCGGTGCGGCCCTCCGTGTTCCTTCGGTGGGGCTCCTACGCACTTACTGCAATCGGAACGAAATAACTCGTCAGATCGATGGTCTGGTCGCGGAAGCCAGGCGTCAGATCGGAAGCGTGGCCCCGCAACGCCGCACCCCTCGACCTCCACGTTCCGCACAGACAGGCAAGCAGCTACCTGCGGAGACCGAACAGGCCGTCGTCGCGGCGTATCAGGCGGGGCAGAGCATGAAGGGGATCGCTGCGGCGCACGGCATCCACCGTGTCACGGTCAGTCAGGTGCTTGAGCGGACTGGCACGGCGAAGCGGCCGCACAGCATGAGCCCGAGCCAAGTCGACACCGCCGCTCGCCTCTACGAGGAGGGGCTCTCGCTCGCCAACATCGGCTCCCAGCTCGGCTTCACCGCCACCACGATCCGCGCGGTGCTCCTGCGCAGAGGCGTCGCGACGCGTGACTCTCACGGCCGCTACTGCCCGGAGGCCTGCACTAAAATCCGTAGAGATGCTGGCGAGCGTTGAAAGCCGCTGGCCCTCCTTCGAGTACGTTCTCGACGTGCGAACGAATGGCCATGTCGTCCAGCGATCCAACTCCGTCCGATGTAGATCGACCGTTCCGGCCATCCCCTTCGAGAGCAACGATCAGCTCGGCGTCGCCAAGCACCGGAACATTCGCGTTATGAGTGCTCGCAATGATCTGACGCTTGCCCTTCAGACTTCGAAGATTCGTAACGATACCGTCGTAGACAAAGCGATTGTCGAGGTCATCTTCAGGCTGATCGATCACGAGCGGGGCGTTCGATGCCCCGAGCAGGAGGAGGAGCAGGGCGGTGGCGCGCTGTCCCTTTGACAGATCGTCCATCTTCTTGAACTCACGTGTGCCCGTTCCCGCCAGGACGTCCAGCTGTACCTCGACAGCTTGCCCAACCGACAACTCTTCGAGCTGACGGAGCAGAGGCTCCCCTGCTTCCAGCAGGGAACGCGCCTGCGCACCGCTGATCGAGAACTGTTCACTCAGTTCCGGCTCTCCGGTTCGCGCCGCTTCCACGAAGGCTCGCGTCGAGAAGCTCTCTTGATCGATAGCCGCCATGATGCGATTGCGCCGGCCAGAGATGGACTGCTCGATCACTGACTTGATGTCCTTCCGATCCGAAGCAGGGACGGGCTTCACGATCACAACTCCGCCAGT
This sequence comes from Kocuria subflava, assembly GCF_012163155.1. Lineage (GTDB taxonomy): Bacteria > Actinomycetota > Actinomycetes > Actinomycetales > Micrococcaceae > Kocuria > Kocuria subflava. The sequence continues at coordinate 1,272 of NZ_JAAVUN010000040.1, forward strand.
GGCAGCGTTCGCGGCGCGGATCGCTTCAGTGAGTTCCCGGGCTCGGTCGCTCTCGTGGCTCGCCAGTTGTTGCAGCAGCGTGGCCCGCTCGGTGAGTAGCCCCTGAAGGCTCCTCGCGATAGCAGTCCGACGAGATTCCTTGGCCTTCAACACCTCAAGCGCATTCGTCGTGTCGAGGTACTTGTTGGGTTCAAGCCCCTCCTCGACAAGCTTGCGGAGTACCTCGTCGTGCTCGTCGCGCTGCTCGCGGACAGCGTCCGACCATTCGGATTTCGCCGCTTCGATCTCGGCGGCTGCCACCTCAAGCGCCGTCCGGGCGTCAGCAGCAAGCCCTGCCAACTTGGAAGCAAGTGTCGTCGATGCTGCCTGCGCACGCTTTAGGTAGGCAGTTCTTGGCGAGTCGTCAATGTTGTCGAATGCGGCCTCCAACTTCGTGGTGAGCTGCGGATCAGTGAGAGCTGTCAACGACTCCTGTGCTGCGGTTGCGCGCGCTGCCGCCTCGGTGAACACCGCTTCGTCTTGGGTGAGCCGCGTGACCTCCTTAAGCCGGGTCGGAACATCTGTGGCGGTGTAGTGTTGCACCTGTTCCTCGAGCCGAGGGATGTCCGCGAGCTCATCTTCGAGCTGGGTACGTCCCTCTTCTGCGCGGGCCAATTTCTCACGATTCAGCTTGAGATTGGTCAGAGTCTCCACATGTTCGGCAGCTAGTTCACCGCTCCCTTGGAACCGTTGCAACATGCTCGCGACCTTCGAGCTGTCGTTCGTCAGTTCGGCGAGCTCATGCTGTCCAAAGATCTCCACGTTTGCGATCACATCGATCGGCCGGAGGTTGGTGGCAGTGCCGCTCTCGTCTTTCACTACCGGAAGGTTGCTGACGGACCGTTCGATGGTAAACGTACGCACCGACGGCGAGGTCGTCTCGACAAGCAGCTTCACGACGGTGCCCGACTTGAGCACGCCACTCACGATGCCGTCATGGTCTCTCTTCGCCTCTGCGCCAATCGGAGTCAGGCCAAGGACGAATCGGAGGCTCTCGATGGCAGTCGACTTGCCGGTTCCTCGTCCCCCGATGAGTGTCGTGAGATCGCTTGAAAGCGGGATCGTTACGCCGTCGAGGAAGCCGCCCACCCATGAGATCTCCTTCAGTATGGGACGTGGTTCGACCGCTGGGTTTTCAAGTGAAACTCGTGTCTCAGGGGTTCGGACGGCGAGCTTGAGGCTGTCCACCGATAGACGGCTGACCTTGAACCAACAGCTTGCGCCTTGGTTCTGGAGGGCAGTGGGCTTCGTTACATCGTCGGCATGTATCGCGGCGAGCGGATGAGTTCTGTCATAAGGCTTGGTGCCATCGAGGATCGCGATCTGATCCGTGCCGTCAGCCTGGCTAGGCGTGATGCCGAGGGCGTGTAGATCGGGATGCTTGATCTTTGTCACGAGTGGCTGTCCGGCACGCCCAGTCAGAAGTCCGCTGTTGGGGACGTTGACGTGGGCAGGAATCACGAGAGCCCCCTGTGCGGTCATCTTCTCAAGGATGTCGGTGAAGGAGGCGCCAGTTGTCCCGTTGGCACAGCCAGGCGCAACACCGCACATGCCGATCGCAGCGTTGATCGTCGCCGCGCTGGTTCCCGCTTCAAAGATCACAAGGATGTGGATACCCTCGCCGGAGTTTGCTTCGAAGCCGGGAAGGCCGACGATGCCCCGATCGGATGCGTCGCGGATCAGCTGAAGCGCGGAATCAACCTTCCAGTGATCCGTGACCGCGAACAGCTCGATCCCCTGTGCTTCGAACTCATCGAGCAGCGCCTTGTTGTAGTCAGCCTCCGTGTTGTATGTCACCGAAGGGGCGTTCTTACCCTCGTACGTATACGGATTTACCTGAAGCGCTGCTCGTACCCAACGCGCACCAACTGTGCCGACATTTGTCATAGCTTCCATCCTCCCGGAACTGAGACCGCGTAGTCCGGCACACCGATCGCCTCGAAGTGTCGCTTCGCAGACTTGATCTTGGCGTTCTCCGTCGGGCGGCGCTTGATCTCGTCTTCCGTGCTCTTCGTCTCGCGGATCATGTACACCCGCTCTCCGCCGTCCTCGTGCTTCACGATCGCCCAGTCCGGGTTGTACGGCCCGACCGGGGTATCGATCTTGAACCTATCGGGCAGCTTCATGAAGAACTTGATGTCCTCGCGGCCGTCGAGCAGTTCCGCGAACTGACGCTCGGGGTCGGAGTCGTAGACGACGTAGTCGAAGTTCGACTTGTCCGCGTTCTCCAGCTTGTACATCTGGTCGAGGAAGCGTTCCTTCTCCTCCTCGCCGTCCTTGCGCAGCTCTCGTAGCTCGTAGACAGAACCTGCGATCTTCTCGTACTGCACACCGTCGACGACGAGCTTCGCGAGCTCGGTCTGCATGAGGCGCTTGGCCATGGCGATGAAGTCGTTCGGGTTCGCGATGAACTCGCCCAGCCGTCCACTGCCGACGAGGACATCGACAATGGTCTTGCGGGTGAGGGAAGTGGCCTCCTGCAGCTCCCCGATGATGTCGGGCAGGTCGTAGCTACCTCGGAGTTCCTGCTGACGTGACCCGAGTTCCTGGCCCTTCGCGCCACCGCGAAGCACCTTCACGCCCGCCCGGGTGACCTGGATGCGCAGCGGATCGATGCTCGGTGCCTCCTTGATCGCCCTGACCGAGTTCTCGATGATCTTGTCGCGCTCCACCTCGACGCGGTACGTCGTGCGACGGCTGATCGTCTCCCAGAACTTCTCGAACTCCGGGTTCGCGAACAGCTCCTTGTTGAGTTTGCGGGAATGACGCTTACTCTTCGGCTTGACGTACTTGCCGATGTTGGCGCGGCCGACCAGCTCGATGACGAACGGCTCGGCCCACATGAAGTCGACGGGCATGTTGAGGCTGAAGTCGAGCGTGTTCGGCTGGAACTTCGGCTGCACAACGCCGTCCTTGTCGATGAACTTCTGCGCGAGCAGGTGCTCCCAGATCGACACAGACCCCTCATAGCCGAGATTCTCATCGGTGAGCGTCCCGTCGGGGTTCTGCAGCGGGATCTTCGAGAACTCCGCCTTGCGCACGCGGCCGATCTCGACACCCGCGTCCTTGTACTCCTTCTGGAGCGCGTCGGCGAACTGCTTGTACGACTCGTTCGCCACCACGGTCAGCGTCGCGATCCCGCGGTCGGCCACACGCTCGTAGCCGCCTTCGCTCTTCGCGACCGGCAGGCGTAGACCACGCCCGAGCGTCTGGCGTCGTTCCGTCTCGGCGCCCATTTCGCGCAGGGTGCAGATCTGGAAGACGTTCGGGTTGTCCCAGCCCTCGCGCAGGGCAGAGTGACTGAACACGAAACGCGTCGGCTCGTTCTCGTCGAGCAGGCGTTCCTTCTGCTGCATGATCAGCTCGTACGCGTCATCGTCGGCCTTGGTGGTGCCGGACGTGTCCTGGAACTTGTCCACCGCGCCCTTCTTGCCTTTGAGGACAGAGAAGTAGCCGCGACGCAGCTCGGCCGGCTCCTGCGGGAGCAGCTCCTGCCACTGCGGAGACTTGGCACGCTCTTCACGGAACAGCTCGTCGAACCACTGCACGAACTGACCATTCGCATCATTGTTGTTCGAGCCGTCACCGAGGAAGCTTTCCACCTTGTCGATGAAGAACAGGCTGAGCACCTTGATGCCCTTAGCGCGCAGTTGCGTCTCCTTGCGCAGGTGCTCCTTGATCGTCTCGCGAATCATCTCCTTGTAGATCGCGCCCGACGATCCGCCGATGCCTTCGCCCTGATACAGATAGCCGTGGAGCGTCAGGTCGACGTAGGCGGGTTCGATGCTCATCTCGTCGACGCGCCAGCCGTCGTAGCTCGCGTTGTCCGTCAGTCGAGGATCGGACAGCTCCTGGTTCTGCTTGACGTTCACCACGCGCCGCTCGAGCGAACCGTCCGCCTTCCGGCATGACAGCTCCAGCCGAGCGACCCAGCCCTTGTCGTTCTTGACCTCGACCAGCTTGATGTACGGCGTCGCGTCCGCTCCTTGCTGCTGCACGTCCGCCACCACGATCTGCTTCACCAGGCCGAGGTCGTGTGCGTCGACCGGATCGAGTCGGTAGACGACGTTGCGGAGCTTCTTGTGCGTCGCGCTGTAGCGCAACGTGAACACCGGGTCGAGCTCGCTCACGGCCGACTGAGAGAGCAGGGACTCCATGTTCTGCGGCTCGTCCATGATGACGACCGGATGCGTCGCCTTCAGATAGTCGATCGGCTTGAGACCGTTCAGCTTGTCGCGCGTCTGGTGGATGATGCGCGTGTTCGCGTTGCCACGGATCGAGTCGATCGTCATCACCATGATCTGCACGTTGGTCGACGTCGCGAACGACTGCACCTCCTCGGCCGTCTTACCGCTGTAGACCGACGAGTCGAAGGTGATATTGCGCTTCTTGTACAGGTTCTCGAAGTGCGAACGCATGAGCCGGATGCTCGTGTTCACACCCTCACGGATCGCCACACTCGGCACGAGGATGACGAACTTCGTGAAGTTGTACCGCTCGGCCAGCTCGAAGATGGTGCGGAGGTACACGTACGTCTTACCTGTACCCGTCTCCATCTCAATATCGAAGTCCAGGCCGGAATCATCGAAAAGTTTCGAGGCGACCTCGAGGCCGTTCTTGTCCTGTACGCGCTGCAAGTTGGCGAGCACTGTGTCGCGGTCGAGCACCAGGCGGTTTCCGACGGCGCCGACCTTTTGCGAGAGGTCGAGGTCCAGCGCCGCGTTCTCCGTCTCGTTGAGCGCGGCCACCTGGCCGCGCAGCGTTGTCTCCAGCTTCTCGGCGTCCTTCGGCTGTCCGTCGAACAGATCGACGACAGACTTGATCGCGTCGAGCTGGTAGGGCTGGCTGGCGTCAAACTTGAACCCGCTACTCATCACGCCGTCCAGAGCTCGATGCCGTTGCTCTTGCAGAGCTGGGCAAGATTGGTCTTCAACTGATCGTCACCCTGGAACGCGTCCTCTAGGACGATCAGACGAGCAGGATCCTCATCCACCACGGCACGCAGTTGCTCGAGCGTCGGCTTGACGTGCTCATTCAGGTAGGCGAGCACGATGCCGTCACCCACCGAGCGCAGGTTGAGGTCGGCTAGAACGACCGGCGCAATTTCCTCAGTCAGCGAATAGCCCTGCTTGAGGAGGATCTCCGCAAGGAGGTCGTCCGCTGAAGCGTCGTCTGAGCTGCTTGACGCGCGCAGATCGAAGAGGTGCTGCTCGAGTTCCGTTCGATCAACGTCGCTCGAGACCTTCCATTTGGAGAAGTTCGTATCCGCTAGCGAAAAGGCTCGGAAGCCGGTGTCAACTGATTGGCCCGTAAGTTCCGAATCCACTTTGTCGCGAGCAAGCGACAACCTGGCCCGTGCAACCGCCGAGAGCGTTTCGAAGCCCGACCTCCGCGCCTCAGAAGCTTCCGTGGTCGGCTCGGGTAGCTGCACTTGGATCCAACGGCGGTTGCCCGAGTCATCTGCGTTCGCAGCCAGAACAGCATGTCCGGTGGACCCAGAGCCCGCGAAGAAATCCAGCACGATATCGTCCGCGTCCGGGCGGGTTGCGAGTGCGATGACCTTCTTGATCAGGTCAACGGGCTTCGGGTGGTCGAACATCGTCTTACCGAACAGTTGACGCACTTCACGGGTGCCAGCCTCGGTGCGCACCTCAGTCTCATCCCAGATCGTCTTCGCTTTCTGGGTCGACCTCCTGTTCTTCTCGTAGACATTCCATCCTCCCGTGCGTACTGCCTTCGCTACTACTTGCGACGCGTCGGGGTCACCTTGCACGATGTTCTGTCCGGCCTTCGTTGTGCCCCAGCGCCAGCAACTGTCGTTCCCCTGGCTGTTGCGTGGGTACACCTCCAGCACGTGCCGATCGTTCTTCTCAAGACTGACGGAGGAGTATCCGTTTGAGTCCAAGTTGTTCGGATCAACGTAGAACGGGTAGAAGAGGTTGGGGCGGTTCGCTCGGTTGAAGCGTGGGTTGCGGTTCCTGAGTTCTCGGCACTCGTAGCGGCCGCGCCCATCCTGGAACGGTAACGAGTTGTCGATCTTCGGCAGTTCGTAAATGCCCGCGTCCGAGTAGCGACGCGCGTAGATCAGCACGTATTCATGGGTCTGCGCCAAGGGAAGGTAATCCCGTCCACCCTTGTTGGCCTGTGTCACTACCTGGGCTACGAAGTTTGCTTCGCCGAACACTTCATCACACAACTGGCGTAGTCGCGGCGCCTCATTGTCATCGATGCTGATGGCGATTACGCCCTCCGGGGCTAGGAGGTTCCGTGCCAGCTTCAAGCGCGGATACATCATGTTGAGCCAGTTGGAGTGGTAGCGTCCCTCGGTGTCCGCGTTGGTCGAGAGCTTCTTGCCCTCCTCGTTCAGCTGGCGCGTCCACTCAAGGTAGGTGTCGAGACCTTCTTTGTAGTTGTCCGGGTAGACGAAGTCGTTCCCGGTGTTGTACGGCGGATCGATGTAGATCAACTTGATCTTGGCGTGGTAGTGCTTCTGCAGGATCTTCAGCACCTCGAGGTTGTCACCCTCGATGAACACGTTCTTGGTGGTGTCCCAGTCCTTCGAGTTCTCGAAGTCAGGACGCAGTGTCGCCGTGGTCGACTCCTGCGCGGCACGCAGGGCGCGCTTCTTACCCGGCCAGAACAGCCCGAACCGCTCGCTGGTGTCGGACGCGTCACCGTCCAGCAGCTCCTTGAGCTTCTCCACGTCCACCTTGCCGTCGGCAATGACCTCAGGCATCAGCTCAGCAAGCTGCGCTGCCAGTTCGGTCTGGAAGTTCGGGGTAGAGGATGGTGTTTCGTGGATTTCTTCGCTCATCGGGTATTTCTCTTTCCTCAATTTAACAATTTTGATGTCTTTTGTGAACGCTGACCGTTACGCGACGATGCGCCAACGGATCGCGAACAGGTGCTCGGTGTCCTGGGTGCCTTGCAGGGATTGCTCGATCATGTCGAGCTTCTCGTCGATCTCGGCCTGCAGCTTGCGACGTGCATCACGGAAGCCGTCGTCGGCCTCGTCCGCCCGGCGCTCCCACTTGCGGGCCTCACGCTTGAGCTTGAGCTGCTCCATCGGGTCGTCCGCCTGCTTCGCCGCCTTGCGGGCTTCTTTTTCCTTGGTGCGGTACTCGCGGATCTTGCCCTCGTGCTCGGCCTTACGATCCTGCTGGTTGCGGTAGAGCAGTTCCTCCTGCTGGTCGTAGTATCGAGAGTTGCGCCCCTGAACCTCTTTCTCCAGCTCACCGAGCCGCGCCTTGAGCTGCGGCTCGACCTTAGCCACGTCGACCGCGACGGGTTGTTCACCCAAGCCCTGGCAGGCGAGGTCGAGGATGTCGGCGACGTATTCCTCGTCCAAGTACTGGCCGTCGTCGGTCATGCCACCGGCGAGCATGTACGACTCGGAGATGTCCTCGTCGCGCGCCCGCATCGTGAAGGTCAGCAGGTTGACCGTCAGCTCGCCGCTCTTACACGCGAGCGCCTTGACAGCGTTGCTGGCACGCTTCGATTGGCCGAGCGAGAAGGTCAGCTCGCGCTGCGGCGTCTCGTGCGCCTTCGCGGTGTCTGCGACGTGCTGCGCGAGCGGGCTGGCGTAGCGGTACTGGTGCGCGTTCGGGAGCGGCTTCGATTTGAAGAAGTAGCGGCCCGTCGGCGCATCCTTGGTAGGAGCCTGGTTCAGCACGAACGTGCGGCCGTCGCCCTCGAACGTCGCGACGTCGCGGAGCTCGTGCTGCGTGATCGCAAGCAGGAGACGCTCGAACTTATTGAGCACGTCGCCCGACTGCTCGTCGTACGCCTTCAGGCGATCCTGCACGTGCGGGTCGAGGTGGTCGAAGACCTTGGCCTTGGCGCTGGCCATCTCCTTCGAGATCTCGCCCGCGAACTGATCCTCAAGCTGTTTGAACGCCGCGTCGATCTCGCCGGCCGTCTTGCAGCGGGTGAGGATGTCGCTGATCCGCTTCTCGAAGTCGAGGCCGTCCTCCACCGCGCCAAGCACCTCGTCGCTGGCACCGAACACGCTCGAGAACAGTTGGAACTTGTTCGTCAGCAACTCCAAGATGCGCTGCTCCGCGACGTTGCCCTTGTTGCTGAAGTTCACGACGACGACGTTGTGCTTCTGACCGAAGCGGTGCGCGCGGCCGATGCGCTGCTCGACGCGCTGCGGGTTCCACGGCAGGTCGTAGTTGACGAGCATCGAGCAGAACTGCAGGTTGATGCCCTCAGCCGCCGCTTCGGTGGCGATCATGATCGTGCCTTGCTCGCGGAAGTAGTCCACGAGCGCCTTTCGACGATCGACCGCCGGGATGCCCGTGATCAGATCGCCGTCCTTGTTGGCCGTCAGCCATGCCTGGTAGATCGCCGTCTGCTCAGGCGAGGTGTTCGACCCGTTGAACAGCACGACGCCCTCGCCGCGACCGGCGTCGGCCAGCGTGCGGGCGATGTACTCCTGCGTCTTGGTCGAATCGGTGAAGATGATCGCTTTCTCGGCGGCGCCCAGCTCACGCAGGCGCTCGAAGCCCCTGTCGAGGGCCTCGTTGAGTTTCACGGCCTTCTGGTTGACCATGATCGAACGAGCAAGCGCCGCATACTCGCGGAGCTCATCCACCTCGGCGCGCATGCGCCCCAGGGTCTCGGCATCGAGCTGCGCGCTCGACGTCTGAGCCGTCGTCTCCTCGGCCTCCTCGACGATCTCTTCCTCGAGTTCGTCACCGGCCTCAAAGTCGGCCAGGAACAGCCCACCTCGGTTGTCACGGAGCTTGCCAGCGGCCACCTCGTCTGCCAGGCGGTTGGCGATGTTTTCCAGGGTGCTCGCCACGGCGTACGTCGATGATCCGAGGCGTTTGCGGATGATGAGCGCAGAGAGATGGCGCTGCGATCCTGCGAACGCGAACAACTCGTCGCGCTGCAGGTAGTCGTTGACCAGGTCGTACAGGCGCACCTCGTCGGGCGACGGCGTGAACTCCACCGTCAGCGGCATGCGCTTGGTGAACCGGATGTACTTGTTGGCGTCCTTGCGGAGCGTGCGCTTAGAGATCGCCGCTACACGCTCGACCAGGTCGTCGTCGCCGGTCAGGTCGCGGCTCTTGATGTAGCGCTCACGGAACGCGTCGAGCGAGTAGAAGTAGTCGGGGTCGAAGATCGACACGAGCCCGTACAGCTCCTCGAGCTTGTTCTGCAGCGGTGTCGCCGTGAGCAGCACCGTTTTGTGCGCGCTGCGGGCGACGTGCGAGACAGCCTCCGCCACCTTGGCCTTGCCGTTCCAGTAGCTACGCAGGCGGTGCGCCTCGTCGGCCACCACCAGATCCCACGATTTCAGCAGTGCTGTCTCGTGGCGGAGGGCGAACTCATACGAGCAGATGAGCACCTCAGCGGCGCGGGTGTCCGTCCTCGCGAGCAGCGCGTCTTTCGACCTGGCGTCGAGGATCGTGGATGGGATCAGGAACTTCTCGTACAGCTCCTGCTGCCACTGCTGCCGCAGGCTCGATGGAGCGACGATGAGAACGCGGCGCTTGCGCTCGGCCCAGTACTGCGAGATGACGATGCCCGCCTCGATGGTCTTGCCGAGGCCGACCTCGTCCGCCAGGATCACGCCAGGCAGGAACGGGGTTTGGAGAGCGAAGAGCGCCGCGTCGATCTGGTGCGGCTTCGGCTCAACCCGCGCATCGAACAGCAGGCCCGCCAGCTTGCCGACGTGATCGTTGGCGTAGCTGCGCTGCAGCTCGTAGGCGAAGTACTTCGACTGGTAGTCGGTGAGGGGAGCCGTCATCGGCGGCCCTTCCGGGTGTGGCAGGGCAGACACATGGAAGCTGCGGCGGCCGGGCGGCCGTCGCAGCGGATCGATCCGGCCGCTTTGCGCTCCATCAGGTCATGCTCCTGCGCGCCAGCGGCGCGATCTTAAGTTGTGCTCATAGTGCCGTGTCCAACGGTACCGGGGACCTCCGACACGTCGAGCGTGGCGCGTCCACCCGGGCGGGTTGGGGCTGCCGCAGGCGGGAACCAGACGGCTCAACCGGGACGCTACGATCTGCCCTCTATTCTCTCATATTTACGCATCTTCGAGAATAGAAGTACTGACACCCCCAGCGAGACAATACCCTGATCAGCCCGCATTTGAGCATTGCCTCGACTAGCAATTCGTGTTATATTACAGAGCAGTAATGCGTCTGGATCTTCCGTCACACCATCTCACACATTTCTTGCACCCTCGCTGTTCGAGGGGCGATTTCGGAGCCGTCGCGTAGTGCGTCTGGTTCCAGATCTCTCACCAGTCGGTTGGTTCCTCTTCGGGGCTATGGTGCTCCTGATCTTCACCTAACTCTACTTCTGGTGGATGGTGGTCAAGGCCAGTGCTCACAAGCATGTCTCTCGTGAGAAGGTCACCAGCCGGAAGCTCACTGCGTCTCTCGCTCATGCGAAGCGGAAAGGGAACACGCATCGCTTCCTGATCCAGATAACCACCAAGGGCGGTGCGCTCTCTGTCGTCCAGCGTGGCATCTACAACGTCCTGGCGGGCGTGGCCCGCTATCCGGTGCTGCAGAAGGTCGTCTGGGTGGAGATCATCACCGAGGACGCCGACGAAGGGGACTGATGCACGAGTAGGTGTCAGCTTGACCTGCCCTACGGTTAGGTTTCCACTCTTGGTCGCTAGCTTCCGATGGTGGTGAGTGCCCGCGGGGTG
>NZ_JAAVUN010000041.1 GCF_012163155.1 Kocuria subflava
ACGCCCAAATAGCGAACCGAGGCTCCGTCCGAGGCGACCCCCACAGCACACGGCCGATCGGTGGATCGAGGCTAAGCCATCAAGTGATCGACCTGGCCCTGCACGGGCCGCATGGCTCGCCCGCCAGCTGGAACGAGTCGGAGACCCTGTTCGCCCTGATCGAGGACATCTTCACCGCTGGGGGCGATACGCCCACGCCATCGCCCAATGGGAGCACATCACCGGACGAGCAGCCCCAGCCCCCGCGATCCTGAACGAGGAGAAGTGCCCGCGCCCGGCACCAGAGTTCGTGGAATGGCTCATGGGCCTCCCCGCAGGCTGGGTCACCAACCCCGAACACGACTTGACCGCGAACCAGCAGAACACCGCCCTGGGCAACGGCGTCCTACCCCTCCAAGCAGTCGTCGCGCTTGACGCACTACGGGCGGCGACCGAGCCATGATGAGCGCGGAATTCCTCACCTTGCGTGACAGCCGCAGCGCTGGTGATCGGCCACACGCCACGTCCTCGGAGTTGTGCCGATCTAGAACAGAACGATTTCCCGGGGCACGAGCAGCTGATGCCCGAGGTCAGGTGAGTTGCAGGGTAGTGATGCAAGTCGGGTCGTCTTCGTTCATCGTGGAGATGATCGCGGTTCCCGTCTGACCTTCGTGCTCGATCGTGAGGGTTGCCTCGATGCCGCGGGGCACCCAGACGCCGACGAACCCATTGTCGTAGGTCTGCTGTACCTCGTCGACGAGCACGTCGCCGCCCTTGCTGGTGAGCGTGACCTGGACCTCGGTGTTGGCGAGTTCGCCGAGGCAGGTGGTCAGGCTGTGGAAGTAGCAATCGTGCGTTTGCTCCCGATAGGGGGCGACCGAGATGTACACCTCATCATCGGGCATCGGCAGTCGTGTCTCGCGGTCTTGATCGTCGGTGAGGACGAGGGCGTCGGGTTGCACGGATGCGATCAGATCGGCGGGACGGTCGGCTACGGGCATAGTGTCGAGCCGCGCGATGACCTGCGTGGCGTCGAGTCCGTCCAGGTTGTGGTCTGTCAGGAATTCAGTGTCGACGGCTTGACTGCCGATGGAGATGGATTCGGGTTCGGGCGACGTTGTGGCGCATCCAGTGAGAACGAGGGCCGCGGCAAGCGTTGCGGTGGCAGTGACGATCAGATTTCGGCGCCGCGGCATGGTGGGGTGATTCATGGCGTGATCCTTCAAGGGTTTGAGTGGGTCGGTGCCGGGCGCTCTCGCCCCGGCACCGACCCGAGTAGTCGATCAGAGGGTGGCCAGGAGGTCCTGCATCTCCTGGATCTCAGTGGTCTGCGCGTCGATGATGGTCTGCGCGAGCTCGACGGCATCGGGGTTGCTACCGTCATCGACCTGTGTCTGGGCCATTTCGACCGCTCCCTTGTGGTGGAGGATCATCTGTTCCAGGAACAGGCGTGACGCCTCGGCGCCGTCGGCGGCTTCGAGTGCGGCCAGGTCGTCCTCGCTCATCATCCCGTCGCCGTGGTCCATCCCACCATCTGGTGATCGTCGGGGTCGACGCCCCAGTCCTCCAGCCAGCCCTGAAGCTGTTTGATCTCGGGCCCCTGGGCGGTCTTGATCGTCTCGGCCAATTCGACGACCCGCGGGTCGACGCCGTCCTTGGCGAGGACGATGTCGCTCATCTCGATGGCCTGCTCGTGGTGGACGACCATCATCGAGGCGAACATCTTGTCCGCGTCATTGACGTCCCCGCCGGTGGCGTTCGGCGTGTGCTCGGACGAGCCGTGATCCATGCCCGACATCGCATCGTCGTCTCCGGCGGAGCAGCCGGCCAGGGCGAGTGCAGCGGTCAGTGCGAGTGCGGCGGTCGCCGCGGTACGAAACTTCATGAGTGTTCTCCAGTGTCAGCAGTCGTGTCAGTGGCGCGGGACCTCAGGGGCACCGCGTGAGTGCAGGGGGAACCGTCGGCGCTGCTGCGCCGGGTTCACCGCTCTGTCACGTGCGACTGATGCAGAGAACCTGTAATGAAGGAGCCCTCGACAGCCCCCTGTCGAAGAAGCGGGCGATCGGGAGAGATCGAGGTGCGGTGCGCGGCCATCCCGGCAGAATCCGCGGCAGCACGAGGACGGGCAGGGCGAGCAGCAGTGCGAGCACGCACGCCATCGCCATGCCCAGGTGTCCATCGCTCCCGCAGTCGGTGCAGGAACCGCCGGGATCGTGCGTTGTGCCGCTGGTCGCGTGAGCGCTCGCTGTGCCGTGATGCGCCGCGCCCTGGCGCGCCTCACCAGAATCGGTGACGGAGACCGCGGCGGTGGCCGCGTGGGCAGCGGGTGTGCCGTGCAGGTTCAGCGTGTGCATGGCGAGCAGACCGGTGATGACCGCGGCGACCAACAGGCCGCCGAGCAACACGCCTCGGAGAAGGCCGAGATGACCTCTCCGGGTACGCGTTGCTGCGGTGGACGCCATGCACCCCAGTTTACTGATCCCGCCGACGGCTGCCTGAGCGCTGCGCCGGATCGCCCCGTACGGCGCACACCGTGGGCGCACTCCGTTCCTCCTGGAGCACCGTCGGAAATACCCCAGGGGGGTATAAGGTTGGAGGGGTTACGTGTTCTTGAGAGGGTTTGAGGAGAAGATTGATGCGCCTGTTCGCGATCCGCGACTTCCGCCACCTGTTCGGTGCGCAGATCATCGCGCTGTTCGGCACTGGGCTGGCGACAGTGGCGCTGGGCCTCCTCGCCTACGACCTGGCCGGCCCGAGCGCAGGGTCGGTGCTTGCCACCGCTCTGACGATCAAAATGGTCATGTACGTTCTGATCGCGCCGCTGGCAGCGGCGTATGCTGACCGGCTTCCGAGGCGGATGTTCCTGACACTGCTCGATGTGGTGCGCGCCGGGGTGGTGCTGGTGCTCCCGTTCGTCACGGAGGTCTGGCACATCTACGTGCTCATCGGCGTCCTGCAAGCGGCGTCGGCGGCCTTCACGCCGACATTCCAGGCCGTGATCCCCGATATCGTCACCAAGGAGTCCGACTACACCCGAGCACTGTCCGCGTCGCAGGTCGCGTACACGATGGAGAGCCTGCTCAGCCCGGTCCTGGCGGCCGTCGCGTTGACGTTCATGGCGTTCAACTGGCTGTTCATCGGCACCTCGATCGGGTTCGCGCTCTCCGCCGTGCTGGTGCTCTCGACCCACATTCCCAATGCCACCCCGAGCGGGCACGTCGGCGCCTGGGCGCGGGTCACATCGGGAGTCAGGGTCTTCTTCGCCACGCCCCGGCTGCGCGGTGTGGTGGCCTTGAACCTGGTCGTCGCGGCAGCGGGATCGATCGTCGTCGTCAACACGGTCAACTACGTCCGCGACCACCTGGGCGGCTCGCAGGCCGACGTCGCGTGGATGCTGGCCGCCTCGGGCGGCGGCACGCTGCTGGTCGCGCTGTTCCTGCCACGCGTGCTCGACCGGATCGCCGAGCGGATTGTGATGATGACCGGCGCCCTGGTGCTTTTGGCCGGAGTGCTCGCCGCCGTCGCGATGACCGCCACCCAAGTCGCATCCTGGATGGTCACCGCACCGATCTGGGTGATCATCGGCGGCGGCATGGCGATGATCGTCACCCCGACCGGGCGCGTCATCCGCGGCTCGGTGGCGAAGCAGGACCTCCCCGCGGGATTCGCCGCACAGTTCTCCCTCTCGCACCTCGCCTGGCTCGTCACCTACCCGATCGCGGGCTGGATCGGTACCGCGTCCGGGTTCACGCTCGCCTGGTCCGTCCTCGCCGCCCTGGCAATCGCGGGGGCGATCGCGGCGCACCTGCTCTGGCCGCGCGAGCAGAAGGACAGCGAGGCCGCCCCGACCGGTGTCGCCGCCGCAGAGCCGGTGATCAGTGATCGGGCGGTGCGCGAGGAGACCGAAGCCGCCGAAGGCACCCTCGCGGCGTGCCAGTGCGCCTGCGTGCGCACCGTCTGAACTCCGTTTGACGCGAGGGGCTCATACGTGCTGTCGCGTCACCGGATCAGCCGCGGTTTCAGGGTGGTGCAGGCCGGGCATCAGCTCACGCATAGGGCCGGCGGCATACACTCCGGTGAGCGCGACCAGCACCTCGTCGAGGTAGTGGGCTGTGATCAGTGGTTCCTCGGAGACGACGCGGGTGCGTGTGCCCAGGGCGGGGTGTCCAACACCGGTGAGGGTGTGGCCGTGGATGCGTGCGGAGAACGTCGAGCTCGGCAGGTACTGGCCGGGGTCGCCGGCGATACCGAGGTCGTGCAGCAGCGTGTTCGCGGCGTGGATGCCCTGGGCGGCGGAGTCGTCCCAGTGATCGATCCGGTAGGAGCCGTGGCCGGGATAGTGATGCACGGCGACGCCGCCGGCGGCGTAGATCCGTTGCCGCGGGGCGTGCATGGAGCGCAGGCGGGAATCTACGGGGATGCCGTCGGGCCCGGTCCATGGTGCGGGGGCGGCGGGCAGAGTGCCGTGCGCGACGATCGCGAGGTCGCCTTCGACCTGGCTGCCGTCGTTGAGGGTGATGCTGATGCGGTCGGTGTGGGTGCGGATCGAGTGCACGGTGCGTTCCAGGTAGGCGGCGTGCTGGGGGCGGTGCAGGTCGCGTAGCCGCCGGGCGACGTGTTCGCCGATGGCGTTCGCTCCTGGGATCGCGGCGCGGGTGATGAGGGCGACGTCGTGGCCGGCGTCGGTGAGCAGCGAGGCGGTCTCGGAGGCGACGAGGCCGCCACCGAGCATGAGCACCCGGGCAGGCTGAGTGGTCGCGAGTAGATCGCGGACGCGGACGGCGTCGGCGGCCGAGTGCAGGGTGGTCAGTCTGCCGCCGCTGATGGCCTGGTCGCGGCCGATCACCTCCTCGTCGAGAGTGCGGGGCCGGCTGCCGGTGGCGATGAGGAGCGCGTCGTAGGCGTGTGTATCGCCGGAGTCCAGCCGCAAGCGCCGAGCCCTGGGGTCGAGGCCGCGCACCGTCTCCGACCGGAGGGCGGCCCCGGTGTCGGGCAGGGCCGCCTGGGCCGGTTCGAGCAGCCCGATCGCGATGCCCTTGTTGACCAACGTCCGGTTGAACGGCACCTCACCGTTCCGGGCGTAGAGGTCGACGTCGACACCGGAAGCGTGCAGGGTTCTTGCGGCTGCGGTGCCAGCGGCGCCGGCCCCGATGATCGCGATGCTGGGCATCCTCATCAGGCTCCTTCCCCAATGGTGGTGGTGCTGGTGGTGGCGGCGAAGGCGGGCAGCAGGATCGCCTCGATGAACCACGGCGCGTCGTCGGCGTCGAGGCGCCCGGCACGCACTTCTTCGGCGGCACCGTTCATCACCACGTGCGTAGTAGTCAGCAGCCAGGACACCGGCAGATCGACCCGGAAGACACCCTCGCGCTGGCCGCGCAGCAGCAGAGCCCGCATCCGCCCCTCGGCCTTCTCGTGCAGCTCGCGGATGCGTGCCGCAGGCAGTTCTTTCAGCGCGGCCGCCAGCAGCGCCCGCGACTGGTCGACCAGCACCCAGCTGGAGGCCACCAGTCGCCGGAACGCCTCGCCCGGATCACCATCCAGGGGCACCCCGCTGAGCACGTCTTCGCCGCGTTCGAGGCTGTCAACGAGGGCGGCCTCGATCAGCTCCGCGCGGGTCGGGAAGTGCCCGTAGACGGTCACTCTGCCCATCCCGGCCTCGGCGGCGATGTCGCCGACCGAAGCGTCGGGGTTCTTGCGGATCGCCGTCGCCGTCGCGGCCAGAATCCTTGCCCGGTTGCGCTGCGCATCCGCCCGCTGATTGGCCGCCCGGCCACCGCCGCCTGACGCACCGGTCGTCGTGCCGCGGGGCGTCGTCTTCTTCACCGTCATGATCCACCTCACAAGTCGTACTGGAATGTATGAGATAGTGTAGCTGTTACAACTCGTACACCGATGATCGAGTTCCGGCTCGGAGGGCGAGGCGGGACCGACAGAGAGGAGATGACTACCATGCCCACGACACACATCCCTGGGGGTGCGCGATGAGCGACACCGCCGCGCCGCGTGCCGGCGCCAAGCAGTGGTGGGGGCTTGCCGTTCTGGTGATCCCCTCGACGCTGCTGTTCATGATGCTCACGATCCTGTTTCTCGCCGCCCCGAATCTGGCCGCGGACCTGAATCCGTCGAGCACGCAGCTGCTGTGGATTCTCGACATCTATGGCTTCGTGATGGCCGGGTTCCTCGTCGCGATGGGCGTGCTCGGCGATCGGATCGGCAAGCGCCTGCTCATGGTGATCGGCGCGATCCTGTTCGCCGCTGTCTCGATCGCCGCGGCGCTGACGACGATCCCGGAACTGATGATCGTCTGGCGGGCCGTCCTCGGGCTGGCTGCGGCGATGATGGTGCCGGCGACGATCGGGCTGATCTTCGTGCTTTTCGCCGATGCGAAGCAGCGCGGTGTCGCGATCGGCGTGTGGGCCGGCGGCATCTCCGCTGGTGTGGCGCTGGGCCCGCTGCTGTCCGGCTTGCTGCTGGAGGCCTTCGGCTGGCAGGCGACGTTCCTGGTCGCGGTGCCGATCATGGCGCTCGTCGCGATCGCCGCCCCCATCCTCGTGCCCGAGCATCGTGACCCGTCGGCGCGGATCGACCTGTTCAGCGCACTGCTGCTGATCGCGGGTCTGCTGGCGATCATCTACGGCATCAAGCGCTTCGCCGCCCAGGAGCCGGCCGGCCCCTCGATCGGGCTGCTGGTCGCGGGCGCGCTGATCGGCCTGTGGTTCGTGATCCGGCAGCTGCGCGCCAAGCAGCCGCTGCTGGATGTTCGACTGTTCGCCAACCGCACCGTGTCCGGGGCACTGGCAGTGTTCCTGCTCTCGGCCGCAGCGCTCGGCGGGGTGTACTCGCTGTTCACCCAGTACCTCCAGCAGGTCCAGGAGCTCTCGCCGTTGCAGGCGGGCCTGTCGATCCTGCCGGCCGCGGCGGTGCTGATCGTCGTCTCGACGCTCTCCCCGGTGCTCGCGCGCAGGTTCCGGCCCGGCAACGTGATCGCGGTCGGCCTGCTCACCCAGGTCGTCGGCTACATCCTGTTCACCCAGCTCGACGCCGGCACGGGTCTGGCGCTGGTGATCGCGAGCTTCGTCATCACCTACCCCGGCGTGGCCCCCTCGATGGCGCTGACCACCGACCTCGTCGTCGGCTCCGTGCCGCCGGAGAAGACCGGCGGGGCCTCCGGCCTCGCCACCACCGCTAACGACCTGGGCATCTCGCTCGGTGTCGCGGTGATCGGCAGCGTCGGGATCACCGCCTACCGCGGCCAGATCGGCGATCTGCTGCCCGGCGGCCTGCCCGCCGATGCCGCCGCGGCGGCATCGGACAGCGTCGACGGCGCCATGGCCGCAGCGGCCCAGCTGCACGGTGCGCTCGGAGAGCAGGTGGTGGCCGCCGCGCAGACCGCGTTCACCGGCGGGCTCAACACTGCGGCCATCGTCTCGGCGGTCATCGCCGGTCTCGCGGCGATCATCGCCGCCACGAGGCTGCGCCACGTCCGCCCGACTGGTGAAGCACAGCAGGCCGCCGAGGAGCAGGCCGCACCTTGACTTATACCCCTGGGGGGTATTAGCCTGAATACAAGCCGTACACGAGTGAAGGAGTTAGAGATGGCGACCACGACCGAGTACCAGGTGACCGGGATGAGCTGCGGGCACTGCGAGAGCGCGATCCGCGCCGAGGTGTCCGAGATCGCCGGGGTGACCGGCATCGAGGTCAGCGCTCAGACCGGGCGGCTGGCCGTGACCAGTGAGCAGCCGGTCGATGACGCCGCGGTGATCGCGGCGGTCGACGAGGCCGGCTACACGGCCGTGAGGAGCTGACATGAAGGCACCTGCACGGCTGGGCCTGTACGGGCTGGTGCTGGTGGCCGTGTTCGCCGTGGCCGCGTTCACGGCGAACACGGTCGTCCCGGAGAGCACGGTGCAGGCCTGGGCGGAAGACACCGAGAGCACCACCCACCAAGGACACGAAGAAGGAGGAGAAGACATGGACAGCACCGGGCACGAGGGCCACGACGCCGGGGCCGGGTCGCTCGGCCTGGGCATCGCGCAGGACGGCTACCAGCTCACCGCCGTCACCGCCCCGGACGCCCTCGGCGCCGACGGTGAGCTGTCGCTGACGGTCACCGGCCCGGACGGCAAGCCGGTCACCGACTACGAGTTGGAGCACGAGAAAGAGCTGCACCTGATCGTCGTGCGCGCCGACGGCACGCATTTCCGTCACATCCACCCCGAACGAGGCGCCGATGGCGCCTGGTCGATCCCGTGGCAGTGGGAGGCGGCCGGCACCTACCGGGTGTTCGCCGACTTCGTGCCCGCCGAGCACGGCGAGGGCATCACCCTGTCAACTGCGGTACAGGTGCCCGGCGACTACGACCCGGCCGCGGCCGAACCTGTCGCCGAGACCACGGTCGAGGGGTTCGACGTCACGGTCGAGGGTGATCTGGTCGCCGGTTCCGCGTCGGAGCTGACGATGACCGTCACCCGTGACGGGGAGCCGGTCACCGCGCTGGAGCCGTACCTGGGGGCGTTCGGGCACCTGGTCGCGCTGCGCGACGGCGACCTGGCCTACTTGCACGTCCATCCCCACGGGGATGCACCGAAGGCCGGTGAGACCTCCGGGCCGGAGATCGTGTTCGAGGCGACCGCTCCCACGCCCGGCCGGTACCTGCTTTACCTCGACTTCCAGGTTGACGGGCAGGTGCACACCGCGCCGCTGGTCATCGACACGACTACCGGTGGGGCCGAGGGCGAGCACGGCGGCGGGCATGAGGAAGGAGGAGACCATGACCATGGCGAGTGATCCGATCATCAGCACGAACAGTGTCGAGCTGCAGATCGGCGGGATGACTTGCGCCTCCTGCGCGAACCGGATCGAGAAGAAGCTCAACAAGCTCGACGGTGTCACCGCGTCCGTGAACTACGCGACCGAGAAGGCCAGCGTCACCGCCCCTGCGGACTATGACCCGCAGGTGCTCATCGCCGAGGTGGAGAAGACCGGCTACAGCGCAGAGCTCCCCACCCCGAAGGGAAAAGCACCCGAATCAGGTGCCGAGGATGAGGGCGAGTCGCGTGAGGATGCCGAGCTGCGCAGCCTGCGGCAGCGGCTTATCGGCTCGGCCGTCCTGGCGGTGCCGGTCATCGCAATGGCGATGATCCCCGCGCTGCAGTTCGACTACTGGGGCTTCGCCTCCCTGGCGCTCGCAGCACCCGTGGTGGTGTGGGCGGGCTGGCCGTTCCACAAGGCCGCCTGGATGAACCTCAAACACGGTGCCGCGACGATGGACACCCTCATCTCCGTGGGCACGACCGCGGCGATGATCTGGTCCCTGGTGGCGCTGTTCTTCGGCACCGCGGGCGATCGCGGCGTCGTCCACCCCTTCGAGTTCACCATCTCCCGCTCCGACGGGCTCGGGCACGTGTACCTGGAGGTCGCGGCCGGGGTGATCACGTTCATCCTGCTCGGCCGGTACTTCGAGAAGCGCTCCAAGCGCCGCGCCGGTGCCGCCCTGCGTGCCCTGCTGGAGCTCGGCGCGAAGGAGGTCTCCGTCTTGCGGGACGGGCAGGAGCAGCGCATCTCCATCGACGACCTGTCCGTGGGCGATGAGTTCGTGGTCCGGCCCGGTGAGAAGATCGCCACCGACGGCACCATCACCTCCGGCAACTCCGCGATCGACGCCTCCATGCTTACCGGCGAATCCGTGCCCGTCGAGGTCTCCGAGGGAGACGCCGTCACCGGCGCGACCGTGAACGCTGGGGGCCGGCTCGTGGTCAAGGCCACGCGTGTGGGCTCGGATACCCAGCTGGCGCAGATGGCCAAGCTCGTCGAGGACGCCCAGTCGGGCAAGGCCGAGATCCAGCGCCTGGCCGACCGGGTCTCGGGGGTGTTCGTGCCCATCGCGATTGCGGTCGCGGTCGCCGCTCTCGGCGCCTGGATCGGGGCCGGGTTCCCGCTCAGCGCTGGGTTCACTGCCGCGGTCGCGGTGCTGATCATCGCCTGCCCGTGCGCCCTCGGTCTCGCCACTCCCACGGCCCTGCTCGTGGGCACGGGTCGCGGTGCGCAGATGGGGGTGCTCATCAAGGGCCCCGAGGTGCTGGAGTCCACGAAGAAGGTCGACACGATCGTGCTGGACAAGACCGGCACCGTCACCAGCGGCAAGATGACGCTGACCGACGTCATCACCGCCGACGGCACCGACCGGGCCGAGCTGCTGCGTCTGGCCGGTGGCCTGGAAGACTACTCCGAGCACCCCATCGCGCAAGCCATCGCCACCGGAGCGACATCCGAGGTCGGTGACCTGCTGGCCCCGGAGTCTTTCGAGAGCATCGAGGGCAAGGGGGTGCAGGGCGTGATCGACGGCCACGCGATCGTCGCCGGCCGCGAGTCCCTGCTGGCGGACTGGTCGATCCGCCTCGACGACGACCTCCGCGCCGCGAAGCAGGAGGCCGAGGCGCAGGGCAAGACGGCGATCGCCATCGGCTGGGATGGGCAGGCGCGTGGCGTGCTGGTGGTCTCCGATCAGATCAAGCCCACCAGTGCCGAAGCGATCAGCCAGTTCAAGGAACTGGGGCTGACCCCGGTGCTGCTGACCGGCGACAACCAGGCGGTGGCCGAGCAGGTCGCGGCCGAGGTCGGCATCGACCGGGTCATCGCGGAGGTCATGCCCAAGGACAAGGTCGACGTCGTCACCCGCCTGCAGGGCGAGGGCAAGGTCGTGGCGATGGTCGGTGACGGCGTCAACGACGCCCCAGCCCTCGCCCAGTCCGACCTGGGCCTGGCGATGGGCACCGGCACCGACGTCGCCATCGAGGCCGCCGACATCACCCTGGTCCGTGGGGACCTGCGGGCCGCGGCGGACGCGATCCGACTCTCCCGGAAGACCTTGGGCACGATCAAGACGAACCTGTTCTGGGCTTTCGCCTACAACACGGCAGCGATCCCGCTGGCCGCCTTCGGGCTGCTCAACCCCATGCTCGCAGGCGCCGCCATGGCCCTGTCGTCCGTATTCGTCGTGTCCAACAGTCTCCGGCTGCGGACCTTCAAGGCCCGCGCGGACGACGCCTCCGATCCGGCTCCCGCCGGACCGGCCCCGGCCCGCGAGCCGGTGGCTGCCTGAACCATCCGTCATCGACACAACACGAAAGGAAACACGATGACTGCATACGAGAACCTGAACCTGACCGACACCTCCTCCAGCGGTGGGAGCTGCTGCGGCCACACGCCGAGCGCCGAAGCGATCGCACAGACCCCCGCCGAGGAGATGACCGAATGCCGGGTGATGGCCGGCACCCCGGTCGTCAAGGCGCAGGCGGAGGAAGCCGGCCTCTACCGCGACTACCAGGGCCAGCGGTACTGGTTCTGCTGCGCCGCCTGCGGCCCGCTGTTCGACGCCGACCCCGACCGCTACGCCAACGCCGCCTGACAGGCGACCAGAACGACCCGGGTTCCGTGGGCGGATTCAACTGGTCGTCGCAACACCCCGGTCTCGGAGGTGTTCGGCAGTGGCGACGAAGGACTGGACC
>NZ_JAAVUN010000042.1 GCF_012163155.1 Kocuria subflava
GCGCCCTGCTCGCCGCCGGCGGACACCGGCCGTGGCGCAAGACCCCTACCCATGCTCATCTGTGAAGGGCCCTCATGACGCTGATTCGCCGCGTTCTGAGGGGATCACGGCGCCCGGGGTCGCGTCCTGAACGCCAGCCTATCGAGGATGTGCGCGGCCCGGTCGCGAAAAAATCGCCCCGTCTTCAAACCCGTTTGAGTGTCCCGAATCGCGCTGCGCTGGCCGAGGAATACGCCAAGGAAGTGCCGGTCGATGAACTGATGAGGCGGTTCGGGGTACATCGCACGACTGTGCACCGGCTCGCCGCTCAGGCAGGTGTCACGGTGCGTCGTCGTGGTCTGGACGAGCCCGGACGTCGGGAGGCGGCTCGGCTGTACGAGCAGGGCAGGACTCTCGAAGAAGTCGCGACCGAACTGGGGGTCGGCGATGAGACGGTGCGTTCTGCGGTCGTGGCCTGTGGCGGGAAAATCCGCTCCCGCGGTCGTCGGTCATCTGTCTAGTCGATCTCAAAGAATTGCTCGGCTGTCTCCCTATCGATGTCCCACTCCAGCGCCATCAGTCGCGCTACCGACACAGCTACCGTCAACTCCGTCTGATGACCTTGTGTCATCATCTGCAACAACTGACTAGCGATGTCCCCACCGGCACTTTCACCGGCCTCTTCGTCAAGCAACGCGTCGTTTAGGGAGTCAAGGAGCTGTGCGATCTGCTCCGTGATCGCATCCCTCGACGATTGCTCAAGTATCTGCCGTGACTGGATGAACTCGTGCTTCGCGTTTTCCACGACCTGATCGACGATGCCGTGCGAACGATGTGCCTCTGGCAGTGCCAGTACTCCAGAGGCGACTTGGAGCGATGCGATCGCTGCATCGAGTGCGTCTGTCAGTGGGGTCTCGTGCGCCTCAGCGAGAGAGCTTGTCCACTGGCCGAGGTCTCCCGCGGGGAGGAGCGATGAGATCAAACTCATGGCGAGCGGTGCAACTGGCTTTCCGTTACGGATCGGAACGATCGTGAACTTCTCTCCAGGCAGTCCCGCATCCTGGATTGCAGTGCTGATCTCTTCCAGCGCGTAGCTCCAGTCGATGAGCGACGAGACATCTACGGCTACGAGGCGCTCGGATACGAGCTGGTACTGGTCGTCCTTGGGCATGAGTACCCGAAACTGTTGACCGAGATCCTTGCCAACCTGCTCCAGTTGGGTCTTTCGCGCTTGCAACTGCCGTCGCGTAAGTCGCCTGGCAGCCTCGGCCGATCTGCGGAGTGCTCCCTGATGTCCTCCGGCGCGGGCTGCTCGTATGAGCCCGACGTTCGCTGACGAGTCTGCGGCCAGCGCGGCAACAACAGCGAGGATGTTATGCAGGTCGCTTTCAATGGACTTGAGACTCTCAGGGAAGGTGTCGTAGCCCAGCAAATGCCACGGCTCTTCTTGCGCGCGACGCAGTGATTTCGCGATCACCTGATCGCTCAGATGTGCGGCGATGGCTGCCGGATTATCCAGAGTCGTCAGTCGAGGAAATATGTTGCCGGTGAGGTCCGTGACCAGACCGGAGAGCGGATCTGTGATCACCGATCCAGATTCTTTGTCGCCATCGATGTTTATTACTCGTTCACGGCTGTTCAAGCGTGGCCCGATCTGTTTCGCTTGGTCGTCCAGCGAGTTGATCTGATCCGCGAGTTGATTGGTGTCGACGGATCGAACGTCTGCGGCAGCGAAAGTGTTACCGAGGATCGTAGTGAGTTGCGCCGTGGTATCCAACAAGGGCAGCGCGGCTGCGAGGCGTTCTGTGTCGGTGGCGCCAAGGACGGCGTTTGTCACCCGCATACGTTCCCGGTTCCATGCCACCTCCAGCTCGGAGTGGTCGTATTCTCGCCGAAGGTTTGTGGAACCTAGTTGGTGCTCGCCGATCTGATAGTCGTGGCCGCCTGGGAGTACTAGCTTGACGTCAACGTGTGTAGTTCTCGGAAAGCAGCGCAGGAGCAGCCTTCCGAGCGCGATCACTCGGTCGTGGGGGTCTCCGTGGACAGCATCAGAAAAATGGAGAGAGCGAGCGTACGCGACCGGCCCGTCAGCAGAATCGACAATCCGGAGTTCACTGATCCATGGATCATAGTCTCTGATCTTGGCCATCAAGGCGGCTTCGCCGCCAGAGGAAACTACGAATGTCTGCGCGAGACTTGGGTCGATTGAGTTGGCAGTGACCACGAGGTCTGCCACTTGTTCCACGGTTGCGCGCTGTACAGCTTCCAGGAGTGGGCTCGGGGTCGAGAATCTCGATTGACATTCGCTCGCTATCTCGGTCTCACCTCGTCCCAACTCAAATAGAAGCTCGGTCGCGACACGGAGGTCGTCCGTTGTAGCGAGTGCTTCAGCGAAACGCTGAGCACCCGCCGCGGAGATCACGGTTGATCCTCGCGCTGCCTCCGGCGCAGCCGTCATGTCCGACACTGCACGACCGACCTCGTCCGGGAAAAAGTCGGGAACGGCGGCGCCTGTAATGGCAAACAGTTGAGCAATGGGCTCGTGTGCTGGGGGGACGCCGCGCTGCTGAGCAATGCTGTTCCAGTTGAGTGCTCGCTCGTAGAAGTCGAACAGACGTAGCCCTCGAAGATACGCCGTCAGTTCGACGGCACCGTTTCGTTCGTCCAGTGCTGCGTCGTGGAACAACTGGTCTAACTCTGGTTCGTCTCGTAGGGCGTTCGGTATGAACCGCTTGATCTGTTCAGGTTCGAGGGCCGGAAGCAGTCGATTGATCGTGTGTTCGAGAGTGGGTGGAGGCTGGTCATGGATCGCATTTGAGATCGCGATCGATCGCAGTTGATGCACGCCCGAGATTGTTCCGTTGCGCTCGATCAGGAGATGTTCCTCCGCTAAACGCGCGATGGGTTCTCGGAGTTCAAGTTGCGATACTCCGCATGCCTCTGCGGCTCTGTTGACAGGAATGCTGGCGGACCATTGGTCAGCTGTCGCAGTCAGGCTCAGGAGGTTCAGCTCGACGTTCCGTCGCTCCGCGACTCGGCGACGAATCTGTTCTGTGACAACCGAACTGAGTCGTTGACCGCGCGTGAGCATGTGGGTGAACTCAAGAGTGAGGCCACCGGCCTGTTCGTATGCCTCTCTCCAGTAGGGAGAGTCGGTGGCATTTCGATCGCGGAGGCCGTTGAAAATCGCTTCGGCAGCATCTTCGTCCAGGGTTACGCCGATGGTGGTGCATCCCGATAGATCACCAAGCGATATGAGGTCCTCGTGTCGGGACGTGGAGATGCTGAAGAGCCCCGGCGTCGCTGCCACCTCTTCGCGCAGGACTGACCAACCTTCGAACAGTCCTGTGCCGGCCGCGTCGATGAGGAGGCCGATGGGGTTCGCGTCAGAGACTCGATGAGAGCGGCACAGCCGGAGTATTTCGGGTACGTCAGCGGGAGAAAGTCGATTCACGCGGAACCACAAGACGCCAGGGAGGGCCTGCGGGACTGACCAGAGTAGGGCGCTCTTCCCGACGCCGGATGGCCCAGTCAGGATGACGGACGATGTCTCTTGTATCCCGGTTACCGCTTCGCCGATCAAGTCTGCTCGCGGTACGACCAGACCCGCCGCGACATGCCCTGGCTGGGTCGCAACTCCTTCGTAGAAGCGCTCATCGTGCATGGGCTCAGCATGTGACAAAGGTGAGCACAGCCCCAGGGTGACTGCTGCTTCGAGCGCATCGAGGTCAACTTGCTCGATGAAGTGCTGGCAGCGCCGGGTTAACTCGCTTCGATCGAGAGACTGTCTGTGCGTGTACGCGGTCGGTGCGTTGAGCATGGCGATCTCCGCCGCCACAAGGCGGAGTTCGCGTGCAAGGTAGTTGAGTGCTGCTGGCTGCAACCTCTCGAAGGTTGCTCCAAGTAGTGTCCTGCTGTCTTTCTCGACTGCCGCCCACGAGGCTCCGTAGACGGTCGTCCCTTCGAGTAGCTCCTGTGTCTCACCTTCTTTGAGCCCTCGCTTGAGCGCCGTGGCGCTGATACTTAGTCGTAGTGGCGAATCCTGGCTGAGCGAGTTGCTGAGTGACGTGTCGAACCGTGAGATTCCAGTCTCACCCTCGATGCCGCGCTCGAACACGACGGTAAGGCTCTCCGACTTGCGGCCGCGTTCTCGGTGTCGGAGCCATGCATTCACGATATGACTACTCGCCGTTCCCATGGGGAAGAGACCAAGATGCTCTCCTCGTGACTTGATCTGAACATGCCGAGATGTCTCGGATTCGATGGTGACATCCTCGAATCCTTCGGGGACGAGACGCTGAGCGTGAAGATCGCCCGCAATCAGGCGAGCGGCAAGCCAGGCTGCCACAGTGTGTTGGAAGTCGAACCCCCTGCTGGCCCAAGCACCACTTCTCGTTCCGCTCCACTCATCGATGAGGCGGTCCGACGTATCCGGTTCGTCGGGCGGGTCGGAGCGTTGTGAGGGGACAGCAGGCTTCTGGCGGGGTCGCTGCCGCCTCTTCCCTCGCTTCGGGTTCCTACGTGCCACGAGCCAATTGTCTCAGGCCGCGCAGACTTTCGGACGGAAGCGATGACGCACCAGGTGCGTCGGCCCACGGTCGAGCGATCGATCCATCGCGGCGAACCCACCGATCAAGTGACTCCCGCTTGCTCGGGTGCGCCCTCCTTGATGGTCAGCTCTGCGTCACGGGCGGCGGCTCGTCGCTGGCGTCGACGTGCACCGGCCTCACGGAAGCGGGCTCGGGTGAGCCAAGCGACGCTGGTAGGCCCGAGCCAGAGCATCTTGAACCCGTTCCAGATCGTCAGGAGGACGAACAGGTGCAGCCAGCTTGGCGCACCCTGATCGATGAGTCCGGCGAGCCAGACGGCGGCGGCGGCGAAGTATGGGACGGCCAGCAGCATCGCTACTGGCCCCCACTTCATGCCGCGTCTGGCCCGTGGGCTGACCACTATCAGGAGGCGGAACATGTTCGGCTCCTCTCAATCGCACGTTTCACCTGAGGAGGCAGTGCGTTGAGAAGGGCCCGAGGTCGGGCCGACCGCGTGCGGCCGAGTGGTGAGGAAGAACCTGCCTCGCTTCTACGATACGCCTGAGTTTGGACGTGCGGAACTCTCGCGGTCGTTAACACACGGCACTACGACCCGCGCCTATCCCAGCGACGGACCCCCTGAGAGGACCCCGGGGGCATAGTTCACAAACAGACGTCAGGTTCGAGGCCGTTCTCATCAACTCGCAATTGCGGTGTCGGGTGTCCACGTGTGACGGATGACGCCCTCGTCTTCGTCCTTCGCACGTTCGCCAAGTTCGATGGTTATTAGCTCATCACCGTCATAGGCGGGGCTTAGTTCGAGAGAGAGGTAGTCGAATAGTTCCCGTTCGTGGACCGCGATAACGACTTGACGGCCGTGTTGTTTCGCCAGCACCCGGATGAGTCCGGCGAACTGGGCAACGTGTACTTCATCCATGGCCTGCACAGGGTCGTCGAATACCAAGCAAGGAACGACCGGTTGCACGGCGAGATGAAGCGCGAGGAAGAGAGATAGTGCTGCGGTGTTGAGGTTTCCAGCCGACAGCATCATCTGGGGGGGACCGCTGGCCGCGCCAGTACGGTGAGTTGTCTCCAGCTTGATGTCGAGTGCGGTCTTCGTGGCTGTCGGGATGCCGAATCTTGGGATGAATCCTTCGTTCGGCGCCAGCCTTGTGAAGACGCTTCTCCATACGTCGTTGAGGGATTCAGTGAAGACGCGTTGAACGATGGTAGTGCGCGCACGTGTTGCCGCTTCGTGCACCTCCCTTGCGACCGCTTGTCGACGCCTCGCTTCAGCCACCCGGCCGTCCCAATGGTTCTTACGCTCAACGAGGCTTGCGACACGTTGAACGACGACAGATTCGCGCTCGATAGCACTGCCGAGGCGGGCCGACTCGTTGGCCGCGCTCCGGTAGCGGGTGGCGGCACCCTGGATACGGACGACCTCGGCTTCTGCTCGCTCCAGGAGACTCCGCCATGCTCCGTCGAACGAGTCGGCCACGAGAGGAAGGTCAACGTGAAGGAGTGCAGCGTATCGGGAAAGCTCGGTCCTGATGTGGTGTGCTTCCGACGAAGCCGCTTCCAGGTTTTCGAGGGTCTGTTCAAGTTCGCGGACTCGTCGAGCGAGGTCCGCGCCACGAGTAACGGCGGATTCGACTTCGTCAATCTGTGCAGTCAGCTGGACGAGTGCCGCGCGGCGCTGCTGGAGAGTCTCCTCTTGGTCAGCAGGCAGGACGCGGCTCTGCAATTGGCTGTGGTCAGCCTCGGTGCGGCCGACCCGAGCCGCCAGCTCGTCGCGCTCGGTCCGCAAGTCGACCAGCTGCTGCCCGTGTGCCGTCAACTCAGAGAGCTTCAAGTCGATGTGGACCGGAAGGCTGTGAGTCTCAGCCTCCTCGTAATCGCGGTCACAAACCGGGCACACATTGCTGTCATCGACGATAGTGCGGAGCGCGGTGAGCCCTTCGACGAGAGCGCTTGAATACTCGTGAGCTTCGGCGAGACTGACCTCTAGCGAGTCCAACGTACGTCGGTCCGTGTCGAGTTGTGCTCGAACGGACTCGAGTTGGGCGCGAACTTTGGAGGCGGTGTCCAGGTCGCGGAGCACGAGATTTGTGGCCCGCTCGACGGCGAGGCGGGGCTCATTCGACAGCTCCAAACCCAAGGCCTGTGCCTCCGCCTCCCAGGCGCGGACCGTGGCACCTTCGGTGGCGTCCCACGTCTGCCGGTCGGCGGTGATAACTGCCAGCGCTGAGCGTACTTCCTCGATTCGTTGGGTCGAGGGACGCTCCGTCAGCGCTGAGATGCGGCCGCCTAGTGCGATGAGTTCCTGATGGAGTCTTGCCGCGTCGGCGGATGCAACCTGAGTGTCATCGTCGCTGAGTGCGGATTGGACGAACGCGACCAGATCAGAGTCATCCATGGCGTCGGGCGTGTCTGGATGAAGAGCCGAGATAGCTTGACGCGTCGCAGCGCGCGCTTGGGCAAGCTCCGAGCGGTTCTCGGCGAGGAGTTCGCTCTGCTCGGTGAGTTGAGCCGCGGTGGCTTTCGCCTTAGTTGCGGCGTCCTCGACACCGACGGCGAGCTTCTTGAGTAGACGGAGGTCGTTTGCATCACTGAGGCCAGCCCGAAGGGCGTCCAATTTCTCAAGGCCGAGTAGTTCGTTCACGAACTTCGCCAGCGCTGACTCTTCTTGGCCAACCCGAGTTTGGTAGAACTCCAGGAGGCGTCCCAAAGACGCCTGGTCCAAGTAGCAACGCTCGGCGTAGAATTTTGCGGCTTCTTCGTTGAGCGCGTGGGGCCCGTCTATGCGTGTGCCGCCAACCGTCAACGGGACGCCGGTGGACCCTGCCTGAAGGTATTCGGCGACGTCCGCCCGAACTGTGGCGTAAGCCTGACCAAAGTAGGGAAGGTGCGCGATGTAGCGATCGTCCTGACGCGCCATGCTTTGTACTGCGCCGGTGAGCGCAAGTTCCAGCGCAGACAAGACACTGGTCTTTCCTGTTCCGTTGGAACCGTGGATGAGTACGACGGGAGCATCGAAGGGCAGCACCCGCGTCCCCTCGATGGAGCGAAAGTCGGACAGCATGAGCGAACGGATTGGGAGGTCACGCATCGACATCATCCACATCGTCGTCCCAACCCGCCCCTTCGTTCACGAACCGGCGTAACGCCTCTCGGACAGCGTCAGGACCATCTGCTGAAGCATGCACAAGGGCAAGGTGATCGCTCGTCGTCTTGGCAGGGCCAAGGACAGCCATCACCTCATTGACAGGGTCACTGCCGTGCGCCAGTTCAGCTTCAGGCAACTTGAGGGGAAGTAGTACGGCGACCGCCTTCTCAATTTCGGCAAGATCAGGTGCGACAGAGCCGACGGGAAGAACGCGAGCGTAGCGTTCCAACTCAATCCGGTCCGAGGCTGCAACCTCATCCATGAGTACGAGGCTCACGGGACGGCGCGACGCCGCGAGGTCCAGGGATCGAGCCAGGCCGGCTACGAGACGCTGCAGACGCAGCCGGGGAACTCGGTCGGTCGCAACGAGAACTAGGTCATGTGAGGAATGCGTCCCGCGAGCTGCTGCATCGAAACCGAACTCTGTACCGGCGATCGTCAACGGCTCCGGCAGTCGTTCAAAACCGGCACCTTCAAGGACAGATAAAACGTCTTGAACGCTCGACATTAGAAACCTCCTGCCAGTTTGAAAGCCTCGAAAAGTTCGTCAGCAGAAGCCGTTTCGGCAGTGTTCGATGCAACGCTGAACCGGCCAGATCGCGTTTTGCCGTCGCGACCGTAACGCGACCGCGGCGACCGCGTCATTGTTGCTGGTTCTTCGTTGGCGATAATGACAAGCGCGCTCCCTCTGCTGTCGTCGAATGCTCCATCCAGTTCGAGGGCCGTCAATATCGCCGTGTCCTTTACGAAGAACACGGGTGTGTCTCGCTGATCTGTCGCGAGACGCAGCACTCCATTCGCGGGCGCGCTACTGTCGCCCGAGGCGATCGACCAGTGGCCCGACGCGTGACCGCGGCCGACTAATGCCAGCGCGATACTCAGCCAGCCGAACTCTTCCGTCGGAAAATCCGGGCTGTGGATCGCTTGAGTGACGGGTCTGTCAGAAAGTGGTTCGTAGCGACGGCCGCCTGCCGACGGAACATGACCCGTGCGGAAAACCGTCAGAACTAGGTGGATTACATCAATGAGCAAAGAGACGAATCGGCGCTGAAACTGCGAAATCTCAGAAGGTTCAAGCTCCTGGGCGTTGCGGGGGTCGGCATGGCTAGCTGCATAGTCGCGGAGGGAAAGGAGGCCATCCGCCAGAAGCTGGACATCGTGCTGACTCCACGTCGAATGAAGCGTCCTCTCCAAAAGGAATTCGAGTTTCCGAGTTAGAGACGATATAACAAGTGCGAGGAGCGTGGGCTTTCCGAACGAGCCCACAACGGCCGATTCAGATATCTCGGCGGCATGCCCGTCGTAGTCGGCACCGTAAGTGATTTCCAGAACGTGCGCGTGGTGCGGGAGCAAGCTCTCTTCACTGAGCACAACCGCTGGTGCTGCCTCGGGTGACCATGGACGATCCAAGTCCTCGACGGCCGTTCCAAAGACGTGATGCAGATTAGCGTCTTGCGCCGACAGGCCTAGCATGAGCGTCGGACGTTCCGTGTAGAGAGACTCCAACCGCTTCCGCATCGGCCGATTCTGCTGCTGCGTTGCCCACACGGAGATCTGTGACATGCGAGCGATGAGCATAGGCCGGTAGTTGACGTCTCCACGAGCCCGGACAGCGCAGCCGTGAAACTTCACCAATTCGACGGGCCGCTTAGGTAAATGGAAGTCCTCCGGTTTCACGATGACCCGGGCAACCGCACCGAAGGCGGGCATGAGGTCGCTGAGAGCCCTCTCTACTAGCCCATCCCAGTTCGCGGTCACCGCAGAGTCGACTAGTCCTTCGAGCATCAAGAGCGCGATGCAGTAATGCTCAACATCTGGTTCAATTCCGGGCGACCCGTAGGTTTCCGGGACGTCGAGGACGTCCCACACGAGGTAGTCCTTTGGTTTACCTTCAACGCGGACGTCGAGGACCTTTGAATAGTTTCCGGCCAAGACCGCCGTAATTCGTTCGCGGAGCGGCCAATCTGCGAACGGAACCGTATCGTCAACTTTCGCCTTTTCGTCCGCTGTCAGGTTTGCTAGCGCAAGCACTTGGTCGAACGCGGATCGGTACGCGCAAGAAGCATCGGTCGGGTCAATGCTGACACGCAATGACTCGATGACGTTCTCAAGAAGCGAGTAGACATTGGGTACTCTTTCCCGCGAAATGCCTGAGCCAAGCCACAACACGTACTGCCCATCCTCGAAAGCTGCGGCAAACTGCGACATCGCTGTGTCAAACCGGGCCAGGACGGCCGGCACAGTCCTCAGCGGTTCACCCGTCACGATATTGTCCTCCTAGAGCAGTCAGCGCACGCCAAGACCATCGAACGGCTGGCATGTCAGCGATCCAGGCCATTCTCCCATGGCCGGATCTGGGCCGTCTGGAACTTTCAGGGCACCGTCGGCACGCTCCAACGCAGCGTCCGCGACGGGCCTGCACCCCAGGGGATCTACAACTTGGGGGACTCTCTTCGAGGTTGAGGCCGTGGTTGCTCGCGTGACCCGCTGGACGCCGTCGCGCGAGCAGCGTGACCGAGCGCACGGTGGGCCCGCGCCGCGTCGATCTTCTGCGTTGCGCTTTCCGACGCCGAGCCAACGGCCGATGCACTGTTGATGCCGTACCGGTCGCGGTAGGCGGCAATTGTGCGGGCATGCCGTCGCCACGCCGCTGCCTCGCGCGGGTCGCGGGGTGGCTCACCGAGTGGTCTTGTCCAAGGTTCCCCGGCGGCGCGAGCGGCATCGAGCACCGCCGCGGCACGCGCCTCAATCAGCTCGCGCCGTTCATCGAGCGCATGCCGCATATCGTCGGCCATCGGACCGTCCGCTGACGGGATCAGGCCGGCGATCAGCCGCGGTGCCTTGCTGGTGCGGCCCGAGCCCGCCGGGCGGGCGGTGGCGCGGGCGACCCGGTAGTGCAGGACGGAGGCGATGTCGTCAGCATCGGTGAACCCTCGCGCGGCGACGAGCCGCGGGAGCAGGGTGTCGAGGTCGTGGTGGTTGGCCTCGGCGCGGCGCAGCTCGGCGGTGAGCGCGCCGAACGCTTCGGACTCGATCGCGGCGTCGGTTTGCTCGGCGGTGAGTCCGGAGTCCCGGATGAGGGTGGCCCAGCGGTCGCGTTGGGCGGCGGCAGCAATCGTCTCGTACTCGGCGGCGAGTTGGGCGATCGAGCCCCAGCGCTCCTGCTCGGCAGTGATGGTCTCGTGTGCGGACAGCTCGGCCCCGACGTGTTGCAGGACGCCATACAGGACGGATCGGCCGGTGGCGTCGAGGTTGTCCCCGGGATGGGGGCTAGCGTGGTCGTCGGGCCGGTCGAGGATCACGGGCTCTTCGCAGCTGAGAGGGTAGCTGCGGGGCGTGGGCCGGGCGCGTCGGTGCCGGGATAGACGCCGAGG
>NZ_JAAVUN010000043.1 GCF_012163155.1 Kocuria subflava
CCATGGCCATGGACAGGGAGATCAGCTGTCCATCAGCAGGGAGGTACGTGTCCGCCTACAGGGAGATTGGCATGTCCGCTAGCAGTGCCCCCAGCACAGTTGTTCCAAACATGTCAGAAAGCAATGCACTCCACAGTCGCACTTCCGTCCTGGTTTTCCTGCACGCACATCCAGACGACGAATCCTCGGGAACCTCCGGG
Organism: Kocuria subflava; assembly: GCF_012163155.1. Lineage (GTDB taxonomy): Bacteria > Actinomycetota > Actinomycetes > Actinomycetales > Micrococcaceae > Kocuria > Kocuria subflava. Next base: position 201 of record NZ_JAAVUN010000043.1, read on the forward strand.
ACCATGGCCAAGGCCGTCCGGGAGGGACACCGGGTGGTGGAGATCATTGCCACCAACGGCGATCACGGAACCCCACCCAAACCAACAGAGGGCGGGGCTGCCGTGCTGTCCGTGGTGGAACACCGCCGCCAGGAGGCCGCCCAAGCTGCGGCGGTGATCGGGATTCACCGCGTGGAGTGGTTGGGCTATTCGGATTCCGGGATGACCGGATGGGAGCAGAACTCCCTGGAGGGTTGTTTCATGGTGGCGGACGTGGAGGAAGCTGCAGCCAAGGTGGCGGCCATTCTGGACCAGGAGAACGCCGATGTGCTGGTGGGCTATGACTGGCACGGCAATTACGGACACCCGGACCACGTGAAGGTGCACACGGTGGCTCACCGTGCTGCAGAATTGGCGACCAAGCCCGTGCGCCTGTTGGAAAACACCATGAACCGGGATGAGATGCGGCGTCGGTTTGAAGCCGCAGTGGCCGCCGGTGCAGATCCGGAAGCCCTGTTCGATCCCGATCACCCCGGCGACGACGGCAACGGCATGGGCCTGCCCGAATCCGAACTGCACTGGGCGATCGAACTGACCTCGGAGTTGTTGACGGTCAAGCGCAATGCTCTGGCCGCGCACGGCTCCCAGGAGGACGTCCAGCACATGCTGGCCCTCCCGCAGGACCAGTTCCAGGCCGCGTTCGGCACGGAGTACTACCGGGAGGTGGGCCGCCCGGACGGCTTGCAGAAGACGTGGCCGTTTTGAGCTGCCATCACACTCCGGTCAGGTGGTCAGCCGTGAAGCGCCACCTGACCGGGGCTGGTGCGGGTCAGCTCCGCCAGGCGTCATCCGTGTGGTGTTCGGCCAGGTCATCAAACACGAATTCATCGATGTGGGCGTCCATCAGATAGGCCGAGCGGGCAATGGCAATGCTGCCGATGGCCGAGGTGATCAGCTGCAGGGCAATGATCACCAGCACCTTGACCACGTCCGGAATGGTGGGCTGGTGCAACAGCGCACCCACCACCACTAGGACAATGCCGATGCCGGCCGCAGTTCCCACCGCGGAGATCCGGGTGTAGACGTCCGGGAAACGCAACAGACCCAGGGCGGCTGTGGCAAAAACCAGGGCCCCGCCCACAATCATGATGTCGCCAAAGACGGCTGCTGCTGTGCTCATCGTTTCCCCCTGGTCAGTGCACGGGCAAAGGAGACCGCTCCCAGGAAGCCCACAAGGGCTGCCACCAGCACGATGTCAAAGGTGAAGGCGCTGGTGGTCCGCACTCCGATCAAGGCCAGCAGTCCCACCACACCGAACAGCAGCAGGTCAGCTGCCGCTGCGCGGTCGGCATCCGTGGGCCCGGCAAACATCCGGTAGGTGGAGGCAACACATGCCAGGGTCAGGATGACCAGGCCGATGTCCACGCCGATCATGAGGGGGCTCCTTCCCGGCGCACCGCGGTCAGCATTTGGGTTTCCATGCCCGCAAGCTCCTTCCGGGAGACGTCAGCATCCGGGAAATACAGGGTGTGCACAAACAGCACACGGCGCCCGTTCTCCGTGGTGTTGCCGATCACCAGCGTGCCAGGGGTCACCGTGATCAGGGCTGCCAGCAGGGTCAGTTCCCAGTCATTGCGGCAGCGGGTGGTCATGCGGGTCAGGCCGGTGGTGGAGTCCTGCCCGGGGGTCAGGTTGTCCTTGATGACCGCAACGCTTGAGACCACCAGTTCCTTGGCGAACCAGAGGACAAAGAACATCAGCCGAAAGGGCCAGGTCAGCCATGTCATGAGTTCATCACCGCATTCACGTATGAGCTGGTGTCAAGCAATCCGGCTGCAGCTGTCTGGGACAGGCCCATGAGCATCTCCGCGCCCAGGCCCAGGCCCAGGGTCACGGCTGCCAGGATCACGGCCGGGGCGGCCAGGCCCACACCGATCCGGGAGGTGGGCTGAGCCAGCTGCTCCGTTTGTTGGCGAGTCAAGGTGCCCACGTTGGTGCCGGCGGGCAGACCGGGTTCCACTTCCGGTTGGTCCTTGGAGGTCCTGCCGCCCCAGAACACCCCGGACCAGATCTTGATCATGGACAGCACCGTGAACAGGCTGACCACAATCATCACCACGGCTGCAGCAACTTCCTGTGCCTGGATGGAGGCCATGATCAAGGACACCTTGGCCACGAACCCGGAGAACGGCGGCAGTCCGGCCAGGGAGAGTGCTGCCACAAAGAACGCGACGGCGATCACCGGCTCCCGTTTGAGGATCTCCGGCACTCGGCCCAGTGTTCCGGTGCCGTACTTGATCTCGATGGCGCCCGTGGACAGGAACAGGGAAGCCTTCACGATCATGTGGTGCAGCAGGTAGAAGATGCCGGCCGTCAGACCGAACTCCGTGAACAGGGCAACGCCCAGCAGGATGTAACCGATCTGGCTGACCATGTGGAAGGCCAGGATGGAGCGGGTGGTGGTTTCCCCCACGGCCCCCAGCACGCCGATGATCATGGTAAGGCTGAACAGCAGGACTCCCACCCAGAGGAAGCGGGAATCGCCGTCGAACACCACAGCGTATATGCGGTAGATGGCATATATGGCCACCTTGGTGTGCAGACCGGAGAACAACGCCGTGATGGCGGGGGACGTGGACGGATAGGCACGGGCCAACCAGCCGTGAACCGGTACCACGGAAGCCTTGATACTCAGGGCAAAGAGCACCACCGCGGTGGCAATGGCCACGGTGTTGTCCTCACGGGCCAGCCCCGCCAGTTCACCCATGTTGACGGTGCCGGCCGTGCCGTACACAAAGCCCACACCACCCAGGAAGATGGTTGAGGTCAACAGGTTGATGGTCACGTACAACCGGGCCCCGGCGATCTGCCGGAACGGTGCCTTGGCCCGGGATGCCAACACGAACAACCCGTAGGAGGGCAACAGCATGACCTCCACAAACACGAACAGGTTGAACAGATCCGCCGTGAGCAGCGCGCCGTTGACACCGGCCACCAACACCAGCAGCAGGGGCGCGAGGTACTGGGAGGTGGCATAGCCCGAATACAGGGCGAACACTGCGCACGTCACAGACAGCAGACCCGTCACGGAGAGCATCAGCGCGGTGAACATGTCTGCGGCAAACGGAATGGCAATGCCGAACGGCCACAGGGCCACACCGTGGGCCATGGGACCTGAACCCGTAAAGTGAGCCACCAAGGCGAAACCGGCCACCATGGAGCCCACCAGGTTGGCCATCAGCAGACCCACGTGCAGCGCCGGGCGGTTGCCAAAGATGCTCAGCAGGCCCGCTGAAACAAACGGGATGCCGATGAAGAAGGGCAGAAGGGCCGCGGTCATCGCGCACCCCCCTGCTGCTGGGCGGACGGCGCGGCAGCCTGTGCGGTGGTGTCCAGGCGGCTGCTGCCGCCGTGATCCGTCAGCCCCATGTTGAGGCTCTGCGTGGTGACGTCCTCGGGCTGGATGATGCCCTTGGGCAGGGTGGACACGTTGAACTCGGGGTCATCATCATCACCGTGAGGTTCGGTGGTGTCGTCGTCGTCCTTGCCGGTGACCGCCAGGACCAGCATGAAAATGGTGATGGAGAAGGCGATCACAATGGCCGTGAGCACAAAGGCCTGCGGCAGGGGGTCGGCCACCACGGAGGTGTCCACGGGCGTGCCGAATGGTTCCTCGCGGCGGTCCGTGCCGCCGGCGGCAATCAGGATCAGGTTGCCGGCGTGACCCAGCAGGATGAAGCCCAGGATGATCCGCAGCATTTCCCGTTGCAGGAACAGGTAGGTGGCTCCGGCCACCAGGATTCCGATGGTTATGGCGATGGTCATCGTGCAGCCACCTCGTCGTCTTCGGTCAGGTAGGCGTCGTGCTCGTCGTCTTCGGCGTCGTGGCTGGGGTGTGTGGGGTCGGAGTGGCGGTCATGGCGGCCCAGGAGGTTGAAGGCCGCCAGCATCACGCCCAGGACTCCCAGGTACACGCCGACGTCGAACAGCAGCGGTGAGGTGAGCTTGATGCCCAGGATCTCCACGTGCAGCGGGGTGAGGAAGGAGCCTTCCAGGTACCCCAGGAACCCGGTGCCGGCACCCACGATGAATCCGGCGCCGATCAGGCTCAGGTACGGCCAGCGGATCCGGGCCGCGGCATCCGATGGAGCAGCCAGGTAGAGCAGGGCAAAGCCCGCGCCACCCACCAGGGCGGAGATGAACCCGCCGCCCGGCTCCTGGTGTCCACGCAGCAGCAGGTAGAGGGAGAGCACAATGATCAACGGCCCCAGGACCTTGGTGGTCACGCGCAGAAACACAGAGTTCTCCACGGCGCTGTAAATGGGGGTTTCCCTGTCCAGGCGGGCCGAACGAATCGCAGCGGGTGCTCGGGAGCTTAGCAGGGCCGCAATGGCAATGCCGGCCACACCCAGCACGGTGACCTCACCCAGGGTGTCCAGGGCACGGAAGTCCACCAGGATGGTGTTGACCAGGTTGGCGCCACCCGTGGCGTCCTCGCCTTGGGTCATGAAGTAGTTGGCGGCCTCAGACATCTCACGCCGCCCGGTCAGGGCCAGCACACCCACGGTGGTGGCCACACCGGCCAGGACAGCCACGGTGCCGGCGCCAATGCGCGCCTTGGTGGATTCCCGCGGGAAGCGGTTGGGCAGTCGGCGCAGCACCAGAACCAGCACACACACGGTCAGGATTTCCACCAGCAACTGGGTCAGGGCCACATCCGCTGCCCCCAGCAGGAAATACCAGACCGTCATGGCGAACCCGATGATGCCCGTGACCACAATGGCGGTGTACCGGGTGCGGCTGTAGACCGCCGAACCCACACCGGCGGCAACCAGGATCAACAGCAGCCAGTCCTCCGGGCGGGACGGATTCCCGACGACGGACGGCAGCTCACCCACCGTGAACACTCCAGCCAGGGCGATGATCGCCAAGCACACGGCGGGGATCCCAAGGTGGCGGCGCGGTGAGGTGGAACCGGACCAGCTGCCCACCACGGCACCTGTGCGGATGATGGCCTTGCGGGTCCAGTCCACGGCGGTCAGCCCGGAGAACGGGATGCCGCGCGGGACCATGAAGGCCTCCACGGGGCGGCGGGCCAGCACCAGGGCGGTACCGGCGGCAATCACGACGGCGGAGATGGCCAACGCCGCGTTGAAGCCGTGCCACAACTCCAGGTGGGTGTCCACGGGGGAACCAACGGCGGCGGTGGCGGACGGGCTGATCAGACCGTCCAACAGGAACGGGAGGACACCCAGGACCAGCCCGGCTGCAGCACCCAGAGCGGGCACGATCCAGAAGGAGACCGGAGCCTCGTGAACGTCCTTCTCTGGCTCCGTTTGTGTCTGGCCTGCGCCAAAGGTCTTGCCGGTGAAGGCACCCAGGACAATGCGAGCGGAATAGGCCAAGGTGAGCACGGACGTCGTCGCTGTTCCGGCAATCAACAGCACCGGGAACCACGCAGGCCCGGGGACCTCCAGGAACGCAGCGAACATGCCTTCCTTGCTCACAAAACCCAGCAACGGCGGGAGGCCCGCCATGGAGGCCGAACCAAGGATCAGCGCGGTCAGGGTGACCGGCATGCGCAGGCGCATGTGTTGGAGTTTGCGGATGTCGCGGGTACCGGCCTCATGATCGATCACGCCGATCAGCATGAACAAGGCGGATTTGAACAGTGCGTGGGCCACGGTGTGCACCGCAGCGGCAGCGAGCGTGGCCTGGGTTCCCACGCCGATCATGACCACCAGCAGACCCAACTGGCTGATGGTGGAGTAAGCCAACAGTTCCTTGAGGTCGAACCGGCGCAGGGCACCGGCGGCTCCCAGCAGCGCTGTGATCAGACCGGAGGTGACCAGCAGAACGGTCCAGACAGTCTCTCCGGCCAGGGCGGGGGAGAAGCGCAACAGGAGGTAGATGCCGGCCTTGACCATGGCTGCGGCGTGCAGGTAGGCGGAAACCGGGGTGATGGCCACCATGGAATCCGGCAACCAGGCCTGGAACGGGAACTGGGCCGACTTGGTGAACGCGGCACCGGCCAGGAGCACGGCAACGGTGGTGGTGAAAGCGGCGTCGGTGCTCCAGATGGGATCGGTGAGGACCTCGCTGATGCGGGTGGTGCCCGTGCCCACGGCCATCATGGCCACCGCGGCCAACAGCAGCAGACCGCCGGCCACCGTGACCAGCAAGGTGCGCACGGCGGGTTCCCGGGCGTCCGGGCCGGAGCGGCCGATCAAGAAAAACGAACACAGTGTGGTGAACTCCCAGGCCACAAACATCACGATCAGATCGTCCGTGAGCACCAACACCAGCATGGAGGCGGCAAAGGTGGTCATCAGCAGGTAGAACGAACCGTGCTTGCCCTGTCTGCCCAGGTAACGGGAGGAGTACGCCAGGATCAGCCCGCCCAGGATCAACACCAGCAGGGCGAACATGAGCCCCAGGCCGTCCAGGCGCAGGGAGAACTCCACACCCAGGGACGGGATCCAGGGGACGGACTCCGTCACAGGAGTGTCCAGGCCTCCAGCGGCTGCGCTGATGACCGCCGCGGCGGCAGCAAACAAGGGCAGGGCCAGGAACCAACCGGCGTTGCGGCCGGCCACCTTGGTGAGTAGGGGCGCCAGGAGGCAGGTGATGGCTGAGATGACAACGCTTGTGAGAAGCAATAGACCACCTAGTGCGAGCGGGTAGCGGGTATGGCGGCCAGCTCCTGGGTGTTGCGCAGGGCAGGCCGCTGGGTCCTGTGATCAGGCGTTGACGCGTGACGGCGGGCTACCCGCCTGCTGCTCACCCCACGTGGAAACATATCCATTGGTGCCCGGTTGCTGGGCATGCCAGAACACCGGCTGGAAACCGGCGTGAGGTTCTGGCAAAACGTGATGAGGCATTTGACAGATTTTACATGCCTGCTGTGGATCCGCACGGGGTCTCAGGGCCCTGGGACCGCCTGGCACCCACCCCTTCCTCTCCCTTCCGCCGAGTTGGGCACCACCCTCTCCGCCGGGGTAGGGCACCCCCTCTCCGCCGAGTAGGCTGTTTGATCGCTGCTGAACCGCTCAGGGGCGATCAAACAGCCAACTCGGCGGAGATGATGCAAGGTATCCGACCGTGGGTAACGCGCATCCCGCCGGGTCGGTCCTCGTTCCCGCCCAGAAGCGAGTTCTGCCGCCAATCAGACCCCCTCCCCGCCGAGAAGCGATCTGTGCCGCTCATCAGCGCTGATGGGCGGCACAACTCACTGCTCAACGACGACGGCCGGGACAACTCACCTCTCAGCGTCAGCGACCCATCCCACCGTTCATTGCCCTGGCCTCGTCATGGCTCTGCGTAGACCACATGTGCCCTAACGTGCCGTGACCTGCAGTTTTCGTGTGGTGAACAGCTGGCAAGATGCTCAAAGTGGCTCTTCCGAGTTGCGGTGGGGGTGAGAGGCGCGCCGGTATGAGCTTGGCTGCGGGGTGAGGGACGTCGAGGCCTTCAGGATCAGTGGCGACCAAGCACACCGTTCCGAAGGACCTCGACGTTGTCCGAGCCTACGGCGCACATCGCTGCGCGCTGCCATCGCGACACCCGCTACTGCTCGCGCTGCGATCTTCTGGTCGGGCTCGGTGGGTTGCGCGTGACCGCCGTCGAGTACGACCACGACGTCGGGCTGCTCGTCGTTGGTGTGGAGTCGCCCCGGACGCCGATGGGCTGCCCGAGCTGCGGCGTGATTGCGCACAGCCACGGCCGCAGCGACGTCACGCTGGTCGACGCGCCGTGCTTCGACCGCCCGGTCCAAGTGGTGTGGCGCAAGCGGATCTGGCGTTGCCAGGAGGCAGCCTGCCCGAGGAAGGCGTTCACCGAGCAAGACGAGGACATCGCTCGACCGCGGGCGCTGCTGACCACGCGGGCCTGCTGGTGGGCGATCAATCAGATCCGCCGTGAGCACGGCTCGATCAGCGGGATCGCCCGACAGTTGGGGACGACGTGGAACACGGTGTGGTCCTCGATCCGGCCACTTCTGCAGGAGATGGCCGACGACGAGGATCGGTTCGCCGGCGTGACGCGACTCGGCGTGGACGAGCACGTGTGGCATCACGTGTCCGAGTTCCCGATCACCGAGGGTGGCCGCGGTCCGAAGCAGCTGACCGGGATGGTCGACCTGACACCCGACGGTGACGGCAGGCCGCGGGCGCGGTTGCTGGACCTGGTGCCGGGCCGGTCCGGGAAGGTGTACAGCGACTGGCTTGCCGAACGTGGCCAGGAGTTCCGTGACGGTGTCGTGGTCGCCACACTGGACCCGTTCCACGGCTACAAGAACGCCATCGATGACCAGCTCGAGGACGTGGTCGCGGTCCTGGACGCGTTCCATGTCGTCAAGCTCGGTACCCAGGCCGTGGATGAGGTCCGCCGTCGGGTGCAGCAGGAGATCCATGGTCACCGTGGCCGCAAGAACGACCCGCTCTATGGCATCCGCACGATCTTGCGCTGCGGGCAGGAGAAGCTCACCGACTGGCAACGGGCACGGCTCGACCGTGCGATCGCTGCCGACGAACGTCACGACGAAGTGCTCGTCGCGTGGCTGTGCACCCAACAGCTCCGGTCGGCCTACCAGGCCAAGAGCACGGTCGAGGGCCGGCGGATCGCGGAGAAAATCCTGGCCTCGCTGCCGACCTGTCCGATCCCGGAGATCCGACGGCTCGGTAAGACCCTGAAGCAGTGGCGGGCAGCGTTCCTGGCCTACTTCGACACCAGCCGCGCCAACAACGGCGGCACGGAGGCGATCTGTGAGTGTCTACCTGGCTGGTCCGGGACCGGCTGGTCAGGATGGTTCCGGTCGCGCTGAACAGCGTG
>NZ_JAAVUN010000044.1 GCF_012163155.1 Kocuria subflava
CCCCCCCCCCCCCCCCTCCCGCCCCCCCCCCCGCGCCCCCCCCCGCCACCCGCGCCCCCCCCCCCCCCCCCCCGGGGAGGGGGGGGGGCAACGTCGTTGCGGTGGTTCAGCCGACCCGGATGACCGGGCCGACCAAGCGTTGCATCAGTCCTGCTGCAGCAGGGCCAGGATGCGCAGGATCTCCACGTAGAGCCAGATCAAGGTCACGGTCAGGCCGAAGGCTGCGGACCATGCGTACTTGCGGGCCACGCGGCCGATGCCGTTCTCGATGTTCTCGAAGTCCATGACCAAGGAGTAGGCAGCCAACAGAATAGCGATGGCACCGATGAACACACCCAGCGGGATGCCAAAGATCTGCACGTCAGAGCGGACGTTGAAGCCGGCGAACATGGACAGACCCAGGTTGGCCAGGGCAAAGACCAGGTAGCCGATCATGGCCACCACAACGATCTTGGTCAGGCGCGGGCTGGTGCGCAGGATGCGCATCCGGTAGAGCACCAGAACGGCCACGAACACACCGATGGTGCCAATCACGGCCTGCAGGACGATCCCCGGGTAGAGCTGCTGGAAGATTCCGGAGATGCCGCCCACGAACAGGCCCTGGGCCACGGCGTAGAGCATGATCAGAACCGGGGACGGCTCACGCTTGAATGCGTTCACCAGCCCGAGGACCAGGCCCACCAACATGGCCGGGAAGGCCAGCATCGGGATCATCCAGCCGACCACTGCCATGACGATCACGGTGCCCAGCGTGAGGCTGGTGCGCATGATGACGTCATCCAGCGTCATCCGGCCGGTCTGCTCGGCCGAAGCTGACGGGCTGTTGTACCAGCCCTGCATCTGCTCAGCAGACGGCGCCTGGCCGTACTGCTGACCGTTCTGCATGGTCTGGCCATACTGCGGAGCCTGACCGTACTGAGCGTTCTGGCCGTACTGCGCTGATTGACCGTACTGGCCCTGGCCGTACTGCGGGGCCTGGCCGTACTGGGCCTGAGGAGACGCGGAACGATCGTTGTGCTTGGAATTGAAGTCGCGGAGCAAGGGATTGCCCATAGTTGTCGTCCTTTCGTGCTGCTGCCGTGGCTGCCGCGAGTAACGGTGGGTGACGGCGCAGGGCGGTGGGCGTACAGGAATTCCGGATCAACGGTACCAGTTGACCAGTCAGCTTCTGCAGCGCTCCCCTGCAGGCGAACGAGGCGTGACCGCATCGTGACCCGCCTCTTGCGCCGATATACCCCAAGGGGGTATAGGTGGATCTACAGAAGCATCCGCTCACGCCACGTCAAGAGAGCACCATGGCCACCCAACCGGCAACAGCCCCGCAAGCACACGATCCACGAACCTTTCACCTGGAGATGCCCATCGGAGGCATGACCTGCGCATCCTGCGCAGCTCGAGTGGAACGCAAGCTGAACAAGCTGGACGGCGTCACCGCCAGCGTGAACTACGCCACGGAGAAGGCCACTGTGGATGCCCCCGCCACCATGGACCCCACCGTTCTGGTGGCAGAGGTGGAGAAGGCCGGGTACACCGCCACCCTGCCACCCCCACCCGCGGCTGCCCCCTCACCTGATCAGCAGCACGACGACGACGCCGGTGCCCGTGCCGGTTCCGGTGCCCCACCGGGGGATATCGAGGTCGACTCTTTGCGCCAACGTCTGATCGGCGCCACCGTGCTGTCCGTCCCGGTGATCGTCATGGCCATGATCCCGGCCCTGCAGTTCGACTACTGGGGATTTGCATCCCTGGTGCTGGCTGCCCCCGTGGTGGTGTGGGCCGGCTGGCCGTTCCATCGTGCCACACTGAAAAACCTGCGCCACGGTGCTGCCACCATGGACACCTTGATCACCGTGGGGACAACAGCGGCGTTGATCTGGTCGATCGTGGCGCTGTTCTTCGGCCACGCCGGGCATCCGGGCATGACCCACAGTTTTGAACTCACCTTGTCCCGCACGGACGGGCTGGGTGACATTTACCTGGAGGTGGCCGCCGGGGTGATCACCTTTGTCCTGGCAGGCAGGTACTTCGAGAAGAAGTCCAAGCGCCAGGCCGGCGCCGCGTTGAGGGCACTCATGGAAATGGGTGCCAAGGAAGTCTCAGTGCTGCGCAACGGCTCGGAACAACGCATCCGCGTGGAGGACCTGGCCGTGGGTGACCAGTTCTTGGTCCGCCCGGGCGAAAAGGTGGCCACGGACGGCGTCGTCGTGAAGGGGCGCTCAGCCATTGATGCCTCCATGCTGACCGGCGAATCCGTCCCCGTGGAGGTCACCGCCGGTGATGCGGTGACCGGCGCCACCGTCAACCAGGGTGGGCAGTTGACCGTTCGGGCAACGCGGGTGGGTGGTGACACCCAGCTGGCGCAGATGGCGCGCTTGGTGGAGGAGGCCCAATCCGGCAAGGCTCAGGTGCAGCGACTGGCGGATCGGATTTCCGCGGTGTTTGTGCCAGCGGTTCTGGTGATTGCAGTGGTCACGGTGGCCGCGTGGCTGCTGACCGGTCACCCGTTGAGCACGGCGTTCACGGCGGCGGTGGCTGTGTTGATCATCGCCTGCCCGTGCGCGCTGGGGCTGGCCACACCCACGGCGCTGCTGGTGGGAACGGGGCGCGGTGCCCAGCTGGGCATCCTGATCAAGGGACCTGAGGTGCTGGAATCCACGCGCCGGACGGACACCGTGGTGCTGGACAAGACCGGCACCGTCACGGAAGGTCGGATGACCTTGACTGCGGTGATTCCCGCCGATGGTGTCTCCCGGGCTGAGTTGCTGCGGGTGGCCGGTGCGGTGGAGAACGCCTCCGAGCACCCCATTGCCCAGGCGATTGCCGGCGGCGCTAGGGAGGAGACGGGCGATCTGCCGGACCCGGAATCCTTCCAGAATCTGGAGGGTCTGGGCGTGCAGGGCGTGGTGGACGGTCACGCCGTGGTGGTGGGACGCCAGAGTTTGTTGGCCGACTGGGGCATCCAGCTCCCGGAGACCTTGCGCGGGGCCATGTCTGCTGCGAACACCCAAGGTGCCACCGCCGTGGCAGTGGCCTGGGACGGTGCGGCCCGCGGAGTTCTGGTGGTCTCGGACACCGTCAAGGCCACCAGCGCCCACGCCGTGCAGCAGTTCCAGCAACTGGGCCTGACCCCGGTGCTGTTGACCGGTGACAACAAGGCCGTGGCCGAGCGGGTGGCCCAGCAGGTGGGGATCCAGAAGGTCATGGCGGAGGTGCTTCCGGCAGACAAGGTGGAGGCTGTTCGATCCTTGCAGGATCAGGGCAAGGTGGTGGCCATGGTGGGCGACGGCGTCAACGATGCCCCCGCGCTGGCCCAGGCAGACCTGGGCTTGGCCATGGGAACCGGCACGGATGCCGCAATCCAGGCTGCTGACATCACCCTGGTCACCGGGGACCTGCGTGCCGCCGCCGATGCCATCAGGCTCTCCCGCCGCACGTTGCGCACCATCAAGGGCAATCTGTTCTGGGCCTTCGCCTACAACACGGCCATGATCCCGCTGGCGGCACTCGGGCTGCTCAACCCCATGTTGGCGGGGGCTGCCATGGCGTTCTCCAGCGTTTTTGTGGTCTCCAACAGTTTGCGGCTGCGTTCCTTCACCCCCAGGCACGGCAAGCCCGCCACCCACACCACCCCGCCAACCCACGCCGCACCGGAACCGACTGCAGGAGTGACTCGATGACTGAACCCACCGGCGTCGTACCGGAGGCCACCACCGCAACCGAACACGCCCACTACGGTTACATGAGCGAAAAGGCCAAATATCTGGCTCGGCTCAAGCGCATTGAGGGTCAGGCGCGCGGAATCCACCGCATGGTGGAGGAGGACACCTACTGCATCGACATCCTGACCCAGGTTTCGGCCATGACCAGCGCCCTGGAGAACTTGGGCCTGGCTTTGCTGGATGACCACCTCAAGCATTGCGTGCTGGAAGCAGCTCAACAGGGCGGGCCGGAGGCGGAGGCCAAGTTGGCGGAGGCATCAGCGGCCATCGCTCGCCTGGTGAAGTCCTGAGCCTCCGAGGCCTGGGCCTCATATGACCATCGAAGGTACGCGTTTGGCCGGCATGAAGCCTTGAATCGGGACAAACGCGTACCCGGTTCTCAATCGGGATGCACCGACCGGCAGACTGAGTCCATGAGCACCTCACAACTCGCCCGGGACCCCCTGCCTCTCCAGGGAAAAACAGTGTTGATCACAGGTGTCAGCCGACGAGCCGGCATCGGGTATGCCACAGCATGTCGCGCGGTGGCGTGGGGTGCCAACGTGTTTTGCCATCACTTCTCCCCGCACGACGACCTCCAGCCCTGGGGCGGCGACGACATCGGAGCCGTGCTGGATGGAGTCCGGCAACACCTGGTGGGTTCAGCCCGAGTGGAGGATTTTCATGCGGACCTGGCAGATCACCAAGCACCGGCTCAGGTGATGGCGGCGGCCCGTACGGAGTTCGGGCAGGTGGACGGGTTGGTCTGCAACCAAGCGGTGAGTGGTTCGGACGGCGCCCTGAGCACCATCACTGCCCGGGACCTGGACCATCACTGGGCCGTGAACGCGAGGGCGTCGTTGCTCCTGACCCAGGCTTTCGCCGCGCAAGATGCACCGGGAGCGGTGGTTTTCATGACCTCCGGTCAGGGCCAAGGCCCCATGCCGCAGGAGGTCGCCTACGCCACATCCAAGGCAGCAGTTGCAGGGATCACCACCACACTTGCCCACGAACTTGCACCGGCCGGAATCCGCATCAACACCGTCAACCCCGGCCCCGTGGACACCGGCTACCTGGAACCTGGGGCCAAGAATCAGCTGATGCCCATGTTCCCGTTCGGCCGATGGGGCGAACCCGACGACCCCGCTCGCCTGATCACCTGGTTGCTCACCGAAGAAGCCGCCTGGATCACCGGCCAGGTCATCAACTCGGAGGGTGGCTTCACCCGCTGATCGCTTTCACCAGGACGTCACAGTTGCGGCAGCAGTGGTTCGACGACGACGGCCGGTGGGTCCTGCGTCGTCGTCGTTGCTGGGTTGGCGGTTTCTCCGTTGACCCAGGCCAGGAACTCGACCGCGGTGAACACCGGTTTTCCGAACTTGGCGGCGTTCTGTGCCTTGCGGGACTGGGAACCGGCCTCCGCGGAGATCAGGACGTCGCAACGGGTCTTGGTCACGTTGGCCACTGGTGCCAGGCCTGCGGAGACAGCCAAGATCTCCATGTCATAGCGCTCCAACACCCGACCCTCTGAATCCTGTGCCGTACCGGTGAAACACACTCGCGTGCCAGGTTGCAGGACGGAGTCGATGGTGTGCTGCGGGGTGTCATGGTAGGTGGAATCCAGGACTGTGATTCCGGTCTGCTCCTCCACCACCTGCACCACAGCCTGAGCCGTCGGGTCGAGCCGCGAGCGCTGAGCAGCCTGGGTGAGCATGGCGGCCAGTGCGGACTCCGCAGTTTCACCGCGGTCGCCAGGGGTGACAAGGAACCGCACCGGGCCATGTGCCCCTGAGTTGGGATGGCGCGGCAGGACGTAACCCGGGCGGCCGGCCGGGGTGGAGAAGGTGTCTGCGCTGCGGTGGTGGGGTTCGGCGCCCCGCGCGATGTCACGGATGGCCCGGGCACGTTCCAGTGCTGTGGGCGCATACAGGCGCTGGCGTTGTTCAAGGTCGGCGCCATCCACATGGAGATCACGTCCCAAAGGCATGGTGACCACATACCCCATGCGTTTGAGTTCGTGATCCAGCCAGCCCAGGTCCCGGTCGATGTTCGGACCCACCGGTGTACGCCCCGCCAGGTACGGCTCCAGCGCGGCCCAGGCCTCCGTCAGAAGAGGGGCCAACTGGACGTCCCCGGCGGTGATGCCGAAATCGTGACGAGCCTGACCCATGTCCCGGGTGGGGTTGACCAGAGTGGTGAGCTCCACGCCGTCGTCAGTGATCACTGCAATCTCAGCAGGCCGCGGACGCCACCGCTGCCCCACGTCCCCCACCGTGCACATTCCGATGTAGACGTTGCCCAGCGTTTGTGAGGACTCGGCGCGTTCGGTGGCCAGGAAACGGCGCACCCGCTGATCCACCTTGAGATCCTTGGCCAACACATCCCGGCGCAGCACCAGACCATCCATGGACGTGCAGCGGCTCAACGCCACGTAGAGCTGGCCGTCAGCAAAAGTGCCGCCCGTCAGATCCACCACCACCCGGTCCAAGGTTTGGCCCTGACTCTTGTGAATGGTCACCGCCCATGCCAGGCGGAAGGGCAACTGGGTGTAGGTGCCGACCAGGTCATGACTGAGGACCCCGTTGTGAACCGTGGGTCGGGTGACCTCCCACTGGTGGGGGTGAACCTCCGCCTGCATGCCATCCGGCAGCTCAACCACCACCACCTGTTCCCCGGATTCTCGGTACTGGTCCACGATCTTGGCAATGGTCCCGTTGACCCAACGGTCCCAGGGATCGTTGGTGAGCATCATGATCTGCGCACCCACTTTGAACCGCAGGTGATCATCCGTAGGTTTCTCAAACCCATCCACGTCCCCCGTGACCTGGGCAAAGTGCGATACCTCGGGTTCGCTCAACTGCTCCAACATGCTGCGGTTACGGGATGTGGCCATGCGGTTGGTGGTGGTCAACGTCAGCCAGAACTCGTGCAGCGGCGGCACGAACTCCCGGTCGGTACGGGTGTTCAGCTCCTGACGCGCCTCCTGCAGCAAAGACCCCTCCCGCACGGCATTGAGGATCTCCACCAACCGGTTGTCCCCCACCTGCCGGAACACACGCGTCAGTTCCACCGTGGCAAATCGCTCCCGATTGAATTTGTGTGCGGCGAAAAAATAGGGGGACGTGTAGGTGGTTTCAAAGTAGGCGCGCTCGCCATCGGCCACCACCGGGGGCAGCTGGTACAGGTCTCCCACCAGCACCATCTGCACACCGCCAAAGGGCTCCCCCGGTTGTGGGCCGAAACGCTGCAAGGCCACGGCCAGACAGTCAAAGAGGTCAGCACGCACCATGGAGGCTTCGTCGACGATCAGCGTGTGCAGTTCCTTCAGCGTTGCCGCAAACCGCCCCGGGTAGTAACCGTTGCCACGCACCAGCTCCGGGCTCATGGCGGACGGGAAACCGAACAGACGATGGATGGTGTACCCACCCACGTTCAACGCCGCGATGCCGGTGGGCGCCACCACCACAACATTGCGCTGAGTGCTCGCCAGAAAACGCCTGATCAGCGTGGACTTACCAGTGCCTGCTTTACCGGTCAGGAACAGGTTCTCGCCGTGGTGGAGTCGGGCCAGGGCGTCATCGAACTCGTCCGTGTGGACGAATGATTCAGGCACCCTGTGACTCTGAAACCTGGAGGACCAGCGTCCCGTCCTCCTGGATCTCCAGAGCGCAGGCAGCCAAATTCACGACGACGGCGTGCGCGTGCTCCCTCAGTTCGACAGCCTCATGGGATGTGGCCACAGCCAACACCTTGGAACCTGCCGCCAGGCCGGCTTTGAGCCCTGCGGGCGCATCTTCCACCACCAGGCAACGTGCGGGGTCGACCCCCAAGATCTCGGCAGCGCGCAGATACCCTTCCGGATCCGGCTTGCCCGTGGAAACGTCCTCTGCGGTGACCAGCGTGTCCGGAACGGGCACACCTGCGGCAGCCAGACGCGCCGGCATCAGCTCACGATCTCCGCTGGTGACCGCTGCCCAGCAGCCCTTGGGAAGTTGCTGCAGCAGGTCAAGGGCCCCAGGCAGTTCCACCACGGACTCCAGGTCCTGCATCTCCAAATCGTGCAGTTCCGCCTCGGCCGCGGCCACCTGGTCCGCCGGGATGAAGTCGGCCAGGGTGTCTGCCGCGCGTCGACCGTGGCACACGGCCAGGATGGAGTCGGCGTCATGCCCGTGACGGCCTGCCCACGTGGTCCAGGACCGGTTCACCGCTGCGGTGGAGTCCACCAGGGTGCCGTCGATGTCGAACAGGATGGCATCCACTTCAAATCGCATGACTCCACCGTACGTGCTGGGGGCTCACCGGCGCTTGACCAAACTTTGCGCACGGATAAATGCGATCCGGTGCACGGAGTACGCGCTTATCCGTGCGCAAAGTCCTGGCCTGGGCCGGAACCGGCCCGGAAGCTGAGCCGGCACACAAGGTGCACCTCGCTGGGTGGTTCTCAAACCCGCGTAAGCCCCTCATGACGGCCCTTCACAGATGAGCATGGGTAGCGGTGTGCGCGTGGGCGTCTCGAGGGGTGTGTTGTGAGGTCTGGG
>NZ_JAAVUN010000045.1 GCF_012163155.1 Kocuria subflava
CCCAGACCTCACAACACACCCCTCGAGACGCCCACGCGCACACCGCTACCCATGCTCATCTGTGAAGGGCCCGATATCGTCCTGTCGCAGCCAGTTGTGGAGGGTGACCTCGTGGATGCCCAGGTCCAGTGCGGTCTGCTTGACCTGGCGGCCCTCGCGGACCAGAGCGATGGCACGGGCACGGAACTCGGGAGGGTACGGGCGTGGCATGCGAAGAGCCTTCCATGAAGACCATCGACTAGCGACGTCAACTGGAAACCGAGCCATAGGTCAGGTCAAGATGTCACCTATCGGTGCGGCAGTCCCGAACGGTGAAAGCGTCGTGTGTATCGCTAATCGCTTCGATGTCCACCGTATGACGGTCTGGACCCACACAAAGCAGACCGCGCCGAAGCCACTCTCACCTAGACCTACGGTCTACTAAGCAGTCCACCGAGCAACTCGGCCAGCGGTTATTTCCATATCGGGCACGATCAACTGTTCAGAATAGATCACAGATTCAGTCCCAACATGCTGACGATGAGCAGTGTGCGATATGTCGAAGATTGCGCATCTCCCACCGCTGTAGAGAAGATTGGTGATCCGAGGGTCGTCGTCGTAAGTCAAAATCCACGGAAATTCCGCTTCACTGAGTACATTTGCCAGTTCGAGATGAGCTTCAGCGTCGAACGCATGCAGGTACAGACCCTCGCCCTGAACGAGGTACGGGGGATCTGCGTAGACGAAGACGTCTGTCGAAATGTCCTGAATCGAACGAAGGAAGTCTAGGGCGTCCGATTCCGTGACGTAGATCTTGTGACGCATATCGGCAATGGCCTGGATACGAGCAACGAGACCCTCGCGATTAAAGCGAGCGTCGATCTTCCACTTGCCAAGCTGTTCGAACCCACCAATTGGCCCCGCATCTAGGATTCCTGAGCGATTAGTCCGGTTCAGATAGAAGGTCGCGAACCCGAGTTCAAAATCGTCGCGCCCCGAAGGGGAAGTATAGATCTCATCCTGCTTACGCCACTCTTCTAGAGTTAAAGGAACATCGCGAATCCTGCGACAGAACAGGTTAGGGAAATCGAGCGAAGCTCGCCAAAAGGCAGCGATCCCAGGATTCAGGTCATTGAGATGAATCTGATCGACCACTCCGCTATTAAGGAGATGCAGAGCCGCTCCAGCGCCACCCGCGAACGGCTCCGCATATTGGGTCGGCTGCGGAGTCTGCGCACGGATCAGGCGCTCCAGATATGGCGCTAGGCGAGCCTTTCCTCCTGGGTAGCGCAACGGAGATAGATATCTCATTGAATCGGGTGGCTTCCCATGTTGGCATTCATCTCTTCCAGAACAGGCGTATACCGATCCGAAAGAGTGAAGACCTCTGCGGGAGTACGTCCACTGTGGATGTCATGGACGGCATACTGCACGAGACGAACACCGTCGGGGGTCGTACTGTGAAACGCCTTGCGTAGCGGCGGTGTCGCCTCAGCCGTTCCCAACGCATCAGAAGCATGTGGATCGATTACCTTGATCGCATCCTTGATCCGCTTATCAAGATCCTTGGGCACGTTCTGATGTCCGTGAGACTTCAGGAACTGATACGCAGTCAAGTCAAGAATTACACGGAGCATGACTGACACCGTCTCATTCTGTCGCTGCACGTTTAGAAGCGAGGTCTGGCGCACCATTTCTTGGATGCGTGGGGTGAACTTATCGAGCACCAACCCACGGAATATATGCTCGCGAACAGGGGTCGGGCGAGGCGGTCGAGAATCTCCGCTCTCCGTCTGAGACCCGCCGCCGCCATTCGTCGACTGTGCTCCTGATGGCTGAGCTGATCCGTTGCCACCGGAGTTGCTCGCCGCACCACCCGCGCCGGAGCCATTGTTCGTAGCATCCGCGCTACTTGGTTGGCCCGGAGCAGACGACGCGCCTGGGAGTAGATGGGCGTACTTGTTGAGGTAGTCTCGGAAATCTTCTACCGTGTCGAGTTCGCGAGCCCAAGTCTTGCCGGACTCGGCCTTTGGTCGAGCAAAGTCGCCGATCACCTGACGAATTATCGGCTTCGATGCTTCCGCGCCGTATTGAAAGGACATCTTTCCGGCCGAAAAGTCCAGGCCAATTAATTCCCGCACAACGCTGCGATCCACGAATCGCTGGATGAACGTGTAGCGGGCATTTCGAACCGTTTCTAGAGCCTTCAAGATATCTGGCTCGTCTTCATATTCACTTGAAACGAGTTCGACGAACGCCATCGAACGGGATGCCTTCGACGGATCATTTCGTGCGCGGCGGCGATCCTTCATCGCCGCGCCCCACTCGACGGTGCCCGCGCCTCCGGCCCCTCCAGTGTGCTTCCGCTCGATCCACACATCGGCATCGGACTCGCTAGGAGCGACAGCTACACGCAGTTCAGTCGGGGCGGCATACGCACTGTCGGCGACGAGACGATCGACGCGCGTGGAATATTGATTGCCCAGGGTTTCATCTTCGATCAGGCCTGGGTCGTTCCACAGTCGGAGACACGTCAGTCTCCGATTTCCTTCCATCATGAGATAGCGACCGTCTCTGGCAACGACTATCGGCAGGTCGGAGCTGTTCATCTCCCCTGTACGCGTCAAGTCTTTGAGTAGATCCAGACACTCGTCGCCAGCTGTCGACAGCATCAACTCGAACGCGTCGGTTTGAGACTGAGCGTCGCGGGGAAAGCGCGAGTTGCGTAAGTCGAGGTCAATCAGGTCGAGAGATAAGGTCTCCACCGGGAACGGCGGCCTCATGGGCTGCTTGCTTGACGGGCTAGCCATGTAGTCGTCTCCCTTCCATATTCTTCGTCAGTCGTTCGACCGAACATGCGCACTCGCCCGACCAAGACTGATCGTGAGGCCGAGTCCAACGGCTGAGAAGCGCTTGCTCCGGCGGGCTACCGGACCAGGCACTCCTAGTTCGATCATTTTCTCACAGGTCGTGGCCACGGCACTAGGTTCGTGGCCACGATGCCTGGGGGCCTCACCACTCCTGACAGTTACAGCGCGCGCAGACTGACCGGATGCCGCCGGTTCGGCTCCGTCTGCGACATGCTTCCGAGCTGCCGCGCGCGCTCCACACGGGCGTATGCGGCGCGGTACGCGGCAGTTTGCTCAGCGATCTTGATCGACTTCGGGGCACCCAGCGGCGTCGGATCGGTGATGTCGTAGCGGTACCGGTCGAGAGCGACGGTGGCGGCGTGTGCCAGCCACTGCTCCCGCTGCCTGGGTTGCGCGGGAGGCTTACCGAGACGCGCCAACCACGCGGCACCTGCCTCCTGAGCTTCTCGCACGAGGTTCCGCGCGGCGGTCTCGATGAGGATCTGACGATCGGTGAGCGCGGTCTGCATGTCCTCGTTGGTCGGTTCGGCAGGGGTGGCGATGAGGCCGGCGACCGATCGGCTGCGGCCCCACCCACGCGGGAGTTGGGTGGTGGCCTGGTCAAGCATGGCGGCGAGCTGTGCGGCGGGGTCAGCCTGGTCTTCGCCGGGCGTGAGCTTCGGCGCGAGGGCGTTGAGCGCGACAGCGGCGACATGCCCGGCAGCTTCATATCGGGCGAGGGCGGCTTCGAGGCGTTCGTAGTAGGGGCTGGTGAACACGTCGTCAGCCACGTTCTCGGGGAACGGCGCGCCATCGAGCAGAGTCGCCCAGCGATCGGTCTGTGCTTCGCGGGCAAGCACGTCATACTCGGCCAGCAGCGTGGACAGCGAGGCGTGACGGTCAACCTCGAGCGTCAAGGTTTCGGTAGCGGACAGGTCGGCATCGCTGCGCGCGAGCACCTTGGCGAGCCGATCTGTCACGGTCAAAGGCTCGGCTTGGTCGAGATGCGCCTCGATTTCGTGCGCGTCGGGCACGACCACGTAGGCGTGATTGCTGTGCTTGCCGCGCGTCATCGCCACATAGAACAACTCCCGCGACGACGCATCCGGATCAACCAGCGCATGCGCGGTATCGACGCTGGCTCCTTGGGCACGGTGAACCGTGGAGGCGTAACCGAGTTCGACTTCCTCACGCACATACTTCGCAGGCAACACGAGTGCCTTGCCGTGAGGTTGATCGCCGCGCCCCAAGCGGCGCACAGCGAGCGAACCGTCGTCATAGCGGCGGGTGACCTGCCAACGGTCGCCGTTCTTGACCCACGACCCGCCCGTGGACAGGCGGCGGTCGTTGAGCCGCGTGACGACGAGATCGCCGACGCCCGCGATTGTGCCGTCGTGCAGACGCAGGCCATCGGCCTCGACTTGTCCGGCTTCGATCAGATCCGTACGGGCACGCTCGTTGAGTTGAGCGACCATCTCGCCGGTGCCCGCGATCATCAACGCGCGCAAGCCCTCGTCGCGGTCCGTACGCCATGCCTCGTAGATCGCATCGAGCATGGTCTCGGCGTCACCGTTGAGCAGCCTTCCACGTCCCTGGTACTCGTCGAGCGCATCAGTGTTTCCGTGCCGCAG
Organism: Kocuria subflava; assembly: GCF_012163155.1. Lineage (GTDB taxonomy): Bacteria > Actinomycetota > Actinomycetes > Actinomycetales > Micrococcaceae > Kocuria > Kocuria subflava. The sequence goes on from NZ_JAAVUN010000045.1 coordinate 4,460, forward strand.
ACTGAGGCTGGCGGTCTTCTCCCACTCGTTGGCGAAGCGGCGCACATCAATGAGTTCGGGAACCTGATCTCGGTGGCGAACGAGCATCCCGAACGCCCCGCCCGTCTCGACGGCGCTCAGCTGCGCCCAATCGCCGATGAGCACGACCTTGGCTCCGACCTCAGCAGCGTGCTCGGCGATCCGATCGAGCGCGAGGGTTCCGGCGAGGGAGGACTCGTCCACGAGCACGAGCTGCCCGGCTTCGAGGTTCCAACGCCCGTGGTGATGTTCGTAGAGGAACTTCGTGGTGTTCTCCGCCCGCACACCGAGCGAGCCGCCGAGCACTTCGGCGGCAGCCGCCGACGGTGCAAGGCCGATCACCGAGTCTTGCCCGGGCGCGGCTGTCCATGCCCGGTGCAGGGCACGGAGCGCGGTGGTCTTCCCGGAACCGGCGGGACCGACAAGCAGATCGAGCGTCAACCCGGAACGGGCGATGCGCGATATCGCGACGGCCTGGTCGGGATCGAGCCGGACGCCCCTGATCTTGCGTGAGGTGTGCCGCGCGACGAGCCGCGCCGTCAGTGCTAGCCCGCCGGTGTGCTGGCTGTGCTCGAGTAGGCGCTGCTCGGCGTCGAGGATGTCTTGGCTGGAGTAGGCGATCTGATCGACTGGCTGGAACCTGTTGCCCTCGCCGACGTTGTAGTGGGCGGGCACGGCGCGGTCGTAGTCCGGGGTGAGCCGGAGCGATTCTGCTTCGGCGCGCGCGATGATCTGATCGAGCACCCGGATTCGGTCGTCGGTGGTTGCGAACCGGACGCCCATGATCTGCCGCATCATCTCGGCGTGCAGGTTCCATCGCCCCCAGGTTGCACGCCTGTTCGCGACCTCCATCAGCACCACCGTGGCGAGATCCTCGATCTGCTCCAAGCGGAAGTCATCCGCGCGTGGCCGGGCTTCGGTTGCACCCTGGTCGAGCAGGTGCTGCGCCCAAGTGGGTGCGTCCTGCCCGAGCACGACCTCGGCGCGGGCACGCCAGTCGGCGGTGAGGTCGGCCAGTGAGTGCAGTTCTTTCTCGGGGCGCGTCTCCAAGGTCGCCTGCTGCCGGAGCTTCGCAATCGTCGCGGCAGACGGTTGCCTGCCGTGCTCGGCTACGTAATGCTCGATCAGCCGGTTCTTGACCTGCTCGATACCCTCCGCGCCGTCAACGCCTCCGGTCGTGCGACGCGAGAACTCCGCGATCAACGCCGCCGGAACGCCCTCGATCTCCCACCCAACGTTGCGGTCTTTGCCCCGGTCGACGGGCACCCACGTCACGCCGAGTAGTCGCGCGGTGTGGTCGGAGACAAAGGCGTTATACGACTCCGAGAGAGCGACAGTGGCCTTGTGCAGTCGGCGAGAGTCGAGCGTCCGCCAGCGCCCGTCCTCGCCCTGCACCTTGTTCGACACCACGACGTGCGTATGCAGTTGCGGATCGGCGGCTCGGGAATCGTAGTGGTCAAACGCCGTGGCGATCACCCCCACTATCGGCATCTGCGCGATACCGCCCGCGCCTACGCGGGTTGCGGCGACGCGATCTTCCAGCAACGCGATCGTGTCGCGCATCGCGGCGTGATGCGCCCGCGCAATCAGCGTTTGCGTGCCCGCATCAGCGACGCCCCAGAGCGCGCTGACCGACTTGGGCGGGGAGAACGTCAAGTCGAACCCTGCAACGGCGGTGCGCGGCCTCTTCGCAACCTCTTCCTCACGGATGCGCTGCACCGCCTCTTCCTGTGCCTCGCCTCGCAAGTCGGGGTCGAGCCGTGCAATACGGGCCGCAATCCGCTCGCGCGGGGGTTGCAGCGAGGGGAACTTCTTGCCGAGCGTCCCGCCGGTGACCGGGTGGATGCCGTCACCGAGCAGTCGCGCCAGGTGTTCCTCGGTCACCGTGTCGCCCTCGACCAACGCCGGGCTGCGCCCGTCGTCGAGACTCATCAGGCCGGTGCCAATCCACGTTCCGGGCGGGTTCCCGGTCTCGGTGTAGTACCGAGTCAGCGGGCTGCTCATCTCGCGGTCACCGTCACCGACCACGACCGATTTCAGCAGGTACTCGTAGCCCTTGCCTGACGACATGACCCGGATAGTCATCACCACGACGGCCCCTCCTCGAGACCGCCACGGAAGGGGCGATCTCGGGGGTCAGGTGCGCGCGCAGCGCGCGGCCCGCACTCTTAGCCTCGATCCACCGATCAGCGTCGCGGAGGGATCGGCGTTTTAACGTCGGAATGCCCTGCTGACCAC
>NZ_JAAVUN010000046.1 GCF_012163155.1 Kocuria subflava
TGCTGAGGTCCTCACGCAGTTGCTGAACACCGACCACAAAACCGGTGTTGCAACCACCACATGAATCCACCGTGTTGATGGCGTCCCAAACTGCGCAGAAGTGCCTCCCGAAGCTCAGCGGAAGGCTTCTGCACCCAAGCTGTTGATCACGTCATCCATGGTCTGGTCCATGTGGGAGAGCATGGCCTCCCCGGCGGCTTGTACGTCCCCGGCCGCCACGGCCTTGTAGATGGCTGTGTGGTGCTGCAGCGCACGACGCCGGATTTCTTCCTGACTGGAGGTCTTGATGCGCACGGCGTGCAGAACTTCCTCCAGGGGTGCATAAGCCGAGGCCAAGTAGACGTTTCCGGCGGCCCGGACCAACGCGGCATGGAACTGCAGGTCTGCTTGGGAGAAGGCAGCTTGGTCCGAGTCAATGGTCTGTTCCATGGTGCTCAGGTGGCGTTTGGCGTCGTCGACGTCGGGGCTGTCTGGGCGCGTGGCTGCCAGGCGGGTGGTTTCCACCTCGATGGCCCGGCGGGCTTCAATCATCTGCCGGGGGATCTCCAGGGGATCCCCGCTCATGGTGCCGCGGGCCTGCAGAATGCGGGGTTCCAGAGGTGACCAAGAGGCCACGGGGTTCAACAGCCCGCGTTTGCCGTGCCGCACCGTGACCACACCGGAGCGCGCCAACTCCTGCAGCGCCTCCCTGACCGAGAGTCGGGACATGCCCCAGGCCTGCGCCAACTCTGACTCGGGTGGCAGGGGCTCTCCGGGCTGGAGGGCGCCGGAGGTCACCATCTCCAAAAGGGCCTCCACGCCAATTTCAGAGCGTCTCTGCACGTGGGGCCTTTCTGTTGAGGGGGCTTCCAAATACTACGCGCTGGAGCATTGACATGACCTGAATCACTCCATCACACTACCAAGACATCAGATATCTGATCTGTGTGCGGGATCACCACACCCGCAGCCTCACGTGTCTCTGCTCAGAAGAGAAGGCTCATGACCACAACCACACTCCTGCTGCTCGGTCTGGGATCGATCGCGGCAATCCTGCTCCTGATCATCAAGGGCAAAGTCCACCCATTCATCACCTTGATGTCCGTTGCTCTGGTGCTGGCCCTGGCCGGGGGTATTCCCCTGGTGGAAGTGGCGCCACTGCTGATCACCGGCATGGGAAACACCCTGGGCAGCGTGGCCCTGATCGTGACCCTGGGTGCCATCCTGGGGCGCATCATCGAGGTCTCCGGCGGCGCCGACGTCCTGGCCCGTTGGCTGCTCAACACTTTTGGTGAAAAGCGCGCACCGTTTGCGCTGGGTGCCACCGGCTTCATCTTTGGCATCCCGGTGTTCGTGGACGTCGGACTGATTGTGCTGATCCCCATCGTGTTCGGTGTGGCTCGCCGCTTGCAGGGCAGCATGCTGAAGTACGCACTGCCCATCGCCGGGGCCATGTTGGCCGTGCACTGCGTGGTGCCGCCCCACCCGGGCATTGTGGGTGGCTCCCAGCTGCTGAACGCGGACATCGGCCTGGTCATGATCTTTGGCCTGATTGCGGCTGTCCCCATGTGGTTGGTGGCCCACTTTGTCTCCAAGCCCATGGCCGCCCGCAACTTTGTGCCCGTCAGTGAGGCTGACACTCTTCAGACCGTTGGTGGCACGGGCGCCATGAACATCGTCAAGACCAAGACCCCCAGCGTTGCCCTGGTGCTCTCCACCATCGTGCTGCCGTTGGTGCTGATCATGGGCGGAACCACGTTCGTCGTCGTTCTGGGTGAGGACAACTCCCTGACCACGCTGTTCTCCTTGATCGGTGCCTCCCATGTGGCGCTGTTGATCGGTGTGGTGTACGCGGCTGCGGTGCTGGGCTTCCGGTTCGGGTGGAGCCGCGACGACGTCGAGAACGTCATCAACTCCGCGCTGCCCCCGGTGGCAGCGGTCATTCTGATCACCGGCGCCGGTGGCATGTTCGGTTACACCCTCCGTGAGACCGGTGTGGCTGACGCCGTGGCTGACTTGCTCGGCTCGACCGGTCTGCCGATCATCCTGCTGGGTTGGTTGCTCGCCTTGTTCATCCGCGCGGCCCAGGGCTCGGCCACGGTCTCCATGCTCACCACGGCACCGCTGGTGGCGCCACTGCTGACCACCATGGATCTGGAACCGGCGCAGATTGCCCTGGTGGCGGTGGCCATCGGCGCCGGAACCATGGGATTGAGTCACGTGAACGACTCCATGTTCTGGATCTGGAGCCGCTACTTTGCCGTGCCCGTCTCCACCTCACTGAAGACCTGGACGTTGGTTTCCACGGCTGCTTCCGTGGCCGGCCTGATTGCCGTGTGGATCATGTGGCTGCTGGTGGGAGCCATCCTGTGACCCTCACCGGGCACCTGATCCCGCTGTTTCCGAATCGACCTGAAAGGCGTGGCCCATGACCCGCAAGTTCCTGGTTTTCGACGACGACCCCACCGGGTCCCAGGCCGTCCATGACGTTGACGTGGTCTTGGAGCTCTCCGCCCAGCCCGTGATCGATGCCCTGGCACCTGAGGGCGCCACCTGTTTTGTCCTCACCAACAGCCGTGCGCTGGATGAGGACCAGGCAGTGCAACGGCAGACGGAGTTGTTGCGCCAGATCCTGGACGGTCTGCCGTCTGGGGAGATGCCGCATCTGGTGTCCCGCAGTGACTCCACGCTGCGCGGGCACGTGATTGCCGAACCCAACGGGCTGGCTGACGTGCTGGAAGAACGCGGCATTCGGGTCAACGGATTCCTGTTCGCCCCGGCCATGTTTGAAGCTGGGCGCTACACCACCGACGACGTTCACTGGGCTGTGCTGCAGGGTGAGCACCTGAGGGTGGGGGACACGGACTTTGCCCAGGACGCCACGTTCGGTTACTCCAACTCCAACCTCAAGGACTTCCTGATGGAACGCTCCGGCGGGGAGCTGAACCGGGAGGAGATTCTGTCCATCACGCTGGATGACATTGCAGCCGGCGTGGATGCAGTGTCTGCGGTGTTGGAGCAGGCCACTGAACGTACTTGGGTGGTGGTCAACGGCATCGAATACGCCCACCAAGAGGTGGTGGCCCAAGCGCTGGCTCGGCAGGAGGAGGCTGGCCGGACCTTCATCAGCCGCTGTGGACCATCACTCGTCCGACCCCTGGCAGGGATCCAACAGGCTCGTGTTCTGGAGCCGGGGGACATCGCCATCGGGGACGGCCGCATGCCGCACGGACTGCTGGTGGTGGGCTCCCACGTGGGGTTGACCAACCGCCAACTGGACGTGGTCAAGGACCGCGGAAGCCTGTTCGAGATCGAACTGCACGTCCCCACGGTGCTCGGGGATGACCGCCAGGCCTATCTTGACCAGGCCATCAAGCGAGCGGAACAAGCATTGGTGAGCTCCGACGTCGTGGTCTACACCAGCCGCGATGTGGTGCGCACTGAGGATCCGCAGGAGTCGCTGGCCATTGCTCGGTCCGTTTCCGATGCCGTGGTGGACGTGGTGCGCGGGGTCATGCAGGCCAAACCGGCATGGGTGATCGCCAAGGGCGGCATCACGTCTCACGAGGTGGCGCACAAGGGCTTGGGAATCCGGCGAGCCCGTGTGGGCGGGCAGTTCTTTCCCGGGCAGACCTCCCAGTTCATGCCGATCGAAGCGGACGCGCAAGCCCAGGGCTGCCCGTTCGTGGTGTTCCCAGGCAACGTGGGAACGGAATCCGCCGTGGCGGACGTGGTGGACGTATTGGCTCAAGCCACCCAACTGACCAACTCCAAGAAGTGAAACAACAAGAGGACTGTGTGATGACCAAGATTTCGTGGATCGGCCTGGGGGCCATGGGAGCTCCCATGGCCACCGTCCTTGGCAAGGGTGGAGTGGAAGTGCAGACCTTTGACCTGGCCCCCGACGCCGCAGACCGGGTGGGTGAGGGACTCTCTCTGTTCCCGACCGCCCGGGAAGCCGTGGCGGGAACCGATGTTGTGGTGGTCATGGTGGCCACCGGCGCCCAGCTCGATTCGGTGCTCTTCACCCCGGAAACGGGTATTGCTGAAGTGCTGCCGGAGGGTGCCGTGGTCCTGGTGATGGCCACGGTGGGGCCGCAAGCAGTGGAAGGGGCAGGTACGCGACTGGCCCTGCAGGGCGTTGGTGTGGTGGATGCGCCAGTCTCCGGTGGCGTGGCACGTGCCGGCACCGGTGACCTGCTGGTCATGGTGGGTGGTGCTGACTCTGACATCGCCAAAGTCCAGCCGCTGCTCGACCTCATGGCCGCCCAAGCGCCCGTGGTGGGTTCACTGGTGGGCGACGGACAGCGATTCAAGGTGGTCAACCAGCTGCTGTGCGGTGTGCACATTGCCGTGGCAGGGGAGGCGTTGGCGCTCGCGGATTCCATGGGGCTGGACCCGCAGCAGTGCTTGGAGGTACTACAGGGAGGCGCTGCGGCGTCGTTCATGTTCGGTGACCGCGGCCCCCGCATGCTGGAGGGTGAATCAGCTGAGGTGCGCTCCGCCATGGACATCTTTGTGAAGGACATGGGGCTGGTGACCGATGCAGCCCGTGCGGCACAGCAACCGGTCCCCTTGGCCTCCGCGGCGGAGCAGATCTACGTGCGCGGACGCCGAGAGGGCATGGGGCGGCGGGATGACTCTTCCGTCTACGACCTGTTGCGCTCGCGGTGACAGGAGCGAGTTCTGCGCAGTTTGGGACGGCATCAGGTGTTGATGGCGTCCCAAACTGCTCAGAACTCCCTGTCAGAGTGCCCGGTACCCTGAGCACCAGGACCGTGACCGCAAAGAACAGGACTGGTGGTTGTTGATGGGTACGTGGGGATTGTTGGGCATTCTGCTGCTGTCCTTGGCCATCTTGGCTGGGTGCATGTATGTGGCCATGCTGTTGATGAGCGCCACCGTGAACAGCAGTGCCAAGCTTCGGGGCAAGAAAAAATCCAACCGAGGGACCTCTGTGATGATGCGCCGCATGTTCCGCGGACCGCGCTGAGCCTTGTCCTGTCCAGTGGTTCATGTTTTGGTCTGGGATGACAGTGCGTGACGGTGGTTATCCACAATTCAGTGGCTCGGGTTTCCTGATGCGGGGGCGTTTGCTTAGGGTCGAGGCACGTTCACCCTGGTGAGTGGGGTTGCTTGAGTGGAGGCTGTGCTGTGGTGCGTGGTTTTGGTGTGTTGAGTGTGTCTGCTGTGTTGTTGGTCGGTGGTGTGCTCACCGGGTGTGGTGACACTTCTACCAACGACGACGGCGATGCTTCCCCCGGTTCTGCTTCACCCACGGAGTCGGCTTCTGCATCTGGTGGTGCGGATGGGTATGTGGAGGCTTCTGCTGAGGGTCCTGCGCAGGACGTGCCCAAGCCGAGCAAGCCTGCTGTGGCTGATGAGGAGTCGGTGGAGGGTGCCCAGGCGTTCTTGGACTACCTCTCCGATGCGCGTGTGTATGCCTGGCAAACGGGCGACACCTCCATCTTGCGGGACATCACCGCACCGGCTTGCGACTTCTGCCTGGAGGAGTACGACGCCATTGACGAGCACTACGCGGACGGCGGCTGGGCGACCAGTGGGCGCGAGGAACTGACCATCCTGGATGACCCAATGCCAGTCGACGACTATGGATTCCCCGCACCACGAGTCAAATCAAAGTTCGAAGGCATCACCATTTGGGACTCAACGGGTGCCGTAGTCGAAGAGCTTGAACCGATTGATTCCCCCGACCACGTGGCTTTGATGCACCTGAACCACATGGATGGTGAATGGGAACTGGTCATGCCGACTCCTGTGCAGGGATGATCACATGCTTCGGCGAATTGGTGTGTTGGTATGCGCTGGAGTCATAGCTCTGTTCGGAGTACAGGCCCCAGCCAGCGGTGACGAAGGTGACAAGAGTGGCTTCCAAGGCGCGTTCAGTTCGGCCGGCGCCTACCGCGGTGCCCCACAAAGCTTAGCCCGGGCGCACGGCAGCAATGTGGACGTCGGGGTGCGGGCTGAAGGCAGTTCCAACGGCTCCATCGAAA
>NZ_JAAVUN010000047.1 GCF_012163155.1 Kocuria subflava
GCACCCCGCGGGCACTCACCACCATCGGAAGCTAGCGACCAAGAGTGGAAACCTAACCGTAGGGCAGGTCATCCAATCTGGCTCTTCGCAGTTGAGGGGGTAGCTGCGTGTCGCGAGGGTGGGCACGTCGGTGCGCGGATAGACGTCGAGGTCTCCCGATGGTGGAAGTCCTCACGCTCGCCATCAGGACGACCTCGACGTGCCCAACGCCATCTTCGACAGTCCCGATCTGACGACCTTCGCGCGCCTGGACGAGCTCGGCCTCGTCGCTGTCGGTCAATGGCTAACGGCGGAACGGGCGGTGCTCGAATGCCGACTCGCGGAGGAGGATCCGTGGTGCCGCGCTTGCGGAGCAAGGTCGACCTCGCGCGGCACGATCACTCGGCCCCTCGCTCACCAGCCGTTCGGCCACCGGCCCACGACGCTGCTGGTGCGGATCCGGCAGTATCTGTGGTCACTGCGGGAACCGCTGGCGCGAGGACACCACCGCCGCAGCGACTGAGCGGGCGAAACTCTCCCGCGGTGGGATGCGGTAGGCACTGGAAGACCTGGTCATCGACCACCTCTCGATCGCACGGGTCGCCGCCGGGCTAGGGGTTGCCTGGCACACCGCCGACGGCGCCGTCCTCGCCGAGGGCCAGCGGCTGCTCATCGATGACCCCGCCCGCTTCGACGGAGTCCGCGTGATCGGGGTCGACGAGCACGTATGGCGCCACACCAGGCGCGGCGACAAGTACGTCACCGTGATCATCGACCTCACCCCAGCCAGGGACGGGACCGGGCCCGCACGGCTGCTGGACATGATCGAGGGCCGCTCCAAAGCGGCGTTCAAGGCCTGGCTGGAGGCCCACCCCGAGGCATGGAAGGACCGCATCGAGGTGGTGGCGATGGACGAGTTCACCGGATACAGGACCGCCGCCAGCGAAGCCCTACCGGGCGCGGTAGCGCTGATGGATCCCTTCCACGTCGTCCGCCTGGCCGGAGACACTCTGGACGACTGCCGACGACGCGTCCAGCAACAGCTCCACCAGCGCAGAGACCGCAAGGACGGCCCGCTCTACAAGGCGCGCCGCACCCTCCACACCGGGATGAGCCTGCTGACCGACCGCCAAAAAGAACACCTCAGCGTCCTCTTCGCCCACGAGAAGCACGCCGCGGTCGAAGCGACCTGGGAGATCTACCAGGCCATGGTCACCGCCTACCGAGAATTCGACCGCGCAAAGGCTAAGGCCAAGATGGAGAAGGTGATCGCGGCGCTGAGCAAGAAGGTCCCCGACACCCTCGAGGAACTGGGCAAGCTCGGCCGGACACTGACCAAACGCGCCGCCGACGTGCTGGCGTTCTTCGAGCGCCCCGGCACCAGCAACGGTCCGACGGAGGCGATCAACGGCCGGCTCGAACACCTGCGCGGCTCCGCCCTCGGCTTCCGCAACCTCACCAACTACATCGCCCGCAGCCTCCTCGAATCAGGCGGCTTCAGACCCTTGCTACACCCTCAAATGCGATGAGCCTCGAATGCAGGATCTTGTGCCGACAGCGGCGCACGATGGTCGCGGGGATCTCGAACAACCGTGCGCGAAACCGTTTGGGCTCCCAGCGACGTGCATCATGGCCGGCCAGCGCGATGGCCTGCATCCAGGCGACGATGACGCCGGCGAGCTGGACGATCTGGCACCAGACCTGGTTCTGCGCGAATCCCTGCAGCGGGAACTTCATCAGGCCCATGTCCTTGGCGTTGCGGATCCGGTCCTCGCAGCACGCGCGGCGGCGGTGACGCAGCTCCAGCACTGGAAGCTGGCCGCGTGGGGCGTTGGTCGCGAACGCAGTGATCCGCATCCCTTTGTGATCGGTGATCCGTAGCTGCACTCCGGGGTGGGGGCGTTCCTTCCTTACGATTACCCGCATTCCGGGGGCCACCCGGGCAGGTCCAGTAGTCCGGTCAGTTCCGCGACCCATGCCCCATCGCGGATCCCTTCGGTGTCGGTGTCGTAGGCAGGAGTCCACGCCTTCGCCTCATCAATACGTTCCAACAGGTCAGGAGTGTTCGCGGGGAGGGTGAACCCGACTGAGTAGGCCAGACGCTGCCGCTTCAGCCAGCCCGCGAAGTCCTTGGGGCCGCCGGCCCCGTCGGTGCGAATCAGGACCTTTTTCGATCCCCGCCCGCCCCGGCCCAGCAGGGCCGGTGGGAGCTGCGCAAGGGCCAGACGGGTGACGGCGATGTGATCGCTGGCGGTGTTCGAGCCCGCGTTGCCGGGGCGAAGGTGGATCGCGAGCGGTTCCCCGGTTCCTTCGCTGCCGTGGTCCAGGAACGCGTACAGAGGGTAGTAGCCGAAGCCGCGTTTGAACGTCGGGGCGGCTTGCTCCTTCTCACTGTGGACGTTGATCAGGGTGGCGTCGAGGTCGATGACCAGCGGGGTCTTCGCGCTCGGCCCCTCGGCCGGGGAATGCTCGCCGGCCAGGGTCCAGGCCTGCTCGCGCGCGGTCCTGCGAGCCCTGGCGATCGCGGTCATCACGGCGGGCGCGTCCTCAGCGAGGGTGGTGAGCGTGCGGGAGATCGTTGGGGCCGAGGCTACGTCACCGAACAGGCCCGGCTCGCACCGCAGCAGGTTGGTGTCACGGGCGACCTCCCCGCCCACCGCGAGAGTCATCGCGAGGTCCAGCAGGACCTTGGAGGCGTGATGCTCGGCCAGCGGTTTCGTCCATGAACCCAACGCTTCACGCAGCGAAGAGGCGAGGCCGGTGGCGTGGATCGTGTCGGTCAGCAGCACCGCGCCCGCATGCGAGGCCGTCGGGACCTCAGCGACGTCCACACGCGGGCGGGGGTAGAAGAACACGGTAGGGTGGGACACCTGAAAGGTGCTCCTTCCGGCCAGGGATTACGAGACTCGACACCCCGTATCATCCCAGGCCAGGAGCACCTTTCTCTATGACGCCCACCCGTCGAGACCACACCCCAGTGAAATCTCGAGGTCAGCGGGTGCTCGTGGCAGGGCCTGAACTGTGGTCCGTACACTCCTACTCATGGATGCGCTTGATATTGGACGGATCGTGGCCGGACTGGTGCTGCTGGTCTTGGGTGGGGAATTTTTGGTGCGTGGGGCGTCAGCACTGGCCGGACGTTTCGGAATTTCGTCATTGGTGATCGGTCTCACCGTAGTGTCAGCGGCGACGTCGGCACCCGAGTTCGCAGTGAGCGTCGGTGCTGTACTGCGCGATGAACCGGGGCTTGCCGTGGGCAATGCGGTTGGCAGCAACATCATTAATGTCCTGCTCATCCTGGGACTGTCCGCGCTGGTCGTTCCCCTCGCTGTAAAGCGGAGGCTGATCCGCTTTGACCTGCCCCTGATGGTCGTCTTGTCAGTTCTACTGCTCCTTGTGTCCCTGGATGGGAGGATCAGTGCGGTGGACGGGCTGATACTATTTTTCGGTGTGGTGGTCCACACCATAATGTCCGTGGTGATTAGTCGGCGGGACGCCAAGACCGCGGTGAATGCCCGGGAAGGGACAGGAGATTCGGCAACCGTCGATCCAGCCGGCGAGGAAGGGGCTGCGCTAGGCGCCTCGGTCAGCAGGTCGCTCTTCTTTGTGCTGCTGGGGGTCGCGTTGCTGGTCGCCGGTGCCACGCTGCTCGTGGAAGGAGCAGTGAACATAGCCACCACGTTGGGCGTAAGCAGCCTCGTGGTCGGACTGACCGTTGTGGCTGTCGGGACATCGCTGCCCGAGCTGGCGACGTCCATCATTGCCGTGCGTCGCGGTGAACGGGACCTAGCGGTGGGCAACGTGGTCGGCAGCAATATCATCAACATAGGGGTAGTGCTAGGACTAACCGCGCTCATCTCTCTTGAAGGCATTCCCGTATCCGGCGCCGCAGTGGCCTTCGATATCCCAGTAATGCTGGCGGCTGCAGTGGCACTACTGCCGATCGCGTTCACGGGCTTCGTGGTGGCGCGTTGGGAGGGCGGCTTGTTCGTGGTTTTGTACGCCGCCTACACCGGATACCTTGTGCTGGCTGCCACAGCGCACGATGCACTGGAGGGATTCACCGTAGCCATGGCGTGGTTCGTGCTGCCGTTAATCGCACTGACGCTCATTTCCTTTACAGCCTACGAAATCGGGCTCCGCAAGGGACGCCGAGACCTGGACCAGACCACGACTTCGACGTAGACCGTCGAGTGCATTCGGCTGCTGGCTTCATTCAGGTCGTCGGCTGAATGTAAATCGGCAAGAGATGACTGTCGGTTGGTGGTGTCATAGCGTCGTAGCAACACTCCCGGTCGGTGGGGGCTCGAGGCGAGGAGGCCTGGGATGGTGCGGCGGCGACTCACCTTCACGGAGCGGATGGAGATCTCGACGGGATCGAAGGCCGGGTGGGGAGTCCGGAAGATCGCGTCTCACCTGGGTAGATGCCCTTCGGTGGTCTCCAGAGAGCTTCGACCGAACTCGACGAAGACGCGCGGCTATCAAGCCGTGACCGCGGACGTGAAAGCGCAACGCCAGCGCTCTCGCCCACAGGTCCGGAAAGTGGCAAAGGACCCGGTACTCGAGGCCCGCGTCAACGCCGACCTCGCAGCGTCATGGACGCCGAACGAGATCGCGGGTCGCTTGCGTCTGGAGGCCGCAGACCCGACCGTTGAACGCATGGCGAACTCTCCCGACGCTCAGGGCCGCACCGTCAGCGGAGAAGCGATCTACCAGTACATCTACGCGATCCCCCGCGGAGAACTTGCCAAGCGTGGGATCTTCTTGCAGTCCAAACGGACCAAGCGCCGGCCCCGCACGCACGGCCGCTCCCGAGGCGGGCCGATCGTGGGGATGGTCCCGATCGCGGAGCGTGGCGAGGACGCGGCGAAGCGGCGGGTACCCGGGCACTGGGAGGGCGACCTGATCATCGGGAAGAACGGGTCCTCGTGCGCGGCGACGCTGGTGGAGTGGATGAGCGGGTTCACCGGCCCGCTCGCCCTGCCCTCGAAACACGCCGAGGGCACCGCGGACGCGGTGATCGAGTACTTCACCGAGCTGCCCCGGATGATGCAGACCTCGCTGGTATGGGACCAGGGCAGCGAGATGGCGCACCACGCAAAGGTCTCCCCGGCCACAGACATGCCGGTCTACTTCGCCGACCCCCACTCGCCGTGGCAGCGGCCATCGAACGAGAACACGAACCGGCTCTACCGCGAGTACCTCCCCAAGGGCACGGCGATCCCCGACCACCAGCCCTACCTCACCACCATCGCGGAGGAGATCAACAACCGGCCCGCCGTCCACTGGGCTTCCTGACACCGACAGAATCCTTCGCCCGACTACTGGCCGGCGAACCCCATGTTGCTTCCACGCTTTGACACCACCCTGGCTAGAGGCCCACCCCAAGCAACGGAAGGACCGCATCGAGGTGGTAGCGATGGACGGATTCTCCGGGTTCAATACCGCCGCCAGCGAGGCCCTACCGGGCGCGGTATGAATCGCCCCGGGTTTGTTAGAGGCTCGCAAGTGCCGCGTCGGCGGGTGCCGGTGCGGGGTTGTTGTGATGGTAGACGTCCTCGAGCTCGACGGGCGGAATCATGCCGATCTCGCCGTGCAGACGCCGGTGATTGAACCAGTCGATGTATTCCGCGGTCGCGATCTCGAGGTCGTCGATGTTCTTCCAGGGCCCGAGGTTCCGGACCAGTTCTGCCTTGAACAGCGAGTTGAAGGCCTCGGCCAGGGCGTTGTCATACGAGTCGCCGGTGGAGCCGACCGAGGCGACCGCGCCGGCCTCAGCAAGACGCTCGGTGTAGCGGA
>NZ_JAAVUN010000048.1 GCF_012163155.1 Kocuria subflava
TCTGTTGTTTGAGAACTCAATAGTGTTTCATGTTTGTTGATACCAAATATTGTTTTGTTTGGTTGATGGCCTGCCCTGTTTGTGTGTCCTCGTCGACACTGGGGGTGGGTTTTATCGGCCAGGATATTGTTTTTCTGTTTTTTTGACGGAGAGTTTGATCCTGGCTCAGGACGAACGCTGGCGGCGTGCTTAACACATGCAAGTCGAACGCTGAAGCCCCAGCTTGCTGGGGTGGATGAGTGGCGAACGGGTGAGTAATACGTGAGTGACCTGCCCTTGACTCTGGGATAAGCCTGGGAAACTGGGTCTAATACTGGATACGACAGTACATCGCATGGTGTGTTGTGGAAAGGGTTTGTACTGGTTTTGGATGGGCTCACGGCCTATCAGCTTGTTGGTGGGGTAATGGCTCACCAAGGCGACGACGGGTAGCCGGCCTGAGAGGGTGACCGGCCACACTGGGACTGAGACACGGCCCAGACTCCTACGGGAGGCAGCAGTGGGGAATATTGCACAATGGGCGCAAGCCTGATGCAGCGACGCCGCGTGAGGGATGACGGCCTTCGGGTTGTAAACCTCTTTCAGCAGGGAAGAAGCGAAAGTGACGGTACCTGCAGAAGAAGCGCCGGCTAACTACGTGCCAGCAGCCGCGGTAATACGTAGGGCGCAAGCGTTGTCCGGAATTATTGGGCGTAAAGAGCTCGTAGGCGGTTTGTCGCGTCTGCTGTGAAAGCCCGGGGCTTAACCCCGGGTCTGCAGTGGGTACGGGCAGACTAGAGTGCAGTAGGGGAGACTGGAATTCCTGGTGTAGCGGTGAAATGCGCAGATATCAGGAGGAACACCGATGGCGAAGGCAGGTCTCTGGGCTGTTACTGACGCTGAGGAGCGAAAGCATGGGGAGCGAACAGGATTAGATACCCTGGTAGTCCATGCCGTAAACGTTGGGCACTAGGTGTGGGGGACATTCCACGTTTTCCGCGCCGTAGCTAACGCATTAAGTGCCCCGCCTGGGGAGTACGGCCGCAAGGCTAAAACTCAAAGGAATTGACGGGGGCCCGCACAAGCGGCGGAGCATGCGGATTAATTCGATGCAACGCGAAGAACCTTACCAAGGCTTGACATGCACCAGACCGTCCCAGAGATGGGATTTCCACTTTGTGGTTGGTGTGCAGGTGGTGCATGGTTGTCGTCAGCTCGTGTCGTGAGATGTTGGGTTAAGTCCCGCAACGAGCGCAACCCTCGTTCCATGTTGCCAGCACGCCCTTTGGGGTGGTGGGGACTCATGGGAGACTGCCGGGGTCAACTCGGAGGAAGGTGGGGATGACGTCAAATCATCATGCCCCTTATGTCTTGGGCTTCACGCATGCTACAATGGCCGGTACAAAGGGTTGCGATACTGTGAGGTGGAGCTAATCCCAAAAAGCCGGTCTCAGTTCGGATCGTGGTCTGCAACTCGACCACGTGAAGTCGGAGTCGCTAGTAATCGCAGATCAGCAACGCTGCGGTGAATACGTTCCCGGGCCTTGTACACACCGCCCGTCAAGTCACGAAAGTTGGTAACACCCGAAGCCGGTGGCCTAACCCTTGTGGGGGGAGCCGTCGAAGGTGGGACTGG
Organism: Kocuria subflava; assembly: GCF_012163155.1. GTDB lineage: Bacteria > Actinomycetota > Actinomycetes > Actinomycetales > Micrococcaceae > Kocuria > Kocuria subflava. Next base: position 1,616 of record NZ_JAAVUN010000048.1, read on the forward strand.
CGATTGGGACTAAGTCGTAACAAGGTAGCCGTACCGGAAGGTGCGGCTGGATCACCTCCTTTCTAAGGAGCATTCATGCCCGTGTCGCCGTGTGGCGGCCCAACCCCTGATCTGCTTATTCGTGGGTGGTGGTTGTGTGGTGTGTGTTCATGGGTGGAATGTCAACAAACCATTGATCGTGCCCCGTGTGGTTCATGCGTGCTGGTTCTCCTCCTTGGTGGGGGTGGTGGTGTGTGTGGGTTGGGGTGTGGTGATGCTCGTGGTCTTCACGGCACTGTTTCCCTGGAAGTGTTCTGGGGTGGTGGTGGTGTGTGGGGTGCGGGGTGGAACACTGTTGGGTCCTGGAACAACAGGACCCTTCTCATCTGGTGGTGTGTGCCTGGTTGTCTCCCTGTGTGGGGGGTGGCGGGGTGTGCTGCTGGTGGGTAGGGGTGGTTGTTTCCGTCGATGACCCTGCGTCAGGATCACGCGAACGTGTGTTTGTGTGGTGGTGGTGTGTGGGTGTGTTGTTTGAGAACTGTATAGTGGACGCGAGCATCTTGTTCTTTATGTGATCGAGAACATTTTTGTATGTTTTTATGTGTGTCTGTTTGTAGATTGTTAAGGGCGCACGGTGGATGCCTTGGCATCAGGAGCCGATGAAGGACGTGGTAATCTGCGATAAGCCTCGGGGAGTCGATAAGCGGGCTGTGATCCGAGGATGTCCGAATGGGGAAACCCCGTCATCTGTGAGGGTGACGACCTGCATCTGAATTCATAGGGTGTAGGGGGGAACGCGGGGAAGTGAAACATCTCAGTACCCGCAGGAAGAGAAAACAATAGTGATTCCGTGAGTAGTGGCGAGCGAAAGCGGATGTGGCTAAACCGTTGGTGTGTGATACCTGGCAGGGGTTGCATCAGCGGGGTTGTGGGATGCGCTGTTCTCAGAGCTGTCGATCTGGGTGCGTGAGTGCGGAGTGGTAGTCGAAGCATCGTTGAGTGGTGTGCCGTAGAGGGTGGGAGTCCCGTAGACGAAACTGCTGTCCGCCGCGTGTGGCGTTGTCCCGAGTAGCACGGGGCTCGTGGAATCTCGTGTGAATCTGCCAGGACCACCTGGTAAGCCTGAATACTACCTGATGACCGATAGCGGACCAGTACCGTGAGGGAAAGGTGAAAAGTACCCCGGGAGGGGAGTGAAAGAGTACCTGAAACCGTGTGCTTACAAGCCGTTAGAGCCTTGACCCCTTTGGGGGTGTGGGGTGATGGCGTGCCTTTTGAAGAATGAGCCTGCGAGTTAGTGTCATGTCGCGAGGTTAACCCGTGTGGGGTAGTCGTAGCGAAAGCGAGTCTGAAGAGGGCGTTTGAGTGGCGTGATCTAGACCCGAAGCGAAGTGATCTACCCATGGCCAGGTTGAAGCGCGTGTAAGAGCGTGTGGAGGACCGAACCCACTTCAGTTGAAAATGGAGGGGATGAGCTGTGGGTAGGGGTGAAAGGCCAATCAAACTTCGTGATAGCTGGTTCTCCCCGAAATGCATTTAGGTGCAGCGTTGCGTGTTTCTTCCCGGAGGTAGAGCTACTGGATGGCTGATGGGCCTCACCAGGTTACTGACGTCAACCAAACTCCGAATGCCGGTGAAGTGAGAGCGTGGCAGTGAGACCGTGGGGGATAAGCTTCATGGTCGAGAGGGAAACAGCCCAGACCACCGACTAAGGCCCCTAAGCGTGTGCTAAGTGGGAAAGGATGTGGAGTTGCTTAGACAACCAGGAGGTTGGCTTAGAAGCAGCCATCCTTGAAAGAGTGCGTAATAGCTCACTGGTCAAGTGATTCCGCGCCGACAATGTAGCGGGGCTCAAGTACACCGCCGAAGTCGTGGCAATACACAATTGTTCCTGTAATGGGTGTGTGTTGGGTAGGGGAGCGTCGAGCGGGTGGTGAAGTCGCCGGGTAACCGAGTGGTGGAACCCGTTCGAGTGAGAATGCAGGCATGAGTAGCGAATGACGGGTGAGAAACCCGTCCGCCGGATGATCAAGGGTTCCAGGGTCAAGCTAATCTGCCCTGGGTGAGTCGGGACCTAAGGCGAGGCCGACAGGCGTAGTCGATGGACAACGGGTTGATATTCCCGTACCGGCGAGAAACCGCCAATACTGAGCTGGGGATACTAACCACTCCGCGCACCCGTCTCGCAATCAGCATTTGTGTTGGTTGCGTTGTGGTGTGTGGCGTGGGGCCTGATCCGGGGAGGTAAGCGTGTTAACAGGTGTGACGCAGGAAGGTAGCCGAGCCAGGCGATGGTTGTCCTGGTCTAAGCGTGTAGGGTTCCCCGTTGTTAAATGCGCGGGGTGTGTGCCTGAGGCGTGATGGGACCCCTTTGGTGGGGGATTCGGTGATCCTATGCTGCCGAGAAAAGCATCGACGTGAGGTTTTAGCCGCCCGTACCCTAAACCGACACAGGTGATCAGGTAGAGAATACTAAGGCGTTCGAGAGAATCATGGTTAAGGAACTCGGCAAAATGCCCCCGTAACTTCGGGAGAAGGGGGGCCCTGAGCGTGATGCACACAAGCGGTGTGGAGCGTGTAGGGGTCGCAGAGACCAGGGGGAAGCGACTGTTTATCAAAAACACAGGTCCGTGCGAAGTCGTAAGACGATGTATACGGACTGACTCCTGCCCGGTGCTGGAAGGTTAAGAGGACCTGTTAGACGTATGTCGAAGCGGAGAATTTAAGCCCCAGTAAACGGCGGTGGTAACTATAACCATCCTAAGGTAGCGAAATTCCTTGTCGGGTAAGTTCCGACCTGCACGAATGGAGTAACGACTTCCCTACTGTCTCAACCATGAACTCGGCGAAATTGCAGTACGAGTAAAGATGCTCGTTACGCGCAGCAGGACGGAAAGACCCCGTGACCTTTACTATAGTTTGGTATTGGTGTTTGGTGCGGCTTGTGTAGGATAGGTGGGAGACTGTGAACCGGGCACGCTAGTGTTTGGGGAGTCGTTGTTGAAATACCACTCTGGTCGCTCTGGATGTCTAACTTCGGCCCGTGATCCGGGTCAGGGACAGTGCCTGATGGGTAGTTTAACTGGGGCGGTTGCCTCCTAAAGAGTAACGGAGGCGCCCAAAGGTTCCCTCAGCCTGGTTGGCAATCAGGTGTTGAGTGTAAGTGCACAAGGGAGCTTGACTGTGAGAGTGACGGCTCGAGCAGGGACGAAAGTCGGGACTAGTGATCCGGCGGTACATTGTGGAATGGCCGTCGCTCAACGGATAAAAGGTACCTCGGGGATAACAGGCTGATCTTGCCCAAGAGTCCATATCGACGGCATGGTTTGGCACCTCGATGTCGGCTCGTCGCATCCTGGGGCTGGAGTTGGTCCCAAGGGTTGGGCTGTTCGCCCATTAAAGCGGCACGCGAGCTGGGTTCAGAACGTCGTGAGACAGTTCGGTCCCTATCCGCTGCGCGCGTTGGAAATTTGAGAAGGTCTGTCCTTAGTACGAGAGGACCGGGACGGACGAACCTCTGGTGTGTCAGTTGTTCCGCCAGGAGCATGGCTGATTGGCTACGTTCGGGAGAGATAACCGCTGAAAGCATCTAAGCGGGAAGCTTGCTTCGAGATGAGATTTCCTTCCAACTTTGTTGGTGTAGGTGCCCAGGAGATGATTGGGTTGATAGGCCGGATGTGGAAGCAGCGACTGTAAGAGTTGTGGAGCTGACTGGTACTAATACGCCGAAGATCTACACACACACGCATGTGTCACAACAACCAGGCTTTTCCTTTGTGGTAGGGGTGTGGTTGGTGAGCGGGGGTTGTGTTCGCGTCCACTGTATGGTTTTCGGGTAACACACCCGTTGAACCGGGGTTCTTGGGGCTGGTTGCTGACTGTGATGGTGGGTGGCGGTGGTCTTGGGGGTTTTGGTTTAGAGGGTTGTTGGATAGTTGTGTTGTTGTGCGGTGGTTATAGCGTGGGGGAAACGCCCGGTCCCATCCCGAACCCGGAAGCTAAGGCCTACAGCGCTGATGGTACTGCACTCGTGAGGGTGTGGGAGAGTAAGTCACCGCCGCATTAACACCACAAACA
>NZ_JAAVUN010000049.1 GCF_012163155.1 Kocuria subflava
CACGCTGTTCAGCGCGACCGGAACCATCCTGACCAGCCGGTCCCGGACCAGCCAGGTAGACACTCACAGATCGCCTCGGTGGGACCGTTGCTGGTGCCGGGTCGGTCGAAGTAGGCCAGGACGTCGTCGGCTCGCTTCTTCAGTGTTCGCCCCAGCGTGATGACCTCGGTGAGCGCCTTCGGGACGCCGTGGCTGACCGAGTCGATCAGTTTGACCATTAGCTCGCGGCCACGACGCCGGTCCTGCTCGCGGTAGGCGGCGATCATCCGCTGGTAGACGCCCCAGGTTGCCTCGACTTCGACATGCGCATCGACGCTGAATAGGCCGTGCAGGCGGTCGTTCTGCTTGTCGGTGAGCAGGTCAGCTCCCGTGTGCAGGGTTCGCCGCGCCCGGTATAGCGGGTCGTCCTTGCGGCCGCGGTGGCCCTGGGTGTGCTGCTGGACCCGGCGGCGGCAACGGTCCAGTGCATCGCCGGCCAGCCGGACGACGTGGAAGGGATCCATCACCGCGACCGCGTCGGGCAGCGCCTCGGCGGTGGCGGTCTTGAAGCCGGTGAACCCGTCCATCGCGACCACCTCGATCGCGTCGCGCCACGCCTGCGGTCGCTCGGCGAGCCAAGTCTTGAACGCCTGCTTGGAGCGGCCCTCGACCATGTCCAGCAGCCGTGCTGGTCCGGTGCCCTCACGGATGCCGGTCAGGTCGATGACCACGGTGACGTACTTGTCGCCGCGGCGGGTGTGCCTCCAGACGTGCTCATCGACGCCGACGACCTTCACCCCGTCGAACCTGTGCTCGTCGTCGATCAGGACGCGCTTGCCCTCGGCCAGCACGGCGAGGTTGGCGGTGTTCCACGCGACCCCGAGCCCCTCGGCGACGCGGGCGACGGTGAGGTGCTGGACCACGATGCCCTCTAGTGCCCAGCGCAGCCCGCGGCGCGACAGCTTCGCCCGTGGTTCGGCCGCCAGGCTGGTGTCCTGTCGCCATACATGGCAGCAGTCGGTGCAGCGGTAGCGACGCACGACGACCTCCAGGGTTGTGGGTCGCCACCCGAGCGGTTCATGCGCAAGCCGCCGGACCACCGTGTCCCGCGGAACCCCTTCGCAGCCGCAGCGACGGCACCACTGGTCGAGCTCGACGACGCGGCAAGCGATCACCGCGCGGTCGGGCTCGAGCCGTTGCCCAACGGCTTCGAGACCGAGCTCATCCAGTCGGCAGAACGTGGTCAGGTCAAGGCGAGTGAAGGTAGCGTCGTGCACGTCGAGGTCTTCCGGATGGGCAGTGTGAGAACTTCCATCCTCGGGAGACCTCGACTTCTATCCCGACACCGCCGCGCCGTCAGCTTCTACACCCTCATCTGCGAAGAGCCGGTTTGCCACGATTTTCCAGACGGGCCTGGGTCTGGTGACGGATGGCAAGTTCATTGGTTTGTTGACCATCATGTTCGGCATTGGCCTGGAGATTCAGCGCCAGGCGGCGCTACGCCGCGGTGAAACGTGGCCTGGTCGTTACCCCTGGCGGTTTTCGCCATCATGATCAGCGGCCCCAAGGCTCAGAAGATCTGGATGATTGCCGGTTTGACCGTTCACGTCCTGGTGATTGCCGGGATGGACCTTGTCCAGTTGCTCTTCCAGTTCTTGATGGACATCCCGGACAAGACCGAGTTTTTGAACGATTCCCCCGTTGGTGGCCGGGCAGCGGCGGGAGAAGTGAGTGCGGCAGGGATTACGTCCACTGACTCCTATTGGGACATGGTCCAGGACCGGTTGAACGACTTTGTGGGCGGTCGCATGGAAATCCCCATCATGTTCTTCATGGGCATTGGCTTGTTCCTGGTGGGAGCGCACCTGTACCACGCCGGGATCTTTGATGAGCGCGGCAGAAAGTTGCGCCTGTGGATCATGACGCTGGCATTCGGCGTGGGTGTACCCGTGGACTGGGCATGCCGCCTGTTGGTGCCCGACTACACCGGTGCCATCACGCGTTACATCACCTCAACACTGGTGGCCTTTGGCATCCTGGCAGCAGTTGCAGCGTTTCACGCCCGCAAAACGGACACCGGGATTCTGGGAACCGCTCTCAGTGCAGTGGGGAAGATGGCGTTGACGTGTTACATCTTGCAGAACCTGGTGGCCTCCATCATTTTCTACGACTGGGGCTTTGGAGTGGCCAACCGCATTGCCGGTGACAACACCGTGTGGTGGACCATGGTGATTTATCTCGGTATCGCCGGATTCCTGATCGGTTTGAGTTTGGTGTGGCTGCGGTTCTTCAAGCGTAGCCTGGTGGAATGGTTGTGGCACGGGATGTTTGACGGCATCAGTGCCGCGCTGGATCGCCGTCAGCAGCGCATCCAGTCGCGTTAATTCCGGGGCAGTAGTTCAAAGTCCACGGCGGGGTGTTCCACGCCATTGATCTGCAGCGCCACCGAGTGCATACCGGCGTGATACTTGCGGGTGGTGATCTCACGGAATGAATGGCGGCGTGTGAGCTCCACGGTCTCGCCCGGGGCCAGTTCCATGGTGGTCCACTTGAAGGTCTTGGGCGTGGTGGTCCCGTTGGCCTTGCGATGGTGCACCACGTAGTCGATCAGCAGCTTGGCGGGGGTGGCGTCGTCGTCGTTGTGGACAGTGGCGCTGATCTGCAGCGAACCTCCCCACTGAACCGCCGGCGGTGTGAGCCGCGGCCCCTGAACATCGACGACGACCGGCGGGTACCCCATGAGCGCCAGCGCTTCCGGGTGACCGCGTTTGACCACGGTGCGCAGGGCATGCTTGACCGTGCGGGCCGTGTATGGCCCGGGACGATCCAGCCACGTGGCTGCGGTTTGGACCACCAGGTCCGGGTGATGGCGGCTGAGATCGTTGAGGTGATTGGCCACGGAACGCCGAACGTATTCGCTGGGATCGTTGTGGAGCGCTGTGAGGATGGGCAGCGTGGCGCTGGGCTCTGCCGACGGTTCCGGTACGCGCAGGCCCCACGGGAGCAACGGGCGGGTACCTTCCGAGGCCAGGCGACGTACGTGTTCATCGGGGGACTGTGTCCACTCTGACGCTGCCGTCAGCACCCGCCGGTGATCCTGGCGCAACAGAATCCTGAGGGCGAATTCTGCCGTGAATCGATGAGTGAGCTCTGCCAGGACCTCCAAGGCCTCCTGGAAGGTGCGCTCGGAACCGGTTGCCACGGCGTTGTGTGCCACTGCCTCCGTCACGGGCCAGATCATCCACCCGGAGAAATCTTGCGGATGAGCCGTTGCCGCTTCACGGATCGTGGCCACCAACCTGTCTGGGCCCAGGTCCTTGAGCAAAGCATGGCTCACCAGGTCCACGCGGGCCCGCATGGGCTGACCGTCCAGGGCTGCGGGGACGGCGTTCAGATGTTCAGCCGGTTGCTGCGGGGTGACCAGGGTGATCATCCTGGCCAGTGCTTCCACGGTGGAGGTTCCAAGCATCTGGTCGGCTGTTGGCATGAGGTCCTCGCAGTGGTTGGCGGCGGGTGGGGCAGGTGGGAGACCACCGTACCGGCGGCGTGGGCCAACGGCGGGGTCACCTCCGCGCCTTGTAAATTGGTGCGGTGACTTCCCAGACCTCAGCTCCCGCTGCCACGCCGCTTGGTGTGCTGCAAGAGGTCTTCGGCTTCGAGTCCTTCCGGGGGGACCAGGAGCGGATCGTGGAGCACGTGACGGGTGGGGGCGACGCCGTCGTTCTGATGCCCACCGGTGGCGGCAAGTCCCTGTGTTACCAGATCCCGGCTCTGGTCAGGGAAGGTGCGGGGATTGTGATTTCCCCGCTCATTGCGCTCATGCAGAACCAGGTGGATGCGCTGGCCGCGGTGGGGGTCAAGGCGGCGTTTCTGAACTCCACCCTGGATGCGGATCAGGCAGCCCAGGTTGAGGGGGACCTGCTGAACGGTGACCTGGATCTGCTCTACATGGCCCCGGAGCGCTTGGTTCAGCCGCGAACGTTGGATCTGCTGAGCCACGCCAACTTGGCGTTGTTTGCCATTGACGAGGCGCACTGCGTCTCCCAGTGGGGCCACGATTTTCGCAAGGACTACCTGGGGCTCTCCGTCCTGGCCGAGCGGTTCCCGGGCGTGCCCCGCATTGCCCTGACTGCCACCGCCACGCAGGCCACCCATCAGGAAATCACCGAGCGACTGAGCCTGGGCGCTGCCGAGCACTTTGTGGCCAGTTTTGACCGCCCCAACATCCAGTACCGGATCGTGGAGAAGGACAACGCCCGTTCCCAGTTGCTCAGTCTGATCCGCGCTGAGCACGCCAGAGATTCGGGGATCGTCTACTGTCTGTCCCGCCGCAGCGTGGAACAGGCCGCGGAGGCCTTGCGTAAAGAGGGCCTGGACGCCATGGCCTACCACGCGGGGCTCAGCGAGTCCGAGCGCGCCGAGCGGCAGACCCGGTTCCTGCAGGAGGACGGCGTGGTCATGGTGGCCACCATTGCCTTCGGCATGGGGATCGACAAACCCGACGTCCGCTTTGTGGCGCACCTGGATCTGCCCAAGTCAGTGGAAGGTTATTACCAGGAGACGGGTCGCGCCGGGCGTGACGGCCTGCCGGCCACGGCATGGTTGGCCTACGGGCTGCACGACGTCGTTCAACTGCGCCGCATGATCGATCAGTCAGAGGCCACGGAAACCCACCTGCGCGGCCAACGCGCCCACCTGGACGCCATGCTGGCGCTGTGCGAATCGCTGACCTGCCGCCGCGTGCAGATCCTGCAGTACTTCGGTCAGCAGGCGGAACCGTGCGGTAATTGCGACAACTGCCTGACCCCACCCACCGGCTGGGACGCCACCGTGCCCGCCCAAAAACTGCTCTCCGCCCTGATCAGACTGGACCGCGAACGCAACCAGCACTTTGGTGCCGGGCAGGTCATCCACGTGCTGCGCGGCAAGGTCAACGACCGCTCCACCGCTTCCCGCCACGATCAACTCAGCGTCTGGGGCGTGGGCGCGGACCTGAGCGAAACCGAATGGCGCAGCGTGATCCGCCAACTGCTGGCCCGCAACGTGATCACCACCTACGGCGAGTACGGCACCCTGGGCCTGGCCCCCGGCGCCACACCGGTCCTGCGCGGCCAGGCCACCCTGGAACTGCGCCGCACCGCACGCAAGAAACGCGGCTCACCCACCGGTCGCCGCAGCTCCACAACGACGACGTCCTCCCTCACGCCCCAACAGTCCTCCCTGTTCGAGTCCCTGCGTGAATGGAGAGCACATCAGGCACGCGAGCAGAAGGTCCCGGCCTATGTGATCTTCCCGGATGCCACCTTGATCAGCATTGCCCAGGTGGCGCCCACGGCGGTTCACGAATTGCGGGGCATCAGCGGCATCGGGGCCAAGAAGTTGGAGCGCTACGGGGAGTCCGTCGTCGAGATCGTGCGCGGCCCCTGGGCCTGACCTGCACACTCCTCCTTTTTCCGCCGAGTAGGCCGTTTGATCGCTGCTGAGTGGGGCGGTTTCAGGGGGTGAGTGCAACACGTGTGAGGAACTCGTTGAGTTTCTCAGCCGGGGTATGGAATCCC